>SVRW01000011.1 GCA_015064625.1 Oscillospiraceae bacterium | reverse complement strand
CAAGTCTTTGCGCTTAATATGATTGAACCGCCGTGTACGGAACCGTACGCACGGTGGTGTGAGAGGTCGGCTAATCAACTAATGGTTAGCCTCCTACTCGATTAATTCTGTTTTCTTACCGTCTTATATTCGTCGTAATATCTGTAAAAACGGCAGTTGAAATCCGTATGAAGTGCAAATTTTTCGTATTCGTCCTGATCGAGTCCAACGTTACAGCAATATGTGTCGGAGTCCTCGTCGTAATCGTAAAACTCACAGCTTTCACAGCGGGCTTGAGAAAAAGACTGATATTTCTGATTTTTGTCTTTCATCGGATTATTTTGCTCTAAGCTCGCGTTCGAGCCATATCATTCCAATATCAAAAGCTTCGTAAAATGATTTCTTTTCACATTGCTTTATTATCTTCTGGCTTGCTGACAAACCGCTTTCTGTGCTGTGAATCTGAACGAGAACTTTAGTTGCAACAGAAGTATCTCCGACTTTTTCGGATTCAAGTATATTCATATACAAAATTGCTTTATCTGTGGGAAAACCGTAATATATTACGTTGTCCTGTCTTACAAGTGGCTTGCCCTTGTACATCAAAACCTTGTCGTTTGCGGCTTCTGACATTATTAGTTACCTTCTTTCAATATTTTTCTTTTCTTCTTCAACCTTAGCTTTGAGGAAAACTCTGAGAAGAACTCTTATAATATCGTCCGTCTGGACGGAAGTGATAAGTGAACGGGCGTTATTCATGCTCGTTATATACGTGGGGTCTTCGGAGATTATATATCCGTGTAATTGGTTAATTGGGTCATAGCATCCTTTTGCTATGAGAGCATCAATAACCTGATTCAATACTTCAATAGTTTTTTTGTCCGCTTCCGTTTCTCTGATATAGTCGGCGGCTGTCTTTTTTGCAAATATCGTATTTTTCTGGATCATGTTTTATACCTCCTGTAAATCTTGCCGCGGACTTTTATTCCATAAAGTCCTTGAGCTTTCTGCTTCTTGCAGGGTGACGGAGCTTTCTTAATGCTTTTGCTTCAATCTGACGGATTCTTTCACGTGTGATTTTGAACTGTTTTCCAACTTCTTCAAGAGTACGCTGCTTTCCGTCAATAAGACCGAATCTAAGCTTTAATACCTGTTCTTCTCTTGGTGTGAGAGTTTTAAGAACTTCGAAAAGAGCCTTGTGAAGCATAACGTATGATGCGGCTTCCGCAGGGGAAGGAGTGCTTTCATCTGCAATGAAGTCGCCCAAGTGGCTATCTTCTTCTTCACCTATAGGCATTTCCAGAGAAACAGGGTCCTGTGATATTTTCAGAATTTCTCTTACACGTTCAGGGGAAAGGTTAACCTCTTTTGCAATTTCTTCGCTGGTTGGCTCTCTGCCTAACTTTTGAAGGAGCTGACGGGAAACGCGAAGCACCTTGTTGATGGTTTCCACCATGTGAACAGGAATTCTTATAGTTCTTGCCTGATCTGCAATAGCTCTGGTAATTGCCTGCTTTACCCACCATGTTGCATAAGTAGAGAATTTGTATCCCTTGCCGTAATCGAATTTTTCAACGGCTTTCATCAATCCCAGATTTCCTTCCTGAATGAGATCAAGGAAAAACATACCTCTGTTAATATATTTCTTCGCAATACTTACAACAAGTCTGAGGTTTGCTTCAACAAGCTGGTCTTTTGCTTTCTGATCGCCTGCTGCCATACGGCTTGCAAGCTCTAATTCCTTGTCTGCGGAAAGAAGGGGAACTTTTCCTATTTCTTTGAGATACATTCTAACAGGGTCATCTATTGAAAGACCTTCCTGTGCCAAAAGAACGTCAACGTCTTCGCTGTCGTATTCACTCTGCTCTTCTTCCTCTTGGAATCCATTCTGAAGCTCTGCGAGAGCTGGGTCGTAATCTGCGTTGATTTCAATTCCGCTTGAATCGAGCATATCGCAAATAAACTCTAAATCTTCAATGGAACAGTCAAAGCAGTCAATAGCGTCGAGCACGTCGCTTGAGCTTACGGAACCCTTTGTTTTCCAGGCTTCTATGAAGCTTGCAAAAAGATTCTTTTTTTCTTCTGTCATTTTGTTTCTCCTTGGTATTTATGTATTATTTTTTATTCTTTTTAATGGAATCAATGTAGTTTTTCAGTGCCTCTCCTCGTGAATCCTCATCAGCATCTGAAATTGCTTTATCCGCATCGGATTTTCTTTTTTTATCTTCCAATGCTTCCGTAAGCTTTAAGACAGCCTCTTTCGTATTATCTCCGTGAGATTGACGCACCGCTATCATTCTTGCTATTGATGAGGTTTCTTCTGCGGTCAAGGATTCATTGGAAATAATAGGTTCTGTACCGCTTTCAAAATCGTTTTTGAAAACGGAAAATACTTTTTTGCCGAATTCTGTGAAGAAAATGCTTTCGTTTATTCTTCCTTCAGCGAATTTGTATAGCTCAGGTTGGATCATCAGTATTCCGAGGAGCTTTTCTTCGAGAAGTGCTTCACCAGGCATGGAAAGCTTATCCTTGTTTACTTTGTCTCCCGCACCCATTGTTCTGAGCATTTCTTTTTTGTCAAACTCTTTTTTGCCTTTACGTTCAAGGTTCTTCCTTCGCCTTCTGATACCTTCTGTTATAGCGTCCTTGCTGACACCTAACATCTTAGCGGCTCGTTCTGAATATATTTCTCTTTCAGCCAAGGTATCAAGACTTGCCAAAAGCTCGCATACATCAGATACGGCTTTCAGCTTGTTTTCTGAAATGGATATATCAAGATTTCCAACCGTTTTGCTTATGAGAAAATCGATTTCTCCGTTTGCACCCTGAAGGAGCTTTCGGAAGCTTTCAGCACCGTATTTTTTTATATATTCGTCAGGGTCTTTGGCGTTTGTAACTTTAACTACTTTTGAGGATATTCCAAGCTGGGCCAAAAGCTTTATGCCTTTTTCTGCCGCGGTCTGTCCCGCTGTATCGGAATCGTAGCAAAGATATATTTTCTTTGTATACTTGGCAAGGGTTCTGGACTGTTCGGGAGTTATAGCTGTTCCAAGAGTTGCTACTGCGCCGTCGAATCCGGCTTGATGAAGGGCGATTGCATCAACGCATCCTTCGCACATTATAAGCTCTGTAGCACTATGAGCTTTAGCCATATTGAGAGCAAAAACGAATTTGCTTTTCTTGAAAACTGGTGTATCTGACGTGTTGACGTATTTTCGATCGTCGTTTTCGTTGAGCCTTCTTGCGCTGAAGCCTAAAACTTCACCTGTTGTTGAAATCAAAGGGAAGGCAATACGGTTTCTGAAGATGTCATACATCTTTCCGTTTTTACCCTTTTTGCAAAGAAAAGCAACGTCAACCTCCTCGTCTGTAAACCCTTTGCTTTTCAGAAGATCGTAAAGGGCGCTCCAGGAGTCAGGAGCATATCCTATGCCAAAACGTTTTATGGTGGTAAGGGTAAGTCCTCTGTTTGTCAGATAATTTAAAGCAGATTTTCCCTTTTCACCCATAAGACTTTGATGGAAAAACCTTGCCGCTTCTTTGTTTGCCTCGTAAATTCGGGCTTTCTTTATTCCAAAGGATTTTTCTTCGGAGCTTTCGGGAATAGGCACGCCTGTTTCCTTTGCAAGTAATCTCAACGCCTCAACGTAATCAAGTCCGTTTATAGCCATTGCGAAGCCTATAATGTTTCCGCCTGCTCCGCATCCGAAGCAATAATATGATTTTGTGTTCGGAAAAACTGTGAAGGAGGGAGTTCTTTCGCTATGGAATGGGCATGACCCGCTCAGCACCGAGCCTGCACGCTTCAAGGGAACGTATCTTGATATGTAATCCCCGATATCCGTACGTTCAATTATTTCTGTTATTGTTTCATCAGGAATACGCAAAATACCGCCTCCTTTAAACGTTGAATTTTTTCACTATAGTATATATACGCAAAAAAATCTAAAAACCCTTTTTTTATTTTTAAAAAAATCAAAAAAATAAAAATCGGAAATATATGTTGATTTTTTACTCTTGTTGTGGTAAAATGCTTAAAGTAATTTGAAATTTGGTTATAAATCGTTCGTTTTAAAGGTTTTCGAGGTTTTATATGGAATTTTTTGTTTATTGCTTAAAAAATAATTATTCTGATTTTGAAGGAAAAGTAACAAAAAAAGAGTTTTGGACTTTTACGGCTTTTTTTGCTGTTATAACCTTGGCGTTGCAGTTTATAACGGGCTTTATAAGCGGACTTACTACCGTTGGCGCTATAAAATACCTTTATCTCGTTTTTGTGTTCCTTATGGTAGTTCCCCAAGTCGCTATCGCCGTCAGAAGACTTCACGATGCGGGAAAAAGCGGAAAGCTTCTTCTCGTTGGGCTTATCCCAATTGTTGGATTTATTCTTCTTGTTATCTGGCTTTGCGGAAAAACCGACGACGGCAAGAACGTCAAAAAGAAGGTTCAGCCAAAATCCAATGTGAAGGTAAAAACAAAAAAATAAAAAATTCGATAATTCGGGCTACTGTGTATTGTCACAGTGGCTCTTTTTTTGACTTTGCATACAAAAAATCTTCTTTTTGTCTTTTCGAAACTAAAAAAACGTCAAAAAGCAAAGTCTGTTTTCGACAATTTTTATAACACCCGAATGATATATTATTTGAAGATATAAAAATCGGAGGTTTGTTATGAATATCACGGAAGTTAAAAAAAGAACCGTTTCTGTTATTGCGGTTAGAATTCTCGGTTTGCTTAAAGAAAATGTTGTTTTTTATGCGAAGGAGATTTGGGCGTTTATATGGAGCTTTGTGCTTTCCTTTGCATCACTTGGGGGGATAAGACCTTTTGGTGTTTCTTTTTTGTGTGCTTATCTTTGGACTTGTGGCGGTGAAAAGTATAAAAAAGGAAGAATATGTGCGCTTTTAGGCGTGCTTTTCTCCTCATTGTTCTTTGAAAACGGGGTGTATTCTTCCGTAGGCGCTTTAATTTTGGCGGCAGTAGTTCTGCTTTGGGAAAAAATTGGACGAGAGGATCTTGCGTGGCTCTCTCCCTTCCTTTCATCAATCGCTTTTTTGCCTTGCGGAGTGTACGGCTTTTTCTTTGCTGTTTGCAGTATACCCCTTTTTTCGCTTGCTTTTTCAGGATTAACAGGGCGTGGAAAAGCTTCGTCGCAACCACTGGCTGACGGAGGATTTTTATGCATTTCTTTCGCATTGACCCTTGTTTTTAAAAACGTAGAATTAGGAGTTTTGTCTTTCGGTATAATAATTGCAATTTTACTCTGTCTTGAAGGATGCGAAAAGGGCGGTTATTTCCTGGGGGGCTTGGTGGGGTTTTTTGTCGGAATGGCGTTGGGAACAGAATACATACCGGTTTTTGTCCTTGGAAGTCTTGCAGGCGGTTTCTTTATGCGAAAAAAAAGAGGGGCAGGCATTTTTCTTCTTGAAGCCGCGGTGATATTATCCTCTGCGGCATTTGGCATTTCGGGGTGGGATTTTATATTCAGCTCTCTATGGGGTTGTGCTTTGTGGTTTTCTTTGTCGGAGCTTTTCCTTGATAAAAAAAGAATAAAAATACCTTTGAAGATTTCTTCTGCCAATACTTACTCCGATAAAAAACTGTCTGAAGCTATAGGTAATATTTCCCTTGCATTGCAAAGCGTATCAAAGGCTAAAAGACGAGAGAGAGAGGAAAAGGTCAGATTAGTAGTTGACAATATATTTTCTGCGGAATGCGAAACTTGTGTAGGTTGCAGACTTCCTACGGAGGTTACGAAAAACAGAATATGCAAAAGTATTCTGAAAAACCGTAAAATTGCCGAAGTGGATTTTTCCGACAATTTTAAAGAGGGGTGCCCGAGATGGAATATACTCGAAGAAAAGCTCAATGAAACGTTGGATGAAAAGCCTTTTGGCGCAGGCTCGAGAATAGAAACGTTGGCTGAGGATTATATGGCAATGTCAAGGCTTCTCGCCTATGGGGAAAAGAAAGCGGAGAGCCGATATTGCCGTGATGTTCTTGCGTCAAGAAAAATAAGAGTTGCTCTTGAAGGGGAAAACATACGTGCTTTGAACATTACTGTTTCCGGAGTCAGGCTTCCCGAAATAGAGATAACGGGAATCCCTTTCAGAGTTCCGTTCCCTGAAAAGGCTATCAAAAGAGAAGTGGAACGTTGTCTTGAAAAACACGTTTCAATAACTTCTCTTGAGACCTTTCAAAAAACTGCAAATATGACGTTGAAAGCGATATGCCCGTTTAAAGTGGAATTTTACAAAATTTCCGTTCCTAAAAAAGGTGAGATAATTTGCGGAGACAGTATATCGGTTTTTTCTGTTGATGACGGTTATTTTTATTCGGTTATAAGTGATGGAATGGGAAGCGGGAGAGATGCGGCAGTATGCTCAAGGCTCGGTACTGTTTTTCTTGAAAAGCTTCTGTGTGCGGGTATAGATAAGGCGGGAGCAGTATCTATGCTTGGTAACGTTGTAGCGGCTTCGGGAGACGAAACGTTTGTTACCGTAGATTTGATGGAAATTGATTTGGTGAGAGGGAAGGCGACGTTTATAAAAGCAGGTGCCGCATCAAGCTGGATAATTCGCAACGGAAGGGCATATACCGTATCATCAAAAACACTGCCATGCGGGATAATTTCAGGAACTTCTGCGGAGCAAACCGTTATGGATTGTTTCTCGGAAGATATTGTTATAATGGCTTCAGACGGTGGAGAAGGTGCAGTTTTCGAAGCTGTTGAAAAAATGTTTTCAGAGGGATTTTTTGAAGGTTGTACACCTACTCCCAAGGATATAGCAATGCTTCTTGCGGATACAGCTTTTAAAAAGAAAGGCAGGGGAGATGACGTAACTTTCTGCGTTGTTTCCGTTTTGTAGAAAATACACATTTATTTTAACAAAAAGCCTTGACAAGTTTACAAATAGGATATATAATGTAAATACGAATTGGTGTAAATTTGTCACAGTGTCTTTTTGGACAAAAATAGTGCGAATTTGCGTTGATTTAATGTTTAACGGAGGTTGGCATTATGACTTTACATACACAGAAAAACAAAGGAAAACGGGATAAGAAAGAAAAAATCAAAATTCTCGATGTTCTGAAAAGAAATTGCGTGAAGATTTGCGCAGCTTTTCTTGCACTTATTCTTGGTATTTCTGCCGTAATGCTTTTTACGGATAATAATGTGGCTTATGCCGCGGAAGGCAGTCCAATCCTTTGGGGAAATAAAGATGATAAAGAGGTGGAATCTAAAAAGGAAGGAGAGATTTACCGTACTGGTTCTTGCGCTTCGTATAAAGATACAGTTTGGGGCGAATTGCTTCTTGGCGGTATAAACCGTGTTCCCGCAAATAATCTTCCAAAATTCCGCCCTTCTTTGCTTAAGACAGGAACTGGACTTATGGATGATTATAATGAATATTATTCCAAAAACGTTTCTGTTGTTCGATATAGTGATGGAACAGATTCCAATCTCGGGATATCAGTAAATAGCGAAAACGTTGGATACATTGAAATGAGTGTTAATCCTCAATCAGGTAGATACCTGTATTACTCCATTTCTGTAACTTCTCTCAACGGTGGAGACGCCTATGGAAGCTTTGGTGTTGACGTAGGTCACAAAGATGGCGTTATTGTCAGAGCAGAGGATAATAATTGCGGCGGAATCAAATTCGCAGAGGATATGACCACGTATTTATCAAACACTGATACTAATGCCAACAAAAATAAATGGGTTTCAGGACATGAATACGGATGTATAGACCTCAAAGCGTTAACGAAAACTGAATCTACCAAATCTGATACTGTACAGACTGTTTATCTTTTTGGAAGTACAGCCTCAAAAGTAATGCTTAACTATCTTATAATCAGCGACAAAGCTCCTGAAAAAATAGACGTTGCAAACGGTAACATAATTACAGGAGATGGAAACGTTGCAAACGGTAACATAATTACAGGAGATGGAAACGTTTCTAAGAGAACATATGCAAATAATGACGGCATAACAGGAACAGCAACTTTGGATTTAAAAGGTTCTGAAGCGTTTTCATTTGAAAACCTTGTAATAGATACGGAACATACGCCTTATCTCTATTATTCTATTGAAGTCAGAAGCGGAAAAGTGCCAGTTAGTTTTGCATATAACGGAAAACATTATATCGCAGAAGGCGTAACGAAAAATGTTACGGGATGTATCAAGGTTGAAGAATTCCTTGCTAAAGATGGTCTTGTTTATTTAAATGACGGTTCAGAGATAGGAAAAGGCTTTACCTTTGATAAAGGTGCGAACATTAATGTGAAGTATCTTTTCTTCTGTGCGGGCGTTGATGTTTCGGGTGGAGAAAACGTTATAGTCAAAAATGCTGACGCTTATGTAAATAATGCAAATTATAAGGGTTACACATTGGATAAATTTTCCGGAGGATACCTTGCAAGCGCTGAAACTTACAAATCAAAGGGCGTTTGGGCACCGTACGAAGCTACAATTGATTCAGCTCTTGACGTTAAATTCTGTTGGTATGTTAACACAGAAGCTAAGTTTATAAATTCAATGCGTATAGGTGACTCTGCTGGTGAAAAACAGGTTGTTATAAATGGGATTTCTGTTGATGCTGTTATAGAAGAAAAGGTCGAAGATAATTCTGGCAAGGTAAAAACAACGTTAAAGATTGAAAACCCTACAAAGCAACACCATGGACTTTATTTCTTCTGCTATATAGTTGCGAATAATGAAGATGGTTATTACAGCTTCCCTATAAAACTTAATGAAGGGTATGAAACTGATCTTGAGAAGCATCTTAATGTTTCAACTGGTTTCTGCCGCTTGGATGTAGCGAATAATATAATTTATCATAAGGTCGATAAAAACGGTAACGAACTTGGGGAATTGAACGAAGATTGGCTTATTTACGGTTCAATGGATCAAGTGACAGGTGCCTTTGATAGTGCTGGCGGCTTTGTACATAAAACCGCTGATGTAATTAAAAGCGATTATGTACTGCCCATATATCAATATGAGAATATTGAAAGTGATTCACAAGGCATTGAGTTCGATGGATGGTTGCTTTTTGAGGATACTATAAAGAATCCTAATGGTACTGAAGCACTCAGTACTTATAAAAGTGAATTTAAAAACTATTATAAAAGTTTTGAAGACGCCGTAGATTATGCAAAGGTTATATATACCAAAGAGATAAAAGAAAACGGATCTGTTACGCAACATGGCTTTTGGCGTTTCGATTTGAAAGATTCGGGAAAAATAAGTCTCAATGGAAACATAACTTCAATAGTACATGATACAACCATTAACCTTTATACAGGCTGGGAGAAGCCTATTGAGTCATATCCCAATAATATTGTTTTCATGTTTGACAAATTCGGCACAACCTTTATTTCAGCTGAAAAGATAAAGGTAACTGGAACGGGAGATGAAAAGAAAATTTGGGAGATCGTTTACTCAACAAAGGATAATAGCGGTAAAAATAAATTCGTAGAAGATGGTTTTTACGTTGCTTTTGCTCCTAAAACAGTTGGGAATATTAAAGACGGGTATTTCCAATATTCTGTAGATGATGGGAAAACGTGGGTTGATATTTCAACCAAGGAATCAATTACTGTTGTTGCTGATAGTAATCTCAATAAAGCGAAAAAATGGTGTAGCAGTGTAGAATTTGAAAATTCAAGTGCTATTGAAGACGCTGCATTCTTCCAAAGAGAAAGCTTACTTAACTCGTTTAACGTTGCTGAGGGCAATGGATTGAAATTGAAATTCAGATATTGTGTTGAAATCTCTCAAGGCGGTTGGTTCAATTTCTCTGGAGTTGCGGATTGCGGAAGCGTCAGATTTGAGCCTATCAAATATGAAAATTGGAAATAATACTTTGATTTAAATAATAAATACAGAAAAATTCCTTTATAGGAGGAAACCGCCTTTGCGGTTTGAAATATTATGGCGACATTACTTTGTGATATTTGCTCGGGAAACCTTGTTATGAACTCGGGCGGACAAAATGCAACTTGTTCTGTTTGCGGAATATCATATTCCGTCGAAAGACTTCGTGAAAAAATACAAACCCAGAATATTCAGGGCGGTGTGACAGTAAACGTTGTTACAACTCCTCCTGCAGCAGAAACTCTGGAAGAGCTTCAATTTCTGGGTAAGAAATACTTGAAGCATTGTGATTGGGAAAATGCCGAAAAGGTATATGAGAAGATTCTTGACAAATCTCCCACAGACGAAGAAGCTTTTGATATATTCAATAAGCTCAAAGTGTGGAAGCATATGGAAGTTGAGAACGGTGTTCTCAAAAGATACACAGGTAGATTTTCAGAGGTTGTTCTTCCCGATGCAGTAACTTCAATAGGAAATCGTGTATTTACAGGTAACAAAGGTGTTCAGACCGTTGTTTTAACCGATAACGTAGAAACCATTGAAAGAGAAGCATTTTATCAGAGCAAGGATTTGAAAAGGGTCGTTGGCTTGTCAGGCGTCAGATTTATTGGCAAGAATGCATTCTTTGATTGTCTTGCCCTTGAAGAATGTGAACTCGGAAACAACGTTGAATACATAAGTGATGAAGCCTTCAGAGGTTGCACGTCGTTGAAGAGTATAAAGCTTGCTGGAAGCTTGAAACAACTTGAAAGAGGCGTTTTCAAAGGATGTACTTCTCTTAAAGAAGTTATTATTCCCGCAGGAATAAAAGTAATCAGTGCATCGTTGTTTGAGCTTTGCTACAATCTTAAGAGCGTTGTTTTGCCTGACGGAATCGTGAGAATAGAAACGAATGCTTTTTACGGATGTAGAGCTCTCTCGGACATAAATATTCCTTCTACCGTTGAAGAATTACAGACAGCTTGTTTTAAGGAATCGGGAATATCAAATATTGATTTACCTGAAAAGCTTGAAGAAATTCCTATTCAATGCTTTGATAGATGCGAAAATCTTTTGCAGATTGTTTTACCTCCTTCTGTTAAAAAGATTTGCGACAAGGCATTTTACGGTTGTATTGCTTTGGCATCTATTACATTTGACCCCTCTATAAAAGTCGGCAGACAGGTTTTCTTCAACTGCAGAAAGCTTATATACGTAAACCCTCCCGAAGGTGATGGTGTAACAACTTCAGTTGTTCTTCTTGACCTTACAAATCCTGCTCAGTCTAACGGTGAGGTTTTGCCCGTAGAGCTTTTCTCTGCTCTTAAGGGAACACCTTATTATAACTCGGAAATTCTTCGCAGAAGATCTAATAAGCTTTGTGACCGTTGTGCAGGAAAATTGGGAATGTTCGGCAAATGCAAGGTTTGCGGATACAGTTCAAAGGATGAAAAACGCTGAAATCATCGAATAAAACGTCAGATAAATTGAGGCTGTTCAAAACAGCCTCAATTTTTACGGAAAAGATAAATTATAGAATACGGAATTTTTATACCAATCATGACAATAACGAAAAACGAAACGAAAAAATTAAATAAAGAATTAAAAATACTTTGCTGTGCGGTTTATTTTTTTAGTTATCTTTCTCGTCAGAACTATCCTGCAGTACTAACGGAAATAATAGAGGATATGAACGTGTCAAAATCCCTTGCGGGTATAGCTCTCATGGGAAGCTTTATTTCTTATGGAATTTTTCAGATTATAAGTGGAATTTTTGGAGATAAAATAAAACCTCAGAAGCTTGTATTTGCAGGACTTTTTGGAAGCTCTGCTGTTAATTTACTTATATGGCTTTTTCCCAATATATATTTTATGAATGTCGTGTGGTGTTTAAATGGTGCGTTTCAATCGTTGATATGGCCTCCTCTTGTAAGGCTTATTATTGAAAATTTCGGTGAAAAAGAATATTCCGTAACGGTTGTGAGGGTAACTCAGGCATCTTATATTGCGACGGTGCTTGTGTATTTGCTTTCGCCTTTCGTAATAGCTTCTCTTAATTGGCGATGTGTTTTTGCGTTTTCGGGAATGGGAGCTATGCTTTTTTCGCTTGTATGGCTTATCAAAACGAAAAATATAGAATCAAGTCTTGCGAGAAAAGAAAAGCTTATCGAATCTGAAAAAGAAAAAATAAATTATCGAAAGCTTTTGGCAAGCGGTTTTATTCCAATAATTTTATCAACTATTGTTGCCGGATTTATGCGTGACGGAATATCTACCTGGATGCCTACGTATATAAATGAGACATATGGAATAAGCTCGTTTTCTTCCATACTCACAGGAGCCGTGATTCCCATTTTCAGTGCTTTATTCCTTGATGTTTTAAACTTTATCGGCGAGAAAATAGGGAATGAGATGAAAACCGCTTCTCTATACCTTGGAGTTGCTCTGTTGTCCTGCTCACTTATGTATTTTGGATTCTCGAAACTTCCTGTTTTTGACGTAGCCTTGATGGTAATTGTAACAATTTGTGTTCACGGGGTTAATCTTATGCTCGTTTGCAACGTACCAAAGCGTTTTGCAAAATATGGTAAAAGCTCAACAATGTCTGGAATACTTAATGCATCGGTATACGCAGGCTCTGCCTTTTCTGCATATGGCGTTGCCTCGTTGGCAACAGAATTTGGATGGAGAAACGTTATACTCTTTTGGATAGGAGCAGTAGCGATTGTTTTTGTTCTTTGTATTTTGTGGATAAAAAGGTTTGAGAAAAACATGAAGTAAAAAAATGGCTGTCGCATTGCGACAGCCAAATCTATATGTGATATTTTGAAAAAAAGAAAAGTTACTTCTTTTTGAAAACAAGCGTGCTTCCCGTTTCTGTGTTTACAGTCATAGTATCTCCTTCAACAGCTACGTCAAAGGTCAACGTTGCATAATCGCTCTGAAAGATAAATTTGTTGCCGTCTACGGTCAAATTAAAGGTTTGTGAGAATGTGTCCTCACCTTCAAAAACGTTTACGTATTTAACAGTTTTTGACGAAAATTCCCAACGAATTGAAGCGCCGTTTTTATCTGCTTCCGTCTCCCACGTTTTGAATTCATCAATGGTATCTTTTAAAGAATTGTCCCCGCACGAAGTGATACAGAAAACCGAGACACATAATAAAGCTAATAGTATTAAAGACGTTATTTTTTTCATTTAATAATACCTCCGTTTGCAGAAATTTCAATTGTTTTTTTATTATACAGTTTTGTTTTGAAAAAATCAAGTGCATTTATAAAACAACAATTATATTTTCAAAAAACTATTGACAAACAAAATGTGCTATGATATAATACTTAACGTTGAGTCTCGGGGCATTAGCGCAGTTGGGAGCGCACAACACTGGCAGTGTTGGGGTCACGGGTTCGAGTCCCGTATGCTCCACCAAAAAACCTTGATTTGTCATCGGACGAGTCAGGGTTATTTTCAACTAAATGGGAAAAGCAAAAGAGATTTCCTTGATGTTTTGCTTGAGATTCTCTTTTGTTGTAGTTCAATACGTTAAAGAGGTAAAAAAACATGGCAGAAAAAGGTGGAATTTCCGTTCAGACGGAGCATATATTTCCTGTAATTAAAAAGTGGCTTTATTCCGATAAGGATATTTTTATAAGAGAATTGGTGTCAAACGCTTGCGATGCCATAACAAAGCATAAAAGACTTGTTTCTCTCTCCAATGCAGAGGATGACGGAACACCATATAGAATTGACGTTTCCGTTGATAAAGAGAAAAAGACCATAACCGTTTCCGATAACGGTATCGGTATGTCAGATGAAGAGGTTTCCAAATATATAAATCAAATAGCTCTTTCGGGAGCTTTGGATTTCATTGCTGAATATGAGGGCGAGGAAGGAAGCTCAGGCGGCATTATCGGTCATTTCGGATTAGGCTTCTACTCTGCTTTTATGGTTGCAGACGTTGTGGAGATGAACACAAAATCATATACGTCCGCTCCTGCAGTTTTCTGGAAATGTGACAGCGATGGAAAATATTCCATGAAAGATGGCAAAAAGGAAACAAAGGGAACGGAAATTGTTCTTCACGTTGCCGAGGATGAGGTTTCATATCTTGACGGTGAAAAGATAAGAGAAATTCTTGATCGCTATTGTGCTTTTATGCCTTCAGAAATATATCTTACGGTTGACGGTAAGGAAGCAGAGCTTATAAATGATACACAGCCCTTGTGGCAGCGTAACCCATCGGAGCTTACAGCTGAAGATTACAACAACTTCTACCGTAAGGTTTTCCACGATTATGAAGCTCCTTTGTTCTATATCCATATAAACGCGGATTATCCGTTGAATTTCAAGGGCGTGCTTTTCTTCCCAGCAGTTAAGCATGGTGTAGAAGCTCCAAAGCCCGAAGCAAAGCTTTTCTATAATTCCGTATTTGTTGCGGATAACATCGAAGACGTGATCCCCGATTATTTCCTTAACGTAAAAGGCGTTCTTGATTGTCCAGAGCTTCCTCTCAACGTTTCAAGAAGCTATTTGCAGAATAATACCTACGTTAAGAAATTAAGCAGTCATATAACGAAAAAAATCGCAGACAAAATAACGTCTATGTTCAACCTCGAACGCGAATCCTACGAAAAGGTTTGGCAGTCTATCCGTCCTTATATGCAGTATGCCTGCTTGAGAGATGAGAAATTCTATTCAAGAATCAAACCTGCCGTTCTTTTCCAGAAAAATGATAAAACCTTTGCAACCTTGGGAGAGGTTCTGGGAATGAGCGATGATGATTTAGCGGCTGACGAATCCATCAAGAAGAAGAAAATATATTATTATACTGATTCCAAACAGCAAAGCTATTACGTTTCTTTGTTTGAGGAAAAGGGCATAACCGTATATAGCTTCGATAAGGTTATAGATACCCAGTTTGCTTCATTCATTGAAAGCAAAAACGATAAAATCAAATTCCTTCGTGTTGACTCTGATCTTTCCGAAATTAGCGAAGCATCAGAGAGCGAGGAACTTAACTTGATTTTCAAAAATGTTTGTAAGAAAGATGCAGATATAACAGTAGCCTCCCTTAGCGAAAAGGAAGCACCTGTTCTTATAAAGAAAACTGAGGACTCCCGTAGAATGTCAGAAATGATGAAAATGTACGGTCTTGATTCTGATGCAATGGGCGGAAACGAAGAACTTGTTATAAACTCCGCTTCAACAGTTTGCGAAAAGATAAAGAAGCTTTCTGCAGAAGGCAAAAAGGAAGAAGCGGAACTTATTGCAAAATATTCTTATATGTTGGCAATAGTCGCTTCCAGACAGCTTACAAGCGAAGAGCTTAAAGAGTTTATGGAAATGAACATTAAATTGCTTGAAAAAGACTAAAATAAAAAATAAGGAGGACTTTAAAATGAGCGAAGAAAAGAAAAACGAAATGTTAGACGAAGAAATCGAGGAGCTCGAAGAAGATTTTGTTATTGAGCTTACAGATGAGGATGGAAAAACCGAAAAATTCACCATTCTTGATTCCGTAACCTACAAAGATGAAGATTACGCTGTTCTTGCAACAGAAGAAGAACCCGATAGCGTAGTTATTCTCAAATACGTTGAAGAAGGCGAAGAAGGCTCTTTCGTTACAGTTGATGACGAGGAAACACTTCAGGCTGTTTTCGACCTCTTTGTAGAATCCCTCGAAGATTGCGGATGCGGATGTGATTGCGGCGACCACGATTGTCACGATTGCGGATGCGGCTGTGACTGCGAATAATAATCCGTTTTAACAAAAATAACCGTTGCGAGACCGCGACGGTTATTTTTGTGCTATAGAATCAATTATTGTTTGTAACCAATTATTGAAGTTATTGTTGTTCCAATGGCGGATAAAAGGGTTATGTAAAAACCTGTTTTTATGAGTGCTCCGTCTTCAGAAGAAAAAATTATATATAAAAATACTATAATAATTATGATGGAAAAAATAGTTGTTCCTAAAAATGCCTTGGAAGTCTTAAACGAAACAAGTGCAAAAATCAAAGAAATGATAAAACCGATAAATGCAAGTGTTATTATTGTTCCTAATTCATTAAATTCCTTGCTGTGATGTATAATATCAAATCCTGTGGCTTCGAATAAGACAGCGCCAAAAAATGGGAAAGCGAATCCTATTATTCCAAAAAATGAAAAGAATGAAGTAAGTGCACTAAAGAGCGTTTTAATATTAAAATTATTTTTTTCAAAATTGTATCCGCAATTACCACAGAATTTTTTAGTAGCTTCCACATCGTTTTTGCACTTTGGGCAAATATATGTTTTTATATGCTCTGATTCTTTGGCATATTTATCCTCTGAATTTGTGTGTAATTTATTTTCTTTCGATTGTTCAAATGATTCACTAATGTTTTTGGATATTTGTTTTTCTTCAACTTTTTTTGTGTCTTTGTGGCAATTGGGACATATTCTTTCCTTATAATCCACGCCTGATTTACAGTGAGGACATTGAATGGTAATTGAAATCGTATCTTTGTTTGATGAATATGGCTGCTGTAATTCATCTTCTTTAATTTTTTTACCGCAGTGGTTACAAAATAACGAAAAATCATCAATTTCAATGTTACAGTTTTTGCAAATCATAAATTTAACTCCTATTATATTTTTATTATTGAGTAATGTCACATATAAATTGTCACAAAGGAACAAACCAAAATTTTCCATATATAACATTAGCGAATTTATTATAGTACAAAAATTTACTAAAGTCAATGGTTTTAGTAAAAATATTTATTAAAATATCAAGTAAATAAATTTACTTGATATAATACGTATAAGTTAATACGTCGGTACATAAAGTAAATAAGTTATCAGATGTAACTATGAGGACTTATATGGATTATATATATCAAAAACGAATTAAAGATTTACGTGAAGATTCTGATAAAACTCAACAAGAAATTGCTGATATATTGGGGACATCTCAAACTATGTATGCAAGGTATGAGAGGGGAGCCAATGAGTTGCCAATACATCATTTAATTGTTCTATGCAAGTATTACGGAGTAAGTTCGGATTATATTTTAGGACTTAGTGAAAAAGAAGAAACTGAAAAATAACGCTAAAATAAAAAGTTCAATTTAAGGGTTACACCTTGAATTGAACTTTTTATTTATATTTATCTCTTTATCAATTTTGCCTTGAAGCCGTTGCCAATGTTTGCGGAGTTGGCATTAGCGAAGCTATAATTTTCCTGAAAGTTCTTCTATAGTCTGATAACGCTTATCGGGGTTGATGTTTGTGCATTTAAGAACCATTTTGCCCGCTTTTCCCTTGGCTAACTTTTCGCTTGGGTGCTTACCCGTAAGCATTACGTTAATCATAACCCCTACCGCATACACGTCAGTTCTCGTATCGCTTTGAGCTATTCCAAGCTGTTCGGGGGAGGCGTAGCCTACAGTACCCATAATTACCGTATCCTTTCCTGCCACGGACATCCTGCGGGATGTGTTGAAATCTATCAAAACAACTCTGCCTTCTTGCGTAATCATAACGTTTTCAGGCTTTACGTCTCTATGAACTAAATTTTCGCTATGTAACAAATTAAGAGCGTTACATACTTGTTTTATAACTCTGCTCATTCCTGAATAACGGTATTTCCCATTTTCTATAACATTGGCAATAGTTATACCGTCAATAAATTCTTCCAGAACTATCTGACCGTCTTCCAAACAAATAACATCGTATATTATAGGAAGATTTTCACATTGGATATTATATAACCATTCGTATGCGGGAACGTGATTTGGATAGCTTCGTAAAATAATATCCTTTTTCAACTCTTTATTCCTTGCTCTTATTACTTTACAATCATTCTTATCGCTGAGAACAGACACCAAGGAATATATCTTGAAAAAATCATCCATGTATTGTTTTGTAGTCATGCTTACTCGTCCAATCGCTTGAATTATTGGCAATACCAATAATAATTTTCATAATCAACAGTTAAATAATCAGCGTTGGTTTTAACGTCGCTGACATTTACGTCTGTTCCTCTGCCCGCGCCTTCTGTTGTGGTTACATACCAACCTGAAGTGTTTAAAAACTCAACCTTTTCAAGCACGGTGCAGTTTGTAAAAGCATTTTTGCCTATGCTTACAACTTTGCTTGGTATAGTTATGCTTTTAAGAGCTATGCAATAACCGAAGGCTAATTTCCCTATGCTCTTAATGTTGGTTGACATATTTATGCTTGTCAGAGCGTGGCAAGCGTAAAAAGCGTTACTTCCTATGCTCGAAACGCTTGAAGGAATAGTTATGCTTTTGAGAGCTTTGCAACATTCGAAAGCCTTGCTTCCAATACTTGTTACGCCTTTTGATATGGTTACCTCTTCAAGATTCATGCAGTATGAGAAGCTACCTCTTATTTTTGTTACAGAACCTGGTATAGTTATACTTTTAAGTCCACAGTAACTAAATGCATCTTCACCTATGTTTGAAACACTTTCGGGAATGTTTATGTTATCAAGCCATCCACAGCTATAAAAGGCTCCTTTTCCTATGGTCGTGACCCCGTATGGAATTGTTACTCTCGTCAATAACGTACATTCATGGAATGCATAGTCCCCTATAATTGTTACAGAGCTTGGTATGGATACGCTTATGAGAAATTCGCAACGATTGAATGTTCTGTTTCCTATACTTGTAATGCCATTATTTATAATCACTTTCTTTATTGAATCTTTTAGATGATCCCAAGGAGTTGGACTATAAGAATAATCAGGCATATTTCCATTGCCGCTTATGACGAGAGTATCATCGAAAAGCTCTGCGGATATAGTATCGCTTACAATGAAGGTTTTATCAGGTTCTTCGGATGATTCAGGTTCTTGTGAGGATTCAGGTTCTTTCGAAGATTTGGGTTCTTCGGATGATTCGGGTTCTTCGGATGATTTGAGTTCTTTTGAAGATTCAGGTTCTTGCGAAGATTCGGGTTCTTGCGAAGGTTTGGGTTCTTGCGAAGATTCGGGTTCTTGCGAAGGTTTGGGTTCTTGCGAGGATTCGGGTTCTTGCGAAGGTTCGGGTCCTTGCGAGGATTCGGGTTCTTCCGAAGGTTCGGGTTCTTGCGAAGGTTCGGGTCCTTGCGAGGATTCGGGTTCTCCCGAAGGCTCGAAAGATTCCTCACCTTCAAAGATAGTATTTTCTGAAGATGGCTCATCATTGGAATAATAACTCTCACCGTTGGAAATCATTTCACCTGATAAGGCATTTTCAGAATTTCCCTCTTTCCATAAAAAAAGAAAGATTATCCCTATCAAAAGAGAAACCCCAAAAAGAAAGCACACTAAAAAAACAAATCGTCTTTTTTTATTATGAAAAATATTTATTTGTTTCTTTTCTTCAAATGATGTCATGCAGTAAAGACAAAACCGTGCATTTTCTTGAATTTCTGCATTACATTTTGGACACCTTTTCATAACCTCACCCTAACGTTTCCAAGCCGTAATCGTAGAGTAGCTCGTTTATCTCAATAACGGATAATTTTTTGCAAATGCCAAATAAAATAACGCTGTCAAAAGGTAATTTAACGTAAAGCGTTGAATATCCTGCACATTTTAAAAGGGTCTGAACCTCGTCCAAGGAAAGCTTCATAGCAACAGCAAGGCAAAGAAGCTTTTTTCGATCAGGAACTCTTATTCCCGAAAATATCTGATATGCATAAACCTCGCTCATTTCGGCTTCACGAATAATTTGAGACTTTTTAAGACTATGCTTTTTTATCAGCATATCTAAAAGTGTAGCCAAGTTCTCTTTTATCATGTAGTCTTTATTTTCATCGTAAAAGGTTTTAAAATCGGGGCAAAGTCCTAATTCTTCAACTATTTTTACTGTATCCTTCATTGAGCGTATGCACCTCTTTTTTGCTTCATTTTGAACTTATAAAAAGAATTATAACAGAAAAGCCGTATTTTGTCAACTATTTTACAAAATACAGCTTTTTTCGCATTTTTTTATTTTTCTATGCTGACAGCATAAGATTTTTTTAAAATTTTGGTTTAAAATACTCACGAAAGGAGGAAACAAATGGAAAAAATAATAAATACCTTGTTTTCAGAATACCTTTCTGAGCAAAAGGTTTCAAAGGATGATGAATACGTTGCTCTTTGTAAAAAGGCGACTCAAAAGGAGCAAGAATTGAGAAATAAGCTTAATGAAGAACAAACAAAATATTTTGAAGAATTGTTTGAAATCACTTCTCAAATACACTTTTTAGAAGTTAAGGATGCTTTTTCGTCGGCTTGCAAATTAGGGGCAAAAGTATCAAAAGAGCTTTTTATTTAAGCTCCTGTTCCAGCTTTTTGTATTCGGGTGTATCGAAAAATTCCATTATTGTGATTTCTAATCCGTCACAAATCTTTTTTATAGTTACGATTCCGGGGTTTTTGCTTTCGCCGTTCAAAATGCTTTTTAGAGTCGCTTGAGGTATTCCGCACATATAGCTCAATGCATTGGGAGTTATCTTTCGCTCCCTGCAAAGCTCGTAAATCCTATTTACCGTAAATTCGCAAATACTCATATATACCACCATACAACTATTTATGTTTCTATCATTATGATATATCACTAAAAAGAAAAATGTTAGTTATTTATCACTAATTTAGTATTGACAAAATAAACGTTTAGTATTATAATGTTAGTGATATATAACTAATAATTGGAATTATTTAGATCTGGAATATAATATGCGGTTTGAATATTTTTAAAATTTAAGGAGCGATTATTCAATGAAAACTATTTTAAAAAACTCAGTTACAATCGTTGCGGTTGTACTTGTAATTTCTATTATGTTTGCTGCTTGCGGAAAGTCATCTTCTGTTGCTGGAACATGGACTTACAGCGTTAATGGTACTGAAATTATAGGCTTTTCCTTTACTGATGACGGAAAAATGACAGTAAAAACAGCAGGTGTTACAACTCTTGAATGTGATTACAAGGTTGAAGACGGAAAAATTGTATATTCCGTTGGCGGCGTTGAAAATAAAAGTGATTTTACTGTTGACGGTAACAAGCTTACTATAAGTTATCTTGGAACAAGCTATACACTTGAAAAAGTAAAATAAATATTCGGCAAATAGCTTATTTAAGACCATAGTAAATTTCCGTAGGAGAAAGGGTGATTAAGTGATAGCTTTCTCCTGTGTAATGGAAACATATTTAAAGCTTCTACCTTTATTTATTGTATTGACGGATAGATGCTTTATGGAGAGATTTTGCTATGGTACTTCTTTATCACGCATTACATAAAATTAAAACCGCATATTATATTTTAGTATATATCTTTCATATAAGAAATGACAAATAATTTTTAATGCTTCATAAGTATTATACTTCGAAAAAGGTGCTCGAACTAATAATGTTAGAAGATGATTACGACATGAAATTAGGGAATTGGATACGAAGTAGACACAAATTGAATGTATAAGAATATGGTCCGGAATAAATAAAAAATATAAATTTTTTCTTGGAGGTTTAAATGAGAAATCTAAAGAAAGCAATTGCTTTTTTAATTTTAACTTTATTTACAGCAGTTTTCTCTTCCGTTTCCGCATCCGCTGCATACATACTTCAGCTAAATGCTGAAAGTAATCTTTCCATAACGTCGCAGGACGAAGTTAAGTATATCATTGGATTTTCAGAGGGAAAAAAGGTATCCGAACTTTTAAAGAATTTTAACAACTTTTCTGAAATAAAAGCTTATAAAAACAACGTAGCTCTTGGTGAGAATGAAATAGTGTCAACGGGAACGCTGGTTTCCTGTGGTAGTGATGAGGCATATGTCGTTATTAAAGGTGACACCGATGGAGACGGAAGCGTTAATGCAACAGACTATCTTCAGGTAAAAAAATATTTTCTTGGAACATACGAAATGGATAAAGTTTACTTGTTAGCTGCAGATACCCAGAGTGACGGATTTATCGATGCAACGGATTATTTGCAAATAAAGGGGTATTTCCTTGGAACGTATAATCTTTATCCTGTAGAAAAAACCTACAGCGTTACGTCGGCTGACGAATCAGCTTTGCAGATAACAAATGGTGGAAACCATATTCATGGAGAAACAATTACCGTTACAGCTAACGTTATAAAGCTTGGATACCGCTTTGCAGGGTGGTATTCTGGCGAAACACTTTTGTCAACTTCTGAAAAATATTCATTTACCATAGATAAAGACGTGGTTGGCAAAGTTGAAATTGCTGATGAAATGAAAGTTTTCGACTTTATTTCCACTGCAACAACTTGTGAGATAATAGGTTTTAAGGATAGTAGTGCAACCGAAGTTATTATTCCTGATGTTGTTACGAGCATACGCGATAATGTGTTCAAAGATTGCGAAAACCTTGAAAGCGTAACTTTCGGGAGAAACGTAGTGTCTATTGGTGATCATACGTTCGAAAATTGCACAGGCCTTGAAAGAGTAAATATAACCGACATAAAATCGTGGTGCAGTATTAACTTTAAGTATAGTTATTCCACTCCTTTATATTATGCAGGAAACCTGTATTTTAACGGTGAATTAGTTGTAGATTTGGTTATTCCTGATGACGTAAAATCTTTTGGTGTTGGATCATTCTGTTACTGTGCAAGCCTTGAAAGTGTAATAATTCCTGATGGTGTAACGCATGTTGATGATTCTGCGTTTAGGGGTTGCACAAATCTTAGAAGCGTAACATTTGGTGACGGTGTAAAGAATATTGGTTACTACGCATTTGGCGGTTGCACAAGTCTTGCCAATATAACGATTCCCGACTCTGTCACGTCCATTGGTGAAGGAGCTTTCTACAATTGTAGAAATTTTGTAAACATAACGATTCCCGACTCTGTAACGTCCATTGGTAAAAATGCGTTCTATGGATGTAAAATCCTTGAAAGTATAACTTTGCCTTTTGTCGGTGCAACCAAAGACGGAACAAGCAATACTCACTTTGGTTATATTTTTGGCGCATCTTCCTACACTAATAACCAATCGTATGTACCTTCAACCTTAAAATCTGTTATTATTACGGGAAAATCAGCCATTGGTGAATGGGCTTTCTATAATTGTTCAAGCCTTGCAAATATAACAATTACCAATAACGTAACGTCTGTTGGTAATCATGCGTTCAGTGGATGTGAAAGTATTAAAAGCGTGAATATAACTAACATAAAATCGTGGTGCGGTATTAACTTTGGTGAGTATGATTCAAATCCTTTATGTTATGAAGGAAATCTCTATATTAACGGTGAATTAGTTGTAGATTTGGTTATTCCTAATGGCTTAAAGTCTATTGGAAGCTATGCTTTCGATGGTTGCACAAGTATTAAAAGCGTAACGATTCCGAAAAGTGTAACGTCTGTTGGCGCTGTTGCGTTTAGTGATTGCAAAAACCTTGAAAGAGTAAATATAACCGACATAAAATCGTGGGTAAACATCTACTTTAAAACGTTGGGATCAAACCCTTTATATCATGCAGAAAACCTATATCTTAACGGTGAATTAGTTGTGGATTTAGTTATTCCTGACGGGGTAACGTACGTTAGTGGACTTTGGTGTTGCACAAGCCTTGAAAGCGTAATAATTCCTGATTCTGTTTCGTCTATTGATTGGTCAGCGTTCAGAAGTTGTACAAACCTTAAAAGTGTAATAATTGGTGATAGTGTAAAGGTTATTGATGACTACGCATTTAGCGGTTGCACGAGTCTTGAAAATATAACGATTCCCGACTCTGTTACGTCTATTGGAGAAGGAGCTTTCTACAATTGTAGTAAGCTTGTAAACATAACGATTCCCGACTCTGTAACGTCCATTGGTGATAAGGCGTTTTGTTATTGCACAAGTCTTGCAAATATAACGATTCCCAACTCTGTAACGTCCATTGGCAGAAATGCGTTTTATGATTGCACAAGTCTTGCAAATATAACGATTCCCAACTCTGTTACGTCCATTGGTGAGAGTGCGTTTTGCGGTTGCAATAACCTTGTAAGTATTACGTTACCATTTGTTGGATCAAGTAGCTCGGTAATTAGTTATAGCCCAAGAGACAGTGAGTTTTCGGACGATCAATTGTTTGGTTATATCTTTGGCTCAAGAAAACAATCAAACACTTCGAATGGAACGAATTTGGTGTATCAGGGACAATCTTCTTATACCGATGTATTTAGTGAGTCTAAGTATTATCGCGTGTATTACATTCCTTCCTCGTTGAGAACTGTAATAATAACGAATGCTACAGGTATTTCAGCCTACGCATTTTACGGATGTGATAACCTTACAAGCATTACTATCAATTCCGAAGCGCAAAACAATGTGTATTCAAATGCGTTTACTAATTGTACTGCAACAGTTAAGTATAACTAATACAAGCTACTGTACTGACGGAAATATAAGTAAATAATAAAAGATAATGATAAAATATAAACGCGCTGAGCAGGATTAAACCTTGCTCGGCTCGTTTATAGCTATAAAACATAAAAACACCTTGAAAACATTGCGTTTCCAAGGTGTTTTTCAACGGAATATTATCTCTTTATCAATTTTGCTTTGAAGCCGTTGCCAACGCCTGCGGCATTTGCATCGTCTGTATCGATATGCATTTCAAGTCTGAAATCCTTATGAACGCGAATCTGTACGTCGTAGAACATACTTTTTCTTTCGCCTTCCATAAGCACGTCAACGTATTCGTTATCAACAACACCGAAAGCCTTGCCTTCTTTTTCGCTCATGTGGATGTGTCTGTTTGCGATTATACAGCCTTCGTTAAGAGTAACTATACCTTTAGGGCCGATAATCGTAACAGGGGCAGAGCCTGCGATATCTCCTGATTCTCTGACAGGGGGCTTTACCTTGAGAACGAAGCTGTCAGTTCTTGATATTTCAACTTGGGATTTTTTTCTTTCAGGACCTAAAACTCTGACACCCTCGATAGCTCTCATAGAAGGGCCAACAATGGTGAGCTGTTCTTTGCAGGCGTATTGACCAGGTTGAGATAAATCCTTTATTTTCGTAAGCTGGTATCCCTTGCCGAAAAGAATTTCAACGTGTTCACGGGTGAGATGAATATGTCTGTTGGAGACTCCAACGGGTATATCACCTTCATCCTTTGGTTTGCCGTTAATGTTTTCAATAACCTTGGATACAAGCTCTTTAAGCTGTTGTTCGCTGTATTTCATAAATATCACCCGTCTTAAATAATTCTGAAATTGTCTGCCATAACGCATCTGCGCTTTCTTGTAAAGGAGCGGGCAGAGGTGATTCCTTCGCCTGTAGGACCTGCTATAGTGAAGGTCGTATGTCCTTCGCCACCGAAGCCTATACCTGCATAGGAAGGAGCGTTTTTAACGAAAATAGTTGTTTCAACTGCCTTTGCGAAAGCGGAAAGATGTTCAATGTTTTTGGAATGCATATGAGCCGTATGTCTGTTTCCATGTTCAGCCTTGCAAGCCAAATCGATAGCTTCATCAATGTTTGCAACTCTTACAATGGGAAGAATAGGCATCATAAGCTCATGTTGAACAAAATCATGCATAAAGTCTGTTTCAGCGATAATGCAACGGATACTCTTGTCAACGTTCACGCCAATTTTTGCAAGTAAAACGTCAGCATCACGTCCAACACAGTCACGGCTTACGGATTTAACCGTTTTGCCTGCTTTGTTGGTTTTTTCTTCAAGAACAATTTTTGCAAGCTTGTCAGCCTGGTCTGCATTTATAAGGTATGCTCCGTTTTTCTGCATTTCGGAAATGAGCTGATCTGCAATATTTGCAAAAGCAAAAACTTCTTTTTCTGCGATGCAGGGGAGGTTATTATCGAAGGTGCATCCGTCGATAATATCTTTTCCTGCTTTTCTTATATCAGCCGTATCGTCAACGATAACGGGAGGGTTACCCGCACCTGCGCCAATAGCCTTTTTGCCCGAGGAGAGAACCGCACGTACAACGCCCGGACCACCTGTGCAAACCAAAAGCTTTATTTTGGGATGGGACTGCATAACTGATGCAGAATCCATTGTAGGCTTATCCATGGAGCAAACGAGAATCTCGGGACCGCCCGCTGCTGAAGATGCTCTGTTTACAAGGTCAACAGCATAGTTAGACGTGCAGATAGCACCTGGGTGAGGATTGAAAACAACACCGTTTCCTGCGGCTATCATACCGATAGAGTTACAAATAACTGTTTCGGAAGGGTTTGTACTTGGAGTAATTGCGCCAACAACTCCGAAAGGAGCCATTTCTGTAAGGGTCAAGCCGTTGTCGCCCGTTTTTGCTTCTGAAACAATATCTTCAGTTCCCGGAGTTTTTTCAGCAACCAATATATGCTTAAGACGTTTATGCTCAACCTTACCCATTTTTGTTTCAGCAACGCCGATTTCTGCCATTATATGTGCTTCCTCAATAGTGAGACGACGGATTTCTGTTATAATCTTTTCTCTCTGTTCAACCGTCATGGAGCGGACAGCCTTGTAGCCTTTCTCAGCCGCATCAATAGCTTCATTCATGTCGGAATAAATACCGATAAGCTTTCTACCGTTGTATTCTGTAGAAGTATAGCTTGAAGCAGATGAAACGTTGCCTTTTATAATATTTTCAACTATTTTTCTGATTTCAGCTTCTGTGATCTGTGCCATTTCGTTCACCTTTCAGTTTTATTTGTTTGCAAGTCTTTGGGTATCAATAGCTATCATATATTCCTCGTCTGTAGGAATAACCCAAGTAGCAACCTTTGCGCCTTTTGCTGTGATATCGAAAGGAATACCTCTCTTGAAGTTCTTGTTTTTCTCTTTGTCGATTTCGATTCCGAGATAATCCATATTGTCGCATACTTTTTCACGGATTGTCCAATCGTTTTCACCAATACCTGCTGTGAATACAACAGCATCAAGTCCGTTTAATTCAGCAACGTATGAGCCAATATGTTTTTTGATACCGTTTATAAGAATCTTTATTGCAAGCTCTGCTCTCTTGTTGCCTGCTTCGGCTGCTTCGTTTACGTTACGGCAATCGTTGGAAATTCCCGAAACGCCCAAAAGTCCGCTCTTTTTGTTTATGATGTCTTCAACCTCTTGAGCTGTATATCCCTTTGTTTTCATAAGATAAGGAACGATTGTAGGGTCGATGCTTCCTGAACGTGTACCCATTTCGATACCTTCTTGTGGGCTGAAGCCCATGGAGGTATCTATTGCTTTTCCACCGTCTACGGCTGTGATGGAAGAACCGTTTCCAAGGTGACAAGTAATTATCTTCAATTCTTCAATAGGCTTGCCCAAGCATTTTGCAAGCTGTGCGCTTACGTATCTGTGAGAAGTTCCATGGAAGCCGTAACGACGGATTTTGTCGTTTTCGTAGAATTCGTAGGGGATAGGGTAGATATATCTGAAATCTTCTATTTCGGAATAGAAAGAAGTGTCGAAAACAGCAACCTGCTTAACCTCGGGCATAAGTTCGAGACAAGCCTTCATACCTGCAAGTGCAGGAGGACCGTGGAGAGGGTTGATGGGAACAATCGTTTCAAGATATTTGATAACACTTTCTGTAACGATTGAGGATTCTTTAAGCTGTTCACCGCCGTGAGCAACACGGTGTCCAACTGCATCTATTTCGGAAATTGATTTGATAACGCCATATTCATCGGAGCAAAGGAGAGCGAGAACGCGTTCCAAAGCAACACCGTGATTTTCAAGATTAAGTTCTTCAAATAATGGGTCTGCGTTAGGGCGTTTGTGGGTAATAGTTCCTCCTGCGCCAATTCTTTCGCAATTACCTTTTGCGAGTACCTCCGAGCTTTCCATGTTGAAAAGCTGATATTTGAGAGATGAGCTTCCCGCGTTTAGAACCAGAATTTTCATAGTTTTTATATCCTTTCAAGTTGTTTTATTATATACTAATTCAATATTATTTTCGTTGCAGAATCCAACCCATTTTTCCGAAGGCTCGGAATCGGTAACGATAACGTCAACGCTTGTAGCAGTGCAGACCTTGACAAAGGATTTTTTGTCAAATTTTTCAGAGTCAAGAGCAAGAATACATCTTTCTGCAGAAGCAAGCATTGCTTGTTTTATAAGGCTGTCGTTCTCGTTGGAATCGGTAACTCCAAGGTTCATATCAAGTCCTTTGCAGGAGCATATTGCTGTATCAACATGGTATGAATTTATCATTTTTTCAGCAGATGAACCTGTAAGTGAAAGAGCACCTTTTTTGAGAACTCCTCCTGTGGAGAGAACTGTCCAATCATGTTTTTCCGCAAGCTCTATAAGGATTTTTACGGAATTCGTTATTATGGTAAGGTTTTTCTTTTCTTTTATTCTTTTGATGATATAGAGAGCTGTTGAGCTTGAGTCAACCATTATTCGTTCACCGTCGCATATAAGCTCGCATATTTTGTCCGCTATAGCTTGCTTTTGCTCAACGTTAACGCCTTCACGGATGTTATATGGCAAATCAAGGGTGTTTGTTCGCTTTGATACAGCTCCGCCGTAAGTCTTGGATACAAGCCCTTCTCTGTCCAGCTTTTCCAAATCTCGACGAATAGTTTCCTCTGTGACTCCGAAATCTTTTGCAAGCTCGGCTACTATTACCTTTCCGCTGGCGGAAAGTCTTTCAAGAATATTCCTTCTTCTTTCGATTGCGAGCAAAGGATTCCCCTCCTTAACTTATGCTTTTACAGAATACTGTCCCAAAGTCTTGCATCAGGACCGGGGATTATGGAGCTATCGAGGAACATTCCGTCCTCAACACCCGCTTTTGCGCGGTCTATCGCAGCTGTAACTGATGATACGCTTCCTGTAAGGATTATGTAGGATTTACCGCACATACCCTTTGCAAGTCTTATTTCAACCAAGTCGACGAGAGCGGTTTTTGCGGCTGTATCAGCGGCAACAACGCAAGAAGCGGCTGTGTACGTTTCAATTATTCCTATTGCGCTTTTGTTCTTGATATCCAACGCTCCGCAGATTGCAGGTTGAATGCTTTCATGAGGGTTTCCAAGGAGAAACTTGTCAATAAGCATAGAAGGGTTGAATCTTTCAGCCGCTTCTATTGCTGATTTGACCGCGCTTATTTCCCCTGCAATAGTTGCAAGATATTTACCGGGGCATACGGGGTTAGCCTGAACAACTTCCACGTCTGCGGTTTTAAGCATTATGTCAGTTGCGGTTATTCCCGATGCAACGGTTTTGAATTCTATCATTCCGAGTGCTTTTTTCATTTATCTTTTTCCTTCTTACGTTCAACTAAGTTTTATCTTAACGTGTTTATCGGTTACAGAAATTACCTTTCCGTTTATGGATGAATGGATATCAACACCCAATGCTCCGTCGGGTGCTTTCCCGATAAGGTCGCCTGCTTTCACTTCGTCACCTTCCGAAACGCAAGGAATCGCGGGAGCGCCTATATGTTGTGACATGAGTATTTTTACGGTTTTTGTTTCGAAGCCTTCTTTTATGGGAGCATCGACGTCGTATCTTTTAAGTCCCAATCTTGAAGTAAGTCTTTCAACGGAAACTTTTCTCAAATCGGCATCCTTAACGTTTAAATCAGGTTCTATATCCTGAGGCGGTTTTATACCGTTTTTCCTTGCCGCATCCTTCATTTCTGCAATTATTGCTCTTGGAGAAAGTCCTTGAGGGCAGGAATAAGTTTCGCAAAGCCCACATCCTGAACAGAACATGGAACCCAAAAGGGAATCCGTTGCACCTGCGCCTCCATTGGAGAAAACTCTCATTACGTTATGAGGTTCAACGGGGTATCCTATCACGTGTCTTGAACATAAATCCGTACAGCTCCTGCATTGACAGCAAACTGACATGGTACGGCGAAGATTTATTTTGAAATTCCGCTTCTTACCCATAACAACGCTGTGGCTTTCGGGAAGAACTATAATTGCGTTTGTTGTCTTTGTAACAACGTCCGTAGGATTTATAAGCTTGCCCATCATCGGACCGCCTGAAAGATATTCGGGGTTCTCTCCGGTAACGCCTCCTGCTTCTTCAATAAGCTCTGAAACCTTCGTTCCAATTGGAACGTATAACGTAACGGGAGATTTTACTTCGCCTGCAACAGTTACGTATTTATGCGTTACAGGTTGACCCTTCATGGCTTTCCATGCGTTGTACATAGTTTCCACGTTGTATACAATTACGCCTGAGGAGATTGGAAGCTTGCCTGGGGAAACAGTCTTATTTGTTACCTCTTTTATAAGGATTATTTCATCTCCAGCAGGATATATGGAATCAAGAGTATGAATAGAAATATTGGGAAATTCGGAAATTTCTGCTTTCAGTGCATTCAGTGCAGAAGTGTAATGAGATTTAATTGCTACAATTCCTTTTTCTGCACCGATAATTTTCAATATTTCCGACAATGCGGAAAGAATCTCATAAGTATATTCCTCAAGCACTTGTCTGTGAAGCTTTAAAAGCGGTTCACATTCTGCACAGTTGAGGATAACGACTTCGGCTTTGTCTGAAAGCTTGGCATAGCTGGGGAAGCCTGCGCCTCCTGCTCCTACAACACCGCCTTTGCGGAGAGTTTCCTTTAATTTATCAAAAGTCATAGTTTAACTGCCTTTTCAGTTTAGTCTGCCAAATCAAATCCTATTCCGCTATCGATTATGCCGACGATAGCGGCGTCAACGGGGGCGTTTCCGTGGTCGCAACCGATTCTTGCGGCACTTCCTGTTACAACGAGAACCATTTCGCCAATGCCTGCTCCAACGTCGTCAATGGCAACAATACGCTTTACTTCACCCATTTTTTCGCAAGTTTCAACTATCATAAATTTGCTTCCCACAAGTCTTTCGTTTTTTCTCGTGGAAACAACACTACCAACAATTTTTCCAACTAACATATTCTTATCTCCCAAAAAGTGAATTGTTTATTTTCCAAGCAGTGCGCCCGAATTTTTCAGACGTACTGCTTGGAAAACAAATCTATTTTGATTTGTTTTCCAGCTTTCTTCAATTATTTAAGTGAAGGAAGAATCTTCCGGGCGTCTGCGTGAGGACGGGGAATAACGCAATAGAGGGAAGGTTTTTCCTTTCATCCGCATGAGGACGTGATATTATTTAAGAGAAGGAAGAATCTTCTCAACGTCTGCATGAGGACGTGGAATAACGTGAACAGCAACGATTTCACCAAGTCTGGAAGCGGCTGTGCTTCCTGCTTCAGTTGCAGCTTTAACAGCTCCAACGTCACCTCTTACCATAACGGATACGAGACCTGAACCGATTTTTTCAGTGCCGATAAGTTCAACGTTAGCGGCTTTAACCATAGCATCTGCTGCTTCGATAGCGGCAACGAGACCACGGGTTTCAACCATGCCGAGTGCTTGAAGTGCCATAATATTTTACCTCCGAATTATTTTTAATTATTTAAGAGTGGGAAGAATTTTTTCAACATCTGCATGAGGACGTGGAATAACGTGAACAGCAACGATTTCGCCAAGTCTGGAAGCGGCTGTGCTTCCTGCTTCTGTAGCGGCTTTAACAGCTCCAACGTCGCCTCTTACCATAACGGAAACGAGACCGGAACCGATTTTTTCAGTGCCGATAAGTTCAACGTTAGCGGCTTTAACCATAGCGTCAGCAGCTTCAATAGCTGCAACAAGACCACGGGTTTCAACCATACCGAGTGCTTCGAGTGCCATAATATTTACCTCCAAATTATTTTCAATTATTTAAGAGAGGGAAGAATTTTTTCAACGTCTGCATGAGGACGGGGAATAACGTGAACAGCAACGATTTCGCCAAGTCTGGAAGCAGCAGAGCTTCCTGCTTCTGTAGCGGCTTTAACAGCTCCAACGTCGCCTCTAACCATAACGGATACGAGACCGGAACCGATTTTTTCAGTGCCGATAAGTTCAACGTTAGCTGCTTTAACCATAGCGTCAGCAGCTTCAATAGCTGCAACAAGACCACGGGTTTCAACCATACCGAGTGCTTCAAGTGCCATAATTATTTATCTCCTTATTTATCTGTTTTTGTTTTTTTAGTAGTTTTTTTCTCCGCAGGCTTCTTTTCAGGAGCTTTGTCGGATTTTTCTTCGTTTGCTTTTTTCTCAAGTCTTTTTGCGGAAAGTTCTGCAAGTCTGACAGTTTCAGGATGTGGGTTAGCAATAACTGCTGTGGCGCAAGGCTTCTTTATACAACTTTCCTTTGCGCTTTCAACAGCGGCTGTAACGGCTGAAACGTTGCCCGTAACGATAAGTGTAACGAGACGTCCGCCCAATTTTCTTTCCCAACTCACAAGAGAAACGTCTGCGCTCTTACACATAATGTCAAGGGCATCGACTGCGGCAACAACTCCGCTGACTTCAACGAATCCCAATGATTTCATAACGCCTCCGTGGTGTTAATTTAGTTGAGTACGGGAAGAATCTTCTCAACGTCTGCATGAGGACGGGGAATAACGTGAACCGCAACGATTTCACCGAGTCTGGAAGCGGCTGCGCTTCCTGCTTCTGTTGCAGCTTTAACAGCTCCAACGTCGCCTCTTACCATAACGGAAACGAGACCGGAACCGATTTTTTCTGTGCCGATAAGTGTAACTTCTGCGGCTTTAACCATAGCGTCTGCTGCTTCGATTGCTGCAACAAGACCGCGTGTTTCTACCATACCGAGTGCTTCAAGTGCCATTTTTTATACCTCTCAAAATAAAATATGTTATTTCTTATCAAAAGCGTTGAGCTTGAGCATTTTTTCCGTTGATTCTTCGGTGTTTGCGATAACGTGTTTCGATACAACACCTGAAACCTTGCTTACGGCTTCTGCCGCCGCTTCAACTGCCGCTTTAACGTTTTCCACAGTACCTCTGAACTTAATCAGAACGATAAGGGGAACGGGAAGTGCATCAGCATTCCCGGGTTTGTTTTTATCAAGGGTTTCAACGGTAACTGCTGCTGCCTTGCATCCTGCATCGACTGCAACGAATGCCGCCGCAAGTCCGTAAACCTCTAAAAATCCCGTAGCCATTGCCATATGTATCAACCTGCCTTTTTATCATTCGTTGACGATGGCAATCTTAAGACCTTCCATCTTGAGATTGGTTTCCAACGCTTCGTTGATTTTTTCAAGGGGATACTTATGTGTAATGAGTTTTTCAAGGGGAAGTCCTATTGCTTTTGCTCTCTTGAGGAAATCGAAGGTTGTAACGTAGTCTCTGAGCGTATATACCCATGAGCCAACAGTTGTAATTTCCTTGGAGCAGATATCAAAGTGAGGATTTATAGTTGCATCTCCACCGTTGATGAAGAAGCCAAGCTCACAAAGTCCGCCGCCGTTGCGGATGAATTTGTAAATGTTTGCATGTGCAATAGGTGAACCTGTGCATTGGAAAGCAAAGTCTGCAAGGTATCCGCCGAATGCATCTTTAACAGCACCTGCAAGAGCTTCAATGCCCTTGTGTTCCTTGAAGTTAACGGTTTTGTCAGCTCCCATGAGCTTTGCAAATTCAAGTCTCTTTGCTTCACCGTCAACAGCAACGATGTTTTCCGTTCCCATAGCTCTGAGAATTGCGATACAAATAAGACCGATAGGTCCGCATCCCTGAACTACAACTCTTGAGTTGAAACGGAGAATGCCTGTTGTTTTAGCTCTTTCAACAGCGTGAATAAGAACTGCACAAGGCTCGATAAGTATTCTTGAATCAAGATCCAGATCACTTACGTTAAATACGGTAGAACCGCCTCTTATGAGAATATAATCAGCGAACCAGCCGTTAAGCTTTTTATCGTCGTCGGGAAGAAGTCCGTAAACGTCTGCACCGCCAACGTTCTGTTTGTTAAGGTCAAACATTGTAATGTCGGGATTGTCCTTGAAGATCATACAAGTAACAACCTTGTCACCGATGGCGAGAGGTTTACCTGCGCTGTCCTTCTTGACATTTTTACCCATTTTTACTATTTCACCCGTTCCTTCGTGACCGAGAACAACGGGAATGAGAGAAAAGGGGTCTCTCTTGAATTCGTGAGCGTCTGTACCGCAAACTCCGCATCCTTCAACCTTTACGAGAATGTCATCGTCGCCAATTTCAGGAATGGGATGTTCTTCAATGTCGAAATGCTCAAGTTTTGTGAGCATCGCAACACGGCTTTTTGCGGGAACAGATGATGTTTTAGAAGCAGGTGCACTTGATTGATTCATGTTTTCAAGGACCTGTCTGACTATCTTTTCGATATCAGTTGATTTAATATCCATCTCTGTTATCCTTTCGATTATTACGTTAAGTTTTCAAAATACTCTTTTCCGTATGCGGAAAGCAATGAATCCTGCTCCTCGCTTCCACCGCTGACACCAAGACCGCCTATAATTCTGCCTTCGTTTTCAATAGTGTCACCGCCACCGAAAATAACAATCCTTCCACCGTTTGTAAACTGTATGCCGTAGAGAGATTCCCCAGGCTGTGCAAGGGGCTTCAGCTCTTTTGTTGACATCTTCAACGAAACAACTGTGAATGCTTTGTTCACGGCTATATCGTAACTTGCGATGTAAGCGTCGTCCATAGATTTGACGAGAATCGGATGTCCGCCTGCATCTGATATGCAAACAACGGCTTTGACTCCGAGTTCATTTGCCTTTGAGATTACCGCAGTGCAGATTATTTCTGCAAGTGCGAGAGTCATTTTAGATTTGTCAGTTTTTAGTTTGGAAATGGTATTTTGAACTATTTTTCTAATTTCGGCTTCGTTCATAAGCCACTTTTATTATTTACCGAGCTGTTCGAGAACGAGCTTTGTTATCATAGCAACTGTATCGGAATCCATGTTCTTGGATTTGCAAGAACCACCGCAACCGTGACAGCTGGGTTTGCCTGATTTAACGTTAGGGCAGATGTCTGCGGGATGCTTACCCTTGAGACCGAACTGACGACGGATTTCGTAAAGTCTTTCAACCTGAGCGTCGGAAAGCTTTTTAGGACCGCCAAGCATTTTTGCCTGATACATCAACTGTGCATAGAATTCAACGGATTCCATTTTGTGATATGCGTTGAGAAGTGAATCAGAGAAGGAAAGTGCGCCGTGGTTTGCAAGAAGTACTGCATCGTAGTACTGGAGATATTTGGAAACGGCATCAGGAATTTCTTCTGTGGAAGGTGTGCCGTATTCAGCTATGGGAACACATCCGAGAGCGATTACTGCTTCGGGCATTATGGGTTCTGTAAGAGGAATTCCCGCTATTGCAAAGGAAGTAGCATAGAGAGGATGTGCATGAACAACTGCTGTAACGTCGGGACGTTCTTTATAAACTCTCATGTGCATTTTAATTTCGGAAGAAGGCTTGAAGCCTGCGTTTGCCTGAATTACTTTACCGTTTGCATCAACCTTACAGATGAATTCCGGAGTCATAAAGCCCTTGGAAACGCCTGTAGGTGTGCAGAGAAATTCATTTTCGCTGATTTTAACGGAAATGTTACCATCGTTAGAAGCAACCATTCCTTTGTTGTAGATACGCTTACCAATGTCGCATATCTGTTTTTTGATTTCGTACTCGTTTACCATTTTTTGTTCTCCTTGTAGAAGTATTTATTTTATTTTTTTATTTACTTATTTTGTTTTCTTTAAGTAGTTTTTTAGTTCTTCAACGCCTTCTCCCGAACGGGAGTTAACAAAGAAGATTTTTTCGCATCCCGAAAGCTTAAGCCAATTTTTTGCTCTTTTTGGGGATGCTTTGTCAATTTTTGTTACGATTCCGATTACCTCACGGTTAACCATACAGGTTATATTTGGTGGGAAAAGAGAATAATCATCATCCGCTGAAATAAGAAGTGCCACTATATCCGCTTCATATGAATATATGGCAAGAGCTGCTCCAAGTCCGTGAACCTCTGCGTATTCCCCCGGGGAATCGAGAAGCCAATCACCGTAATCCATATACTGAGTTTTTACGTAATGGATTTCTTCACCTCTTAACGCTTGCTTCAACGTGGTTTTTCCCGCACCGTGACGTCCTACCAGAAGGGTTTTCTTCATTTTTACGTTTTGGTTATTTTGCATACTGTGAATCCCAACGTTTCCTCGGCATATTCCGTTACCGCCTTCAATGCAGCATCGACTTCGGAAAACGTTCCCGTAACAATAACCGTTCCGCTGAATCTGTCAACGAAGCCTAACGTAACTCCTGACGATTTTATGGAAATGTCGCCTGCTATGATAGCTGTTTCCGCAGGGCTTAAGGTGAGGATACCGATGGCTGATTTTGAATATTCAACAGCAGGGTCAAGACCAAGTTTCTTGTAAAGTATCTCATCGGGGTTTGCAATTATATGAGCGAGAGTTATCTGCTTACCCGGAACAAGTTCTTGAATAATTCTCTGCTTGTTTTGTTCGTTCTGCATATTGGTTATCCTCCTATCTGACATTTAAGTCCTTGATTTTCAACAATTTTGAAAAGTTTTGCTATTTGTTCTTTCGAGGGAGTAGAAATATGAGCCATTTCATATTTTCTTCCAAGACCTGCATATTTGTCCGAGCCTATTCTGTGGTAGGGAAGCAGATGCATTTCTTTAACGTTTTCGAGAGAATGGGCAAACTTTGCAATAGCTTCAATTTCGCTTTCTTCATCGTTGAATGTTGGAATAACAGGCGTTCTTATTATAAGTTCTTTTGCCTCTCTTGAAATGATTTTTGCATTTTCAAGAATGAGGGAGTTATCTTTCCCTGTAAACTGCTTGTGCTTTTCTTCGTTTATATGCTTTATATCCATCAGAACGGTATCAACAAAGGGAAGAATCCGTCTGATAATTTCTATATCTGCAAGGGCGGTTGTTTCTATAGCGGTTGAGATTCCTCTTTCCTTGCAAATAGCAAGCAACGCTGATGAAAATTCAGGCTGAAACAGACATTCACCGCCTGAAAGAGTTACACCGCCGAATCCCGACCGTCTGTAATAAACTCTGTCGCGTTCAATTTCCTCCATAACCTCCGCAACGGTTACGTCCTTACCAACGTTTTTAGGTATGCCTGCTGTAGTTATGGTTTCGAATCTGTAATCTTGTGATTCGGGATTACAACACCATTTGCATCTGAGAGGGCATCCTTTGAGGAAAACTATTGTTCTTACCCCAGGCCCGTCGTGAATGGAGAATCTTTGTATATTGAATATGCGACCCTTTACGTTTAAAAGTTCTTTCATTTCTCTCCTTTCCATTGAATCGGACGCTATAAAATCAGAAGCCTTGCTGTTCGGTTCTGTTTATAATATCTTCCTGCAATCCTTTGGAGAGGGTAGTAAAGAGAGCGGAGTAACCTGCAACTCTTACAACCAAGGATTTGTATTTTTCGGGATGCTTCTGTGCATCTCTGAGAGTTTCACGGCTTACAACGTTGAACTGCATATGACTGCCCTTCTGATCGAAGTAGCCGCGAACGAGAGCAACGAAGCTCTCCAATCCGCTTCTTCCTTCAAGCGCAGATGGATGGAATTTCATGTTGAAAAGCGTTCCGTTGGAAGCGATGTAGTGGTCAAGTCTTGAAACGGAGTTTGCGGCTGCCGTAGGACCTTTAACGTCTCTGCCTGCCGCGGGGGAAACACCGTCTGCAATAGGTGTGAAAGCGAGTCTTCCGTCGGGAGTTGCTCCCGTTTGCGCCCCGAGAGGAACGTTTGCAGAAACGGGGTAGAGACCTGCCTGGAAGATTCCGCCCCTTGGGTTTTTATATTTTTCAAGAGGCTTCGTATAAGTATAAGCCATTTCACGAGCAAATGCATCAACTTCGTCGTTATCGTTGCCGAATTTTGCTAAAGCACCGATATCGTCAAGTAAAGCGTTGTATTTTTTCTTTTGTTCGTCTGTGGCGGGGTTGTTTTTCACCGTCATATAAACGGTTTTTATTGTTTCTTCGGAAATATCGTCATTTGATGAAGCAATTGATTTTACAATCTGCTCTGTGAGTTTTGATGCCATGGAATGATCCATATCCTTGCCGAAGTTTGCATCAAGTGCTTCCTTGAAGAATTTCAAAGAGTATTTTTTATTTTCGAATACAAGTTTCTTTATGGCATATATTGCATCCGTCACGTTTGCAATTCCGAATCCTTGAGGACCTGTAAAGTTATATATCGCTCCGCCTTCCTGCAAGCTCTTACCTCTTTTGATGCAGTCGTTAACCATACAGGATTGGAAGGGAAGGGGACATCTTTCGGCATGAGCCAGGTCGATGGCGTTGTCCGCATGAACCATAAGTTCTATAAAGTAATTCATCTGCTCTTTGTAAGCATCCTCGAATTGCTTATATTCGGTCATACTTTCAACGGGCATCGTCTTTTTACCAAGCTGAACGCCCTTGTCCATACCTGATGAGAATACAAGCTCTAAAGGACGGCACATATTGAAGAATGCCGCATCATGCCAACCGTCAGTTTTTGCCGCCTTCTGTGGCTCAACGCAACCTATGATATTGTAATCTCTTGCATCTTCGAGAGTAAGCCCTCTGCTTTGCAAAGAAGGAATAATAACTTCATCGTTGTAGTATGCGGGGAAGCCTATACCCGTTCTTGTAAGTTCGCCTGCGCGAATCAAAAATTCGTGTGGCGTTCCGTTCCAAACTCTCACGGAGAAGGAAGGCTGTGGAAGGAAAACGTGTTCCGTGGCTGTTATCGCCATGAATGAAAGGTCATTCGTTGCATCCTTGCCGTTTTTATCCTGACCGCCTACTATAAGATTCTGGAATAAACTGTATCCTGCAAAACCTTCTGCGGAAGCCGCATCGCGAACCTTGTTGAGATCGTTGAGCTTAACCCATATACAATCCATAAGTTCTTGGGCGAACTCTCTTGTTATAATACCGCTTTCAAGGTCTTTCTTATAATAAGGATACATATATTGGTCGAATCTGCCGGGGGAAATTGAATGTCCGCTCGATTCAACCTGCAAAAGCATCTGAATGAACCAGAAGGATTGACAAGCCTCGTAGAAACTTTCCGCACCTTTTTTGGGAACTCTGCGACAGTTCACACTTATCGTTTCAAGCTCTCTCTTGCGTTTTATATCTTGAGCGGATTTAGCCATATATTCAGCAAGATTTGCATATCTCTCTGCGAACAGAATTACCGCTTCACAGCTCATTATAACCGCATCAAGAAAATGCTTGCGCTTTGAATAGTCCGCATCTCCGAAGGAGATTGATTTAAGTTCTTCTTTAGCTTCTTTTATAATGCCCTCGTATCCAACAGCGAGGACTTTGGGATAATCAACCGTAACGTGTCCTATTCCGTTGTAGAAATAGTTACCTGGGGTAAACATACCGTGGTCAATAGCGGATTTTGCTTCGTCGGACATATAAGACGTTGCGAGTTCGCTTGTTGTTCTGCCCTTCCAATATTTATATACTTCCGAAAGCGTTGACTTCGTTGCTTCTGAAATGAAGAATGGGTCTGCAACGCGGGTTTCAACCGTGTCAAATTCGTTTTCAAGCCAATCGAAAGAATATTCGGGGAACACCTGACATCCACGGGGCGTACGTGTTGCAGAGCCGACTATAAGCTCGTCATCACGAATCACTATGGGAAGATGCTTCAGAATATGACTGAATGCCTTTGCACGTCTTGTTATGATAGGCTCGCCTTCCGTCTTTTTATACGACTCGGTAAGAAGTACAGCACGTTCTGCTTCAATCTGAGGCATATTGCCGTACAGCGCATCAACAAGTTTTTCAATTCTCGGAGATTTTTCAATAGGTTCTGTGTAGAACTTCATATTGGTCACCTTTATATGTTGTTTTGTGTTGAAATCAAGGAATAATTAAATTGGAAAGCACATAAAAACAGAAATTCATCCAATTTAACATCTTACTTGTCCATATTGTACCACTTTTGTTTTGATTTGTCAATAGCTTTTTCTTTGTTTTTTTTGGTATTTTTTTGTTTTATGATAAAATCTGCCCGTTTTTTTTATAAACAAACAGTTAAAATTTATGCTTTCAGGGTTTGGAATTTGGTTTTGTGTTGTTTTTGACAAAAACTATGTGGGAATACGTCTGTTTCAATATATCTGTTATAATTAAGATTCACATTGACAAAAAAGAAAAAAAGAGTATAATTGAGATAACGTTTGATAAATGGGGGATGTATCAATGAATTTTTTGGAAGAACGCATTTTAAAGGATGGAGTTATAAGAGAGGGGAACGTTCTGAAAGTAGACAGCTTTCTTAATCATCAGATGGACGTTTCGCTTCTTGACAAAATAGGAGAAGAATTCCACAGACGTTTCTCTCATAAGAAAATCACAAAGATTCTGACAATAGAGGCATCGGGAATAGCTATTGCATACGCAGTTGCCCGTTGTTTTGGTGTTCCTATGGTTTTTGCGAAAAAAGCCAAGAGCATAAATATAGAGGGTGACGTTTATACAGCCGAGGTTGAATCCTTCACTCATAAAAATAAAAATCAGGTTATAGTTTCAAAGAAATTTTTAAACTGCGATGACCACGTACTTATAATAGATGATTTTCTCGCAAACGGATGTGCTTTGCAGGGACTTATTTCTATAAGCGAATCCGCAGGTGCAACGGTGGAAGGAATTGGTATTGCAATTGAAAAGGGCTTTCAGTATGGAGGAAAGAGCATCCGTAACCTTGGATACGATCTTCAATCCCTTGCTATAGTTGAATCTATGGATCATGTAAGTCAAAGTATATGCTTCAGAAATAATGAAATTTAATTCGAAATAAGAAAATTATTTAATTTATAAATTCGGAATATAAAATTAAAAAAGCATGGTTTGAGGTTAATACCTCAAAAACCATGCTTTTCGATTTGTTGTAGATTATCTTTCTTCTCTGAAATACGGTAGACCTAAAGCCGCAGGAGGTTGGTTTTCACGTTTTTTACTTACGCTTGTTACGATGAGAACTATGATTGTTACAACGTATGGAAGCATCTCGAATAAAGGAGTTGCGCTCATGTCCATAGTTATATTGAGAAGTGTGGGTATTCTTGAGCCTACGATGTAGAGCGTACCGAATACAAAAGAACCGATTATGCTGAGGTGCGGTCTCCACAAAGTGAATATAACGAGAGCAACGGAAAGCCAGCCGAGAGCTTCTATTTTTTTATAAGCATCAACTGAGCCTGAATAGTCCATTATGTAGAAAAGCCCGCCAAGAGCCGCAATTCCGCTTCCGATAAGGGTTGCAACGTATTTATATTTCGTTACGTTAATACCAACTGCGTCTGCTGTTGCTGGGTTTTCACCAACGGAACGAAGATGAAGTCCCGTCTGGGTTTTTGACAGAACGTAGGATGTGGAAAGTGCTATAATAACTGCAAGATAAACCATTATTCCGCAGTATTTCAATGCATCCGTTCTTTCTGCGAAGGGAAAACGGAAATAGGGGAGTGCATAAAGATATCTGATGGGAACGATAGCAAGCTTGTTCATAACGAATTTAGTAATACCAACGCCAAAAGTCGTCATAGCAAGACCTGTAACGTTCTGATTTGCTTTAAGTGTTACCGTAAGCAGACAGTAAAGAGCGCCCATAAGAGCTCCACCTGCAAAAGCGGCAATAATTGCAATAAGAACTATAAGAATAGGTGGTAACCCCGAACGGTATAAAAGACGTAGAGCAGAGCATCCGCAAACGCCTCCAACGCACATTATACCAGGAATACCAAGGTTAAGATGTCCCGCTTTTTCTGTAAGTATCTCACCCGTACATCCGTAGAGGAAGGTCATTCCCAAGGGAATTGAAGTAATAATGAAATCCCAGAAAGCATTCATTGTTTGTTTCCTCCTTTTTTATCAGATTCACGGAGCTTGATACGGTATCCTATGAAGAATTCGCATCCGATGATGAAGAAAAGAACTATACCGACTACCATATTCGGGAACGAAGAATCGATGTTGAAGGTTGATGAAATCTGCGAAGAACCGAGCTGTAAGAACGTTATAAACGCAGAAGTTCCAAGCATAATTACGGGGTTGAATTTTGCAAGCCACGAAACCATTATTGCAGTAAAGCCCATTCCGCCAACTGTTTCCGTATTTATGGAATGGTCGAGCGCGCCAACAATGAGAAATCCTGCCAGACCGCAGATTGCCCCCGAAATAAGCATTGTTCTGATGATGACCTTGCTTACGTTTATTCCAATATAACGGGCGGTGTTTTCACTTTCGCCAACAACGGATATTTCGTATCCCTGCTTTGTATAATGAAGATAAACGTGAATCAAAGCGGTTATAATGAGAACTATAAATATTATGAGGAAATATTCGTGGATTACAACGGGAATATGACCAAATTCAAGTCTTGGAAGAACGCTTCCGTTTGTAGGAGTCCAGCAAACAAGACAGTAAGAAACAAGACCCGTTGCAACATAGTTCATCATCAATGTGAAAAGAGTTTCGTTAGTGTTCCATTTTGCCTTGAAAAATGCGGGAAGTCCACCCCATAATGCACCTACAAGAACAGAAGCAAAAAGCATAATCACGAGCAAAAGTCCGTCTGAAACCTTTCCGCCAAGATAAAATGCAATTGCAACGGAAGCAAGTGCGCCAATGAGCGTCTGCCCCTCTGCACCGATGTTCCAGAATCGCATACGGAAGGCGGGTGTTATGGCAAGTGAAATACAGAGCAGAACAGCCGTGTCCTTAGCGAATTTCCAAAGCTTATGTGTGGAACCGATTGCTCCGTCAACTAAGGTTTTTATGAATTCCAAAGGGGATGCTTTAGCCATGAATATGGAAAGCAGAGAACAAAGAAGCAAAGCGGCAAGGACGGCAATCAAGCGGATGAGCATTGATTTGTACCAAGGCATACCGTCACGCTTTACAACGCGGAACAGAGGTTCACGTATGGTTTTATCATTCTTTTTCACCGTTTTCTGCCTCCTTTCCGTCAACATCATAAATTCCTTCTGTTTTTGTCATGAGAAGTCCGATTTCTTCTTTTGTGGTATTTCTTGCATCAAGAATGCCTGTAACTTTTCCTGCACAAATTACGACTATTCGGTCACAAAGCTCAACGAGAACATCAAGGTCTTCACCGACGAACACTACGGCAACTCCGTTTTTCTTCTGTTCGGTAAGTAAATCGTAAATTGTATACGATGAGTTTATGTCAAGTCCGCGTACAGGATAAGCCGCCATGAGAACCGTTGGTGCAGAAGCTATTTCACGTCCGACGAGAACCTTCTGAACGTTGCCGCCTGAAAGTCTTCTGACGGGAGTATGAGTGTTTGGTGTTGAAACCTGAAGCTCTTTAACGATTTTATCTGCCAGATCTCCAGGCTTTTTTCTGTCAACAAACATGGAGAAGCCTTTTCTGTAGCTTCTCAACAGCATATTGTCAACAATATCCATGTTTCCAACAAGACCCATACCTATTCTGTCTTCGGGAACGAAGGAAAGCCTTACGCCAAGCTCTCTTATGGCAACTGGGTCCTTGTCTCTTAAATCTTCTGTTTTTTCAGTTTTGGGATTGTGGTAAATAATCTGACCTGTTATGGGATGGCAAAGTCCTGCTATGGATTCCAAAAGCTCTTTCTGTCCGCTTCCCGCAATACCTGCGATACCGAGAATTTCGCCTGAACGAGCCGTAAATGAAATGTTGTCAAGAACTTTGATTCCGTCAGCATCTACCATGTTCAGATTTTTCACTTCAAGTCTGTCACAAACATTTACAGGCTCTGGGCGTTCTATGTTAAGGGAAACTTTTTTGCCAACCATCATTTCCGTAAGCTCTGCAGGAGTTGTTTTGGATGTTTCAACCGTATTTATGTTCTCGCCCTTTCGAAGAACTGCAACACGGTCTGAAATAGACATAACCTCGTTAAGCTTGTGTGTTATTATAAGTATGGATTTTCCGTCCTCGCGCATACGACGCAACACGTCGAACAGTCTGTCCGTTTCCTGAGGCGTAAGAACAGCAGAAGGCTCGTCAAGAATAAGAATATCTGCGCCACGGTAAAGAACCTTAAGTATTTCAACGGTCTGTTTTTCGGAAACAGACATTTCGTAGATTTTCTTTTTGGGGTCAATATGAAAACCATATTTGTCAGCAATTTCAGCAACACGGCTGTTGACCTTTTTGATGTTGTAACGCTTACCGTCGTTTACACCGAGAACGATGTTCTCTGCCGCTGTAAAAATATCAACAAGCTTGAAATGCTGATGTATCATTCCTATACCGTGGTTGAACGCATCTTTTGGGGAACGGATAACAACCTCTTTTCCGTCAACGGAAATAGTTCCGCTATCAGGAAAGTAGATTCCTGCAATCATATTCATAAGAGTGGTCTTGCCACATCCGTTTTCTCCGAGAATCGCAAGGATTTCTCCACGGTATACGGAAAGATTAACGTTTTTGTTAGCCGCAAGATTACCAAAGTATTTGGAGACGTTTTTAAGCTCCAGCGCCATCGGTCGATTCATAAAATGTCCTCCATAAAGAAATATTATACAAGCCCAAAGAAAGTTGCTTTTGGATTTTCAGAAGCAATTTTCTTCGGGTTTGTAAAACCGAGACAAGCGGAGCAAATGCTCCGCCTGCCATTATACGGTATTATCAACCAAAGTTAGTGTTGAGAAGCTTGATACCGTCGATTTGGATATCGAAGTAAGGAGCAGCACGGAATTCGGATTCGTGGAAGTAACCGTCCTTGATAACTTCTGTATCTTTTTCGAATGCAGCGTCTGTGTTAACGTCTGCAAGGTAAGAATCAAGCTTTTTGCCTTCAACTGTGAAGGTGTTTGTATCAAATACTTTGAGCTCGCCGCTCTTCAATTTAGTAACAACTTCTTTAAGCTTTGCAAGAGTATCTTTTGCAGCAGCCTTTTCGTTTACGCCTGATACAACAACTGCGCCTGAGTTTACGTCGCCACACCAGTCAACGTCGATAGCTGTACCTGTGCATACACCTTTGATCATATGCATGAAGTAAGGAGCCCAGTCAATTCTGGATGTGATGATAAATGTGTTGGGGCAGGATTCTTCTGTGCTTCCATTGTAGGAAACGTTAGGAACGCTTTTTTCTTCGCAAACGGAAGGAGCACCCATGGAGTCAGCGTGCTGGGAAATAAGTACACAGCCGTTGTTGATAAGAGCTGTAGCGGCTTCTTTTTCTTTTATTTCGTCATACCAGCTACCTGTGAACTGAACCTCCATAGTAACGCTGGGGCAAACGGATTTTGCACCAAGATAGAAGGATGTGTAGCCAGAGATAACTTCTGCAAATGTGAATGCGCCAACGTAGCCCATTTTTGCTTTGTCAGCAGTGATTTTGCCGCTATCTATCATTTCGTTGAGCTTGAGACCTGCGGCAACGCCTGCAAGGTATCTGCCTTGGTAAATGGATGCGAAAGCATTGTGGAAGTTTGCAAGACCTTCAGTATGAGCCATTGTACCTGTTGCATGGCAGAACTGAACGTTAGGATATTCTTTAGCAGCCTTGAGCAAATGCGTTTCGTGACCGAAGCTGTCTGCGAATATTACGTCGCAACCTTCGTCAACGAGGTCAACTGCTGCTTCATAGCATTTGTTGCTTTCAGGAATGTTTTTCTTGTAGACGATCTGAGTGTCTGTAAGGCCGAGTGCTTTCTGTACTTTTTTGACAGCGTTGATGAAGTTGAGGTCGTATGTGGAAGCTTCATCGTGAAGAAGAATGAATCCTACCTTGAAATCTTCGGGAATTTCAAAGTCTTTTTTGAGCTCTACTTCGCCAAGGGGAGATTCTGTCAATTTGGTTTCTTCCTGAGTTTCTCCGCAGGAAGCCATGGAAATGCAAAGAGCTGCAACCATGAGAACGACCAGACACAAGGAAAGTGCTTTTTTGAACATATCAATGTTCCTCCTTAAATGTTTTTTGCAAACGGCAAGTTTTCACAAAGAAAAGCATCCTTTTGCATTTTTATATAAAAGCCTTCGCTTTTACAGTTAAAACATCCAAATCAAACAACATGGCTGATTATATCACATAAATCCCTTTGTGTCAACGAAATAATCTCCTATTTTCTGGATAAAAAAAGGCGTTTATTTTTGCATTTTTTATAAAAAAGTCTTTTTGTTGGATTTTTTGCAAATTGATATACGTATATCATGCTTATAAATGCAAACAATATTTATATCTTGGAGGAAACGTAATGAAATCGGTTTGGAATAATACATCGAAGGTTAAATTCGAAACGTTGAACAGTAATAAAGAAACAGACGTATTGATTGTAGGAGGCGGGATTGCAGGAATCTTGTGTGCCTTGAAATTGAAAAATTCAGGTGTGGACTGTATGCTGGTAGAAGCCTCGGAGATTTGTGAAGGAATTACAAAGAATACCACGGCAAAAATCACTTTGCAGCATGGCTTGATATATGATAATCTTATAAACCGTTTTGGCGAAGATACAGCAAGGTTATACGCAGAAGCGCAGGTTCGTGCATTTGAAGAATACTCCCGCTTGTGTTCCGATATAGATTGCAACTACGAAGTCAAGGATTCGTACGTTTATTCTATGGATGACCGAAAGAAGATAGAAAAAGAAGTATTGGCATTGAATAAACTTAAAATCAGAGCAGAATTTACAGAATCGCTGGAGCTTCCGTTCAATGTGGCAGGAGCTGTGAGGATTAAGGAACAGGCTCAGTTTCACCCTTTAAAATTTCTGTATACCGTTGCCAAAGAGCTTCCTATATATGAGCATACCAAAGTAGTGGAATTGAAACCCGAAAAAGCGGTAACTGATAAGGGCGAAATAACATACAAAAAATTGATTATAGCAACTCATTTTCCGATTTTGAATAAGCATGGTGGATATTTTCTGAAACTATATCAACATCGCTCTTACGTTATTGCGTTGAAAGGTGCGCAAAAAATAAACGGAATGTATGTGGATGAATCGGATACAGGACTTTCATTCAGAGAATACGAAAACTTATTGCTTATTGGCGGAGGCGGACACCGAACGGGGAAGCAGGGGGGATGCTGGCAAGAGCTTGAAGCGTTTTCAAAAAAGCACTACAAAAAAGCTGAAATTATTTACAAGTGGGCGACGCAGGATTGTATGACCCTTGATGGTGTACCTTATATAGGACAGTATTCCAAATCCACACCTGACGTGTACGTTGCAACGGGCTTTAATAAATGGGGAATGACAAATGCAATGGTTGCATCAGACATACTTTGTGATATGATTTGCGGGAAACTAAATCCCTATGCAAAGGTGTTTTCTCCTTCTCGTTCTGTTCTTCACCCACAGGTTGCCATCAACGCTTTTGAATCGATGGTGGGACTTTTGACTCCAACTGCACCTCGCTGTCCGCATCTTGGTTGCGCTTTGAAATACAATAAAGCGGAGCATACGTGGGATTGCCCTTGTCATGGCTCTCGATTTACAGAAAAAGGTGAGCTTATAGATAACCCATCTACAGATGACAGCAAATCATTAGGTCAATAAAAAAGCAAAAAGCCGATACGAAAATCAAAAAGACTTTTGTATCGGCTTTTTTACGCATAAAAGCTTTAAATGATGGACGTTTAGTATCACGTCAGATTTATGCAGCTATCCAATATTTTTTTGGAATATAACAGCAAACCATTGTAAGACTTGAACGTTCTGCAATAACTTCTCTTACAACGTCTACGTAGGGGGTGGGATTATAATCGGTTTTGCTTGAAATAGTTCCTCCGCCCGTTATATTTCCGAACGCTTCGCCCCAACCACCAAAATAATTCAGATATTCCTGAAAATCATTGTAATGGTTGTATGTGTAGAAAAGGTGAAGCTCGCCAAATTCGTAAACCCCGTCTTTGTCAAGGTCGCATTTTCCGTAAACGATTCTTGCAGCGCCACGTGTGATTTTTTGTCCGTTGTTATAGAGCTTTGCTGGATATTTAGGGTCGCAATCTGTTCCCGTCGTTCCGATATCCAGTTCGTAATACTGCAAATCTCCGCCGCATCCGCTTATGTTGGGAAGCTTTGGTTCATAAGGATATTTATATGTGTTCCCCGAAAATTTTGTATGGTTAACTCGCAGATGTTCGCCCCATATGCTGTTGTATGGTTTGGTGTTTTTGTTTGCTGTATAGTTTGCTGGAATGTCTCCGAAGGCGTATATATACGCCGCAACTTCCTCAAGGGTAATATATCCTCCTCCGCGATAAACCCTGAATACCTCTTTGCCGTAAGCATCTACAACTGCGTATGTATTTTCATCAATGAAATTAAAACTTGAGTTCAATATGTATTTTCCGTCTTTCATAGGACGATATTCTGAAATTGAAGGAGCTTGATCTGGTACTATTGTGTCACCTGAAAGAATTCCTTTCTTTGAACGGTCAATCGCTTCCTCGTAGCTTTTTGCAAAGGTGCTGTTGTTGGAATCCTCACTTGATTCTTCCGATTTGGAGTCATCTTCACTTGATTCTTCGGATTCAGAGTTATCTTCGCTTGATTCTTCGGATTTGGAGTCATCTTTGCTTGATTCTTCTGATTCAGAGTCATCTTCACTGGATTCTTCTGGTTTTGAGTCATCTGCACTGGATTCTTCTTCGATTGACTCACCCTCGCTTTGCGTTTCTTCGCTTGGCGATTTACTGTCTGATTCATAAAACTCTGATATGTTTTCATGGCTTTCAGTGCTTTTTTCGGGAGCTTTGCTTGAGTTACACCCTGTAAGCAACATCAGAATCAGTATAATGCTTATAATTGATAAAAGCTTGTCTTTTGTGTTAAAAATTGTTTTTTTCACGTACTTCTTCCTTCCATGGATACTATAAAACTATGAATACTTCTTTCAGCGGATTCAAACTATCACTTTCTCTACGTTATGAATGGTTTATGCGTACGTATCCGCTTTCTTAGATAATGGTCTGACTTTGTATTGCATTTTGCTGTCTTTCGCAAAATTTTCACCATAATAATTATCATCCGAAAAAAATATATGTAACGTAGAAAAATTCTTCTCTGAACAAAAACGGAAGCTTCGTTTTAACGCTTTTGTACATTGTAGTTGGTGTGGGGGAAGAAACTGACTCAATCCCCAAATCTTTCGATATCAGCATAGAGCGCATCATATGCAGAGGATCGCTTACGATTATAGCGGTGTTTAACGAATTGCTTTCCATAATGCGTTTGGCTTGAAAGAGGTTTTCTTCCGTAGTAGTGGATTCTTCTTCTATAAATATTACTTCTTTTGGAACTCCTTTTGCTGCAGCATATTCCTTTGCAACGTATGAATCGGATAAAACTTCTCCATTGCCTAAACCGCCTGTAAAAATAAGATAATCTGCATATCCGTTTTCGTATAACCAAATTCCGTGATTTATACGTTCACGAAATACGGGAGAGGGTTCTCCATTGTCCGTACCTGCACCCAATACGATAGCTACGTCCGATTTTTGCTTTTCATCAACCTTTCCGTAGCGCCATATTCTTATTGCCGTTGCTATCAAAAAAACTAATACGGAGATTAGAAATAACAATAACAAAGTAATTATTTTCTTTTTTACTTTTCGCACTATATCACCGCCTTTACTTAATTATACAACAAAAAAAGAGAGATTTCAATATCAAAAAGATTTTTTGCTCTTATGGAGAAAGAGAAAGGATAGTTCTTTATTTTTTCATTCTCTTGAACTCATAACGATTTTAAGAGCAAATAGAAAAAAATTTCGCCCACGTGAAAATCACGCGGGCGAAATTTATGAAATTGTTACTTACAACGTTTGACTATATCAAGTCCTTGATGAAATACTATATTATGCGTACAGATCGAAAGCACCAAGGAAATGAGATTTGATTCTGATGTAGTCTGTTGTGTCTATTTTGCCGTTGTTATCAATATCGGAGGCAAGCTCATATACACCGTTAACTGTATATGTGCCTAAAAAATGTTGTTTTATCTTCAAATAGTCTGTTGAATCAACTTCACCGTTACCATCAACGTCACCCTTTATCATAACTTCAATGTAATCCACGATCTCTCCGTTTTCTACGAGGCATACGCGATAGCCTGTTCCAACGGGTTGGCTGTCAGAAATTACATTTCCTTCGCTATCGTATACAACTAAATTGTTAGATTCAAATGCGGAAAGAAGGTCGGAAACGTATGTCTTTTCACTTACGCCTAAAAGCAATTCGCCATCAGAATAATATTTGGAATTCGTAGGAACGAGTTCGGAAACATATTCCTTCCAAGTGTTATTCTTCAAGAAAATCATATCTTTTCCACCGATATCAAGACCTTGTTCTTGATCGGAAGGATATCTGTTTGTTGTTGCAGAATTGCTTTCTGTGAAGATAACCTTTCCGTTTGCAAGAGCTCCTTCAAGTAAAAGCTTGTAATAACCTGTTGTTTCATCGTAGGTCATAAGAACGCCGGGCCATGAGGAGTTTTCTTCAGAATCGGTGTACACGTAAGCGTATACGGATGACCAATTGTAAGGAGTATTATCAAAGTAAATGGTTGCCTCTACTGTAGGCACTACAGGAGCAGGAACGTATTCTTCCCAAGTGTATCCAGCGGAGAATAACATATCTTTTCCGTTTATTGAAAGCCCTTCAGCACCGTTTGAAGGATATCTGTTTATATATGCATATGAACTTTCTGCAAAGATAACCTTACCGTATGCAAGAACGCCTTCAAGAACCATTTTGTAGTATCCTGTTGCTTCGTCATAAGTCATAAGAACGCCAGGCCATGAGGAGTTTGAAGTTGAATCGTAATACACATATGCGTATACTCTTGACCAGTTGTAAGAAGAATTATCGAAGTATATTGTAGCTTCTCCTGAAGGAAGCACGGGTTCTTCTGAAGGTTCTTCGCTTGGAACTTCGGAAGAAGGTTCTTTGCTTGGAATTTCGGAAGAAGGTTCTTCACTTGATACTTCGGAAGAAGGTTCTTCGCTTGGAATTTCGGAAGAAGGTTCTTCACTTGGAACTTCGGAAGAAGGTTCTTCGCTTGGAATTTCGGAAGATTCTTCTGCTTGTTCGGGTTTACACGTGCCGCATGCGGTGTAACCCTGATCTAAAAGTGTCTGAATGTCACCGTGATAAGACCCTGTGTTAGCACTTGTTGCGTATCTGCAAGTAGGAAGGTGAATTTTCTTTGTTTTTGTGTTGATTACATATTCTTTTCCTTCGGGAGTTACTTCGGAGGATTCTTCGGAAGAAGGTTCTTCGCTTGGAATTTCAGAAGAAGGCTCTTCGCTTGGAGCTTCGGAGGAAGTATCTTCGGAAGGAACGTATTCTTCCCAAACGTATCCAGCGGAGAATAACATATCTTTTCCGTTTATAGAAAGACCTTCAACACCGTCTGCAGGGTATCTGTTAACTGTAGCATATTTGCTTTTGGTAAAGATAACCTTACCGTATGCAAGAACGCCTTCAAGATCCATTTTGTAGTATCCTGTTGATTCGTCGTAAGTCATAAGGACGCCAGGCCACGCTGCGTTTTCGGTTGAATCAACGTATACGTATGCGTAGATAGTTGACCATTTGTAAGAAGAATCATCAAAGTAGATGGTAGCTGTTCCGGAAGGAAGTACGGGTTCTTCGGAAGGAATGTATTCTTCCCATGTGTAGCCAGCAGAGAACAACATATCCTTTCCGCCAATATCAAGACCTTCAACACCGCTTGCAGGGTATCTGTTAGTCGTTGCATATTTGCTTTTGGTAAAGATAACCTTACCGTATGCAAGAACGCCTTCAAGATCCATTTTGTAGTATCCTGTTGATTCGTCGTAAGTCATAAGGACGCCAGGCCACGCTGCGTTTTCGGTTGAATCAACGTATACGTATGCGTAGATAGTTGACCATTTGTAAGAAGAATCATCAAAGTAGATGGTAGCTGTTCCAGAGGGAAGTACGGGTTCTTCGGAAGGAATGTATTCTTCCCATGTGTAGCCAGCAGAGAACAACATATCCTTTCCGCCAATATCAAGACCTTCAACACCGCTTGCAGGATATCTGTTAGTATATGCGTACGAACTTTCTGTAAAGATAACCTTACCATATGCAAGAACGCCTTCAAGATCCATTTTGTAGTATCCTGTTGATTCGTCGTAAGTCATAAGGACGCCAGGCCACGCTGCGTTTTCGGTCGAATCAACGTATACGTATGCGTAAACCCTTGACCAGTTGTAAGAAGAATTATCGAAGTAGATTGTTGCTTCCCCTGTAGGAAGTATGGGATCTTCGGAAGGTTCTTCGGATGGTTCTTCAGAAGGATCTTCACTTGGAACCTCGGAGGAGGGTTCTTCAGAAGAAGGTTCTTCGCTTGGAATTTCGGAAGAAGGTTCTTCGGAACTGTCAGGCTCGGAAGGAACGTATTCTGCCCAAATATAATTTTTGGAGAAAAGCATATCTTTTCCGCCGATATCAAGACCTTCAACGCCATCTGCAGGATATCTGTTAGTGGTAGCAGAACTGCTTTCTGTAAAGATAACTTTACCGTATGCAAGTGTTCCGTCAAGGTTAAGCTTGTAATAACCGCTTGCTGAATCATAGCTCATTTTTACGCCAGGCCATGCGGAGTTTTCAGTAGCATCGTTATATACGTAAGCGTATACAGAGGACCAGTTATAAGAAGAATTGTCAAAGTATATTGTAGCTTCCCCTGTAGGAAGGGAAGGAGCGTATTTTGTCCAGGTGTGATTTTTAGAGAAAAGCATATCTTTTCCGCCGATATCAAGACCTTCAACACCATCTGCAGGATATCTGTTAGTTGAGGCAGTACTGCTTTCTGTGAATATAACCTTACCGTATGCAAGTGTTCCGTCAAGGTTAAGCTTGTAATAACCGCTTGCTGAATCATAGCTCATTTTTACGCCAGGCCATGCGGAGTTTTCAGTGGCATCGTTGTATACGTAAGCGTATACAGAGGACCAGTTATAAGAAGAATTGTCAAAGTAAATTGTTGCTTCGCCAGTGGGTAGGGAAGGAGTGGAAGGAAGCGCATCGCCTTCACGAGTAATAACGGCAATACCTGTAGAACCGATGTTTCCTGAAATATAACCGTTGGAAACGGTGAAGGTATTTCCGGTTATAGCATCTATATATGTACCGTTTGAAAGCATATTTGCCTTAACGTTTACAGAGGTATTCGTACCGCTACAGTTAACGAGAACTGCACCTGACGTTCCTCTTTCGTTCATAGCAATAGAGCCGCTTGATGAAAGGTACTCGCTTTGACCAACAAATTTGTTTTTGAAAAGGTTAATAGCTCTTACTTCAGAGTTCGTCCATCCTGTTAACCCTGCAGTACCAAGAGCGTCTGATGTGGATTGTGGACGGGCAAGATACATACCAGCAGCTTCATTTCTGGAGCCTGTAAGAGCCCATACCTTGTTAATCTGATTCGTTGAAAGACCACCTGTTCCGCCATGCATGAAGTTATCGTGAGATTCGTTCCAGAGAACTGTCTTTGAACCGATGGAGCAAGAGCCGTCACTGAAGTAAAAGTCGCTCTTTGCAGCCGCACCTGCGTTGTTGTAAACAACACCGTTACGGATATCAGCGGAAACTGTGCTTTGAGTGACACTCATATATGTCATGTAAGAGTTAAGTGCTGTCTGAGCATTTTCACGGTCGTTGCTTCCTGAAGGACCGTCAAGAATTTCACCGTAGTAATAAGGTGTGAAGCCCTTTGTTGACTTGGCGTATTCAGTTGTTGCATTGAGTACGTTTGACCAGAAATCACTTGCGTAATCGAAGTCTGTTGGAACTTCAATATGCTTTGCACCGTCAAAACGGAAACCGTCTGCACCAGCATCTATACATTCTTTGAGGAAACTTATTGCATATTGCTGAACCTTTGCGTTGCTTGTGTTAAGGTCAGGAATACCGCCCATACAAAATTGAGTAATATCCCAGCGGCTTTCATACCAGCTGTCTTTCGTTATATCATGCCAGCATGAAGAATCGTTTTTCAAATCGTCGGGAACAAGGTTAGATATGGTGTTGCCTTGGTTTTGGTTAGCTGTATGGTTGAGAACAGCGTCAACGATAACCTTGATACCGTATTTTTCGGCTTCGTCACACATTTCCTTGAATTCCTTTGATGTACCAAGGGCATTGTATGAGTTTGTTTCAATGCTGAAATTGATAGGCTGATAATATACCCACCAGCTGTTTGTAACTGAGGAATAGCTTTCTTTTGTTGATTCCTTTGTTCCTTGGATAGGAGATGTCTGAACAGCAGAAAAACCCTGTTCGGCAATTTTTGCCATATTGTTTTTCATGTTCACAAATGACCAGTTGAAGCATTGAAGAATCTGACCGTCCTGAACGTTTTCTACGAGTCCTGAGACTGCAAAAACTTCAGTTGAGCTGGGTTCAACAACTACGTAAAATGCCGATACAAGCATACAAAATGCAAGTAAAACGGAAAGCAGTTTTTTCATGTTGTAACTCCTTTACATGGTAGCTTTTGTTTAAATTAAACAGTTTTTATTCATTTTACCATAAACAAATTATTTAATCAATACTTATTTTGAATTTTTGAAAATATTTTTGTGTTTTAAAAAAAGCTTTTTTAGTGAAAAAACATAATCGTGATATATAAATAAATCACCTCCAACGTGTTTTACGTCGGAGGTGATACCTTTTAAATATTCATGTTTGATTATTATTCAGAGATGATTTTGCTTTAATAAAGCTTTTGACATGAAGCGAATCTTCTATGAAATAATCAAAACAAATGAGAAACGGATATTATGCGTATAAGTCGTAAGTGCCGGAGAAATGAGATTTGATTCTCAGATAGTCGGTTGAATCTATTACACCGTTGTTATCAATGTCTGCGGCGATTTCGTATACGTCTGATGAAATAATTCTGTTCAACCATTCTTGTTTTACCCTCAAATAGTCAGTTGAGTCAACTACACCGTTACCGTCAATATCGCCTTTTATTATTATTTCAAGGTAATCCACAATTTTTCCGTCTTTAATATAGCGGATACAATATCCTGTTCCAACGATGTCATCACCAGATACTGCGTTTCCGTTGCTATCGTATACAGACAATTCGTTGGATGCAAATGCTGAAAGAAGTGTGGAAGCGGTCGTTTTTTCGCTTACTCCGAAAAGCAATTTTCCTTCGACATAATATTTGGAATTTGTAGGAATCAAAGGATTTTCGGAAGTGCTATCAGAAGGTGGTGTGGAAGATTCTTCTGTTTGCTCAGGCTTGCACTTTGCGCAAAGAGTGTAACCCTGTTCTATGAGTGTTTTAGTTGCACCGTAGTATTTCGTTATATTGGAAGAAGTGCTTTTTGCATATCTGCATGTAGAAAGGTGGATCTTCTTCGTCTTTGTGTTAAGTGTGAATTCGGTGCCGTCGGGAGTTACTCCTTCGGAAGGATCTTCACTTGGAGTTTCGGAGGAGTCTCCTGATTGTGCAGGCTTACAAGTGTTGCAAAGGGCGTAACCCTGATCTAAAAGTGCTTGAAGATCACCGTAATAAGACTCTGTATTTGCACTCGTTGCATATCTGCAAGAAGGAAGGTGAATCTTCTTTGTCTTTGTGTTGATTACATATTCAGTTCCATCGGTATTAACCTCGGAAGAAGGTTCTTCGGAGGAATTTTCGGAAGGAACGTATTTTGCCCAAGTATGATTTTCGGAGAAAAGCATATCTTTTCCGCCAATGTCAAGACCTTCAACGCCATCTGCAGGGTATCTGTTAGTCGTTGCATATTTGCTTTTGGTAAAGATAACCTTACCGTATGCAAGAACGCCATCCAGATCCATTTTGTAGTATCCTGTTGATTCGTCATAAGTCATAAGAACGCCAGGCCATGCTGCATTTTCGGTTGAATCAACATATACGTATGCGTAGATAGTTGACCATTTGTAAGAAGAATCATCAAAGTAGATGGTAGCTGTTCCTGTAGGAAGTGCGGGGGATTCGCTTGAAGGTTCTTCACTTGGAGCTTCGGAGGAGTCTCCTGCTTGATCAGGCTTGCATGTGTTGCAAAGAGCGTAACCCTGGTCTAAAAGTGTTTGAAGATCACCGTAATAAGACTCTGTGTTGGCACTCGTTGCATATCTGCAAGAAGGAAGGTGAACCTTTTTTGTCTTTGTGTTGATTACGTATTCAGTTCCGTCAGTGTTAACCTCGGAAGATGGTTCTTCGGAAGAAGGTTCTTCGCTTGGAGCTTCGGAGGAGTCTCCCGCTTGGTCAGGCTTACAAGTGTTACAAAGAGCGTAACCCTGGTCTAAAAGTGTTTGAAGATCACCGTAATAAGACTCTGTGTTAGCACTCGTTGCATATCTGCAAGAAGGAAGGTGAATCTTCTTTGTGCTTCTGTTGATTACATATTCAGTTCCATCGGTGTTAACTTCAGAGGAAGGTTCTTCGGAAGGAATTTCAGATGATTCTTCCGCTTGGTCAGGCTTACAAGTGTTGCAAAGAGCGTAACCCTGATCTAAAAGTGTTTGAAGGTCACCGTAATAAGACTCTGTGTTGGCACTCGTTGCATATCTGCAAGAAGGAAGGTGAACCTTCTTTGTTTTGGTGTTGATTACATATTCAGTTCCATCGGTATTAACCTCGGAAGAAGGTTCTTCGGAGGAATTTTCGGAAGGAACGTATTTTGCCCAAGTATGATTTTCGGAGAAAAGCATATCTTTTCCACCAATGTCAAGACCTTCAACGCCATCTGCAGGGTATCTGTTAGTAGTTGCATATTTGCTTTTGGTAAAGATAACCTTACCGTATGCAAGAACGCCATCCAGATCCATTTTGTAGTATCCTGTTGATTCGTCATAAGTCATAAGAACGCCAGGCCATGCTGCATTTTCGGTTGAATCAACGTATACGTATGCGTAGATAGTTGACCATTTGTAAGAAGAATCATCAAAGTAGATGGTAGCTGTTCCTGTAGGAAGTGCGGGTTCTTCGGATGGTTCTTCAGAAGGTTCTTCAGTTGGAACGTATTCTGTCCAGGTGTGATTTTTAGAGAAAAGCATATCTTTTCCGCCAATATCAAGCCCTTCAACACCATCTGAAGGATATCTGTTAGTTGAAGCAGTACTGCTTTCTGCAAAGATAACCTTTCCGTATGCAAGTGTTCCGTCAAGGTGAAGCTTGTAATAACCACTTGCTGAATCATAGCTCATTTTAACGCCTGGCCATGCGGAGTTTTCAGTAGCATCGTTATATACGTAAGCGTATACAGAGGACCAGTTATAAGAAGAATTGTCAAAGTAAATTGTTGCTTCGCCTGTAGGAAGGGAAGGAGTGGAAGGAAGCGCATCGCCTTCACGAGTAATAACGGCAATACCTGTAGAGCCGATGTTTCCTGAAATATAACCGTTAGAAACTTTAAAGGTATTTCCTGTTATAGCATCTATATATGTACCGTTTGAAAGCATATTTGCTTTAACGTTTACAGAGGCATTTGTGCCGCCACAGTTAACGAGAATAGCACCTGAAGTGCCTCTTTCGTTAATGGCTATAGAACCGCTTACGGAAAGATATTCGCTTTGACCAACGAATTTGTTTTTGAATTGGTTAACTGCTTTAACTTCGGGATTTGCCCAAGCTGTAATACCTGCTGTTCCAAGCTTATCCTGATTGGAAGCGGGACGTGCCATGTACATACCTGCAGCTTGGTTTCTTGAGCCTACAAGAGCCCACGTTTTGTTCATCTGAACTGTTGAGTACCCGCCTGTACCGCCATGTATATAGGTATCGTGGGATTCGTTCCAGAGAACTGTTTTATCGCCAAGAGAGCAAGAGCCGTCGCTGAAGTAAAAGTCACTTTTTGCTGCAGCACCAGCGTTGTTGTAAACAACACCATTAAGGATATCGGCGGAAACTGTACTTTGAGTAACACTCATTAAGGACATATAGGTGTTGAGTGTCATCTGTGCATTTGAACGGTCATTGCTTCCTGAAGGGCCGTCAAGAATTTCACCGTAGTAATAAGGTGTGAAGCCCTTTGTTGACTTGGCGTATTCAGTTGTTGCATTGAGTACGTTGGGCCAGAAATCACTTGCGTAATCGAAGTCTGTTGGAACTTCAATATGCTTTGCACCGTCAAAACGGAAACCGTCTGCACCAGCATCTATACATTCTTTAAGGAAACTTATTGCATATTGCTGAACCTTTGCGTTTCCTGTGTTAAGGTCAGGAATACCACCCATACAAAATTGTGTAATATCCCAACGGCTTTCATACCAGCTGTCTTTCGTTATGTCATGCCAGCAGGAAGAATCGTATTTTAAATCGTCAGGAACAAGGTTGGATATGGTGTTGCCTTGGTTCTGGTTTGCCGTATGGTTAAGAACAGCGTCAACGATAACCTTGATACCGTATTTTTCTGCTTCGTCACACATTGTCTTGAATTCAGCAGAAGTGCCCAAAGCATTGTATGAGTTTGTTTCAATGTTGAAATTGATAGGCTGATAATATACCCACCAGCTGTTTTGCATTGTGGAATAGTATTCCTTGGTGGATTCTTTGCTTCCCTGGATAGGGGAGGTTTGAACTGCGGAGAAGCCCTGTGAGGCAATCAACGCCATGTTCTTTCTCATGTTTTCGAAAGACCAGTTCCAGCACTGGAGAATCTGCCCGTCCTGTACGTTGTCCACGAGTCCGTATGCAGTATCAACGTGAGTACAATGGTGTTCATCGCTGATAATGACAACGGAGAAAAGCATACAAAACGCAAGCAATACAGAAAGTAGCTTTTTCATAAATTTTACTCCTTTATAATTTTTGCCGTCAAAAAACAAACAGCTTTTTTGTTATTTTAACATAAACATTGTGTTTTTTCAATAGAAAATATGTAAATTATGTAAAAAATATTCGGGCGTCGGATTATCCGAGCTTTAGATTGAATAAAGCTTGAAATTGAAACTTTTCATTTATCCGAGAATAGAAATGTAATTTCTTCAAAAATATTGACCTTTACAGTGTGTGCTTTCTGTAGGTATCAAGCAAATATTGAAAGAATAATCGAATTGTTTTTCGCTCTGAAAATTATTGTATTTTCTGTTTCTGTATGGTATAATACTTAAAGAAAACAACTTTTGGGAGAAATATAATGGCTATGTGGAATCCATGGCGAGGTTGCAGAAAGTGTAGTGACGGTTGTTTGCTTTGCTATATACACAAAGGCGATGCCAAACGAGGAATCAACACGAGCGAAATCGTCAAGACGAAAGATTTTTACAAACCTATTGAAAAATTGAAAAATGGAAATTACAAAATGAAATCGGGTATAGTATATCTATGCTTTTCCACAGACTTTTTGATTGAAGATGCGGACGAATGGCGTAAAGAATGTTGGTCTATGATAAAAGAGCGTCAAGACTGCACGTTTCTGTTTCTCACAAAGCGAATTGAGAGGTTTAATGACTGCATTCCGACGGATTGGGGTAACGGATATGAAAACGTTGTTATATGTTGCACCATCGAAAATCAGAAAAATGCTGATAAAAAACTGTCAATATTTCAAACTCTGCCCATAAAGCACAAATGTATTACTGCACAGCCATTACTTGAAAAAATATACATAGAATCGTATCTTGACAATATTGAGCTTGTGGTTGTAGGTGGAGAATCTGACAAATACGCAAGACCATTTGACTATTCATGGGCGCTTGACGTAAGAGAGCAATGTGTTAGAAAAAACGTGTCTTTTGAGTTCAGACAATGCGGAACACATTTCATAAAGGATGGAAAAGAATACAAACTCCAAACGAAGGATTTGTGCAGTCAGGCTAAAAAAGCAGGTATTGATTTCAAGGTAAAAAGATAAACCGAGAGTAACTCAAAAAGCAACAGCAAGTTGCTTGTAATTATCATTGATTTAAACTATAATACCATTGAGGTGATAATTTTATGGAAACAAAAGATATTATACTTGAACTGAGAACAAAAAACGGTTTATCTCAGGATGAACTTGCTGAAAAAGTATTTGTAACACGTCAGGCAGTTTCTCGTTGGGAAAATGGGAAAACTATACCAAACACCGATACGTTGAAGCTGTTATCCAAGCTGTTTAACGTTTCAATCAATACTCTGCTTGGCTCTCAAAAGCAACTTATTTGTCAATGTTGCGGTATGCCCTTGGAGGATGATAATATAAGCAAGGAAACAGACGGTTTTTTCAATGAAGATTACTGCAAATGGTGCTATGCCGATGGTGAATATATGTATCACGATATGGACGATTTAATAGAGGTATGCGTTAAAAACATGGCAAGCGAGCATTTTCCTGCTGAACAGGCACGTGAGTATATGAAGGATATGTTGCCAAAGCTTGATTACTGGAAAAAGTATAAATACATAGGTGGGGATGAAAAGTTTGAAGAATTCAAGCAAAAGCTAATAGAAGAATTCAACGATTTGCACGTTGACGGTATGCCAAAGGTGGAAAAGCTGAATGCTCTCGTGGGTGGATATATCAACCTTGAATACCGACTTCCAGGTGGAAAAACAGTAAAATTCCTTGATGACAACGCAACGTATTTAGGAAATCAACTTGAATGCGAGTTTGGCGGAAACAGATGCTTCGGCATTGCCGCAAATATGGAATTTCTCCTCGTTTGCACTTACGAAGAAGACGGCAAAAATCCCGAACTTGTTGTATATAAAAAGAGATAAGCATATGGAAGATAGTCAAAGTAAGAACGTTTTGAGGAGACAGGGGACGGTTCTCTGTCTCCTTGTCGGAGAGATATATCTGGAGTATATGGTGGATATGATTATTATTGGTGTTTAGATTAGGTTTGGGAGGAAGGGTACAGTGTATGAATTAATAAAAAGTAGTTTACAGGCCTATGCTTTTGCGGCAGTATTTTCAGGACTTTGGATTTTATTAGTTGTCTATGGTATGTTCAAAAAAACAAAAAAAATCGAAAACAAAAAGATAAAAACAGTTTTACGATTCGGCATAAGTGGTGTACTTGTTTGTTTGTGGGCATGGCATTTTGTTTATATAAATCTATACCCGATTTCTTTGGCCTATTATGAATATAGTCGTAATAGTGTCGAGGAAAAAATCGGTGTTATCAATAGTATAGAGCAAGATGGCAAGGATCGTATAAATCTAATTATAGACAATACAGAATATACAATGGTTTATAGCAGTTTAAATTCTGATGATGTTATCAGTAGAGATATTGATGAAGGGGATACTGTGAAAATTGAATTTGGAGTAAAATCAAAGTTTATTTTTGATATTGACGCTGACAGGGGACGACGCTGACAGGGGACGGTTCTCCGTCAGAAAATGAGGGCGCGGAGACAGGGGACGGTTCTCTGTCTCTTTAGGATAAATAAACATTTTCAATATTGACATGGTACGGTAATCATGCTAAAATGGTAAAGGGTGAAAAAAATGCCAAGAAAAGCACGAAAATAACGTTTGACAGACTACTTGGGAATTGTCATCCCAAACACAAGGATATTTAGCAAATTTCGTAACGCACAAAAAAACATAGCAGGAATATAAAAAGCCTTTGGATGTTTAACACTTCCAAGGGCTTTTTGTCTGAGCGAGAGTATACGTATTGCAAACAATTCTTCTCTACCACTTTATATCTTACAGCTCTATCAATTCATATTCAAGGCTACCATAGCCAAGATCTGCAGCTGCTTCAATGGTATGGACACCGTTACGACTTTCAATTCGTTCTAAAAAATGTTCTTTTCCTTTATCAGAGCAAGCATATATTAAATCAATACAAGCCTGATCAATAGCAACAGGGTCTGTGGATGCCAATATACCAATATCTGCAATACATGGATCTTCTGCAACTGCACAACAATCACAATCCACACTCATATTTTTCATCACGTTTATATAGACAATATTACCTTTGAAGTAATTTATTATACTTCCTGCTGCGTCCGCCATGGATTCAAGAAAAGAATCATGGTTTGCAGTCCAAATTTTTTCAGGCACACCTGCGCCATGGATATATGCTTTTCCGAAAGAGGATGCTATCCCGATGGAAAGCTGTTTCAACGCTCCACCGTACCCTCCCATGGGATGTCCTTTGAAATGAGAAAGCACCAACATTGAATCATAATTTACTATATTTTTCCCAACATAATTTTCCTTAATAACCTTACCGTTTGGAATAACCAACTTTAAATCAGGAGCTTCTGCGTCTAATAAGTCTACCTTGAAATATTTGTCCCATTCGTGGTCGGATAATAGTTTTCTATGCTTTTCTGTAGTGTTGCGTTCACCTTCGTAAGCGGTGTTGCATTCTACAACGGTACCGTTTACGTATTCAATTATCGGTTTCCAAAAGTCAGGCTTTAAAAAATTCTGATTACCCTTTTCGCCCGAATGAAGCTTCACCGCTACAGTTCCATTTAATTCTTTTCCAACTGTTTTATAAAGGTCTAAAACTGTTTCAGGTGTAATGTTTTTTGAGAAATATACTTTTGAACTCATGGTATTTTATCCTTTCTCATCATTGAAATAGAAGCGCTTTCCCGTTTCAATTTTAGATTTTTTACAAACCAATCATATCACACATTTTAATATTTTTCAACCCCCATAACATAACTTGGCAATATTCCTTTTAACGATGGGTAGACATGCGATAAAAAAATATACGTTAAACGTAATACATTTATAGGTGTTGAAAATTGGTGGAAAGTGTGGTATGATTGGGGTGTTAAGAAAACTAAGCAATAGAGGCGAAGAAACTTCCCCCCTATTTACTACAAAATGCTCAAAAGGAGAATAAACTTTATATGGAACCTAAAGATTATACAGTGATTAAAATTGAAGGGGAGTACGCTTATTTAAGAGAAGATGGCGACATATCAGGCAATGATGTTTTTATTGCTATGGCACTTCTTCCTCCAGGCGTTGACGTAGGCTCAAGAGTACACTGCGAGATGTTATGTTATACACTTATTGAGTAGAATTTCAAATAATATTTGAAATTCTATGATCAAAGAAAGATAATTACGTTGTCGCAATTACGAAGGTTTGACATATCTCACCGCTCGTGCTATAATCATTATATTAAACCATCACACCAAAGGAGATGCTCATGAAGATCGTTTTGTTTTCGCTGAATGCCTCGCGCACCCATACCAATCTTGCCATCCGATGTCTTGCCAAAAGCTTAAAGCAAAACGGGTTCGACGATGTTGTTCTCATCGAGCGCACCGAAAAAGATGTTCGATTCGACACTCTTTCATCTCTTTATCGAGAAAGAGCCGACCTTTACGGCTTTTCCACCTATATTTGGAACGTAGACGCACATCTGACTCTTGCTCAAAACCTAAAGCATCTTCTGCCAAACAGCACGATTCTTTTTGGAGGACCTGAGGTTTCCTATCACAACGAAAGTTTTCTCGATAGCCACTCCTATATCGATCACTTGATTCGCGGGGAAGGGGAGGATGCTATCGTCACCCTTGCACAAGCGATTGAACGGAACGGTACAGCACCCAAAATCATCGACGGCGGCGTATATCAAGGCTTTTTGGAGGCAGGTGTGCCGTACGAAAGCAAGGAGGATACAAGCGGCAGTATTCTCTATTACGAATCCTCGCGCGGATGCCCATACTCTTGCGCGTATTGCCTCTCTTCGTTGCATACCACACCACGCGTGCGGGCCAAAAGCGTGGAAGCCACCCTTGATGACCTTGAAGCCTTTGAAGCATTTGATAATATCCGCATCATCAAATTCGTTGACCGCACTTTTAATTTTGATAAAAATCGTGCTATGGCAATCTGGGAAGCTTTGCAATCGCCAAAATACACCAAAAACTATCATTTTGAAGTATGCGCGTCTCTCCTTGACAAAGAATCTCTGGACTTGCTTTCCCGCTTTGAAAAAGGAAAGATTCAGCTTGAGATCGGTGTACAGACAACCAACCCCAAAGTCCTTGATGCCATCAACCGCCGTGACGACACTGGGGAAGTGCTGAAAAACCTTGAAACGCTTCTTTCGTTTGGCAATATGCATATACATGCCGACCTCATTGCAGGACTGCCAACCGAGGATTATGATTCCTTTGCTAATTCTTTTAACGACCTTTACGGCAAATGCAATATGCTTCAGCTCGGCTTCTTAAAGCTTTTGCACGGTTCTCCTATAATGGCAAAAAAAGACCTTTACGGTTATATTTACCACGCTGAAGCACCTTATGAGGTGCTTGCAAACACTACGCTCTCGTTTGAAGAAATCATCCGTTTGCATCATATTGAAGCCGTCCTTGAACGCTTTTCCAATAGCGGGCGCTTTTCTCGTGCCATGGCAGTCTTAACAAAAGATAGAAACCCCTTTTCAGTTTTTGAATCCCTCGCCGACTATCTGCCAAACCCCAACCTGATTTCACAGCGCGAGGCGTACAGTACGCTTCTTGCATTTGAAAAAGAGAGGGGAGAAGCTGACCGATATCACGAATTAAAAGATGCCCTTGCCCTTGATTTTCTTCTCAATGAACAAGGACACCTGCCACAATCCCTTGACTATTACCCAATCACACTCTCTCGCGAGGAAAAGCATAGCTTTCGTGAGGAACACCCCGAAGCCTTCCTCCCAGCCGTCGAATGCTATGACATCCCAACCTACGGCAAAATCTTCGTGGATCGAAAAAATAAAACGCAATATTGACAAAACACCCTTCAACAGCACATAAGGAGACATATAATGAAAAAACTGATACCGATGTTACTATCCGCACTGATGTTTACCGGATGTGTCGGAACAAGCAATAGTCAGACCGACACCTACCGTCAAATTACAATGGACGAAGCGGTGAATATGATGGAGCAGGAAAGCGGCTACATAATTCTCGATGTTCGCCGTCCCGATGAGTTCGCCGCAGGGCATATTCCTAATGCCATAAACGTTGCCAACGAGTTCATAGGCACGTCTGATATCCCCGAACTGCCCGATAAGAATCAGCTTATCATGGTGTACTGCCGTAGTGGAAGACGCAGTAAAGAGGCTTCTGAAAAGTTGGTCAAGCTCGGTTACACGAACATCGTGGAATTCGGCGGGATTCTTGATTGGAAGGGCGAGATAGTTACCGATTAACCTTGAAAATTATTGGAGGGGTCAAAGAAAGCTAAAAAAGGAAATCTCGTTTTGAATTATATGAGGAAATGACATGAACATTTTATACAATAAACGCAAACGAAAAACATTGATCATTACAGCATCTATTGTTCTTGCTTTTGCTCTTATGATAGGTGCTTGCGCCATCTATCTCAGCGATTACTACCGCACAGATCTGGACGCAATCAACGCTTTTATGCCGCAGGGTACGACGTGGGAAGAAGAACCCGACGGCGCGATCAGCTTCGAACCCGAAGGCGCAACAAAGGGATTGATATTCTATCCGGGCGGCAAAGTGGAATATACAGCCTACGTTCCTCTCATGCAGGCATGTGCAGAAAAGGGTATTCTTTGTATCCTTTTGGAGATGCCGTTCAATCTTGCCGTGCTCGATATCAATGCCGCAGACGGCATACAGAATAAATACCCCGAAATAGAGGATTGGTACATCGGCGGTCACTCGCTTGGCGGTTCGATGGCGGCATCCTATCTTGAAAACAACGTCGAGGACTATGAAGGTCTTATTTTGCTTGGCTCGTACTCCACGGCTGACCTGTCTGCTACCGACCTTGATGTGCTTTCGGTATTCGGAAGTGAAGATAAAGTCATGAATAGAGAAAAATATGAAAAAAACAAGTCAAATCTTCCGAACGATTTTACTGAATATGTGATTGACGGGGGCTGTCATTCATACTTCGGTATGTACGGTGCACAGGATGGCGACGGTACGCCTACGATTACAAACGAGGAACAGATTCGCTTAACAGTTGAAAGTATTGTCAAGATAATGGAGTGAGCATACAACGGCTCACCAAGAAACAAATCTATCCGAATTTATCAAATACATTCAAAATTTTCAAAAAAACCAACTTTAATGTCTTGAATAAATAGAGTTCATTATCAGAAACGGACTTATCTTTATTATGAAATATATTAAGAGGAGATTTTAAAAAATGAAAAAGTGGTTGTCCCCAATTATTTCTACAATAAGTCTTGTGTTGATGTATTTAGTAGTTGGCGGATTTATTTCTTGGAAAAATCCTAATGATGTAGGATATGGCGGATTAGTGTTTTTCTTATACATTATGGTATTCATTGTTTTAGTTGTTGTACCGATACTTTGTTTCTCATACGCAAAGAGATGTTTAAAGAATCAAAGATACCGTTTCCTTTTCACGATTTATAATTCGCTTTGTATTGTTTTGCCGTATCTTTTATTATTCATTCGAGAGGATGAAACAATTATTTATTCCTTGATTTTTTTTGGATGGTGCGAACTTTGGTCATTGATTGGTCTTTCCAAAGCGAAAGACCGGAATCAAGAAGAAAACATCGGTTTTCTAAACATAAAATACAAAGGTAAAAGCAATGATAGGAAAGATAGTGAAAGTAATGGTTGACAGACCGCTTGGGAGTTATCACCCCAAGCACAAGGATATTTACTATTCCGTCAATTACGGCTATATTGAAGGCATTTTTGCTCCTGACGGTGAAGAACAAGACGCATACATACTCGGTGTGGATAAGCCTGTAAAAGAGTTTGTCGGAAAAGTGATTGCCATAATCCATAGATTCGATGACGTGGAAGAAAAGTGGGTTGTTTCCCCTGAAAACACTTTTTTCGCAAAAGATGAAATTTTGAGTCAGGTTTCGTTTCAGGAAAAATACTTTAATATTGAAATAAGAATGTGAATTCACAATCAATATTTGCACCGCTATAATCAAAGAAAAGTGAAACAGCGTTGTATATTATAATCGATTTTGGCTTTGCTAATGGAGTAATTGCATTATTTGCAAAAATGTTGCGAAGTGGTTTTATAGGGTTGAAAAATGGTGAAATATTTGGTATTATATGGGTGTAAAATAAAAAAAGCAAGTAAGCGAGGAAGATAGAGAACCGCTCCCTGCCTTGTTGGGATCCTGCTGCTCATTGATCAATTGGGACATCAAAGGAAATAATTATGGATTATTACGATGAATTTATGCACATTGAACGACTTGGAGAAGGAATAAACAAGAACGATCTTTCCCGAGAGCAGTCAATAAAATTGAACAAGCTAATTAGCCGAAAAATATCTGATGTTAGATCTATAGCTAAGCCTACACAATGTTTATACTGTGGCGAGACAAATCTGCCGTTTTGCAATTCTCATACAGTTCCGGAGTTTTGCTTACGTGCGATTGACATCGCGGGAGAAGGAAAAGTCAATAGCCCTAACATAATAATGGGGCTTCCAAATCTTGGCGTTTCGATAAGTAAAGAAACACTTGGTTTAAATGAGTCAGGCACATTTAGAAGGATTTGCAGACCTTGCGATAGCAAGATTTTTAGTGATTACGAAAATCCTGATATATATCCAACCCTTCAAGAACCCACATCAAAAATGCTTGCAGAAATCGCAATGAAGAACTATTTAAAATTCATTGATAAACGAACGTTTGAGATTGAGCTTTTTAATCAAATGCTTTCAAGTGTTCGTTTTGATATTTTGGACTTTTCAACAAGGAAGCAAATTAGCGAATACGATTTGAGATGTTACCAAAGGAATTATAACAAGGCAAAAAAACTCTCTCAAAAGCCACAAAACGATGGCTATTATTTAATTTACTATAAACTTTTAGATTATGTAGCCCCCATTGCGATGCAATCTCCTATCGTATTAGCAACCGATTTGGAGGAGAATACCGTAAACTACGTATTAAATGACGATCCCAATTATTCTCCTTCCGATTTGCATTTGTGTGTATTCCCAATGAAGAAAAAGACAGCCATCATAATGTTTATAGATAATGGTGCTAATTGTTATAGACGATTTTACAAACAATTTAGAAAGTTGCGTGAAGAAGACCAGCTCGGAGTTATAAATTATATGATTTTCCTTTACACGGAAGATTATTTTTTGGCGAAGGAACTTCAAGTGAAGGTTAATTTGATGCAATTTCAAGATATATCAAGGCTAACACCAAATATTTATAGCAATGTTCGAGATCCCCAAAAAAAGTATGCTTTGTTAAACGAACAGTTCACCCTCTCAAAATGGAAGGATGTTCCCAATTTATTATCCGAACAATACAAAATATCTACCGATATCAAGTGAACGTAAAATCAATCATAGACTTTTGTCAGTAGGTTGAGACCTTGTAAGTTTTACCGCTTTCAGGGTCTTTTGTGTTGTGTGGGAGATGAAACATATCGATTTTCAAATTATAAAAAATTTCCAACGCATAAAATAGATATAGTTAATTATCAAATCAAACTACTATTTTTTATAAACAATTCTTCCTATCATGTAAAAATTCGAGGTATCACCATAATTATTTCCTTCATAATAGCACTCGCCAGCGTACCACTCTTTTCTATAATCCATATCCGCATATGTTTGTGCACGAATATGTCCTGGTTTTGTCCAAATTTCAAGAACATGTTTTTCGTCATAATCAATTCGATGCAACACCTTTCCAATTCCTTTATTAAGTTGCAAATTATATAAAGAAACAGCCCCTTTTTTTAACTCTGTAATGGTGCAGGAAAAAGAAAAGCCTGTGTGCTTGAAGTGAACCCAAAAGATTAGACAAAAATTAAATATTAAGTTTGTTGTGAATGAGCTCGGTATTGAACTGGGCTCATTCCTTTTAATTTGAGAGAAATTCTATCGTTATTGTAGTAATGTATGTA
>SVRW01000034.1 GCA_015064625.1 Oscillospiraceae bacterium | reverse complement strand
TATTATGACATATCCAAAGCATACAAGTCTTTGCACTCAATATGATTGAACCGCCGTGTACGGAACCGTACGCACGGTGGTGTGAGAGGACAGCTAATCAATTAATGGTTAGCTTCCTACTCGATTACACTTTCTATATAAATCGTTATTTTCGGAAACTATTACAAGACTTGCATAAGTATGTTCTATTAGAAGAATATCAATATGTTTTTCCGCAGAATGATTTAACCGACTCATCAACTTTCTTGTTGGAAAATCTTTGATAAAAGAATAATAAATACTTTCTGTTGGCAACTCTGATATTTTAATTAAGTTGCAAAATTCTATAAATTCATCGTGTTTCCCCATTTTAGTCACCTTATTTCGATATTTGTGTAATGAGTATATCATAAAAAAATGGATATTTCAATCTAATTCCACTATTGTAGCTCAAAATCTCCGTAAGTGGTCAAATATGTGGTCAAGGGGAATTTTGAGCTAATTTCAGGCATAAAAGGAGTGGTCAATTTCGAAATGGTGTAAACACCAAAAACATCGAAAAAGCCCATGAATACAGCAAAAAATTAAAGCGGAAACGTTAAATCACGTTTCCGCTTTAATGGTCTGAGTGAGAGGACTTGAACCTCCGGCCTCTACCACCCCAATGAGCTTTTTTGGAGTGATTTTTGGTCGTTATCACGTCTTTTCACGGAATATCGTACCGCATTTAAACATATCGAGGACGTTTGGTGCATAATGTGTCCCGGAGAGTAGATGCCACGGTGCATAGTTTGGAGCACTATGCACCACACCTATGCACTAAAATCCTATGCACTATACAAAACGGGTAGTTTCGACACTTTTGTTTTAACTCTAAAACGGTCATTTGTCAAGTGCATTTTTGAAAAAATTGTATTTTTACAAAATAATCGAATTTAAACACGACCTATCTACACTTGAAATCAAGCGCACCTATTGCAATATACGAAATACAAGCGATCGGCTATGTGCGAAAACGGTTTATCTGTCGTCAAGCCGAGCTAAAACAAGAGTAAACACTACGCCGAATATCAAGCGGACAAGACGAGTAAGAGTTGGGAAACCAAGTTCAAAAAGCAAGTCAAGGAATACGACACAACGAAGCGAAACATAGACAGCTTTTTGAAAATTGACCGTGGGCAAACGAAAAAGAAGATGATAGTGCGAGAATAATGCTGAAAACGGTTGAAAAATTCACAAATTTATTGTATAATTATCCATATTTAACTATTTGTCAGCGTGGAGGTGGATATATGGCACTTCAAGTGAATATAGATAATGAAAAAATAGATAATTTTTCAAGTGATGCAAAAGCAGAGTTGGTAAAACAACTTGAAAAATATGGCGATAATATTATAAAGGAATCAAATCTTATAGAAGAAGCTATCCGAGAAGATGGCGCAAGCACAGAAATCACCAGTAACATTGTTATTCAGGCTGTTAGAAAAAGTAAATTTCCGAATAAAAAGAAACACAGCAAAATCCTTTTATTTCTAAAAATCGTTTCTTGGGCTTCTTTGTTGCTAACAGGATTTCTATTTGACAGTAATGGGTATGAAAAAGCGACTGGAAAACTTATTGTTTTTGTGATTTGTTTAATTGTTGCTTGTGTTTCAACTGTGTTGCAGTTTGTGTATGAAGATAAGGAGTAAATTATGAATATATCACCTAATAATGAAAAAATACAAAAATATCTTGATGAACTTTCTGAAGAATATAAAGAATTATTATTAAAGGCCTTGTTGGAACGTTCAAAGTCGATTGATGATATTAGTATTACGGAGCTTTTGAGACTTGATAATGAAACAAAAAAGCCATTACACATTGATTATCAAAGACAGCAACGTCGACGTAGATTATTTATAACTGCGGGTTTAACATATATTCTTGCCGGATTTTTTATGTACCTTTTCTATTCCATAATAGAATCTGACTTTAGTACCAATAGAATTATTCCGTTAATTTCCCTTGTGATAAGTTTAGTTGGAGTGTGCGCCGTAGCATTTTCATTCATTTTTTCAACAACAAAAACGGGAGCATACAGATTATCTGACAGTTCCAAAAATGAAACAAAAAAACTTTTGTCTTATGGCGTAATTACGCAATGGAGAGAGTTAGAAGGCATTGTTAATGATTTAGCTGAAAACAATAATGTGTCAACTCCCCGTTCCATAATTGAGTACTTGTTGAGCAATAGCTTAATCGATAAAGAAGAAAGCGACATATTGAGAGAATTTCTTAAATTAAGAAATAGTATTGTACACTCTACCGAAGTAAAATATTCTACAGACGAAATAAAAGAAGCATCCAATAAAGTATCAAAAATTATTGAAAAATTAAAAAAGATACTATGACAAAAGACGGAGCAAGGCAGACGTATCGATGCCACGCTCCGTCTTTATGTTTTAGGTGTGCTGTATTCCTTTAATGGAAGGAGAGATAGAAAAATTCACGAAAATATGATATATTTAGCGTATAAATTCCAAACGGAACATACAAATAGGACGAGCGTATAGAATTGACAGAATAAATTTGATTCCATACCCAGGAAAGAGAAAGAAAATTTCGCAATCCTGCAAGTGTAGATATTTAGCTAAAAGTCATATTGTTAAATGTTCTGCCAAAGGATAGACTTTCGATTTTGTAAATTTTCGTAGTTCAATTATTACTAAAATAAATTTTGAAAAAACAACAATTAGCTGTTGCGATTTTGGGGTGTTACATTCAATGAATGTGATTTTTCAGAAGCGTATATTTCTGATTGCGTATTTATGGCTATAAATTTTGCAACTGTACTTTTTCCATTGAAAGCACTGAACAAAACGTTCAGACCCCCAAAACAGCAAGTTTGATACTTAACTATATTTTACCTTTTAAGACAAAATATATAATCCAAGCATTTTAATCATCTGCTCTTTACCACCGCTTTTTTACCACGAAAAGCGATACCAATTTTAACGATGTCGGAAACGCCCACCGCTTTCATTGATACGTCATATTTTTTCAAATCAATTTGCCTCAAAGCCTCATCTGCAAGAGATTCCAGATCTTCACTGTCTGTTTTTGCGTGCTTAAATTCAAATATGAACCCAGGCACAGAATGAGCCTTCGGCATCAACTGAATATCAAAGCGTCCGTAACCCGCTTCACCGTTTGACTTAACGTGATAACGATTACTGAGCACAGCACACAAGCCAAGAACCATACCGTGATAAAAACTTTCGCTTCCCGCATCGTAAAACGATATAGTATTAAGCATAAAATTCTCCAAAGTTTTTTGAAGGCTTACCGCATCCTTTTTGAAAATTGCCTGTCCTATAGCGATAGCGATGCTATTGTAATCCCCCTTATCCAAAACCTCTTTTTCATACACGAATGAAATTTCTTTATTTGGGATTGACACGTCATACATATTCGCCATATCGGAAGAATAAATCGCTGAAACCTTCAGATAACCAGCTATGAGCAAGAAGCTATATATGCTATATGGATTTTTTTGAATTTCAGGATAAATTACGTTTGTGTCAATATAAGTGGTTACTTTCTCTCCGTTTAACAACTTATGAAGATTTTCTATAACATCGGGCGTAGCAGAGCCAATAATCTCGCCAATAATATCGTTGCTTCCCGTTGATTGCCAGAATGCCTTTGCTTCGCACTTGTCAGAAACGTAGTTAATAACAGACCAAGGATTGAATATTTCTGTGTCTCCAAAAAGATATCCGTCATACCAACGGCAGACCTCATCGTATTTCGAGGATGCGTTATAATACTCAAGCAGTTCTTTCACTTCAGCCTTGGTAAATCCAAAATACTCACTATATTCTTTGTCAAGAATAGAACATATCTTTATGTTATTCAAACCACTGAAAATGCTTTCTTTTGCAACACGTAAAATTCCTGTAAGAAAACCGTATGCTAAATTAGAGCCATCTTTTAAGCCACTCGAGAAAAAGCCACGCATAAATTCAATAATATTATCATAAAAGCCGCAGGAATGACCTTGCTGAATCGGAGTATCGTATTCATCGATAATAATGATAACTTTTTCATTATAATGCTTGTTCAGCATAATGGACAGATATTGAAGTGACATCTGATAATCAACTTCATCCGCTTCACCACGAGCAAATCTTACAAATAACTCTTTTTCATAAACGCTAAGATTTTTACTTTTTTCAAGCTCACCGTGACGGATAAATTCAAGGGTGATGAGTTTGCTGATTTTATCAAAAGTTTTTTGCCAGGAGTCGCATTTAACATCTTTGAAAGATAAAAAGATAACGGGAAATTTTCCTTGATATGATGTGTATTCCTCACCACATTGCCATATAAGCTTATCTTTAAAATATACAGAGTTGTCCTCTTTTGTCTTTTCAAAAAAGACACGAAGCATATCCATATTCAAGGTTTTGCCAAAACGTCTCGGACGAGTAAACAAAGTTACTTCTGACTTATTATCTATAAAATCCCTTATCAAAAGAGTTTTGTCAACGTAGTAATAATCACTTACTGCCTTTTTAAAATCAGAGACTCCAATGGGCAAAGGTTTCTTTTTTTGACGGATGAAACCTTTGGAATCCACGGAAGGCTTTACTGCATCCGTTGGAATAAGCCATGAACCGCCTTTTTTTATAGCACCTTCGATGGCTCCGTTTTTGCACATTTGTTGTATTCTTCTTTCGGTAATACCCCAAAGCTCGTGAGCTTCGCGACAAGTTATATATTCCATAACACCCTCCCAAACGAAATTTACAGTTATATTATACCCAGCAAAACGAAATTTGTCAACCCGAAATTTCGTTTTAGCGAAAAATATTTCGTTTTGGTTATTCAAATTTCGTTTTCGTTTCGTTTTTGACTTCAAGCATCTTTTTAAATTCAGAATCAAACCAAAAAAGCAATTTAAATTACACTTTTTTAGCTTAATTACAAATAATAATGAGTATATTTGATGAAAAAGCATTGTTTTTTTGCATTTTTAATGATATAATGTAAATTGAGTAAAAATATAGTCGTTTTCAAAACGTTTTGGGAGAAAATATGGAACTTATAGATAACATAAATAAGACTTTAAAAGATGATTTATGTGTTGAGATAAAACCCGACAGTAAAATATCCATAGCCGCAGCTTGCTTTTCGATTTACGCCTTTGAGGAATTAAAGGAACAGTTGAAAGGCATTGATGAGTTGCGTTTTATATTTACGTCTCCCACGTTTGTTACTGAGAAGGCGAAAAAGGAAAAACGCGAGTTTTACATTCCTCGCCTTAACCGTGAGCGTAGCTTGTATGGAACAGAGTTTGAAGTTAAGCTCCGTAACGAATTGACTCAAAAAGCTATAGCCAAAGAATGTGCAGAGTGGATAAGAGAAAAGGTAAAATTCAAATCCAATACCAGCGACAAAATTATTCAAGGACAGCTTGTAGTTGATGATGTTGGGTATACTCCAATAACCAATTTCACCACCGTTGAGCTTGGTTGTGAAAAAGGTAACGTTATCAATACTCTCATTGTAAAAGATCAAACGTTAGGATTCACTCTTATCCGTGACTTCAACGAAATTTGGAACGACAAAGAGAAGCTTCAAGACGTTACAGAAGAAATCATTGAAAGCGTATCTACCGCATATAACGAAAACTCACCTGATTTTATATATTTCGTAACCCTTTATAATATCTTCAGCGAATTTCTTGAAGATATATCCGAAGACGTTTTGCCAAACGAAGCGACTGGATTTAAGGAAAGTAAAATCTGGAGCAAGCTTTATAACTTCCAAAAGGATGCTGCACTTGCTATCATAAATAAACTTGAAAAATATAACGGCTGTATCTTAGCTGATAGTGTTGGTTTGGGTAAAACTTTTACCGCATTGGCAGTAATTAAATATTACGAAAACAGAAATAAATCCGTTTTGGTTCTTTGTCCTAAAAAGCTTTCCAACAACTGGAACACATATAAAGATAATTACATAAACAACCCTATTGCCTCAGACAGATTAAACTATACTGTTTTGTATCACTCCGACCTTTCAAGAGCGAAAGGCTTTTCAAACGGAGTTGATTTGTCACGCATTAATTGGAGCAATTACGACCTTATAGTTATAGATGAATCCCACAATTTCAGAAATGGTGGCAAAGTTTCAGGCAAGGAAAATGAGAAAGAAAACAGATACCTTCGCTTGCTTAATAAGGTTATAAGGAAGGGTGTCAAAACAAAAGTATTGATGCTCTCTGCAACCCCAGTAAATAACCGCTTCAACGACTTGAAAAATCAACTTGCTTTGGCTTATGAGGGAGAATCGGAAAAAATGGATAGCAGACTTAATACAAGTCGCTCTATTGAAGAAATATTCAAAAATGCGCAAAGAGCCTTTAATGCGTGGAGTGGTTTCGTTCCCGAAATGAGAACAACAGACAGACTTCTTAAAATGTTGGACTTTGACTTTTTTGAATTGCTCGACTCTGTAACAATAGCCCGTTCAAGAAAGCATATTCAAAAATATTATGATACGACAGATATTGGAACGTTCCCACAAAGGCTCACGCCTATTTCAAAACGTCCAACGTTGACAGATCTGAACCACGCAATAACGTATAACGAAATATTTGAACAGTTGATGCTTCTTTATCTTGCCATATATACTCCCTCTCATTTTATTCAGGAAAGCAAGAAAGAAAAATATGCAGAAATATATGGAGATAATACTGTAAACGTAGGCTTCACCCAGGCAAACCGTGAACAAGGTATAAAAAGGCTTATGGCAATAAACCTTATGAAGCGAATGGAATCTTCCGTTCATTCATTCAAACTTACGGTTATAAGAATAAAAGAGCTGATAAGTAAAACAATCGACTCCATATCAAGCGGTGTTCAAGCCCAGAATATGATTACGAACAGTAGCTTTGAGCTTACAGGAAGCTGGGGCGCAAGCTATGGAACCAATTGCACAGGAGGATTCATTTCTAATTCTCAAACTGCTTATATTGGCGAGAAATATTTTTCAATCTCAGCTATGACACAAGGCGGAGAAGCATATACGTATCAAAACGTAACAATAAATGAATCAGGAAGGTATACAGCATCTGCATACGTTAACACATCCACCCTTTCAGGAGACGGTGCGTATATCAGAGTAAGGAATGGCAGTGAGATATTAAATACTTCTCTTAAAACATCAGGAAAAAACTGGGAACGAATAAGTGTAACCTTTGATGCTGAAAGCGGAAAGCGTTATGCAATAGAAATAGGTATAGTTGATTCTTCGGGTTCTGTATATATTGATGCCGTACAGCTTGAAGCAGGAGAAGCACCAAGCGAATATAATATGATAAATGATTCGGGGTTTGACCTGAGCACTGCTTGGACAAAAGTCGGTAGCACAGTTTCAACATCTTCCGATGAAGCTGTAAGCGACACTTCTGCGTTGATAATAACAGGCAACACTTCTGCATCGGCATATGCATGTCAAACAATAGTGGTAAACAGCCCCGTAACTCAGTCGTACATGCTGTCAAGCTGGGCAAAAGCTAATTCTGTGCCCACAGATGAAAACATAACGTTCAGCCTTAAAGCACAGCTTTGGTATGATGCAAGTGGTACGGATATACAGGAAAAAAGCGTTGACTTTAACCCGTATACTGACAGGTGGCAGTACGCATCGTCACCCATAGTTCCAAATGCAGAAAAAGAAACTGTATATAAAATAGTTGTATATTGCTGTTATGATTATAACTGCAACACAGCATATTTTGATAATATTTCTCTCGTTCGCGAAAGTGCCCCTACCACTTACGAAAGAAACGAAAACGGAGACGTAACCTCCGTAGAGGAAAACGGTCAGAAAACCAATATAGATTATTCTTCTGTAGACCCTGCGGAAAATGACGGCGTTGAAGAAATTGTTACAGTTACAGAAGAAACGAGCGAAGAAACAACATATGAATATGATGAAACCGGAAGAATAACAAAAGAAACGAATGTAAACCTCGGTATCACCACAAGCTATACTTACGATTCTTTTGGAAATATTGTTTCTCAAACGTCGCAGCGTGACGGAAATGCAAACGTAATTCAAACGGATTCAACGTATTCTGCGGACGGAAAATTCTTGATATCAAGTACAGATTCCAACCGTTCAAAAATAGAATATGCGTATAACACCATAACCGGTGCTGTTACAAGTACGTCTGTATATGCCGTTTCATCAAATGAATATTCAAAGATAACGACAAATTATCAATACAGTAATACAAATGATACTCTTACAGGTTATTATATTGACAGCAATAAAAACGGTGCGGCAAACAGCGACGAAAAGCAAGTAAACTTTACCTATGACGATAATCTGCTCCTGACCGCCATGAGTGCAGGCAACACAACGTATAATATTTCTTACGATAATTTCAGAAATATTTCAAGCATAAGCATTTTCGGTCGTTCCGTGGCTTTAGCATCATACACTTATGAGGCAAATAACGGAAATATGAAATCCGTAACTTATGCAAACGGAAATACTGTAGAAAATGTTTACGATGCTCTTGACAGAATTGTTGCAATAAAGTATAATGATACTGTAGTATATACATATACTTATGACGGAAGCGGAAGACTTTTCAGTGCTTGCGACGTTTCAAACAACAGAACCTATTATTATACTTATGATTTAAACGGAAGTATAATAGGAACTCGCGAGGTATATACAGGCACAGGCGCAGAAATAATCCGCACGGAAAACACTTACGATGAATTTGGAAGAACTGATTCCATTTCTTACATTTATGACGGAAGTACATATACGTACACCTTTGAATACGATGAAAACTCAACGTTGAATCAGGTAAGTCTCCCTTCGGGAACAATTTTATATTATACCCATGATCAATATGACAGGTTAGATTCAAAAGAGATAAAGACAGCAGATGGTACGTCTGTATATAAAGAAAGTTATGAATATCTCGTAAAAGACGGTGGATATATAACCAATTATATCAGTTCAATTCGCTACGGCAACTCCACAACCGACGTTGAACATTACACGTATAACGATTTAGGCAATATTCTTACGGTTTCAGTCGGTTCAGAATTAAAACTTTCATACGTATATGATGATGCAAACCAACTTATCCGCGAAAACAATAAGTACGCAAACGCAACGTACGTATACGAATACGACAGATACGGTAACATTACAAGCAAAAAGACTTATGCATACACCACAGGCACGTTAGGAGCAGTTACAAATACTGTAACGTACACCTACGGTGATGAATCATGGGGCGATTTGCTTACCAATTATAACGGAACGTCTATAACATACGATGCCGCAGGTAATCCACAAAATTGGAGAAATGCCGATACAATACAATGGCTTGAAAATGCAGGTAAACAAATGTCTTTGTTCTATAACGACGATGAAGGCATTTATACGTATGAATATAATTTTGACGGTATTCGTACAAAGAAAACAGTTTACGGAAAAGTCGGTATATCTATATCTCTTACCTATGAGGCAGAATATATCCTCAACGGAACTTCCATAATTCAGGAAAAGAGAACCTACGGTGACGAAAGCGTTGTTATACTTGACTTCTTGTATGATGATTCGGGAGTAATCCTCGGTGTTAAATACAATGGGACAACTTACTATTACCGTAAAAACCTCCAAGGAGATATAACGGGTATAGTAAACTCTTCGGGAACTGTAGTTGTAAGTTATACCTATGACGCTTGGGGCACCCCTGTTTCCATAACAGGCTCGATGGCTTCAACTCTTGGCGAAATAAACCCCATTCGCTACCGTGGCTATTACTACGATACCGAAACAGGCTTCTACTATCTACAAAGCAGATACTATGATCCTATTGTTGGACGTTTCATCAGCCCCGACTCCACAGAATTCCTCGGCGCAACAGGTACAACGTTGAGTTATAATCTGTTCGCGTATTGTGAGAATAATGCGGTGAATAATGTGGATCCAAGTGGCACTTGGTTGATTCAAGCTATTTGCGGTGTTGCTGGAGCTGCGGTTTTTGGAACAGTAGCAAATAAAATTTGCCAATTATTAGGCGTGGATAAAACAGTTAGAGGCTTGATTACCGCAGGATTTGCAGCACTCGGGGGAATATTAGGTATTGCTTTTGGTCCGACTTTAGTAGGTAAGATTGCTCCCAAGGCTTTAAAGTGGGTTAATAATCTTGAAAAAATTATTAATTCTAAAAGTCGGTTACGCCCGATGCTTTGGGAGGGGCAAGTAGTTATTGGTTGGGAATGGGATAAACGCTTTAAAATTATGCTTCATTTTAAGCACCAAAAAGAACCGGAAAAAGGTATGCATATAACTATTCAACATTTTACGGGCAAAAATTGGCGAGATACCATTCCAGATATTCCGATTAAATCACTCGGTAAATTATTCATTAATTGGGTAAAAAATTTTCTAAAGTGAAAAAGGTGAAGTTAAATTATGAAGGTTAATTCAATACAACATAATGATAATAAATGCTGTTTAAGTATTACTTTTTCAAATGAAATTGAAGAACGCATATTTTTGAAAAATATACTAAACTGGTTTGAAAAAGTATTGCCAGTAAACTGTATGCTTACGGATTTAGATACCAGTTATTCAATATATGAGCAGTATTTTAGAAGAAATAATTATTATGTTTTTGATCGTTTGACAACAGCATCTATTTTTGCTTTTGACCTTACTTCGAGTGAGATTCAAGAAGTTATCTCTAATTGGGGATACTTTACCATAGATGCTATATTTGCTATTGGGACAATTGATGATGAAGTAAAAAAAAAGAAACTTGATAATACGCATATATTCAAATCTTTGCCCGCTGTAATCACTCAAGTATTGGATTATAGTGTAGATATCACCATAGAACAACGTTATTTTAAGAATCTTTTGCAATTCATTGAAGTGTAAAATCTGACAGGGGACGGTTCGAAATCTGACAGGGGACGGTTCTCTGTCAGATTTCAACTCATAAAATTCACAAAAGAATAGCAAATTCAGGGGACGAACTGTTGTTTGAAAATATGTTCTA
>SVRW01000033.1 GCA_015064625.1 Oscillospiraceae bacterium | reverse complement strand
ACGCATCTGCGAGAATAACGTTGCCGAAAAATTCGGTTATGTATCTTCCTGTAACTGTATTTCTGATAAACGCAACGAAGTTTTCGCCAAGATCTATGGGTGAATGTCCGTTGAGTTTGTTGTCAACAGGTGTGGGAGCGGGAGCGGGGGATGAACCTGCTGATTGTCCTACCATAGCAAGCAAACCGTTTGCAATAGCTTGAGCTATCTGTTCAAAATAGTTAACAAACACGTCGTTATCAGCAGGTGTATCAATAAATCCTACTTCTACGAGGATGGCAGGCATGCTCGTGTTCTTAATAACTGTATAATTTGCGGTTTTAACACCTCTGTTGTTTCCCCAAGGTGCGCAAGCAGCCAATCTGTCATTTACAGATTGAGCCATTACTGCGGATGCAAAGCTACCATTTGTTGCATAGTACGTTTCAACGCCTGTACCACCGCCTGCGTTTCTGTGGATACTACAGAAATAAGCGTTACCGTTGCCGTTTGCAATATCGCATCTGCCTTGCAACGAAACAAAAACGTCAGTGGTTCTTGTGTACGTTACAGAGTTAACAGAACTGATAATCTGACCTACACGCATAGAAAGGAAAAGAACGTCGGCTGCTTCTTGTCTGCCGTATGCACAAGCGCCTGGGTCCGTTCCCCCGTGACCAGGGTCTATAATAAACGTCTCTCCCCATGCTTTTGCTTCCATTGGCTGAAAAGCCACAACAGAGAGACACATAACAAGTACCAATAAAGATGATACTATGGATTTTAAGTTTCTCATTTTTGCTACCTCCTAAAGAAACCCTTTCTTTTTACGGTTTAATTCTACCACTAATATTTTATTTTTGATACCCACATTTTTACAACAAATAGTAAACATTTCTGCAGGGGTTACAAAAAACAAGCCTTGTTTTTGTGCAACTTTAACAAAAGAGCATAGTCAAAATATCAAGTACAGCCGCAAAAATCTCTTTCATTGACACAATAATCCCATAAAATCAGAAGAAAAAATGTTAAGAATTTATTTTTGTTAACATTTAAAAAGGAGAAAAATTACATATTTCAATCAATCAATAAAATGCAATAAAAGAGCCTCTTTGCATATAAAAAAGCGATTCAAGCTTTATATACCGAATCGCTTTTCTATATTTTTTAAGACGTAAAAATTTATAATCCTCGGTCTTTCAAATCCTTTACAAGCTGTACGTAAAACTCTCTTACGTCAAAATCCTCTACGTTTATTCTGTGTAAGTCTATCATATCGCCATGGGAAATACCGTTTTTGCCTTTTGGAGCAAGAAGAGTATATTTTTCGCCCCACGGGAAAGAATGTTCGCTGACTAAACCGTCATTTTTACCGTCAAAATGCTTTACAAGAAAATATGAAAAGTTAAGAGGAAATTTTCCGCCAGATGCTTTTTTCAGCACTGAACCAACACTCTGACAGAAAATCCCTTGGAATTTTTCTTTCTCATCGTCGAACGAAGCGGAAGCGGTCAAGTCGTCTACTGCCGCCAAAAAGTCGGGAGATTCGTCTCCTAATTTTTTCAGCGTTTTGTCGTATTTACTTGCGACTGCGTTTTTAGTATCAGCGGACAAATTATTCAGCAGATATTCTGCAAATTGGCATCCTTTATGCGGTGTGTTCACCGTTGTTATGGATGCAACATAAGGCGCAATATTGTAATTGTTTACCGCATATCTGCAATCAAGACCGCCTTTTGAATGGGCAATTATGTTAAACTTATCAGCTCCCGTCGTCTTTGCCAGCGTTTCTATGCGTTTTGCCAGCTCTGACGCGCTTTCGGGAATAGATAATGCGGATTGATGGTTTCCATAATATATTGTAGCTCCGTTTTTCTTCAGTTCTTTAGGTATTCTTCCCCAATAGTTGAAATATTTGGAGTCTCTGAAAAAAACTCCGTGTATCATCAGAATCGGATATTTTGTTTTACATATTTGTTCTTCCTTACGCTTTTGGTTCAACTTATTCTTTTCGTTTTCAAAGACAGTTTCCTCGAAAACCGTTTTTATAATGCGTCTCAGCATTATAATATTTATGAAAGGAACAAGTCCGAAAACAATTCCCAAAATCCTATGCTTTATTCCAAGCTGTAATGAAAATATGTAAACACAGAAAATACCGTTCCAGAAAATGATTGCGTGAGCCACAAAGCAGAAAAGAACGCTGAACAGAAATTCCTTCCACTCCCAGACTATAATACCATATATTATTTGAAATAGGAAGGAAAAGACTGCAGAAGTGACGAGTGAGGTGAGCAAAATTCCTCCGTGGTAGCAAATCTTAAGTCTGAAAGAGCCGATTCCTCCTGAAAACATTCCTGCCGCAAGATTGAGAAATGCAAAAATCAAAACGCAAACGGTAAATGACGTCCATTCTCCCCACACAGCTCCGTATGAGTTGGACAGAACCGCAAAGGCGGCAGCGTAAATAAAGGAAATTATAACAGTTTTTCTTTTGAAACCCTTTTTTGTATTTGAATTTTCTTTTTGTATATTCATAAACGTTTCCCTTGTAAAAAGCTTTTTTCACACGAAAAGCCTCTCCACGTGGAGAGGCTTTCGCGCAAAAAATAAAAAAGAAATTAAAGAAAGGAAAAAAAGATGTTGTTTTGGAGTTTATTCATGAAAGTCAGTAATTGCAAAATTTAGAAGAAAACAACAATACGAAAATTTGTTTAATTTGTTTTTTTGTTTGCTTTCCACAAATTCAGTATAGCATACAAAAAAGTGTTTGTCAATATTTTTTAGAAAAATAATTAGGCATTAGTCATTAGGGAAGGAAATTTTTCTTCACTGCGTTCGAAAAATATTTTATATAATTGCTTTTCGTACGCAGTGAGAAAAGCTACCTTTATTCCGCATTCCGAATTCCTAATTCCGAATTTATGAAAACCTCTTGCCTCCTGCCTTAGCGAAGCAAATTGACAAATTTCTATTATTTACGAAAAATATCTTGACAAATTGACAAAAAGGCTGTATATTTATACTTTGTTATAGGATAGATTCAGAATGGGAGTTTTCACCCGTTTACATTTATCTGAATTCGAAATTTACTTTAATATTACAAGAACTGCACAGGGGAATTTTGAAAAATGGAAAAAAATTTAACTGACGTTCCCATCACGGTGGGTAACTCCGCAAACACAATTCTGAGTCTCAGAAACATTTCAAAAACCTATGATGATGACCTCATCCTCAACGGAATTTCTCTTGATATAAAGGATAAGGAATTCGTAACCCTGCTTGGTCCTTCGGGTTGTGGTAAAACAACGACTCTCCGTATAATTGCGGGATTTGTCAATCCCGACGAAGGAGACGTATATTTCGAAGGGAAGCGAATAAACGATATTCCTCCTCATAAACGTAACGTTAACACAATTTTTCAGAAATACGCTCTTTTCCCCCATCTTAACGTATGGGATAACGTGGCTTTTGGTATGCGTATACAGAAAAAGCCCGAATCGGAAATCAAAAAAACCGTTAAAGAAATGCTTGAGCTTGTAAACCTTAAAGGGTTTAACCGCAGGGACGTAAACTCTCTTTCAGGCGGTCAGCAGCAGCGAGTTGCAATAGCGAGAGCGTTGGCGGTAGGTCCTCGTGTTCTTCTCCTTGACGAACCATTGGGAGCGTTGGACTTAAAGCTTCGTAAAGATATGCAGATGGAGCTTAAAAAGATTCAGCAAAGATTGGGAATAACCTTTATTTACGTTACTCACGATCAGGAAGAAGCTCTTTCCATGTCTGATACGGTTGTTGTTATGGATGGCGGTATAATCCAGCAGGTAGGAACGCCTACTGACATTTATAACGAGCCTAAAAACGCATTTGTTGCGGACTTTATCGGAGAGAGTAACATAGTTGACGGCTTGATGCTTGATGACTTCAAGGTTCGTTTTTCGGGCAAGGATTTTGACTGTCTCGACAAAGGCTTCGGGAAAAATACCCCTGTTGACGTTGTAGTTCGTCCGGAGGACGTGGATATAGTTCCCGTAGAAAAAGGAATGCTTACGGGTACGGTAACTTCCGTAACCTTCAAAGGCGTTCATTATGAAATTATAGTTGATATCGGCGGATTCAAGTGGATGATACAAACAACGGATTTCGTTGGCGAAGGCGCAAATATCGGATTATTTATTGAACCCGATGCAATTCACGTTATGAATAAGTCCGAATATTCGGGTAAATTCGGTGATTACAGTAGTTTCAGCGATGAAATCGATGAACTTTCCAACCCTGACGTTCTCGGTGAGGTGTAAGGGATGGAGAAAAAAAGTCTGGGTCAAAAGCTAATAAACGCCCCTTATCTTCTTTGGGCGGTAATATTTATTGTTGTTCCTCTCGTTGTTGTTGCATGGTATTCATTTACAGGCGAGGACGGAAGCTTTACTTTTGAAAATTTCACCGCAATTCTTGAGGCAAAGTATCAGAAGGTATTTATAAATTCTTTGGCATTCGCCTTCATTTCAACTCTTATTTGCCTTTTGCTTGCATATCCTATAGCATATATCATTTCTCAAGCCTCGGCGAAAATGCAACGTCTTATGGTGGTTTTCATAATGCTTCCAATGTGGACGAATATTCTTATCCGTACATATTCCTGGCTTGCACTTCTTGAAGATGCAGGCATAATCAATACCTTGCTTTCAAACCTTGGTATGGGAACCGTTAAGTTCATCGGAACGTCGGGTGCGGTTATTCTCGGTATGGTTTATAACTTCCTGCCCTTTATGATTCTGCCTATTTATTCCGTTATGTCAAAAATGGATAAGCGTGTTATCGAAGCGGCACAGGACCTTGGATGCGACCGTGTAGGCGTACTTACGAAGGTTGTTATTCCTTTGAGTGTTCCCGGAATCGTTTCGGGAATTACCATGGTTTTCGTTCCCGCAATAAGCACGTTCTATATCTCCCAGAAGTTAGGCGGCGGTATGATTACACTTGTTGGCGATACCATTGAACAGCAGTTCAAATACGTTGACAACGGATACCACGTTGGAGCGGCATTCTCCCTTCTTCTTATGCTTCTTATTTTAGGCTGTACAGCCATTATGAATAAATTCACCGACGGTGAAGACGGTATTTTGATGTAAGGAGGGACGAAAAATGAAAATAGCTTCAAAAATCTACGTATTTTTAATTTTTGCATTTCTGTACGCCCCCCTTCTTATAATAGCGTTTTTTTCCTTTAACCAGACAGACAGCACCGCAGTTTTTTCAGGCTTCTCTTTCCGTTGGTACAGAGAACTTTTCCGTGACGAAGAAACCTTGGCGGCATTGAAAAACACTTTGGTTTTAGCCGTTATTTCTTCCGTTGTTTCTGCAGTTTTAGGAACAGCAGCCGCAGTAGGAATTTCCAAAATGAAAAAGGGATTTGTGAGAAAGTCCGTTATGACGGTCACAAATATGCCTATGATGAACCCCGATATCGTAACGGGTGTTTCCATGATGCTTTTGTTCGTTCTTGCAGGCGGTCTTGTGAACAGTAAAAACGTTCTTGGATTTCCTACAATACTTATTGCCCATATAACGTTCCAGCTTCCGTACGTAATTCTTTCCATTCTGCCCAAAATCAAGCAGATGGATAAGCATTTGCCCGAAGCGGCAATGGATTTGGGCTGTACACCCGTTCAATCCTTCTTCAAGGTTGAGCTTCCCGCCATTCTGCCCGGTATAATCACAGGTCTTATGATGGCGTTCACTCTTTCAATGGACGATTTCGTTATAAGCTATTTCGTTTCGGGAACGTCTTATCAGACCTTGCCTATCCGAATTTTCTCCATGACGAAAAAACGTGTCAAACCCGATATGTACGCACTTTCAACAATTATTTTCGTATCGGTTCTTATTCTGCTTATTCTTATTAACCTTCCTTCCAAGGAAGAAAGAATGAAAAGAAAACAAAGCAATAAATCCCGTGTGGGTTAATATTTTTAAAGTGAGGAATAAAGAATTGAAAAAAATCGCACTTGCTCTGTTATCCGCTCTTATGCTCATCAACTTCAGTTTCGGAGTTTCCGCTTACGAATTTGATGAAACAACTGCAAATATGGATTATTCCGCATACAGCGGTAAAACCCTTACCGTATTTAACTGGGGCGAATATTTGTCCGACGGCTCGGATGATATGATGGACGTGAATGCTGAATTTGAAAAGCTTACGGGCATAAAGGTAAACTACGTCAACTTTGAAACAAATGAGGATATGTACGCCAAAATCAAAGGTGGCGGATCAAACTATGACGTTATAATCCCTTCCGACTATATGATAGCACGTATGGCAAAGGAAGGAATGTTGGAAAAGCTTGATTTTTCCAGAATTCCCAACTATAAATATATTGACGATGCATACAAGGGTTTGTATTTTGACGAGAAAAACGAATACACCGTTCCCTATTGCGTAGGCAAGGTTGGGCTTATCTATAACTCAAAAATAGTTGAAGGTACTGTTGACTCCTGGAGCATTTTGTGGGACGAAAAATATTCGGGTAAAATCCTTATGATAAACAACAGCAGAGATGCTTTGGGTGTGGCTCATTTCCTTTTAGGACAAAGCGTTAACACAGAGGATAAAGCCCAATGGCAAGCTGCCGCAGATAAGCTCAAGGAACAGAACCCTATCCTTAAAAGCTACGTTATGGATGAGGTTTTCAATCTGATGGAGCAAGGAAGTGCCGCTATGGTTCCTTATTATGCAGGTGACTTCCTTACAATGTATGCGAACAACCCAGACCTTGCTTTCGTTTATCCAAAGGAAGGTACAAACATTTTCGTTGACTGCGCTTGTATTCCAAAGGGCGCAGAAAACAAGGAAATGGCTGAGCTTTATATAAACTTCTTAGCAGACCCCGCCGTTGCGGTTGAAAACGCAATTTATACGGGTTACGCTTCACCTAATAAAGCAGTTCTTGAAAATGAAGACTACGTTTCTTATCTTGCCGAGGTTCACCCCGATGCACAGAAAATACTTTACGGCGACCCTGGCGTTTCCGTTGAATACTATCATGACCTTCCCGATGAAACAAAGGCTCTTATGAATCAGCTTTGGGAAGACGTTAAGGTTGGCGGCTTCAACGGAACAGGAGTTATTATAGTTTGCGTTGTTGTTATAGCTTTGTTGGTTGTATTCTTTGCAATAAGAAGCGTAAAACGCAAAAAAGCCATGGAAGACGTGGAGTAGCAAATGCTTCGCATTTGCAATGAAATCCGAAACTGCGTTTCGGGTGAAATCCGCTACCGCGGGTGAAATCCACTATCGTAGATGAAATTTTTGGCTACGCCAAAAGTTAAGGAAATTTTTCTCACTACGTTCGAAAAATAATTTATATAAATGCTTTTCGACCGCAGAGAGAAAAGCTACCTTTATTCTGCATTCCGCATTCTGCATTCCGCATTCTGCATTTAAAGGCATTCCGCATTCCGAATTTAAATAGAGGTTTCCTCATGAAAAACAAACTTTTACCGTTAATATTCACCTTTCTCTTTTTGCTTTCCGCTTGCGGAGAAGGAGAGGAATCGCCACAAAGCGGAATAACGAGCCTTACTGCAAGTGACGTCAGCGTAGAAACAACGTCGGGAGAAAATAACAGTTCGGAAGAATCCACCGTCATTTCCGAAAATTCTGACAATTTGGAAAGCTCTGAACTTTCCGAGGATTTCTTAATTGATGACGGAGAATTTTACATTCCTTATCTGAAAGCGGACGAGGAAATCGATTTTTCAAATGCTCCAAAGGCGGAAATACTACTTTATCCTTGGAACAGCGATTATACGCCCTATGCGTATGCACAGTTGGTTTTCAGAGAAAACGACGGCTTTTACCTCTTTATGTATTGCGAGGAATCCAATCCAAAAACGGAAGTAACCCAAATTGGTGGTGAAGTTTACCGCGACAGCGCGTTGGAGTTTTTCTGTAATTATTATCCTGAAGGGAAAGAAGACCGTTACCCTTCAACGTATGTAAACCTTGAAATGAACTCTGCAGGCGTATACCTTGCAAATTATAGAAATTATCCACTTAACGCCCTTTCAGGCGCAAGAGTAACCGTTACAGGAGAAACTTTCGACGGATATTGGACGGTCAGTGCAAAAATCCCGTTAAAGCTTCTGAAAGACCTTTACAGAACCGTTGAGTTCAAAAGAGGAAGCTTCGTCGAATGTAACTTCACCAAATGCGGAAGCGGTACGGATATCCCCCATTGGGGTACGTGGCAACCCCTTGGCGGAGAAACACCAAACTTCCATCAACCTCATTCTTTTAAATTGGTTCAAATAAGATAATAAATAATTGTGAACTATCAAAAAAACAGAGCCGAAAATGGCTCTGTTTCGTTTTTGTGAAGACTAACCCTAATTTTAATACAAATGCACCTCTTTTTGAAGCGAAAATTTAATGAAAAAAATTTAAAAGCTGTATTTAGAAAAAGGTATTATCTCTGCTTGTAATTTTCTGACAATAAAAGGATTGATTTTATAAGGAACATGACTTTGCATACCAATCAACTCAACCTGTTCCAGCTTCAAAATAGAAAAGCCGTTGCATTCCTGAACCTGAAAATAGTAATCTCTATGAGAACCATACTCTGAAAATCTTATTACAGATTTATCAAAATCGATTTTGCATGATAGTTCATCGTAAGCGTTTTTTGTATTTAATAAATCAATTACCTGCTGATATGATAGGTTAATTTTATAAACGAATTTTCTCATAGTGGAATCATAGTTGATAACACCACCTGTCACTTTACTGTGTTTCTTATATACGGGAACAACAATTCCCAAAACAATAGGAATAAGAATCACAAAAAATAATAATGAAAAAATAAAATATTCCATTATATTCCCTCCTTTGAAAAATATTATATCACATATTCACAAACAAATCAAGTCACAAGGCTTATATATTTTAATGATGCATTTGCTCCGAAAATATGATGTTGCGCCCTGCGGTCGCAATGATGCAATGTTTGCCCAATGTGCCCGCAGGCACACATCATTAAGCGAATCCGTCATCATTGGCAAAGCCAACATCATTTGCCGAAGGCAAACATAATTCAAAAAAAGCACCTTTGTCGGTAGACGAAAGTGCGTTTTTTGATATAAACGTGTGAAAAGGTCAAAAATTGAGGTAATTGCAAAAAAAGGTCAACGACGTGCAATCATCACTTCTTAAATTGTGTTACGAAATTGGTTAATCCTTTAAGAAACCCAGGTAAATAGGTTTGATCAATACGATTTTCAAATTTCAGTTCTTGCCAAAAACCGTTTGTACCTTGAGAATCTATGAAACCGGAAACCATAATGTGTCCAAGACTGTCTCCCGAAAAGAGAATGAATTGGGTTCCGTATGCTTCTTGAATTTTGGCTGAGCCTTTTAATGTATTGTATACGTTCTCCAATTCGTTGCAAAAATCGCATACTGCTTTAATATCGATATCCATTGTTGTGGCTGCGGAAAATCCGTCACTTGAAACACTGACCGACAAAATCGTATTGGAAGGGTATGCAATATCCGATTCAAATACCTGAAAGTCTAATGAAAGGCTAAACTGCTCAGATTCCAGCATAAATTTATCGTTCATTTTGCATTATTCTTTGCCGTATTGATAGAGGAAATCAGCATTCTGCGAATTGAGCCACAATCATGCAAAACACTCTTTGTGATTTCTTCCGAAATTATATTTGCTTTTTGAGCAATATCAATCCAATATTCCGTTTCGTAACACTCTTTTAAGGATATTTGCAACTTGGCAACAAAATCCGCCTTACTATGTGCATATTTAGCTTCTCTGATATTTGCTCCAATGCTTGTGCCACTCCGCTCAAGCTGGTTGGCTAAAGAATGATGTCCTTTAATACCGTCAGTCAAATTCAAAATTTTGACTGCAAATTCGGTTGACATATCCGCAAGTTTATTTTCCGCCATAATAGTTTGTCATCCCTCTGAAGTTATTATATAGTAAATCCAAGCAAAAAGTCAATGAAATCGCGCAGAACGCGATGAAATCCTCGCTTCTTTCGGATGAAATCTTCAGCCTTCGGCTTCAGATGAAATTAAATCCACCCTTCCGCCGTCGAGGCGGATTTCATCGCCGTAAGGGGATTTCATCATCGAAGATGATTTCTCCCACCCAGCAGGGTGGATTTAATTGAAAACGGCAGTTCCCTACAGGAATCTGCCGTTTTCTGGTGGAGACGGTGGGATTCGAACCCATGACCTATGCGTTGCGAACGCATCGCTCTCCCAACTGAGCTACGCCCCCGTGGCAAAACTTCGTTTTGCAATTCAATCTGAAACTCCGTTTCGGGTAAAATTGCCCCCGCAGATGAATATTTTCTCCCATCGGTCGAAAAATAAATTTTTATACTTTATTCCGAATTCCGCATTACGAATTCCGAATTGATTCAGGGCTGGAGCGAGTGACGGGAATCGAACCCGCGTAACCGGCTTGGGAAGCCGACACTCTACCATTGAGTTACACTCGCATCGTTTGAACATTTGAGATTTTACCACACCTGCACATTTTTGTCAAGAGCTTCAAAGAAAATAAATTTAACAAAGCTTATTTTTCATACTTTTTGTCGTAAGCAAAGCGGGTGAAGATACTCCACCCGCGATTTTCGGATATCATTCCCCATCGATTCCACGTTGTCTCATATACGCTTCGATTTTCTCAAGAGCTGTTTTTTCAATTCTTGAAACGTAGGAACGAGATATTCCAAGAAGCTTCGCTACCTCACGTTGGGGAAGCTCGCCCCCGCCTTTAAGTCCGTACCTTCTTTCAATTATTTTGCGTTCTCTTTCGTCCAACGCATTTTCAATGGCCCTCATCATAACGGAGAGCTTAATGCTTTTATCAACGGTTTCAAGAACGTTGTCTTCTTCCGCAAGAATTTCCATATAAGTCAAAGGATTTCCATCCTTATCCATATCAATACTGTCGTTTATTGACGTTTCATTGCTCAACTTTTTCTGCGCTCTGAAATGCATAAGAATCTCGTTCGCTATCCTCTCCTAACGGACTTTCGGAATCTTCCGAATTTCCGTTAGGATTTTTGTCGCTATCGGGGGTATTTCCACCATCGGGCGGGTT
>SVRW01000010.1 GCA_015064625.1 Oscillospiraceae bacterium | reverse complement strand
AATTTAGGTGTTTACTTTTTCTTTGTGTTGTGGTATTATTTAAGCGATCCATTTTGTTTCCTTTCGGTTGTTGGGTTTGGTCGCTTAACATTATACCATAGGTTTCATTATGGATCAACTTTTTTGGCCTTTTTATTTTACAACTTACCGAGGTTTATTTACCTTTAGTGCAACCAATTATTTACCAATTTTTTCTTTCCATTCTTGTTCCTTAAATCCGACAAGGACAAAGTCGCCTGAAACGAGTATAGGACGTTTTACGAGCATCCCATCGGATGCGAGAAGAGTCAGCATTTCTTCATCGGACATTGTTGGAAGTTTATTTTTAAGATCAAGGGATTTATACAAAAGTCCGCTTGTATTGAAAAACTTTTTGAGCGGCAAACCACTTTTTTTATACCACTTTGTCAATTCGTCAATGGTAGGATTTTCATTTTTAATATCTCTGTATTCGTATTCTATTTTATTATCGTCCAACCATTTTTTTGCCTTCTGGCAAGTTGTACATTTGGGGTAACAGATAAAAAACATATATTTCTCCTTATTCTATGGCTTCAACGTAAAAACTTACAGGTCGAAAACCGTCATTACACGAAATCATCGCAGATTTAGGATTTTTCATCCATCCATCGTAAAAATTTTCTCCTCCATGAGCCAACGTCATCACAAAAGGTGACAAACTTTCCCATGCACTATCGCAAAAGTCCTTAGGCTTTTGCCATCCGTCGCAGATAAAAACCTGTCCTTCCTGTAAATCGCAAGCGTGCTCTATTGGGTTTTCATACTTTTCAATTAAATCGTCATACCTTGCCTTACGTATGACGGTTATTTTTATTTTTTTCATTTCTTATGCTCCAATCAACCTTCAAAAACAACAATGATTCACACGCATTATAGCAAAATCAAAAAAAGCTTTTAGCAAACGTTTTTCATCTCAAGTTTGTTTCGAGAATACTACTTTTTGATTTTTTCAACAATTATATCTCCGCACTTTCTGCAACCGACAAGGGTCATACCGTCGCTCATTATATCGGCTGTTCGATAACCCGAATCAAGAAACGCGGATACAGCATTTTCAATTGAAGCTGCTTCTTTTTCCATATCAAAGCTGAAGCGTAACATCATAGCCGCAGAAAGTATTGTTCCTATAGGGTTTGCAATATCCTTTCCTGCAATATCAGGAGCCGAACCATGAATTGGTTCGTAAAGTCCGCATTTTGTTGCTCCAAGACTTGAAGAAGGAATCATACCTATTGAACCAGTAATCATTGAAGCCTCATCAGAAAGGATATCACCGAACATATTTTCCGTTACTATAACGTCAAACTGTGATGGATCTTTCACAATCTGCATAGCACAATTATCCACAAGCATATCGGAAAGTTCAATGTCGGTATATTCTTTCGCGAGTCTATGCATAACTTTTTTCCAAAGGCGGCTTGAATCAAGAACATTACTTTTTTCAACGGAGCAAAGTTTTTTATTGCGTTTTCTTGCAGTTTCGAATCCTATTCTGCCGATACGCTCAATTTCTGATTCACTATATTTCAAAACATCGATGGCGGTATCATTTTCAGTTTTATGTTCACCAAAATATATTCCGCCTATAAGTTCTCTAACAATGATAAAATCGATGCCTTTATCAACGATGCTTTTTTTCAAAGGAGACGCATCGCTCAATTGTTTCCATATTTTTGCAGGTCGGTTATTTGAATAAACGCCCATACCTGCACGAAGGCGTAAGAGTCCTTTTTCGGGACGCAGGTTTGAGGGAACGTCATTCCATTTATTTCCGCCCACAGCACCAAGCAACACGCTATCTGATTTCACGCATTTTTCAAGCATTTCATCAGGCAGAGGATTCCCCCATTTATCAATGGCGCATCCCCCCATATCGACGTCAGTAAACCGAAAGGTATGTCCGTAAAGCTCGGATATTTTATCCAGAACTCTGAGAGCTTGTTCTATTATCTCAGGACCTATTCCGTCTCCACGAATAACTGCAATATTCTTATTCATCAAATTCGCCTTCTTTCAAAGCCTTAAGCAGACCGCCGTTCTTGATAATATTCTGGATAAACGGTGGGAATGGCTGAGCTACGTAAGATTTATTTGTTGTAACGTTAGTAATGACACCCGTATCAAAATCAACCTTTACAACGTCTGTTTCCTTTATTTCCTCTGCAGCTTCTTCACATTCAAGAATAGGAAGTCCTATATTTATAGCATTACGGTAAAAAATCCTTGCGAAGCTTTTTGCAATAACGCAGCCGATTCCGCAGGTTTTGATTACAAGAGGCGCATGCTCTCTTGACGAGCCGCAACCAAAATTCCATCCTGCAACAATAACGTCACCGTTTTCTGCTTTTTTCACAAAATCCTTGTCTATGTCTTCCATACAATGTAAGGAAAGCTCCTTTGCATCGGGAGTATTAAGGTATCTCGCAGGAATAATAACATCTGTATCTACGTTATCGGGGTATTTGAAAGCTTTTCCTTTTGTATTCATACTCTGCTCTCCTTGAATTCGGTTATATATCCCGTCAAAGCACTTGCGGCAGCCGTATAGGGAGACGCAAGATAAACTTCACTGTCAACGTGTCCCATACGCCCTACAAAATTACGGTTTGTCGTTGCAATGCAACGCTCACCTGCGGCAAGGATTCCCATATATCCTCCGAGACAAGGTCCACAAGTCGGTGTTGATACAACAGCTCCTGAATCAATAAAAGCAGTATACCAACCTTTGACAACGCATTCTCTGAGAATCTGCATGGTTGCGGGAATTATTATACAACGAACACCGTCTGCGATTTTTTTGTCTTTCAGAATATTGTACGCAGCCTCCATATCCTCAATTCTACCGTTTGTACATGAGCCTATTACGACCTGATCGATTCGTATATCATGAAGCTCACTTGCAGGACGCGTGTTTTCAGGCAAATGGGGGCAAGCCACCGTTGGGATTATATACGAAAGGTTTATATTTATTATTTTTTCGTATTCTGCATCATCGTCTGCTTCATATATAACGACTTCCCTCTCGCTTCTGCCCTTTAAATATTCAAGAGTTACTTGGTCAACAGGGAAAATTCCGTTTTTCGCTCCAGCTTCAACTGCCATATTGCATATACAGAAACGGTCATCCATGGAAAGACTCTTTATTCCATCTCCTGAGAATTCCATACTTTTATACAAAGCACCGTCAACGCCTATCATACCAATAATAGTGAGAATAATATCTTTTCCACTACAATTTGAAGGTAATTTGCCCGAAAGATTGAATTTTATTGCAGAAGGCACTTTGAACCACGAAGTCCCCGTTGCCATTCCTGCCGCCATATCCGTGGAACCTACACCCGTCGAAAATGCTCCCAACGCTCCGTAAGTACAAGTATGGCTATCCGCTCCGATTATACAATCACCCGCTGTCACAACACCTTGTTCAGGAAGCAAAGCGTGTTCTATACCCATTTTGCCTACGTCGTAAAAATGAGTTATTTTATGGGTGGTTGCAAATTCACGACAGGTTTTTGACTGTTCTGCCGCTTTTATATCCTTATTGGGAACGAAATGGTCAAGAACTACGGCAACTCTGTCTTTATCAAAAATTTTCTTGAATCCTGCTTTTTCAAACTCATTCACAGCTACAGGCGTGGTTATATCGTTTCCAAGGACGATATCAAGCTTTGCACTTATAAGCTGTCCAGCAACAACCTTTTCAAGTCCTGCATGAGCCGCAAGGATTTTTTGAGTCATCGTCATTCCCATTTTCATTTCTCCTTCGTCATATTATGAAATGCACTAAGAAGCGCTTTCGTACTTGCAGTAATAACGTCAGTATCCGTTCCCGCACCCCAGAACATAACACCGTCTTTGTTTTCAAGTCCTATATAAGAAGCGGCAACGGAGTGTGACCCTTGTCCCTGCATACTATGCTGTGTAAACACCTGCAATGTGTATTCGACACCAGTATAAGCCTTGAGAGCGTTATTAACTGCACTTAAATGTCCGTTACCCTCGGCTTTCATAGTTGTTTCTTTGCCGTCCTTACTGAACGTTATATCAATTTTAACCGTTTCATGCTCACGCATAAAGTCAAAATCCGTAACGGCAATATGAGTTTGAAGATTCAAGTAATTCTTTGCGAAAACACTCATAACCTCATCAGGCTTCAATTCCTTATGATTACGGTCAGATATATCCTTGCAAAGATAACTGAAATGCTCGCGCATTTTGGGAGGAAGGTTATAACCAAAGGTTTGTTCAAGAAGATAACCGATACCGCCCTTGCCTGATTGAGAATTAACACGGATAACGTCAGCATCATAGGTTCTTCCGATATCTGCGGGATCAATAGGTATATACGGCACGTTCCACTTATGAAGCTTATGCTTTTCTCTGTATTTCAAGCCCTTTGCAATAGCGTCCTGATGACTTCCGGAAAAAGCGGCAAAAACCAATGCTCCTGCATAAGGTGCTCTTTCATAAACTCTCATTCTTGTGCATTTTTCATACTTTTCAACGATGTAATTCATATTTGAAAAGTCAAGCTTTGGGTCAACACCATGAGAATACATATTCAAAGCCAAAGTTACGATATCAACGTTTCCCGTTCTTTCGCCATTACCGAACAAAGTACCTTCAACACGCTCAGCACCTGCCAGTAAAGCAAGCTCGGTATCAGAAACGCCTGTTCCACGGTCGTTATGAGGATGAAGTGACAACGTGACGAACTGGCGGTATTTAAGGTTTTCGCTCATAAACTCTACCTGAGATGCGTACACGTGAGGCATGCTCATTTCTACAGTTACGGGAAGGTTAATTATAACGTTATTATTTTCATTTGGTTCTAAAACATCTAAAACAGCGTTACAAACCTCCAAGGAAAATTCAGGTTCTGCCCCTGTAAAGGATTCAGGAGAATACTCAAAGCGGAAATTCCCTTCGTACTCTGCAGCCAAAGTCTTTACAAGCTTTGCCCCTTCTATTGCCATTTCCTTTATTTCTTTTTTTGATTTCTTAAACACCTGCTCACGTTGGGCAACGCTTACGGAATTATAGAAATGAATAATAGCGTTCCGTGCGCCTTTACAAGCATCAAAGGTTTTTCTAATAATATGCTCACGGCATTGGGTAAGCACCTGAATAGAAACGTCATCGGGAATCATTTTCTTATCGATGATTGTTCGCAAAAACTCATATTCAGTTTCACTTGCCGCAGGAAATCCAACCTCGATTTCCTTGAAGCCAACTTCCAACAGCACTTTGAAGTATTCAAGCTTTTCTTCCAGACTCATAGGGATAACAAGGCTCTGGTTTCCGTCCCTCATATCAACACTACACCACACTGGCGGTGTCTGAATACGTTCCTTTTTTACCCATTTAGTATATTCATCCCCAACGGGAAAATATCCCACATTATATTTACTGGAATCCATCATAATTTTTTCTCCTTTATATGATTTTAACATAAAGAGAAATCCCTATCTCAAAAATCAAAAACCGCCCCAAAGCCCTTGCTTTGAGACGGGTGTACACAATAATTATGCACTCGCAGTACTACTAAAATTACGGACAAATATCCGCCAAACCTTCGAAGTCAATCAACTTCTATGCACTAACGCAGCATTCACGTGTCACCCTACTGAATTTTCAGGTTTCCGGCTCGGAAGTGAGAGGACAGCATCCTACATACCGATTCACACCAATCATCGGCTCTCTGAAATGTATCACAACACTGGCCATTCTTCGTCACAGCTTTTTCATATTCTCTTTTCTGCATTTTACCACTTACTTTATGTATTGTCAATAGATTTTTAAAAAAGTGTTGCGCGAAATTGTAAATTGTGCTATTATTGTTTTATATGGTATAGTGACATCCACATGAAACAATGTTATACTACCTTTGGAGGTGGGAATTATGATGTATTCTGATAAGCTTATCAAAATAACGAATAAACTTTGCGAAAGCGAGGATATGTATTCTCTTGTTTTGCTGTCGGCAAAATCTTTAACGATCATATTAAGCGGATACCGTTGTTTCTTGGATGGAAAATATATAGTCTGTCTTAATTGTGAAGATAAATTATCTGTTCACAGCGGACATTATGAGGCAGAGAATCTTAGTTTTCGTCCGTATTTCTATAATGTGAATCTTAATCATCACATTATCGGAACTGACTTCTACACAGAAGCGAGAGAAAGATATGGATATCCGGATTTCAGGTTGTTTCGAATGAGAGACAACGATTATTTTGGTATTGTTCCAATTTCCGAGGAGGAATATAATACCGCATCTCTTTATTTTGATCAGGCAAAGCGTAATATTGCAGACCACGTTGGTGACGGTATGTGGTCTTGCAGAACAAGGGCGGACGTAATATCAATATTACGTATTGCCGAAGGCGCATATTTAGGAAAGAAAAGCGGACTTGAAAACGAAATAGTAAGATATATTTACGATAATATTGATAAAGAAATAAACCTTGATATTTTATGTTCGCGCTTTAATACAAACAGAACATCTCTATCTAGGCTAATAAAAGAAAAAACAGGTATGTCGCCAATAAAATTTATTTTGGAAACACGACTTACACAAAGCTGTCCCGTTTTACTTTTTACAGAAATTCCCGTTAATGAAATATCAGAAATGCATGGTTTTTCTGATGCAAACTATTATATTCGCTCTTTCAAAAAGCGTTTTGGAAAAACTCCTATGCAGTATCGCAATGACGGAGTGAATGAACGAAAACATGATAAGGAAATATTCAAAATTCATAGCGAAAAGCCTGAAATGACCGCAAAGGAGTTTTGTGACTATTACAAAAAAGGTCTCGGCAGAGCTATTATCAAGCTCAAACAGCAAGAGGATAAAACACCCTTTAAAAGTGCTTTTTTTGAATGTATGTTTGAGGAAAATTATCGAGTCTTGGATTTTTACGAAAAGGAAATTATTGATATTTTCGATGACAAAACGTTCAAGGCAGAAATTATAGAAAAGCTTCTCCGGATAGTGAAAGAAGAATTTAAAATAACGCAAATTCCTCTTTTGATTCTTATGGGAAAACGAAACGAGGTTGAAGAAATAGTAGAAGGCTATTACAAAACCTCATACGAGGAGCTTCTTGAATATACGAAAAAAGCGTGGGATGGGGAAAAATATCCACCATGTTCTCATGTATTTATGAGTGCATGTATAATTTTGGGAAGATATCTTAAGGCTGGGGATAAACGAATTAAAGAGATTCTTTTTGATATTGCAGATTTATTCGAATATGCAGAATTTCCCGTTATTCCCACGTATCAGAATCCATTGTTTCAGATTTGGGATGGAGTTGGAAGAAAACATTTCTTTATGATTCTCGATGAGGTTGTGAGGGAGCATAAACACGGTGCAGAAATTGACATAAGAAATGAAATGGTAGAAATCCATGAGGGCGAAAAACCTGAAGATTTTTTGTTCCCAAAGGCAGACGAAAACTTCAACCTTGCTGATACGATTCTCGCGAATAAAGGATGGAATTTTGATATACTGAATTTATGGTTTGAACATAAAGATAAAGATAAGGAATCCGTTATGCGAATAGCACGTGCCGCCATAGAAGAAACTGATGTTAATAGAAAAAAATATCTGCTTTCCTTTTTCAATGTGTCCCATCATCCGAATTCGATACCCGAGGAATTCCCACTTGACGTAACACCTCTCGTCCAGTGGGTGGAAAAGGAAAATTATGATGTGAGTGAAGAACCTTCGGGAATAACGCAGCATGTTTTGGATATATTGCAATACAAACGTCAGGATATTGCCCGTGAAGTTGGCTTAAAGATGTTTTATGACAAAAGGTTTTCTGATGGGAAGGGGCGTTTTCATGCTATTGAAATACGCTTTGGCGTAAATTACAAGCCCGAAGAGGACAAGGAAGATTTTATAGCTCTTTTTCATTCTCCTAATAAAATTGACAGACATGCCGCAGTAGTGGTTTTAGAAAGAGACATACGTCTTGGGGTTGAAGAACTGCCTTTGGAGATGATTCCCCACGCTTTCGAAATCTTTTTGGATTATCAGCATAGGCAGTTTTTTTGTGAACTATTACTTGAAAAAGGACTTTTCCCCGAAGAACTAAAAGAAGAATTTCTTTTTGACTGCAACAAAAACATAAGGGAATTGTTTTTAAAAACACCAAAACCCAAAAAGAAAACTATCAGATTTGCCGTAGGAGCACCTAAAACGAAAAATTAAAGTGTCTTTGGGAGTTGAAATAAATCCAACAACGAGAAAGGGAAAGACTATGACTAAAAAAGATTTTAAAAGATATATGATGCAAGGACTTGGACGATGCAATATTGTTCTCCAAGAATCAGAAGAAACTGAAAAATACAAAGACGTTGTTCTTTGGGGATGTTTACATAATTTGTCCTTTGATACTCAATGCGAAGGGACAAGAGCAGATTACGTTTATAGGCTGACAAAATATTTTAGTGACGAGGAATATTTTTTAAATCCACTTATTGAAGCTTATGAAAAATATAAATTAAAAGACCAATGGGAATTTCATCATCTAACATGGCTTTTGCGATGCTTTGCAGCGGATGGAAATAAACACGCCTTTGATGCTTTGCGCAAAAAATATAAATTTTTGCATTCCCGTCTTATAAATAAACGTTCTTTCAGAATGTATGATTTTGAACGTGATTATTTTGAAGCAATTTGTTTTTCGCTCAAAGCCTTGGGTGGAATTGATGAAATGCTTCAAATTGCTTGCGATATGGGGGAGTTATTTGAAAAGAATCCCCATTATTCAGGGAGTAGCTTTGATTGGTTTTGTTCTCAAATGAGTGATGACTTTGGAAAAAGGAAGCTAAACTCAATATTAAAGCTTGAAGCTAAAAAAACAAAATATATGAAAGTCTTTTATGAGGAATATACGAAAGCATTATTAGTGCTTGAAAGCTTTACCAAACCACTGATAGAGCCGCTTAGTGCCTTTGATATGAAAAAAGAGATAGACGAAAAGGGAACATTACCACTAAGCGAAAAAGTCAGATTCAAACGCCTCTCAGAAGATACGGAAAAAGAAAAGTTAGCAAAAATAATTATAGATGAACCAAACGAGGACAAAAAATTTGAAATGCTTTCAGTTTTCGCTTTTTCGAAACCGCCGTTTTCATATATTCCGCATAATATTATTGTAGAATATACAAATTCAACAAACGAAGAATTGAAAAACATGGCTCTTGATATTTTAACAGAATGTCAAAGCGAAGAAGCGAGGGAATATTCACTTGAACTTTTCAGAAAAGGAGAGCATATAGTTCACGCAATTAAAATTCTTCTTTTAAATTATACAGATGCTGATAAAGAATTTTTACTTTCTCATCTGAAAAATATAAAGATTGATTATGCTAACGAAACGTATTGGCACAATATCGTCTCGCAAATCCTTGATATGAATGATATGGGCGTAAAATTACCAAAAGAATTTTTTCTTTATATTTATAACACAACACTTTGCTCTTGCTGTCGTGAATATGCCATAAGAGCATTAGCAAAGCGCAGAGCTTTGACGAAGGATATTATAGAAGAATGCCGCTTTGACAGCAACGATGAAATAAGGGTATATATAAACAGGTATTATCCTAAAAAGACATAGTACTATGGAATATTTCAGAATAACAAAATACAATCACGAAAAATTCGGAACAAGTGAATATATGAATGATTGGACTTCTGTTTCAGATGTGGGCAAGACATTTGGTGGCAAAGTATTAACACCCGATGTTTACATAGAAACCGAAAATAAGTATATTTATCTTTTATGCGAATTCATGAAAGAAAACAGCGTTTCAGCTTTTAATATTTGTGGTCTGGAGAGATGCGACATCGAAGAAAACCTCGACAGAATCAACTCTCGTGATGTTCACATTCCCGAAGGGACAAAAGAGCTTATTTCTTCAATTTCAAAAACCCAAAAAATTGAAGGTGTAGAAAATATAAGCATTTTAGCACGGCTGATTCTCAGAGAAGTATTATGGTGTAAGCTTGAACCCCCCCATATGTTCGTTCATTTTGGATATGATTATTATATGTATGTAGGCTGTAAGAAAAAAATCGATAAAAACAGATATATAGAAGGAATGTATATAGAGCCATTCAAGTCACCATATCTGGATTATTAAGTTGTGGTATTATAAAAAAAGGAGAAAGACAATGACAATTAATCTTAACTGTGCAAATGGGCATATCCCCATTGATACGCAAGAGGATTTCAGCCGTTTTCTTGACGAAACAAACGGAATGCACGATGCATATTTGTTATCGTCCGAATATCACACCCACGTTCGTGCCAATCACGATACCGTTGTTTGCTATGGTGAGGGCGAAAGTCTTGTGCTTCGCTATATGGTAACGTCAATGTTTGACCTTTCCATTGTAGAACTGACATTTCTTGGTGTTTCAAAATGGACTATTCCTAATGAAGAATTATTTGGACTTTCTGTCCACTTCAATTCCCGCTTTGTCACCGTTCTCGATGGTCCTGTTACTTTAATTGCCGAAGATAGTGTCCCCAACAACATAACTCACGTTACGGCAAGAAAGATGTACTGGCGCATCGTATCTCGTCCAGGTCTAAATCTTCAACGAGGTGGCACAAAGGATGCAATATGGTACGTTATCCCTGACTTATGGTTGCCTATGAATAAGAATTTAGAAGACTATACAAAAATTGTGGAGGAGTTAGCAGCGACAGTATCAAATGCAAAGTTGTATCATACTGGCAGTCCTCGACTTATACCCTGTGCTGATGCATCTTTTATAACCGATCACATTCATTCTTTTCGCTCCGAAAAAACGGTTTTTGCCGAAGAAGGCAAAGCGTTTTGTTGGTATAAGTTAAGCGATTGCGAGGCGTTAAAAACTGCGGTATCAAGGTTAGATCATGGAACACTTCTTAGTGGAAATATGATAGCTATTTGTGATGATAAAGGTGTTGTATTTACCGTTGAGCTGATTGAGAGAGGCTATTTTAATATGGTCATCTGTTCACACCGTGGAAAGCTCGAACAATTTAGCTTTTGCGGTGGCAAATATCATATTGAACCATATAGCGGTGGCGGAATGGATGAGTTATCATAAAATACTTTGCAACATTTTTGGCATGTAAATTCTAATTATGCTTATCCACATATAAACTATTTCAGATTGGTAGGGAAAAAATGAATTTTGAATATACAAAAATACCCGAAGAAAAAGCCTATAAACTTCGTAATAAATTTATTGATACATTTGTAGATACAACAAAAGATTTGTATATTAAGTGTATAAAGGATTTACGAGCAAATGATATTGTAAATGCAGAAGGTTTTATGGTATCTTTTTTGTGGTCATGCTTGAAGAAAAATAATGCATATAAAGTTGACTTTTATGATGCTATGCGTTGTCTCCATCAGAAAAAAAGTGAAAATGTATTTGTAATGTGGGATATACGCCCGTCTAAAATAATTTATCCTGAAGCTTGGTGGGAAAAGTCTGTTTATACACCACCGTGTGAACTTGTTTTGAAATCAGATGAAGTAATTTCCATAACGCCAAAAGAGCTTTGTGAAGTGTTAATTCATGATCACCATATTGAAACGCATCGTATAGGAGATATATGTGAGTATTTTCTGAGAGAAGACGTATATGTATTTGATGAAACGTTTACATGGTATATTGCATTTACACATACCGAAGTTGACACAGATAAAAACAATCGACTGTGCTTATCTAATATTCAGGATATAAAAATAATTTGCTGATTGATACAACCAATAGGACTGTTTCAAAGGTGACGAACCAAGTATTTGCATATATTCAAAAGCAAATATGTGAAAATAAATAATGAGGTTGAGTAAATATGAAAAACTACACAGAAGCTGATTATAAAATTGCACATGAGTTTTGTATCAGAAATAGTGAAATGCTTAAAAACGACAAAGTTTGCGGATGCTTTTATTGTCTTTCTGTTTTTTCTCCAAAAGAAATAAAGAATTGCTTAAAAGAAAAAAGACCGATTGAAAAGTCGAAATTTTTAAACGGTGATGTAGTAGTGAAAGATTGGGAATATAGCGAAGAACAGACTGCTTTATGCCCTTTTTGTGAAATTGATTCAGTAATTGGAGAAAGCAGTGGCTATCCCATAACGAGAGAATTTCTTGAGAAAATGAATGAGTTTTGGTTTGGTGTACAGGGGAAATAGCCAAACTTCCAAATAGCTTATTATCAGAAATGAAATATAAATATGCCAAACGGTATTCTTACAGGTGAAATTCATCTGTTACACATAACTTCTTGAACTGGGACGGAAATATTCCAAAAAATCGAATAGTTTATTCGTCCATTGATATGTCTGAAAATAGAGGTTAAAACGGAATGAACAGAAAACTTCAGTTGCTTTATTTGATCGAACAGTATTGTAATGGAAAATATGATACTCAAACCTTTTCATCATTGATGACTAAGATTTATTATATGGAGAAGGATGATTCTTTGTCCAAAAAAGAGGAAGAAATTTTATCACCACTGGCACACTGCGCAGATTATTTTTCCCCATACTCGTCAGACCACGAAATTTATAGTGGGTTTACAAGTGAAGAAGAAGTAAAACAGCTTACGAGATCAACATACAAAGAATTATTAAGCTATTATAATGTGGATTCATTTGAGAAAACGATTCTTCAATCACATAGATAGTAAATTGAATAGTAAATTTTTAATTTTACTTGACAAAACATTTATTGAATGTTAAAATAAAAAAGTAAGAAAATGCTTGTTATAGGAAAAGGAGTTTTTGTTTTGAACAGAATGGATATATACGAAAGCTCCCCTATTTTCATACAGAACATACTCACAACTCTTGAAGGAAAAAGACGTGCAAAAATCAGGTTCGGCTCAGAATATCAAAAAAATCTTGAATTCTTTAAAAATTTTGATTATTCAGACAGAGAATCCATCAAAAAGATTCAGAATGAACGTTTTTTAAAGCTTCTTAATCATGCTGTTACTTTTTCTCCCTTTTATAAAGAATTTTACAAGGATGTCGACATCTCAAAAGTAAAAAGCGCAAACGATATAAAAATGCTTCCCATTTTAGAAAAAGAAACGGTAAGAAAACATTTAGAAGAGATGTATACAATTCCTAAAAAAGGTTGTCATCTGAGCAAGACAGGCGGAACAACGGGTACTTCCCTGCGTTTCAGAAACAAAATTGATGATTTTCAAACGAGACTTGCCTATCTTGACGCATTCAAGGCAAGACATGGATTTATACATCGTGATATGAAGCGAGCATCTTTCAATCGTTCTAATATTGTGCCTCCTAATCAGAAGAAAAAAATCTTCTGGCGGGATAACAAAGCTATGAACCAACGTATATACTCAACACATCGTTGCAAAGGAGAAAATATAAAATATTACGTTGAAAACCTGAACTCCTTTAAGCCTCATTCCATTGACGGTTATCCTTCATCCATATACGACATAGCAAGGTTTATAAACTCCAACAACATAAAATTGGATTTTGTACCTATAGCCATATTTACAACATCAGAAACTTTATATCCCTCATACAGAGCTGAAATTGAAAAAGCTTTCAAATGCAGGATATACGATCAATATTCATCCTCAGAAGGTGCTACTTTTATTTGGGAATGCGAATGTGGAAGTCTGCATATTGGAGAAGACACTGGCATAATAGAAATTGACGAAGACGGAGAAATGCTGATTACAAGCTTCTTTACATACGGCACCCCTCTCATTAGATACAAAATCGGGGACAAAGCCTCCCCCTCTCCTGAAAATTTTATTTGTCCTTGCGGATGCGCCATGAAAACCGTTTCCAGACTTGAGGGAAGAACGATGGATTTTCTTCTTTCAAAAAGTCACGGTAAATTCACGTCAATTCATTTAGGATCAAGCGTTGAGCTTTTAAGCACAAGTGTCAGAGCTGCACAATTTGTGCAAAATGAAATTGGAACGGTACATATTTATCTTGAGGTAGACGAAAACTACGACAAGGATCAGGATATAATTTTACAAAAAGAGCTTTTCTTTAAAATGGGGCATGATATGAATTTTATTTTTCATCATACCACAAATATTCCTAAAGAAAAAAGTGGAAAGTTTAAATTTATAGTCAACAACTTGAAATAGTTTTTCCATACGGAGGGATACACATGCTTCCCAAAAGAATACTTCACGTTACCTCCGTTTTAAATTACGGTGGAATCGAAAATTTGATTCTGGGCGTTTTTAAAAATATTGACAGAGAAAAAATAGTCTTTGATTTTCTTGTCATAAGGGAAGAAGACGGAATTTTAGAAGAAGAGATTCGTTCACTCGGTGGTGTGATACATAAAATTCCATCAATAAAAAAAACGGGATATTTTGGATTCAAGAAAAATCTGAAGAAGTTTTTCACCGACAATCCTCAATATTCCATTGTACACAGTCACGTTAACACATTAAGCGGTATAGTTCTCGAATGTGCCAAAAACTGTAGGATTCCAACAAGAATTGCTCATTCTCATACAGCTTATCCAAAATACGATTTTTTTGAAGGCCTTTGCAAATCCATCTTTAAAAGAAAACTACCGAAAGTTGCAACAGACTATTTTGCGTGCAGTGATGAAGCAGGAAAATGGCTTTTCGGAAATAAAAGCAATTTTACTGTTATTAAAAACGGAATAGATATTGAAAAATTCACTTTTTCAAAGGGAACGAGAGAAAAAGCAAGAGCGGATTTGAAGCTTGAAAACAAGTTAGTTATTATCAATGTTGGAAGATTTTCAAAGGAAAAAAATCAGTTATTTCTGCTTGATATTTTAAAAGAACTTTTAAAAGTTGACAAAAACGTACGTTTGATTTGTGTCGGAAGCGGAAAACTGAAAGAATCATTTGAAAAGGAAATTTCAGATTCTTCATTGCAAGAATTTGTTTTACTTACTGAAGCTACTTCAAACGTTGAATATTTTCTTAACGCATCGGACGTTTACGTTTCCCCTTCTCTTTTTGAAGGCTTTGGCTCTGCTGTTGCAGAAGCGCAAGTTAATACGTTACCATGCGTTTTGAGTGAGGGACATCCAAAAGGTGTAAATTTTACAAATAACTGCAAATTCTTATCCTGCAAATCTTCCGCAAAAACATGGGCAGAGAAGATTCTCAAATCAGAAAGAAAAAACAATGTTTCATTCTTAGAATACAGTATTGGCAACACTGCTGATTTTTTATTGAATTTTTATTTTTCCAAATAAACCAAACAAAGGACAAAGGTATGTTTATATACGTAAGTATGATGATTTGGAATGCTTTTTGCGGATTACTCAGCAAAGATTCTGAAGTCACATGTATAATTGAAGGCAGAGAAGAAAAAAGATCAAATTTCTTTTTCTCATTCCTCACCATGGCATATATAGCTTTTTTTCTGGGGCATATTGATTCACTGTTTGATTTAACAGCATATGAAATGGGATATAAAACAGTACCATATGAGCCATCGCAGATTCTTGAATATATGAAAACAGTTGAAAAATATCCGGGTTTTTTCGGTCTTGAGGTATTATTCAAAACGTTTATATCCACTGAATTTTTTCATTTCAATCTTACTCTTGTTATTTTTGACTGCCTTGCTATTTTATATTTTTACAGAAAATATTCCTGTAGCTTTTCTTTTTCGATGTTTCTGTTCTTAGCCTCTGAAAAACATATATGGATGGTTAATGGAGTAAAGCAATTTCTTGCCGTATGTATAATTCTTTGCTTCAGCAAATATCTCATGGAAAAGAAATTCTGGAAATTTGCCATAGGTGTTTTTATCGCTTCACTTTTCCATACTTCGGCTTTGGTAGTTATCCCTGTATACTTTTTTGTTCACGGAAAACCATGGAACAAAAAAATGTTGCTCATACTTTTCGGTTCAATTCTTGCGGTTACATTTGTATCGGAATTTACAGGGATCATGGAAATAATATTAAGCGATACCAACTATGATTCGTCAGTTTTGGAAACATATAGTGGTTCCAACTGGCTAAGAATTCCAATAGCGGCTGCACCTGCAATTATTGCCCTCGTATCAAGAAAAAAAATCGAAGACACAGCTCCTAAATATATAAACATCTGTATAAATATGTCTTTAGTTTCCGCATGCATTTATTTGGTTGCCGCATTTACTTCTGGTATTCACATGGGAAGAATGCCTATTTATTTCGAGTTATACGGATTTGTATCGTTGCCTTGGCTTTTGGATAACGCTTTTGATAAGGAAACAGGTAAAACTGTAAAAATCGTCTGTGTTGTTTGCTATCTTATCATGTATTATTTAATAAGCTGGGGAACCCCATATTTCAGCAGAATTCTTGAAATATATATGAGCCCATATAATATGTTTATAGTACCCTAATCCTTTCTCTAATCAAGGAGAGTTATAAATAATGTGCAAGCTTTCAGTTATCGTACCTGTTTATAATGTCGAAAATTTTTTATCCCGTTGCGTAGAAAGCGATTCAGAAAAAATAATGACGGAATAGCGATTTAATCATTACTTAAAACAACTGATTAATATTGATACAAGTGAATTAAGGAATATATATATTTTTGAATAATCTAGAAAGCTTAAACATGCTTTATTCCGAATTCCGAATTCCGAATTTCATTTATTACAACATTGGGAAAGAAAAATTCAGCCAAACTTCTTGAAAATATCCGTTTTCTACAATTCACATACAGATGAATTTATTACATATAATATAATTTTATTGCATCATACAAGGAAGGAGTAATTAACTTATGGATTTAATAACCCTTATAGTTCCTATATATAATGTTGAAAAATATTTAAACAGATGCATTAATTCGATTATAAATCAATCTTATACATATTTAGAAATCATTTTGATTGATGACGGTTCTACTGATAATTGTCCCGAAATTTGCGAAGAATGGAAAAAAAAAGACAATAGAATTAAAGTTATCCATAAGACAAATGGTGGTCTTTCAGATGCACGAAATGCAGGGTTGGCAATATCAAGTGGAAAATACATAGCATTCATCGATAGCGATGATTGGGTCCATAAAGATTATGTATGGAATTTATATTCTGCCATAAAAAAGAATAACGCCGATATTTCCGCATGTGATATTCAAATTGTTTACGATAGTTCCAATCCAGATATTGATAATTCAATGCCTAATATATCGTCGTACACGCCGGAAGAAGCGCTCGAAACGTTGATTTCAGGATGCAAATTTCGAGCAGTTGCATGGAATAAGCTCTTTCACAAAAATATATTGCGGGGCGAATGGTTTAAAGAAGGTCGTTATCACGAAGACGAATTTTTTACATATAAAATTTTATCCAAGGCTAAAATTTTGTCCTACGTGGATTCTAAATTGTATTATTATTATCAGCGTAGCGGAAGTATAATGAATTCAATTTCCATTAAACACTTTGATGCTTTAGAAGCATATAATGAACGTTTATTTTTCTTCAAAGAAAATTTTCCAGCCATATATCAAAAAGATAAAGTAACTTTTTGTATGATGTGTTTGCTTTTTTTTCAGATGGCAATGGACTTACCAAAGCCTCAAAAAACAACCATATTTAATAAAATAAAAAAATATAGAGCAAATCATTCATTTGATATAAAAGAACTTATCCCTCTTACAATTAAGCAGCGTATATATGTTATCGGAAGCAGATTTTTTATATTTCCTATGAGTGCATTTCTTAAATTCAAAAGGAGAATAAATAATGAGTATCTTTTTTAAAAAAATAAAAAGAATCATTAAAAATCTTTCAAAATCTTTTAAAGCAGATTGCAATTTTTCTTTTTATTTTTCTGTTTTGAATTTCTTAGGAGAATTTTTTAGAATTATAAAAATTAAGAGTTTAAGTTTAAAACTTTCCAATATTTCTAACAATTGGATTTCAGATTATTTAAAAAAGAATCTCAATTCTATCATAGAAAAGCACTCCGCAAATTATACTATAGGAGAGTTCCAAATAAACGCTCCCATATGGATTTGTTGGTGGGATGGTGAAGCAAATGCTCCTTCTCTAGTCCGACAATGCATTAAATCCACAAGAAAGAACGCGGGAAACCACCCCGTGTATTTTATTGATAAAGACTCCTATTCTGATTTTTTAGAAATACCTGAATATATTCTAAATAAAGTGAAAAACAAAATAATTGGATTAGCTAATTTCTCAGATTACCTTCGTTTTTCACTTTTAGCAAAATATGGGGGAGTGTGGTTAGATTCAACCGTTTTCACTGCATCTGCAATTCCAGAATCATATTTCGAGCTTCCTTTATTTACATGCAAAAGTAAAACGATAGAATGTGGATATGTTTCTAAAATGAGATGGACTTCTTTCGTAATTGGTGGGTGGAAAGATAACGCACTATTTAATTTCTTCAAAGAAGCATGGGAATTTTACTGGATAAATCATAACGTTGCTATTGACTATTTATTGGTCGATCATTTAATAAACATATTTTACACAGAAAACACAAATGTTCGTGAACTTATGGACAATATTCCAATAAACAATATACACAGAGACGATTTGCAAGCCGCTATGAATGCAAATATCAGCAAGAATAAATTTCATAAAATTCTCAACAACGACACTATCTTATATAAATTATCATGGCGTGAAACATACAGCTCAAAAACACCTGACGGTGAACAAAGTATTTATGATTTTTTCATAAAAAGCGACTTGTCATCCTTGTGCTTATAGCTTAATCTAATAAAATAATATCATTGTAATCAACAAACCAAATGTATCAAAATGTACAATTAATACATTGGATAATTTTATAATGAGTTCGGTATTCAATCGAACTCATAAATTTTTGTGTATATAATAAATGCATCCAAAAAGCGCAAAACTTTAAGGATGCATTTATTAAAACTAAATTACAAAATGTTTTTTACAATATAAAAAACTAAATATCACATTTGTGATGTTCACACACTGGCAACAACACGCATTGGTTACATAAAGGTGCACGAGCAGAACATACATCCCTGCCCAATAAAACAATTTTATGACAGAATTCACTTTGATATTCCACAGGAACAAGAGAACTCATTACCCGCTCTGTTACAAGCGGGTCTTTTTTATTTGTAAAACCCAATCTTTCGCATATTCTTATACAATGAGTATCTGCAACAATTCCTCCAAGTCCAAAGATATCCCCGCGTAACAGATTTGCTACTTTTCTTCCAACCCCAGGAAGAGAAAGCAAATCTTCCATATCACAAGGAATCTGTCCACCAAAATTCGAGCATATCATTTTTGACGCTTCTCGTAAGTTTTTGGATTTCGAATTATAAAGCCCTACAGAATGTATAAGCTCTTCAAGTTCACCTTCGGGGCTATTGGCAAATGCATTCACGTCAGGCAATATTTCAAATAGTTTTTTAGAAACAAGATTCACTCTTTCGTCTTTACATTGTGCAGAAAGAACAGCCATAACAAATAAATGGAACGGATCCCCTTCCCAGTTAAGCCCACATTTTCCATCAGGATAAAGTTCCCTTAATTTTTCAAGAACATACACCGCTTTTTCTTTATTATCCATGTTTCGTACTCAAGAATTTAAAATTTACTCATCAAAAATATAGTTTACATCTCCTGAAAGCAGAGCAAGCACACCTTTGTAAATCACTTCAGCGCGTTCTGTGAAGTTTTCCTTCATAGCATCTGCATAATTATCGTCTGTAAGAAAAACATTAAGATCCAAAAGAGTTTTTTCATTATCTGTTATGGAGCAGCTGACCATGTATCCATCCCCGCGAGGTGTAATCTTAGATTCAATTCTGTTTCCAGTTTTATGAAACGCTAAAAGTCTATGAGCTGATCTTAATGCTTTTTCTTTAACAGAATCATACAAATTGAATTCAACGCTACTAACAGATTGTGCACCTAATTCAGAAATTCTGTAAAGCATTTTACCGTCAACGCGTTCTTCAATAATCTGCTCCTGATCCAAAAGCTCACAAAAACAAATCGGAAAGTCAGTTCCAGACACAAATCCGTCCTGCATAACCATATCGTTTATTATCTTGTATTCGAGCGGTTCGCGAATATTTTTCAAAAGGTATAAAATAAAAACCTTTATTTGAAATCTGTCTTTCATTTCCGCCATAATGGATCACCAACGATGCTTTTTCGCACAGCCTTTCGTCTTTTTTATTTTTTTGACAAAATAATACATTTTACACCACTTTTATTCATCTTAACATATATTTTCAGAATATGCAATAGAAAAAACAAAAAAACTATTGAAAAATACAAGTAAATATTATATAATTATTTTGTGTATTTGAGCTTGTTCGACATTTGAAAGTGAGGTATACAATGTTAACATTCGATGGTGGAGTCCGTTTTAATCATGGAAATAAAACAAAACTGCTTCCCATACAAAAAATGGACCCAGAATATATATATCTTGAAATTCCTAATAATTACATTATGACAGTTTCTGCTTTCGATGAAGTAAAAATTGGACAGATAATTGCATCTGGTGAAGACGAATGCTTGCCTCCTGTATGTTCCGGAATATCGGGAACAGTGGAATCCGTCAATGAAAGCACTGTAACTATAAAAAACGATTTCAAAAATCATATTTATCCTGGTCTGTCATCTGTTGATATTCCTCTTACAACTCTTGAAACAAATGAAATTATATCAGTTCTGCAATTCATGGGTATATATGATGAAGATGTAAAGCTTGCAGAGAAAATAAAAAAATCCTCAGGTAAAATAGAAAATATAATTGTAAGCTGTACTTGTTCAGAGCCTCCCTCGGTAATATCTTACAGGCTACTTGAAGAATACGCAAAGGAGTTTATTGGAGGTTTAAAAATACTCATTCATGCTACAAAGGCAAGAGCTGGAATTATAGCCATCAACGATGATGATATCTCCCTTAAGTTGAACTTAGCAAAAGAAATAAATGATCCTAAGCTTATTTCTTTTCGTATAGTTGAAAATAAATATCCTATTGAAAACGAAAAATGTTTAATTTATACCTTAACAAGAAAAGAATATAACAGAGAAAATCTGATAGAAAATAGCCGTTGTCTCGTTTTGACAGCTGAAAGCGTTATAAACACTTATTTATCCTTCACTACGGGAATCCCTGCTGTAAGAAAGTTTTTTTCCGTATCAGACGGTCTTAAAGAATCGAAAAATTTGTCTGTGCCTATAGGAACAAGAATATCGGACATTTTGGAATTCTGCGGTGGGACTATACGAAAAGACCCTCAAGTTATCGAAGGCGGATTCATGACTGGCAAGCCCATTTCAGAAGACAACACGATATGTCATAGCACCAGTTGCGTTACTGTTGTAGAAAAAGAGGATTCAGTTATTTCGTCAAAATCTGAAGATTGCATACGTTGTGGAAGATGCATTAAGGTATGTCCTATGATGTTGAAACCTATATATCTTTATTCAAATATAATATACGAACGCCACGAAAAAAACGAACATTCAGGGATAAGTCATTGCATAAATTGTGGATGCTGTTCATACGTCTGCCCCTCAAATTTACCGCTTTCGCAAACCATATCTGACAGTTTAAAAAGCATATCAAAACACGATTAAATTATCTCACGTCTATAAAGGAGGGCACATATGTCTCCAATAAAGCATTGTAAAGATAAAGCTTTTCATATACAAAGCAATATATTTATTGCCCTCGTTCCCATAATTATATGGGGCGTATACGTTTTTGGGACAAGAGCTCTTCTGCTTCTTGCCACATCCACAGTATTCTCTATAGTGACAGAATTATCAATATTAGCAGTTTCAAAGAATTTAAAAAGCTTTTCTATTTTTAGACCTGTTATTACAGGAATTCTGACAGGTTTGATCTTTCCTGTTTCAACTCCTCTATGGGCAATTGCACTTGCAGGATTTATTGCATCATCAATTTCTTTAATACGTTTCAGAGGAACGCTATCATGCACGCTCGCAAACCCTGTTGCATCCGCGGGAATTATTCTATACGGTTTGTTTAGTGCGGCTGTAAATTGTAATACTGCACCTTTCAATACTTTTTCATTTTCCCAATTATCCACACCAAACGCAGAACGAGTAATGACAGTTCTTGAAAGCATAAAAAACGGTACGGACAGTATTACGAATTCAACATTACTAAACGCTTTTTTAGGAAGAGATAGCGGTGCTATTGGGGAAATTTCAGCATTTTTGATAATTTTATGCGGTATTTTTCTAATTATAAAAAACTATACCTCTTTTCATATTCCGGTAGCTTTCATTTCCACAGTTTTCCTTATTTCATTCTTTCTTCCGGTTGGAAACTGTGAAGCAATATATAGTGCTTCAGTAGAAACCCTTTCAGGAGGTGTACTTTTTTCCGCTTTCTTTGTTGCTACTATGACTTGTTCCTCTCCTATAACAAAAAACGGTAAATTATTTTTTGGTATCCTTTGCGGAATAATCACCGTTTTTATAAGACGTTTTACATCTATCGCGGATGGAACGTTAATAGCTGTTGGAATCGCAAGTGTTTTTTCGCAAATAATAGATAATTTAACCGGGAATAAATATTTTTCATTTATGAATGACAGAAAATCCGAATCGATCCCCCAAAAAACCAATTTAGAAGCATTATTAAAAGATGGAGAATAAAAAAATCAACCGTTTTTACGGTTGATTTTTGCGGTTGTCAACTATGATTAAAGCAAATGAATGAATTCATTAAGGCTTCTAACGGGATTTCCGTTTCTTTCAGTTGTTGGTGAAGCCATCAACATAGAATTCAAAACGGCTTCCTCTGTAGCTTCTGCAGCAGCTCTGAAAACTGTGTTCATTTTGGATTCATTAAGTAAAGACATAGAAACAATATCGTCTTTTTCATTCATTTCAATTCTGTTTGACGTTGAAAATCCCAAAAAGACTTCTCCGCTCCCGTGCCCTATAAATGAACCTGTTCGGGCAAGACCAACGGATACTCTTTTAATAACTCTTGTAAGTTGTCTAGAGGTTAAAGGAAGATCTGTTGCTACAACAACAATGACCGATCCTTTTTCTTCGTTGTTTTTGCTTTCGTTTTTAATGGATTCTCCAACATTTTTACCGCAAATGGTAAGATCTCCAAGAGAACCAAAATTTGTTTGAACTAAAACGCCCAAAGTATATCCTTTTCCAATAGGCAGCATTCTTGATGCAGACCCTATTCCACCTTTAAGACCATAACATATCATGCCTGTGCCTGCACCGACATCACCTTCAGAAAAGTCTTCACAAGCATTTTCAATAGCAGAAAAAACATGTTCTTTCTTTACAGCTCTGTTAAAAGGAGAATTGATTCTTCCATCGTTACATTCTGCAACAACGGCATTTACGGAAGTTATTTCTTCCTTAGCGTTGTTCAACGTATATTCTACCAGCGCGTCCATCACAAGACCAACATTTAAAGTTGACGTTAATGCTATTGGAGTTTCAATATTTCCAAGTTCGGATACCTGTATAAGACCTGCTGTTTTTCCGAAACCGTTCAGTACATAGGAAGAAGCAACTACTTTGCTTTGAAAAATGTTTTCTTCGTGGGGTAAAATGATAGTAACACCCGTTTTGTTAATCTCATTTTTTATTGTAGCATGACCCACTTTTACGCCTGGAACATCCGTTATTTTGTTGAGCTTTCCTTTTTCCATGCGTCCGATTTTTAAGCCCAATTCTTCCGCCCTTTTATACATGTTTACCTCTTTATTATTTTGTTTTTCAACGACGTTATTTTATATGCAAGGCTAACCAATGTCCAGCTCCCGCTTTTATATGCTATTTTATGTATTGGGTGAATGTATGCTGTAACCTCATTCAATGATTTCTTAAATTCTGCGGAGCGTAATATTTCGTTGTTTGTTTTTCTTTTTTCTTTAGGAGAGGCAGGATTACCCTCCATATATGTATTTGAAAGAGCTTTTATATATCTATAAAAACGCGAATTATCGAATATTTCCAATTGTTTTTTATCAGCACCATGGTGTGAAATGAATTCCTTTAATTTTGTATATATCATCTCATCAAGTATAATAAGATTTGGATAATACTTATTATCCAATGATTCTCCACCAGTTTTGATATAATTATACAAAGGGACATTTAACACAAAAACATTATCAGACTTGCAGCAGTCATAATATGACAGATTAAAAAGCACATCTTCACCTAATGAAAGAGATTCGTCAAATCTGAGATTGTCATTTTTTATAACAGCCGCTCTATATAATTTGTTCCAAGGCGACTGAACTAAAACAGCGCCCATTAACTCCATATATCTTTTAAAAGAGACTATGTCTTCCTCGTTTTTTGAAAAACGATTTTCAGATACAAAAGTTCCCTCATAATCGGAAACGGTTCTGAATCCGCACAAAACTTCGTAATTCGGATAGCGTTGTTTAGTATTGTACAATGCCTCAGCATAATCAGGTTCTACCCAATCGTCGCTATCCACAAATAAAATGTATTCACCTGTTGCTTCTTCTATCCCTCTATTTCTCGCTGAAGACACTCCCCCATTTTCTTTATGAATAACACGAAGTCGGCCGTCTTTTTTTGCGTATTCATCACAAATTATACCGCTATTGTCAGGCGAACCATCATCCACAAGAATAATCTCGATATCTTTCAACGATTGAAAAATAAGACTTTCAACGCATTTTGATATACATTTTTCGGCTTTATAAACCGGAACAATTATACTTACCTTTACCACAACAACCTCCAAGGAGAATTTAAAGATGAACGTATACGATTTCGATAAAACAATTAACAGAACAGATTGTTCTACTGATTTTTTCTTTTTTTGTTTAAAGAAAAGGCCTATTATAATATTGAACACTTTCGGTATGCTTCCCGCTTATATCAGCTGGAAGCGAGGAAAAAAATCTCTTACCGTGTTCAAAGAAAGAGTTTTCGCGTATCTTCAGTACTTTAAATCAATAGATGAATACGTTGAAGAATTCTGGGATAAAAACATACATAAATCCATGGGCTGGTATCAAAAAGTTCAAAAGAAGGACGATTTAGTTATATCCGCTTCCCCCGAATTTCTGATTGGACCTGCGTGCAAAAGACTGGGAATAGAAAACTACATCGCATCAAGAGTAGACAAAAAAACTGGTAAATTCATTGGACTAAACTGTTCAGGTGACGAAAAAGTTGTTCGTTTCAGAGCTATTTACAAAGATGAATCAGTTGACAAATTTTACTCCGACTCTTATTCGGATACGCCAATGGCACTTATTGCGAAAGAAAGTTTTTTGGTAACAGATGGAACGCTGTCACCTTGGAAGGTCAAGGATAATTAAATCACATTCACTTTGAAACGTTGCATTAACGTTATTATTAGTACGTTCCAGCTAATTCGCTGTCAGTGAAAGGATTTAGTTTGTTATAATAAATTATTTTTACGCAATGAGAAAAATTTCTTTCTCTCCTGCCTATTGCCTTATGCCTTGCGCTGTTGCACTAATGTTATTAGTGCAACAGCCGTATTTTATTTATTTATTTATTTCTCTCAATCATTCTAACCAGCTGTTCGCCTACTTTAAGCATAAATCGGGATGCATCTTCTACCATCTCAGCAGGGAATAATCTCAAAAATTTATCAGCCTCAAAAGTAAGGTCACCTTTATAATCCACATCTGCCAACGCTTTGGTTATACCGGTCCAATCAAATTTCTGTGTAAAAGGAAGCTGATGGCGGTCTTCTATGCGGTCACTATCCTGAATGTGAAGTCCTGCGAGACGTTCGTGACCTACTCCACGAATAAAATCTTCAGCTTTATAGCCTATATATTCCGCATGACCCACGTCAATCAAAGCACAGAAACAATTCCCATCCTTATTAAGTTCATCTACGTATTTATTAAGAGTTTCAGGATCACTGCAAAGCTTTTCTCTGTTTGCCTTGAATACGTTTTCTATTGCAATCTTCACTCCGTAATTCTTGCAATATGGAATAAAAGAGGAAAAAATCTCTATATTTTTTTCATCCTGATCCTTTTCAAATGCAACCGGATGCATCGTTACAGCTTCAATCCCAAGATACGAAGCTATCTCCAAGGATCTGACAGCATATCCGTAAAACTCTTTACTCAATTCATTGTCATTTTCAACATGATGTGGAAAATAAGCATGTCCCTGCGTAAAAGGGATTCCGCTTTGTTCTGCGGCTTCTTTTACCTTTTTCACATGATTCATATAATCCTTACCATGAAGCGGACAGTTATTATCATTCATGTAGAACATGGAATAGTCAATTCCGCCATATCCCACCTTAGCAATAAGCTTTACAGCTTCAACATCTCCAAGAAGCTGACCAAGATAACTCGTTTGTGTCGCTATTCTCATAATAATCTCCAGATTGCTTTTATATGTATATTTTCTATGTATTCATTTTAATACTTTACGCTCATAATGTCAAGCAAAAACTGTATTTTTATAATAAAAAATCGAAAAGATAAATCCCCAAGCAAATTCCAAATTGGTCATTGCTTGGGGAACTTGTTAATATTCAAAAAAACACAGAGCATTCTAAAAAAGGTTCTTCACTGAAAATAAATTGTCAATTTAACAAGAGTCAAATAAAACATCAAATCAGTTTAAAAAATTACGTGTTTTTATGATTTGCTTTTTGACTTTCCAAATACGCAGTATACCCACGCACTTTAATTGCGGCAACATATGTTTTGGCATAAATGCTATTTCCATTTTTACCCGTGCCTATTTTCTTATAAAATGCGTAAAACGGCGCTCCTAAATTCATATTATTATAGATTGACTCAGTTTGAAACACATACTCAATATCAACGAAATCATACCCTTCAAAGCTCACTTTTTCATTTGCCGCCATACATAAAGTGCAGGAATGGCCGCCAAACACACAGCCATTATACAACAACGCCTCCGCTTCTTCAAGGGATATTATTTCTGCATTTGACTTAATTTCATATTTAGTTTGAATATCACATCTCATTTTATAATAAGTGATCCGACAATTTGTCAGAATGCCGTCGCTTGCATTTTCTCCATTATCAAAGGAGATACAGATATAATCTGACACAGGAATTTTTTGTAAAGAATTTAAAAGATGAGCGTTTTTGTCATAAAAGTAAACATGTATATAATTAGCTCCATGGGTTGAATAATCGTCAAACGATCTTACGATTTTAATATCGGTGAAAGATACATTAAAAGCTTCAAAAAGTTTATTTTTTACACTTTGAATTGACTCAACAATCTCATCATCAGATAATCGTTGATCAATTTGAATTGTTTCTCCGCCTATAATTGAAATCGGATTTCCCCTGATGCAAAAAGAATTAAAGTTTTCATTTTGCTTTAACAGTATGTAGTGAGATCCCATATCGTAATAAAGCCAAAGCTCGTTGTTGTACAATTTTCTCATTGTAAACTTATCCTCCGGGATGCTCATTCCAATAAAATCCGAACCTTTGGGAAGTTGTTCGCTAAAAAAGCCTCTGAATTCATCCTCATTCAGTTCGTTTCCAATTGGTTCATCAGGTTCTCTTGATTGATCAGATTCCCATGATTCATCAGTGTCGTTGAGATAATACAAAGGAAGATACCCTTCATTAGGTATTTTATCAATAGGTAAGTATTTGTCGTCAGGTACAAAAACTGTTGTATATGCGTTTGTTGCTACGGATTCATATTGATTATAGAATAATTCGGAAATTTGCCTCGCACTGTATATTGCGTCATCCCAATTGGGAATAGGCGGAAGTTCTGAATTTGGTTCACTTGAATCAGGTTCACTTGAATCAGGTTCGCTTGACTCGGGTTCGCTTGACTCGGGGTCGCTTGAATTGGGTTCGCTTGAATTGGGTTCGCTTGAATCAGGTTCGCTTGACTCGTGTTCGCTTGACTCGGGTTCACTTGAATCGGGTTCGCTTGAATTGGGTTCACTTGACTCGGGTTCGCTTGACTCGGGTTCGCTTGAATCGGGTTCGCTTTGCTCGGGTTCGCTGATATAGAAATCACCGTGACTTATATCTGAATTAGATACAACAGTTTGCGGATCATCATTAAAAATCTTTGGCACCAAAAGTGCTGCACTGACAATCAACGCTATACAAGATACCATAGCACTATAGCGAAGCCAAATAATTTTTGTTTTTTTATTGGCTTTTCCTTGAAGTTTGCAGTCCATAGATATAAACTGTTCCACAATTTCGTTTTCTATGTTATTTAAACCATCTAAAAATTCATTTTCTTTCATAGTATATAACCCTCCTTTTCCAGCTTTTCTTTTAAAGAATGTTTTATTGTGCTGATTTCTTTATTAACGGTTGACTCACTGCAATTAAGCAATCTTGCAATTTCTTTAATTGGTCGAGCAATGTAATATCTGCTCATAAAGATGTACATTTGGCGCTGTGATAAAGAACGGATAAATTCGCTGATAACTCTCCCCAGTTCTAATGAATCCGTTTCAGAAGACTTATCGGATATAAACTCTTCACTCTCTGACAACGATATAGTTAGCTCTGATGATACTCGCTTTTGGCAATTACGACTTTTGTAGCAATTAATCGCTTTTCTTCTCATTATCGTAACAAGAAAAGCTCTGAGAAAAGTTGGCCTTGTAGGTGGAATTGAGTTCCACGTTTCCATATATGTATCATTCAAGCATTCCTCACTGTCACTCATATTCTGAACAATATTATCCGCAATAGAAAGTAATAATCTTTTGTACTTTGTATCTGTGGCACAAATCGCTTCCTCGTCCCGTTGAAAGTACAATTGTATAATCTGTTCATCGCTCATTATATCGATGGTTTTAGATTGATTGCCCATAGTGTACCCCCTTTATAATATTTTAAAAGGCCCTTCATCCATATAGTCAATAAAAATATTAAAAACTGTAAAAAAAATTTTTATTTTTTCTATTTTTTAAAATTACCACATTTATATTTAAAATGCAATTTTTAAAGTTTATTTTTTTATTACACTTAAAGAATTGAAAGTTAAATCCCAAAGTAAATTCCAAATTGGAGCTTACTTTGGGAATTTGCTAATATTCAAAATTTACGTAACGTTCAAAAAAATCTCCGCTTAAATCATAAATATTTTCTATTAGGATTGAAATATCGTCATGAAAAACTATCTCTTTTTTATATTCATCCACTCTTTTTACCTTACCGCAAAATTTTTTATAGCTTCCGCCCTCTTTTTTATCATCAGAACAAAAAAAGGTTACTGTAATTTCAGGCTTTTCATCAATATGTTTTAAAACAGATTCTAATTTTCGGTTCAATATACATATACTTTCTTCTGAAAGCTCGGCTTTATTCACGGTTTTTCTTCCTGCCTCAAAGACCGCATCCTCATACCCTGTCAATGCGGCAAAAGGAGCAAACTGAGCCGCTCTGTCTTTTATCATCATAGGTCTATGGCAGTTCGATATATGGTGATTCATATTTATAATATTTTCGTATTTGAAATCACTCATTTTACCAATTCCCCTTTCTAAGCCCTATGGCCGCCTATCTGCGCATTTCTATCCTTCGCAGTTGCACCCTCTATATAATTCATACCTTTCAGAATTGTATTTTTTCCGTATTTTTTCTTCACGGACAAAAGGGCTTTCTGAAGCTTGTTTTCCCTCTCAAAAGCTTCTTTTTCTTTCTTTCTACGCCTTTCCAAGGCTTCATAATCAGTGAATAAATCAAGCTGTTGGGCAACAAACGGTTCTTCTCCTTTAGTTTTCGGGATAACATGGTTTGCAGTTATATTTATTCTTCTGACAAAAAGATCTCTGTTTACTATTCTGTCAAACAGACACATAACGCTTTCATTGATTTTTTTAGTAGAGGAAATAAAACCACCTAAATTTGCCGTTCCATGACTATGCTTCGGAATCGGTCGTCCATAATGGTCAATAGTTATCTCCCCACTGTACCTAATCCTTATTTTAGGATCAGACAAATTTCCCGAATCATAGCCTATTATAAGCACTATCTGATCTGTTACAAGATTTTTATCCACCAGATCAAGCACAAGCATATCCGTCATTTCCTTTACAATTAGTCGAGCTTTCTCAAAAGAATACGGACATTGCAAAACCTGCCCAGAGCTTAAACTGTTTGAAGCTGGTTTATAAGATTTTATGTCAGCTATGGTGCAAGGCTCCCATCCCCAAGCATGATCGATAAGAAGCTCTGCATTTACACCAAACAACTTATACAGCAAGTCCTCGTTGTACTTTTGGGTTGGATCTCCTACGGAACATTTTGCCACGTCTCCCATTGTATAAATACCCAAGGCTTCCAGCTTAGATGAATATCCTTTCCCTATACGCCAAAAATCCGTAAGCGGTCTATGTTCCCAAAGCTCTTTTCTGTAAGTCATCTCGTCAAGATACGCTATCCTAACTCCGTCCTTATCCGCAGGCATTTTTTTGGCAGTTATATCCATAGCAACCTTTGCAAGATACAAGTTAGTTCCTATACCCGCAGTTGCGGTTATTCCCGTTAGCTTTAAAATTTCCCTGATTATTTTTATAGCCATCTCGTGAGCTGTCATTTTGGAATATTTCAGATATCCCGTCAAATCCATAAAAACCTCGTCTATGGAATACACATGTATATCATCCTTTGATACGTATTTCAGATACACCTCTTTATATATCTTCGTGCTGTATTCCATATATAAAGCCATTCTTGGCGGAGCGGCTATATAATCCAGAGCCAATGACGGATTTGCTTTCAATTCATTATAATCGAAGGATTTCCCTTCAAGTCTTCTATGCGGAGCTTTTTGTCTTCTTTCATAATTAACCTCGCGTACACGTCCCACAACCTCAAAAAGCCTTGCTCTGCCTGATATACCAAAGCTTTTAAGAGAAGGCGTTACTGCAAGACAAATAGTTTTTTCGGTTCTCCCAATGTCAGCCACTACAAGGTTGGTAGTCAAAGGGTCAAGGTTACGCTCAACACATTCCACGGAAGCATAAAAAGATTTAAGGTCTATGCATAAATACTGTTTTTCCATTTTTTGCCTCCAATTTGAAATTCAATCTATTTCCCTACAGATTTGATAATATACTTAACTACGCCCTGAATATAACATTCAGATGGGTATATATCCTCCATTGTTCTATTTTCAGGATGAAGCACTAACCTTCCCTCTCTGTCAAACGCAAGGGTTTTAAGCGTCGTTTCGTTTTCAACAAGGGCTACAACCATATCTCCGCCGTTTGCAACGTTCTGTTTTTTAACAACTACCATATCCCCTTCTTCTATGCCTGCTTCTATCATAGAATCTCCATGAGTTCGCAAAATAAAAAAATCCCCTTTACCGAAAAGTGCTTCAGGAAGTGCTACGTACTCTTCAAAATTTTCCTCCGCATATTCAGGCTCACCGCACACCACGTTTCCAACAATAGGAGCTTTATTTACTTTATAATTTGCCTTTGACATATCGGGAGTTACTATTATATTTCCATCGTAAGATAAAATTCCCTTTTCGTCCATTTCAACAAGATATTTATATGCCGTTGATCTTCCTATATTCAAAGCTAAAGCAATCTCCCCCATAGACGGTGATGAATGATGCTCAAAATAATACTCTTCCGCAAATTTCAAAATTTTTTCCATCGTTTCAGGATTTTTCTTTCTGATTCCCCCCATAAATAAGACCTCCAAATAGCATTTCACAAACGAAACGCTTTGTTTCTTTTGTAATTATATTATACTACTTTAAATTTAAATGTCAATACTTTTTTAAAAAAAGAAAAAAATACCTGCGGCAGAGAATTTCTACCGCAGGATTTGCATTTAATCAATATATATCTTTCCAGATTTGTTTTTCTGCTCATAGAAATCATCTTCCTCATATGCATCGAAAAAGGAATCTTTTTTCTTGGGAATTTTTCTTTTTCCGCCTACTTTCATAAAATCGCTGAAAAATGCTGGATACGATTTTTTTACAGAATCATCTGAATCAACAATGCTTTCACCATCAGAAAATGCTGCGGCTATAGACAAAGCCATTGCTATTCTGTGGTCACCAAAATCAAAGGCTTCGCCACCGTCAAGGCTACCGCTTCCGTTTATATAAAGGTCATCGCCAATAGCCTCAATATCCGCGCCAAGAGAAGTTAAAGCATCGCACACCTGATGCAATCTGTCACTTTCCCTATAGAATGTAACTCCGCAATTTTCAAGACGGCTCTTTCCTTTTGCAAAACAAGCCAGAACTGCAAGCATAGGAACAAGATGAGGAATCTCAGCACAATCAACGTCTATAGGCGAAGTTCTGTTTCTTGAAACTGAAACGAAATTTTCCGCCTGTATTACGTTAGCACCAAAATCGGACAAAATATTTATAAGTCTTCTTTCCGTTTGTGACGAAGCAGAATAAAGATTGTCTACAGTTACACCATCTCCCAAAGCGCCTGCTACGAGATAAGGAGCAGAAAGAGAATAGTCGCCCTCAACGGAGAAATTGCCAGCGTCGTAACCTTTTGCGGGGACAGTTATTTTTCTTGCATCCGAATCAAATACAGTTTCAACACCAAAATGCTTCTGAACGAACGAAACGGGATTTATATATTCTCTGAATGGAACTTCATCAGAAAGAAAAATTTCGCATTTCTTCTGCAAATAAGGTAAAGCTATCATTATGCCTGACAAAAACTGAGGAGAAGTTGATGTAGGAACCGTTATTCTTGAGGCTTCAAAACGACCTCTTATAGAAATAATTTCATTATCCTTTTTGTAAATCTCAATTCCTGTATTTTCAAAAATTGTTTCGAACTCCGAAACAGAACGTTTGGGCAAATCCCCAGTCCCAAAAAAAGATGCATCAAGTCCAAGAATCGCGGCAAGAGGAACTGCAAACCTGAGAGTAGCACCGCTTCGCTTGCATTGGAAATCTATATGCTTATCCTTGTTAAGATTAGCAAGTCCTTTACCGTTTACAATCAAATCATTTCCGTCGTATTCAACTATAACCCCAAGCTGTGTCAAACAAGAAATAGTAGCTTTAACGTCATCGCTCACGCCTGCATTTGATATTCTGCATTCTCCGCCTGCAAGAGCGGCGCAGAACAGAGCTTTATGAGCCATTGATTTCGATGGTGGCGCTTTAATAATCCCAGAAATTTTTGATGGTTGAATATACATTTTTGTCATAGCAATACCTCCTCTCAAACAACAAATCATTCTCTGCAACATCCATTTGTACTTTCTTTTGGATTTGTTTATATTATAAACTATTTTTATTTATTTTTCAATAGTTTTTTGCGAATTTTAAAAATTTTTCCACACCTTTTGATTTATTTCAAAAAAGAAAAAACTGTTGCAGAAAACTCCACAACAGTTTTAAGAACATCAGTTAAGATTATTCTTTGATAGCGTCTACAGGGCAAGCACCTGCGCAAGCGCCACAGCCGAGACATTCATCAGCGTTGATAACATATTTGCCATCTGTATCAACTTTGATAGCACTAACGGGGCATTCACCCTCACATGTGCCACAGCCGATGCAAGTATCCTTGTCAATTGCGTATGCCATAAGTATTTCCTCCGTAACTTGTTATGTTTTATCGCTTTCGCTACAGCAACATAATACCACAAATAAAATCATTTTTCAAGTGCTTTTTATAATCTTTTTCAAAAAGACAAAAAATAACACAAAAGTTTTTTAAAATCAAATAATAACCTTCATTTTATTTATGATAACGCTTTCCTGCAGATATTGTAAAAGCTCTGTAAATCTGTTCAAGAAGCATAACTCTTGCAAGCTGATGCGGGAAAGTCATAGCAGACATAGAAAGCTTATAATCGCAAAGTTTTTTAAGACGACTTGAAAGTCCGTAACTTGAACCTATTATAAAAGCAAATGACGAAAAACCCATTTCACGTTTATCATCTACAAGAGCGGACAAATCTTCTGAAGAAATTTTCTTTCCTTCCACGCAGAGAGCAATTTTATAAGCCCCTTTAGGAATTACAGAAAGAATTTTATCCGCTTCTGTTTCAAGTGCTTTATCTATAACATTCTGACTCAAATTTTTATTTTCGTCAAGGGGTTCTGGGCGGATCTTAACCACGTCAATTTCTGAAAAAGCAGAAATGCGTTTTTCATACTCCTTTGAAGCAGAGTTAAAATATTCCGCGCCATTATCTCCGCAATAAATTACAGTTATACGCATATTACTCGCATTTTGACAGAGCATATTTTACGTCTTCGAGAATATCGTCTATATGCTCTATACCAACGGAAAATCTTATAAGTCCAGGAGCAACACCTGCACCTACCAGCTGTTCATCGGTAAGCTGACGATGTGTTGCGGAAGCGGGATGAAGAACCATAGTATTAACAGCAGCAACGTGAACTGCGTTTGTTGCCATTTTTAAAGATTTCATAAATTCCATTGCGGAAGATCTTCCACCCTTTAAAATAAAGGAAACAACACCGCTTGATCCACCGTCAAAATATTTTTTTGCCAAACCATTATAGCTATCTGATTCAAGGGAAGGATAGAAAACTTTTTCAACCTTTGGAGATTTCTCCAAAAATTCTGCAACCTTCAAAGCGTTTTCAGAGTGTGCCTTCATGCGAACGCTCAAGGTCTGAATTCCCAAATCGAGCAAAAATGCGCTGAATGCAGGAGGATACGTTCCAAAGTCTCTCGTAAGCTGAAGTCTTGCTTTTGCTATATATGCACTCTTACCGAATTTTTCAGTATAAGTAACTCCATGATATGATTCATCAGGAGTTGAAAGACAAGTATATCCGTTTGCTTTCCAATCAAAATTACCGCTATCTATAATTACGCCGCCAACTTGAATTGCATGACCGTCAAGATATTTTGAAGTAGAATGAACAACAATATCTGCTCCAAACTCTATAGGACGGCATAAAGCAGGTGTTGGGAACGTGTTGTCAACAATAAGAGGAACTCCATGCTTATGAGCAACCCTTGCAAATTTTTCAATATCCAAAACGGACAAAGCAGGGTTTGCCAAGGATTCACCGAACACAGCTTTTGTGTTAGGCTTGAAATATTTGTCAAGTTCTTCTTCGGAAAGATCCTGATCAACGAGCGTACATTCTATTCCAAGTCTTTTCAAAGTAACCATGAAAAGATTTACCGTGCCACCGTAAATTTTTGAAGACGAAATAAAATGGTCTCCTGCTTCCATAATATTAAGCAGACTCATCATTGATGCCATCTGCCCCGAAGAAGTGCAAAGAGCGCCTACACCGCCTTCAAGAGCAGCAATTTTTTCTTCAACGCAAGCAACTGTTGGGTTGGATATTCTTGAATACATATGTCCGTCTTCGGCAAGGTCGAAAAGCTTTCCTATAGCCTCAGCCGTATCGTAGGAATAAGTTGTACTCTGATATATGGGCAAAGCCATAGGCTCGCCGTTGTTGGGCTTATAACCCGCTTTTATGCATTTTGTTTCAGTTTTCATCTCTTTGAAAGTGATAAACACTTTTTCCTTTCTATTTGTTGTCAGAATAAATTATTTCATAGCCGCTTCAAACATTGACGGCAACGTTGACCAGCTTAATTCCTTACCAGCCATAGCTGAAAGAGCAGGAAGATCCGATACCTCATGTAAACCATCGTATATTACGAAGAAAATTTTCTGTTCCTCTTGGTTCACATTAAGCTTTTTAAAGCATCTGAAGAAATCGGCAACAGAAAGCTCTGTGTCTCTTATTTCAGCTTTAGCAAAAACTTTCTGGAATACCGCATCGTAAATCTGGGAAAACATTACTGAAGCCGCCTTTGAATCATAGCTATCCTCGGGAACGTTTTCAAAAATTGAAGGAGCGTTTTCTGCCGAAATAACCGCTTCACCTGCCAATGTTATATACTGTATATCATCGGGGTTCTGCTCGTTGTAATCCTTCATTTCGGGGTCTTCATACTTGACCTCGTAAGGAAGATTGCATACTATTTCAAGTTCATATTCTTCGCAAATGGTTGTTGCGGTAAAAAATGAAAGCATTGCTTCTGTATCGAAAGTCATATATCCCTTTATAGAAACGCCGAAAACGTACCCTAACTTTCCACAAAGATAACTCTCCCCGTTTGTTTTATATACTTCGCTTATTGTTCTGTTATATCCGTTTACGACCAAGGTACTGCTTAAAGGGATTTCTTCAAATACAACTTTTCCTGTTTCTTCATTAACGCAAAGAAATTTTACGTCTGTCAAAGTATTAAGATGATCCTCGTAAAATATAACGTATGCATCACCATAATCTTTGGTAGAAGGAACTACGTCTTCAGAGCCTTCATATTCTCCATCGTAATAAGATTCTGTGTTTTCATATGAATATTCGGTAGTATCATTTGAAACGGTTTCTCCGCCCTTGAATAAGCCGTCAAGGACACCGTTTACAGCGAGATATCCCACAACCGCAAACAATGCGACAGCGAGAGCAAAGGTTATAATAAAATTTCTAAAAGCCGTTGACATATCTATTTCCTCTAATTACTCAGTTGTTTTAATGTTTGCTGAAAAACAAATAAAAATCCGAAAAATAAAATTTTAATATTGCCAATTTATCCGCAGTTTCCAAATATGGAACGTTAGTCCATATATTCCAGCATGAAAGAACCTGGATATTTGGAAATCCATTTATCCGCTTTTGAACCCTTCACAACGTATACGGTTTCCAAAGCATTACTTCCTTTGAAAATGTCAGCACCGAAGGAAGAAACGCCCGATGGAATCGTTACGGTTTTCAAGCCTTTGGAATTTGCAAAAACTTCTTTTTTCAAAGTCGTGAGGGATTCGGGAAGTTTAACGTTCGTAAATTTGTCGCAATAAGCGAAAGCATAATCATTTATCGTAGTAAGCTTTTGGGGCAAATTGACATCGGGTAGCTTTCTGCAACAGAAAAACGCATATTTACCAATATCAAAAACACCTTCAGGAATATTTACATCTGTGAGATTAAGGCAATGGCAAAAAACGTATTCGGGAATTTTCGTTATTTTTTCTGATAAAACGACGGTTCTGAGAACAGAACAATCGTAGAACAGATAAGAACCTATCTTGGAGACATTATCCGTCATAGAGAATGAAACCAGCTTTTTACATCCGAGGAACACGCTTCCACCAAGCTCTTTAACGTTTTCTCCCAAAGCAACGTTTTCCAATCCACAATATGCAAAAGCATAAGATTCTATTTTCTTTATGCTTTCACCGAAAGTAACATCCTTCAGATTTGCGCAGGAATAGAATGCATACTTTGGAATTTCTCCGCTTTTTGATTCAACGTGAACAGATTTTAAAGAAGAACAATTTGCAAATACAGATTCTCCATAAGTCGTTTTACCCATTTTGAGCGTTACAAGAGAATCACATCCGTCAAATGCATGCGCTCCTACTTCAGAAACGCTGTCAAAAATAACCACTTCTTTAAGAGAATCGCAGTTATTAAACGCATTTTCCTCAATTTTGGTTATATTTCCCTCCGGTAATCTTACAAGAGATTTGCAATTATAAAAAGCACGGCTACTAATAACAACGTTTTCACCTTTGAAAGCTACATCTGTAAGAGATACACAATTTTCAAAAGCACCAACGCCAAGAGTTTTCAAAGAAGCTGGAATTGTTATTTTAGAAATCTTCGAATTATCGGAGAAAGCATAATCTCCAATACTTTCCAAACCATCAGAAAGGTTTATTTCTGATAATTCCTCCATAGAGGAAAATGCCCTTTCACCTATTTTTTTCAAGGATGAAGGAAAATTTATATTCTTTACAAAATCATTTTTATTGAAAGCATATTCACAAATTTCCTCCACACCATCGGGAACGTTAAAAGAATCCAAGGATTTTCTCGCGGGGCAAGAAATAAGTATTGAGCCTGATTTATTATAAAGAATACCGTCTATGGACTTATAATATTGGTTGTCAGATGAAACCTCTATTTCCTCAAGAGAAATGCAATCTCTGAATGGATTTCCCTTTATCTCTGCAACATCAGAAGATATAAAAACCTTTTTTAAATCACGGCATGAAGTAAAGGTTTTGCTGTCTATGCTTATACTTTCTCCGCCAAAAAAGATACTTTCGGGGATTATTACCTCGTTTTCATCTCCGTGATACTTTGTTATTTCAACTATTCCTTCATTTACTTTATACTGAAAGTCATCACGGCTAAGACTGTTTCCGCAAGATGAAAGAAGAATACAAGCAGAAAAAGCAACAACAAGCATACCTTGTATAATTATATTTTTTTTCATAATTTTCAAATCCATTGCAATGTAAATTTATTTACACGCTTTAAAATAAAAGCCCACCTTGGAAAAGGTCGGGCTTGCATTATACAGCCGAGAAGCTCGGCACGTTTTCCACGTTAAAACGAAACTCCGCAGGGCCGCAATGGCGACCCTGGCGGAATATTTATTTATAAACGGTTTTAAGTATTTATTAGTTTCTTCTGTTTATGATATCGAAGAAATCTGCATCGCCAGAATCGGCATTTGTTTTTGCAGAAGTATCAGCCATAGGAGCTTCTGCTGAAGGAGCTGCAGGAGCTGTATATACAGGTCTTCTGTATTCAGAAGTTCTCTTGTTAACGTCAAAACCCGTAGCAACGAGAGTAACCTTCATTTCGTCTTCCAAAGTAGGATCGAAAGCAGCACCGAAGATGATCTGAGCATCAGCCTGAGCTTCATTTGTAATCATTTCAACAGCCTGATCAACTTCATCAAGACCAACATCGGGAGAAGCTGTGATATTTACGATAATACCCTTTGCACCGCTGATATTTGTTTCCAACAAAGGAGAAGACATAGCAAGCTTTGCTGCCTGTTCTGCTTTGTCCTTGCCTTTTGCAGAACCAACACCCATATGAGCAAGTCCTGCACCACGCATAACAGTCTGAACGTCTGCAAAGTCAAGGTTGATTTCTGCGTCAACCAAAATAAGATCGCAAATGCTCTGAACGCCCTTCTTCAAAACGTCGTCAGCTTCCTGGAAAGCGTTAAGAAGAGTTATTTTCTTATCTGTAAGCATCTTAAGACGTTCGTTAGGAATAACGATGAGAGAGTCAACGTATTCACGAAGCTTTTCGATACCTGCTTCTGCTTGAGCCATTCTTCTTGCACCTTCAAATTTGAAAGGCTTTGTTACAACAGCAACAGTAAGAATTTCCAACTGTTTTGCAATTCTTGCAACGATAGGAGCGGCGCCCGTTCCTGTTCCACCGCCCATACCTGCGGTGATGAACACCATATCTGCGCCTTTGATAGCTTCAGTTATAGCTTCGATTGATTCATCAGCGGCTTTTTCGCCCAATTCAGGGTTAGCACCTGCGCCTCTACCCTTTGTAATGCGTTCGCCGATAGAAATTTTTATGGGAGCAACGGATTTCTGAAGAATAGCAAGGTCTGTGTTGATATTGATATATTCAACACTTGCAAAAGCATCGGACTTCTGTGTAGAAACTGAAGAACCTGCAGATGTGCTGATCATTCTGTTAACGGCATTTCCGCCGCCTCCGCCAACACCTATAACTTTAATTAAAACAGGTGGCTGATTGATGTAAGACTTATCCATTTATTTTTTCCTCCAATTATACTTCCTATTTTACTTATAGTGATATTATAATATGTTTTTTCCATAAATGCAAGAGCTTTTTTTGTTTTTTTTACACTTTTTTTGTATTATTTTATCATACTTCTGGTTTTTCGCCTTATTTTTCCGTTATTTTTTGATTTTCTTCGGGAAAATTATCCGTTTTCACGGTAAGATCCCTCTTTTAAATTCGATATATCTATGTTCCCATTTGCATCTTCGGGAAGCTTTTGCAATATTCCGTCAAGGAACAAAAGCTTTGATTTACATTCTGTACTGTCGCCTAAATACACGTTATGTCTTCCATCATAATCAAGGTAATAATCGAATCTGCTTTTGACTGTTATACTTTTTATTTTATCGCTAAGAGATGATGCAGTTACAGCTTCGTAAACTCTGTAAATACCCACGCCTGTTTTTTCATCCTTAAAAAGAATCTCTTTTCCCAAAACACATCTTTGAAGAATTCCTTCGTCAAACTCAACCTTCATCAAGCCAACAGGCTCTTTATCCGCAAGCTCAACTACAACCATATCCTTATCAAAAATTATATATCTTCCCAAGGAATAAGTATACATTATGCTTTTACGCTCACGTACGGTAACGGTTATTTTATCAGGGACTGTTCTTTTTATTTCACATTCCGCAAGATACGGAAATTCAGAAAGAAGCTTTTCTTCCTTTTCGTTCTTTGAATATCCGAAAAGTCTGTCCCCTGATTTTATTCCAAACGCCTCGGACAGCGTATCGTTTGAATAATATTCGTTACCTACGTATTCAACGGACACCACCTTGAACAAATACTGATAGCAAAGATAGAAGAAGGCGCAAAGAATCAGAAGCAACAAAAAGATATAGCTTTTTCTTCTGCGTTTAATCTTACGTTGCCTCGCATTTTCTATCTGGTGGGTTTCATTCACCTTTTCATAATCCGTATCTTTGTTCATTTCAGACCTTTTCCGTTTAATTATTTCACTAATCCAAGTGCTTCCGTAACAATATTTTCAACTGCTCTTTCCGATGCGAATTTTTTAATATTTTCAGAAAGTGAAGCTCTCTTTTTACCGTCATTCACAAGCTCAATCACAGTATCGTAAAGTACGGAAGGATTTAAATTTTTCTCCTCAATCATTACTGCCGCTTTTGATTTTTCAAGAACCAATGCGTTTTTGAACTGATGATTTTCCGCAACGTTTGGTGACGGTATCAGAACCGTTGCTTTACCAAGGAATGCCGCTTCAGTTATTGTTATAGCACCAGCACGAGAGATAACAACATCCGCTGCAGCCATCTGCTTCGGAAGATCGTACATATACTCATACAACTGAAAATTTGGATATTTATCAAGTCCAAATTTGCTTGCTAACGCGACGCATCTTTCGTAATCTCTTTTTCCTGCAACATGACGATATATCAAATCAGGTTTGCTTTCAAGAAGCTTCCCAACGGTATTGAGAACGTTGTCATTTATGCAGGAAGCACCAAGACTTCCACCAAAGGAAAGAACGAATATCTTATCGCGGGATATTCCCATTTCCGCTCTGTTAAGATCATATTCATAAGAATAAAGCTTTGGTGATACAGGGTTTCCCGTAAGAATTATCTCGCCTTTTGTTTCGGTGAAGTATTTTTTGCTTTCTTCATAGCTTAAACAAACCTTATCAGCAGATTTAGCAAGCTTTCTCGTTGTCATACCGGGATATGCATTCTGTTCATGAATCAACGTGGGGATTCCCATTTTTTCGCCTGCTCTAACAGCCGCCCAGCTTGCGTATCCACCTGTACCGATAATAACGTCAGGCATAAATTTTGATATAAGCTTTTTAGCCTTACTTACGCTCGTCATGGCCTTGACAGCAGTTTTTATATTTGACAAAGTAAGCTTTCTTGTAAAGCCCTGAATATCAATAGTTTCTATTTTATACCCCGCCGCTTCAACAAGTCTTTTTTCCATTCCCCGTTTGCTTCCAACAAAGAGAATTTCAGCGTTATGGTATTTACTTTTTATACAATCAGCAATAGATATGGCAGGATATATATGTCCGCCCGTTCCACCGCAGGAAAAAACTACTCTTATTCTTTTATCAGATTTATTTATTTCGTATACGTTACTCATATTTTACTCCTGCTCAACTATTGAATGTCTCGAAACGGATAAAACGATTCCTGCCTGTGCCATAAGAATTACAAGTGAAGTTCCACCGTAGCTCAAGAAAGGCAAGCTTATACCCGTACTTGGAAGGGTGTTTGATACTACTGCAATATTAAGAAGGGTTTGTATTCCTATCTGACAAACAATGCCTGCAACCAAAAGCCCCGAAAAAACCGTTGGTGCTTTTTTGGCGATATACATACCGCGCCATATGAGAGCGGCAAAAACGAGCATTATCGCAACTGCGCCAACAAAACCCATTTCTTCACATATAACTGAAAAAATATAGTCGTTCTGAGGTTCGGGTATATATCCGTCCTTCTGGTTACTCTGACCGAGACCAACGCCCCATACTCCTCCCGAAGCTATTGCGAAGAGAGATTGGGCAGGTTGCCATCCGTCATTTTTAAAATAAAGTGGATCAAAGGGATCAAACCATACAGCAAGACGTGAACCAGCATGGGAAAGGAAAGAAAGTTTGGGAAGAACGCTTATAAGAACCACTCCCGCAACTCCTGCGAGTCCCAATGCAGAAAGAAGATAAATCCAATTAACACCGCCCATAACCATCATGCAGAAAACAAGGGCACAAAGTATTATAATACATGAAAGATGTGGTTGTGGAACGAGAATTCCCGCACTTATACCAAGTATGAGAACGTAAAAGCCAAGGCATTTGAAGCCTTTAATTTTTTCTTTTGCATCAGCCGCATATTTGGCACATACAACTATAACTGCAAATTTCAATATTTCTGATGGCTGAAATTTAATACCAAGATTTAGCCAACGTGTTGCACCGCCACTTGTATGACCGAGTCCAGGAATAAAAACCGCAACACAAAGAACTATTGCAATTCCGTAAATAAGACGGCTCAATTTTTTATAAATTCTGTAGTCCAATAATGATGCCGCAAACATTGCCGCTATGCCAAGGATAACGTAAAATATATGATTTTTAGTAAAGTAATAGCTGTCGCCATGATTGGCTTCAGCATAGGAATAGCTTGAGCTTGCAACAGCAATTACACCTATACCAATAAGAACGAGAGTGAGAATCATAAAGGGTTTATCAACCTCACCTATTATTCTCACCATTCTCTGTGCAGGGCGTGCTTCCGTCAGGGAGTTTTCAGTATTTACAGAAAGAGCTTTTCTTTTACTTTTTGTGTCTTTCGCTTTATTTGAATTTTTATCAAACATTTTTTCTCCCCCGTATTATTTCGCCTGAATTTTATAATGTGAACAAAAAATAAGTCAATGCTGAGAAAAGAGCCGTTACAGTTGAGAACACAAAAACTATCTTAACCTCACTCCACCCGCTTTTTTCAAAATGATGATGAATAGGAGCCATTTTGAAGATTCTTTTTCCCGTAAGCTTATAAGACATAACCTGTAGAATTACAGAGATTCCTTCAATAAGATAGATAAAGCATATCACAACAGACCATACACCTGCATTGACAGCAAAGCACATAGCTACAATCATCGCTCCCAGAAACTGCGAACCCGTATCGCCCATAAAGACCTTCGCAGGATGGAAATTAAAAACGAGGAATGCAAGCATCGCTCCAAGGCAAGCTATGGAAAGCACAAAAAGGCTTTCATGACTTGTCAGAAAAAGTTTATAAGTCAACAACGAAAAGAACAGAAAAATAACCGCCGCAACGCTTCCTGCAAGTCCGTCAATACCGTCCGTCAGATTTGCACAGTTTACAAGATACATTATAGCAAGAGTGCAAACAGGATAATAGAAAAATCCAAGGTCAAGACTTCCAAAAAAAGGAATTCTCAAGGTTGTATCAACGTATTCAAATTTTACAAGCAAAACAAGATACGCAACCGTAAAGACGGTTTGTATCGCCAGCTTTTGCATAGGAGTCAATCCCTTATTCTGCTTTTTAAACAGCTTTACGTAATCGTCAACAAATCCGACTATACCGTATGACAAAGCAAAGAGCATATGTATAAGCAAGGAATAATCGCCATTTTTTATATCATGTGGCAACAGAAAAATTCCCGCTGCGGCAAAAATACCAATCATAAAGAACAAGCCGCCCATGGTTGGAGTTCCCTCTTTGCATTTATGCCATGAAGGTCCTATTTCAAGAATTTTTTGTCCCAGCTTTGCTTTTCTTAAGATAGGAATAAATATTTTGAGAAGCAATGCAGAAACTGCAAATGCTATGATGAAAGCAAAACAAGTTTTATATATCAATCCCATTTTATTATAACCCCGTTTTATTTTTATTTGTCGGTTATATTATAAACTTTTTATATATTTATTGAGGAAATAACTTCCCCAAATCTCATTCTGTTACTTGCCTTAAAAAGAATATAAGTATTATTTTCCGCATATTTATCAATTTCTTTTACAAAAAGCTCTCTCTCGTCTGCGGAAAAATGAAAAACATTTTTATGACCCGCCTCTTTCGCTCCTTTGGCAATATACTTGCCAAGTTCACCGTAGCACAAAAGAACGTCACAGCAGCTTCCTGCATGTTTTCCAACGTTTTCATGAAGCAAAGGTGCAGTATCTCCAAGCTCAAGCATATCGCCCAAAACAGCAATTCTTCTTCCACTACGTGTTTTCAGATAATCAAGAGCGGCTTTCATTGATTCAGGAGCGGCATTATAGCAATCATCTATTACAAAAGAGCCGTTTTTTCCACCTCTGACTTTTATTCTTCCTTCTTTCTCTGATATTGCGGAAAGGCCTGCTACTGCTTCATCATGTGAAACACCTGCGGTTATTCCTGCAGCATAAGCAAGCATTGCGTTTTTAACGTTATGAACGCCTATCTGCCTTATAAAAGCTTCTTTTCCATTTACAGTAAAGAAGATTTTTCCGTCGCGTTCATTGATATTACTACAATAAAAATCCGCTTTTTTGTCCTCAAGTGAACAACGCACAACGTCACATCCACGGTCAATATTTCCGTTAAGCATATCGTCGTCGCCGTTAACTATAAGGATACCGCCATTCATCCCAACGGTTATATCCAATTTTTCTTTGCGGATATTTTCTCTGCCACCTAAATATTCGCTATGTGACCAGCCAATATTTGTAATTATTCCGATATCCGGTTTAGCAAGCTTCGAAAGCGTCGATATCTCCCCTGCCGTATTCATTCCAAGCTCAAGAATCATATAGTTAGAATCATCTGGAGCATTCAGAATAACCATTGGAAGCCCCGTATAGCTATTCATATTTCCAGGGGATTTATATACTTTATACTTTGAAGAAAATACACCGTTTACGTATTCCTTCGTTGAAGTTTTTCCAACGCTTCCAGTAACCACAACACATTTTATAGAGTTAAGTTCATTTTTTCTCCGAAGCATTGCTATATCATACAATGCCTTTCTTACGTCGGGAACCAAAACAGTATTTCTCGTCAGAAATTTTTCATCTTCAATTATAGCACAGTTCTTTCCTGAAGCAGTTATAGAGTCCACAAAATTATGGCCGTCAAATCTATCTCCGCGAAGGGCAACGAATAAATTTCCCTCTCCTTCAACCTTTCTGCTATCGGAAAGCACATTATTGACAATCATTTCGCCGTCAAATTCAAGGCTGCGTTTACCGCCTGTAAAAGCGGCTATATTTTCCAAAGTATAATTCATTATTATATCATCCTATAATTCCATCATAAAAGAATTCAATTCCAACAACCGTACCCTTGGGAACTTTCTGTCCCTCGGATAAGGTTTGGGATACTGCTCTCGGTGTTCCGGCACCTGTATAAGCTCCACCGTATGAATAGTTAAGTCCCAATTTATCAAGTGATTTTTTAACTTTTGCAGGAGAATAATTTTTTAAAGAAGGTACGGTTACATATTCAACCTCAGAGTCATCCGTATATAAAAATACTTTCCCATCTTTAATCATATAAGCTCCCGCCTCGGGACTTTGAGAAACAACCGTATCTCCTGTTCCTATAACCTGACAAGCAAAGCCTGCGGCTTCAATCTTTTCTTTGGCAGAAACAACAGATAACGTTTCATAATTTTCCACCTTTTCGTTAACAGGAGCATTTTCGTCGCTTCTGGGTATTTCCATATAAGGCAAAACCTCTGTCAAAACCTTAGAAACAACAGGAGCGGCAATTACACCACCGTAAAACACAGGATTTCCGTAAGAATCCTTTCCTCTTGGCTCGTCAATTGCTACAAGAATTGCAATCTGTGGATCTTCAGCGGGTGCAAATGCGACGCAAGAACCAATGTAGAAAAGGTTTTTTCCCGAACCTTCGCCGTGAATTGCTTCGTATTGGTTTCTCTCATTGATTTTCTGTGAAGTTCCCGTTTTTGCGGCAATAGAATATCCTGCAACTGTTGCATTCTTCGTAGTTCCCATCTGAGATCCTTCCTCAAGGATGGAAAGAATGGTTTTTGACGTACCATCGGAAATAACTTGCAACGTTGACTCGTATTCGTAAGTCTCCGTCATATTTCCATCAACATCACATATACCAACACCGACGTGCGGTGTTACAAGAGTTCCTCCGTTTGCCACAACGGAAACGCCTCTTATCTGCTGAAGCATTGTTGTTTTGAAGGTCTGACCGAATGAATAGGTTGCAAGCTCAACAGTTTCAAACTGTGATTTTGTTGTTTCAAAATATATGGTTGCGGATTCAGCGTACATATCACTTCCCGTTTTATCCATATATCCAAATGATTCATAATATTCAAGGAATGTTTGTTTACCTATTTCCTGTCCCCAAGTTACAAAAGCTGGGTTACATGAATTCTGCAAGGTCTGTGCAAAGCTTTGATGACCGTGTCCGCTTGTTTTATGGCAGTTGATTCTTGTACCGCCAACAGTTATATATCCAGGGCAATTCAAGCTGTCATTCAAGGATACAACGCCTTCTTCAAGTGCAGTTGCCGCTGTGAATATCTTAAAGGTTGAGCCAGGTTCATAAGTGCCCATAGCAATTTTGTCCTGCCATTGCTTCATAAGATATTCAACGAATTTTTCAGACGTCCGTTCATCCTCGGGAAGAGCATCGTATTGCTTTTGATAAAACTCATTGAGAGTTTTAGGATTATTCAAATCAAAAGATGGATATTTTGCCGACGCAAGAATTTCTCCCGTATTTACATTCATAATAATCCCTGCAACACCTTCAGGAGGATAATTATTATCGTAATAAGCCTCTTCAAGATACTTTTCAAGCATCGCCTGAATAGTTATATCTATGGAAAGCACGAGATTTTTACCATTTTGCGGCTCTATATACGTTTCATACTTATATGCAAGGTCATTACCTCTGCCATCAGCCGCTTTAACTATTTTTCCGTTTACACCTTTCAGAACGTTTTCATAAGTTGCTTCTGCACCATATACACCGACAAGATCTTTGGAGTTTTCAGAGCCGCTGACAAAGCCTATTATATTTGATGCAAGAGAACCATACGGATAATATCTTTTGGTTTCTTCCTCCAGATTTATGATAACAGATAAATCAATACCACGAGGATTTTCATGACTTCTTGTTCTCGCCAAAACCTTTGAAATATACGTTCGAAGCTCAGTTGCTTTTTCCTCGTCAACCTCTTTTGCAATTACCTCATATCTGGTATTTTTCTTGGTACGTTCTTCCACTTTTTCACGGTCAACACCCAAAATATCCACCAAGCCGTCAACCACAAGCTTATGCTGAATCTCCGTTTCGATATCTCTCGGGGAGATGAAAACGGTGTAAACAGTATAATTCGTGGCAAGAACGTTCATGTTCCTGTCGTAGATAATTCCGCGCTTCGCACTAAGGGTTGTTTCTCTTGTATATTGCTCAGATGCCTTTTGCGAAAGACCGTCGGGATCTATTACCATAAGAGAATACAAAACCGTTATAAGAAAAAGAAAAACAGCCATCATTACCCACAAAACAGAATTCTTGCGGAAATCCATAGACGTTTTGCTATGTTCACGAACAGGCTTTTTCCATTTTTTCTTTTTGCCTTTTTCATTCAAAGATATATTCTTTTTACGTTCCTTTTCAGGTGTAGGAGAATCCTCGCCTTTTTCTTCAAAATCATCATTGTCGAAGCCAAGGTTTCCTATGCTTATACCTTGATTTTGCTCTTTTTTATCTTTCTTGTTTTGCTTTTCTTCATTCATACGTACTCACCAATGAAAAGACCAATTCAAAATACAATCAAAATTCCCCACAAATTATTTATAACCGTGGGGAGAGAATTTCTCAAAATAGACAGTTCTGAAATATATATATTCAATAATCCCCATAATATGCGGGGTATAAACATACGTTATATTTTTTGAAGCCTGTCACACGTTATCAGCCAAAGACACCAAGCCAACGCCGACAGGCTTCCATGGATATTTAGTTTTTTATAATTCGTTTATCAACCGAATGTATCGCTGAAAAATCTTCCCATACCAGAAAGAAGAGTTGTCCAGCCGTTTGTTTCTTCCTCAACTTCAACAACGGTTATTTCATCGTCTAACTGAAGCTCTACATAGACTTTTTCAGGGTCATCTTTTACCATGCCCATATTATTTTCTATATAATCTTTCTGATTTTCAAGGACTTCTTCGTCCTTTTGAGCAAGCTTTTCAGAATAAACGGTTTCAGCCGCTTTGAATTCGGCAAGCTGCTTATTCATGCTTGCCATATCATTACTTATATTATCAAGGGTTATCTGGCATATAACGTTTGTAAGAAGCAAAGCTGAAAAAAGAATTATTGCAAAAACTGTAGGCGCATAGCCTTTTGTTTTTTTGCTGTTTATAACAGTTACTTCATCTTCTTTGTTCAAAGCTCTTATGCCAGAAAAAATTCCGCGAAGAGTCGGTTTCGTTTCCTTTTCTATAAATTCACTCTGATTCATCAAGGAAATGCCGGATTCGCCTTTTTTTACATTTTTCCCTGATGATACGGTTATTTCGTTTTTATTAGTCGTTTCATCTGTTTTTCTCTTGTTTTTCTTATTTTCCGACATCGTTTTTCCTTTCTCCGATTTTCAACTTCATCCCTCAAGCGTCAAAGCTTTTCACATATTCTGAGCTTTGCACTATGAGAGCGATTATTTTCCGAAAGCTCGTCCTCCGTGGGCAACAGGGGTTTTTTTGTTATTACCCTGCCAACCGCTTCCTTACCGCATACGCAAGGATAACGAGGATCACATTCACAAGGATTCTCAAATTTCTTAAACGTTCTTTTTACTATTTTATCTTCCAATGAATGAAACGTAATTACAGCGATTCTTCCACCGCTTACCGTCATATCCATCAGATCAGTCAATGCTTGTTCAATAACCTTAAGCTCTGCGTTTATTTCTATTCTTACACTTTGAAAAATACGTTTAACGCAGTCCATCTTTTCAGAAGGTTTTTTCGCAGGAGCTGAATTTCTTATAAGCTCACAAAGTTCAAGAGTCGTTTCAATTGGCTTTTTCTCTCTCGTTTTTTCTATAACTGAAGCAAACAAAGGAGAAAAACGCTCCTCACCATATTCTTTAAAAATACGGATAAGCTCACTTTTGGAATAGCCGTTTATAACGTCATATGCCGTAAGGCTTTCCCTTCTGTCCATTCTCATATCAAGAGGAGCATCAAATCTGTATGAAAAACCTCTTTCAGGATTATCAAGCTGATAAGACGAAACTCCAAGGTCAATAACGGCACCGTTTATCTGAAAAACACCCCGTTCTTTAAGCTCACGGGATGCATTTGAAAAATTTTCGTTAATCAGACAAAGTCGGTCATCCGAAAATTTCTCCTGCCCATTGGTTATAGCGTCAGAATCTCTGTCAAAGCCATACAGTTTTCCATTTCCTATTCTTGAAAGTATAAGAGAACTATGGCCTCCACCGCCAAAAGTGCAATCAACGTAAACACCGCCTTCGGAAATTTCCATTCCATCAACGGTTTCTTTAAGCATTACAGAATAATGATTGAATTCCATTACAAGTCAACCTCTTCACCGAATTCAATATTTGCCATTTCTTCTTCATACTGCTTTTCGAGAGACGTCCAGGTATCTTTAGCCCAAAGCTCGATACTGTTATTATTTCCTACAACGACAATATCACCCTTCAGATTCATATCATCTCTGAATTTAATGGGAATGAGCAAACGGCCTTGAGAGTCAAGGCTTGCAACCTGTGTTCTTGAATATATAAGTCTTTTCAGATTTGCATATTTATAATTTGGAAGAGCTTCAAGCTTTTCTACGTATTTTTCCCAATCTTCAAGGCGGTATACGCTTACGCAGTCATAAAGAGTTCGAGTAACTACGAAATTTTCGCCTAGCTTACACGTAAGCTTTATAGGCAAGAAAACTCTGCCCTTGGAATCAACACTATGTTCATACGTTCCAAAAAACACGTTGTCACTCTCCTCTCCGTAAATTTGCGTTTATTCGACCGCTTGTTGTAAAATTCGTCAAATGGTGGAAAAAGAATTCATACATCTATAAGCAACGGAAAAATTTGGTTTATTTTTTCCTTATTTTACCACTTTGGTTACACCAAACTTTAAGTTACATGTATTTTACTTGAACTCCAGTGCCACTTTGCACTCTTATTATATATTGTACAATCCCAAATGTCAATAGCTTTTTTAAAAGTTTTTCATATTTTTTTGCCCTTAAAATCAACTTAAATGCACATATCCCCCTTTTAAAAAACAAATTATTCGGGCAAAAAATAAAAGACCCGATTTTTAGTCAGGTCTTTCCGATTTTTTGCTTATTTTTTATTGTTTTTTCTCCAATTACTCGGTAACATCTCCACATAAAGATTTAATAATTAGATTTTTTATTTTTTCTGTTTCTGAAAACAAACTGCAAAGAAACCACAGTTTTATATATGCTGAAATCGGAGAAATACAATGTATTGGAACAATTCCTAAAGTATCATAAAGCTTTGTGCTTTCATATGGAATTTCCGTGCCTACACCTGTAATAAATATAGTAACTCCCCTTTTTTTCATATCTTCAAAAAACGTCATAGCTTCCTTGGAAACAGTATTCGTAGTTCCCGAATGGTAACTCCCTAAAAGGATATATTTCACGTCTGAATCAACCACAGGATATTTCATTTCAGGGTACGATTCAATTCTCAATATGCTTTTTTTCGCATCAAGGAGCTTTGACAAATTGCCAAAATGAAATTCATCTGTCTTTTCGGAATAGTTTTTATTCAATATAAACTCATTGTTATCAAAATATCCATAGAATGAATTTTTTACGCTGAACACAGAATCAGAAAAGCACAAAGGGTTGCAAATTCTCGTACCTTTATGAATCTTTATGAGTTCCCCTTCGTTTTTATAAGAAACCCATACGCCGCCTTTTCCTACTTTCTTTATAAAACTAATCGCACCGTGGAGATTATTATATCCGTTTGACCTTTTATCCTCAAGAGGATAATTGGCAGATACAAGGCATACAGGAATTTGTATTTCACCCAATGCGTAGCTTAACGCTGCGGCAGAATAAGCCAAAGTGTCTGTTCCGTGAGTGACTATTATCCCCGAATAATTGCTGAAGAGATTTTCCTTTACGGTTGAAATGAGCTTACAAATGTGAACCCCGTCAAGATTTTCACTGAGGAGTGTATATGGAGAAACTGTTTCGTAATCTCCAAGATCCCCGAAACGTTTTTTATAACCCTCTATCAATTTATAAGGCTTATTATCATCTGTACAGATGTATTCACCGTTTACTGTGCTTCCTATAGTACCGCCCGTAAATACAAACAATATTTTTTTCATAAAACAAATTCCGTTTCATTTTTATTTATGCTACTAAAGATTATATCCTTTCCTTTCAAAAAAATCAAGTTTTTTTGGCATAACTCTTGATTTATTTATGAAAATATAATAGTATAATAGAGTACACCATGTTTTTATATGAAATTTTTGCTTCTATACACTATAGAAAAAGGGAGATTGTACTATGACAAAAAATGATTTTATATCCTCAAGAAAAAAAATAGCTAAAGATTACTTTCTTCAGGGCTTTAACTGCGCTCAATCAGTCGCTTTGGCGTTCTATGACCTTTGCGATATTGATAAAGAAATGATGTCCAAGCTTTCTTCTCCCTTCGGAGGAGGAATGGGACAAATGCGCGAGGTTTGCGGTGCTGTAAGCGGAATGCTTATAATCGAAGGCATTATTTCAGGATATTCATCTCCAACGGATAAGGAAGATAAAAAAAGAGTTTACGAAGAAACCAAATCTCTTGGAGAAAAATTCAAGGAAATAAACGGAAGTATCATCTGCCGTGAGCTTCTTTCAAGCGTTCCGCATTCCACGGACGGCACACCTGCAGAACGCAATCAGGAGTATTACAAAAAACGTCCTTGCGCTGAATTGGTTGAAAATGCCGCAGAGATTCTCGCAGAAAAGTTATTCGAAGTGATTCAAAAGAATTAACGTTAAAAAAGCTCCACCTTTCAAGGCAGAGCATTTTTATTTTCAGAAATCAGATCAACTTTAAAGATACCATGAAATGCTTACGAACACTTTTACATTCTCCATGATTCATAAAACTTCTTTCTCATATTGTAAAGCTTGGTTTCCGACACATAGTGCTTTAAGCTTATCTCTGTAACAGTTTTTTCAGTGGTAACAAATTCAAACAGCGCATCTCTGAATTCCCCGCCTATTTCGTCACAAAGCTTATTTATTTTATTTTTCACAGTTTTTGGTTGCGCATCGTATGTAAGGCATGAAAAGCATACAAAACCTTGCATGGGATAACTTAAGTTTATCCCTCTCTTTTTTCTGAACATATTACACCTCCTACCTCGTTGAAGCGACAAACAAATTGACATTTCGGCACGGGGCTTTTGCATCATTGTCAATTCTTTTGCATATTTTACCACGATACGATTCAAAAGTCAATATGATTGACAAAATATTTTAAAATTCGCTCTTGACAGACAAGAATTTTGGCGTTATAATATGAACAATGAAGAAATAAGGTAAAAAATGTTGAAAAAACAACCGTGAAATAGGAGGTTTAAGAATGATATATCTTAAATGGCTCAGAAAAAATGCAAATATTAGTCAAAACGATTTAGCGGAAAAGCTCAACGTTTCACGTACTACCATATCTATGTGGGAAAATGAAAGCAGTTTACCTCTTTACGAAACACTCAATACTCTTTCTGAAATATTCAGTGAGCCTATCAATCTTATTGTACAGAGTATAACGGAATGGAACGAAGAAAAGCAAGATGAATATGACAGACTCCTGACTCGCGAAGAAAAAATTGAATTCATTGAACAGAACGGAGTTCCACCTCATCTCGCAAAATTCTATCACAGCGAAAAGAACAAAAAAAACGAGCGCAAAAAAAATCGTATCCCTGTTTTGGGATACGTCAGAGGCGGTAATCCTTCACTGGCATACGAAGAAGTTATAGGGTATGAAGAAATAACAGAAGATATGATGAATAGCGGAGAATATTTTGGTCTTATTGTAAAAGGTGATTCCATGGAGCCCAGATTCACGGAAGGCGATACGGTTATCGTCAAAAAACAATCCTCCGCTGATACGGGAAATATAATAGTTGCACTCATTGGTGAAAATGATGCAACTATCAAAAAAATTATTATTGATGAAAAAGGAATTATTCTTCAACCTCTCAATCCTGCATACAAACCAAAATATTTTTCAAGAGATGATATAAGAAGCTTCCCTGTCACACTGCTTGGAAAGGTCGTTGAATTGAGAGCAAAATTCTAAAAGAACATTTCCGATAAAAGCATAATTCCTGTTAGTATGAACAAAAATCCAAAATTAAAGGCTGAAAAGGTTTTTACGTAATATTTCGTTTTATTCGGGTTATGCTTTCTGTATTCGCTGAAAGTGATTAAACTTGCAAGAGATGAAATCAATGTTCCAACGCCCCCGATATTGACGCCAATCAGAAGCTCGGAATAATCAGACGTAAATTGAGAAAGCAATATGGCAGATGGAACGTTACTTATAAACTGACATGAAATAACGCTGAAAAGCAAAGTGCTTTTTTCCAGTAAGGAGGAAAGCAATTCTCTCACTACGTCGATTCTTGCCATATTTCCCGAAAATATAAAGAAAAATACAAAAGTGAAAAGCAAGGGATAATCAACCATTTCCAACGCTTTCCTATCTACAAAAACCAAAACAGCAGGAATTATGATAAGTCCAATCCAATAAGGTATTCCGCGGAAAACAATTGCTATAGAAAGAGCGAAAAGAGATAAATATAAAGTAGTTCTTCCTTTAGGAAGATGGATTTCTTCATCTTGAATGAATAAAGGCTCACGTTTTACGAATATAACGCAACAAATGGTTATAAGCATAATTGAAATGACAAAAGGTTCAAGCATTATTCCCATAAAATCAAGATTCGGGATATTGAATTTGGTATACAGATATAAATTTTGGGGATTTCCGAAAGGGGTTAACATTCCACCTAAATTTGCAGCTATATTTTGCATTATAAAGGTGAATGCCATATATTTTTCCATTCCCGTTGTAGAAAGAACGAAATATCCCAAGGGCAAAAACGTGAGAAGTGCCATATCGTTTGCAATAAGCATTGAGCCTATAAACGTTATGTATACCAATGCAAGAACACATGTTCTCGTATCCTTAAACAGCTGAACAATCTTTTCAGCAAGAACATAAAAGAAATTTATGTTTTTCAGAGCGCAGACAACGGCGAGAACGCAAAAAAGGCAGGTAAGCGTTTTGAAATCGAAATAGCTTCCGTATTCCTTGTCCGGCGGAACAATAAAGCTTGTTACCGCTGCTGCTACAAACGCAACAGTCATAACAACGTTCTTTTTTGCAAAAGATAAAATATAATGCATTTCTAATCCCTCATATATTATTTTTCTGAACCGCCGTGAATTATATCATTTGTAAATCAAACCGTCAAGGTGTATTTATCACGAATTTTCAAGAATAATTATCCTTTTTTTTATTTACTGATACATTTTACAATAATTTATTTTCAGTTGAGAGTTAGCATTTAACATCTCTACGTATTATATCATACGGAGGCTTTTATGTTTAACATACTTGTCGTTGACGACGATAAAAACACAAGACAGCTTATCAAAGCCGTGCTTGAAAATGAAAAATATACGGTTTTCACCGCTATAAATGGTGAAGACGCTTTGGACGTGCTCGACTCAAAGCATATAGACCTTGTTGTCTTGGACGTTATGATGCCCCTCATGGACGGATATGAATTTACTAAAATAATCCGTGAAAGCAACGAAACGTTACCTATTCTTATGGTTTCCGCAAAACAGCTTCCCGCAGACAAGCAGAAGGGATTTCTCGTTGGAACAGATGATTATATGACAAAGCCCATTGATGAAATAGAAATGCTTCTCAGAATCAAAGCTTTACTCAGACGAGCCAAAATTGCAAGTGAGCGAAAAATAGTTATTGGTGACGTTATTCTCGATTACGATTCTTTCACAGTGTCAAGAAAAAACGAGGTTCAGGAGCTGCCACAAAAGGAATTTTTACTTTTATACAAGCTCCTCTCCTATCCTGGGAAAATATTCACACGTATTCAGCTCATGGATGAAATCTGGGGTGCAGAAAGCGAAACCGGATGGGAAACGGTTACAGTCCACATAGGAAGACTCAGAAAGCGTTTTGAAAACTGGAATGAGTTTCAGATTGAATCCGTAAGAGGTCTTGGGTATAAGGCGGTTAAAAAAATATGAAAAAATCAAAAGACAAAAGGAAAGACAGGTTAAGCCGTGTTTCCCTGACTTTAATGTTTTCCCTTGTCATATTTATTATTCTTTTTATAGCAATCGGGCTTACAATCGGAATAATCTATTTGCTCGTATGGCTTGAAGCAATACCCACATACGAAGGCGATGCCTTTGAGATAACTCCTCTTCTTTTGTACGTTACTTTTATAAGCCTTCTGATTGGATTCGGAATATCAATGCTTCTGGTAAGATTTCCTCTTAAGCCCTTCAACAAAATCATTTCACTTATGAACAGACTCGCATCGGGAGATTTCAAAGCAAGACTTGATTTTGGAAAAGTCGCAAGAACCATACCTGCTTTGGACGAAGTGACGGAAAGCTTCAACAAAATGGCTATTGAGCTTGAAAACACGGAAATGTTGCGAACGGATTTTATAAACAATTTTTCCCATGAATTCAAAACCCCAATAGTTTCCATTGCGGGATTTGCCAAGCTTCTTAAAAACGGTAATCTGACGGAAAGTCAAAAATCAGAGTACATAGGAATAATTGAAGAAGAATCCATGAGACTTTCGGACATGGCAACAAAGGTTCTCAACCTCACTAAAATTGAAAATCAGACTATTCTTTCAGAAGTTAACCAATTTAATCTTTCCGAACAGATAAGACATTGCGTTTTACTGCTTGAAAGCAAATGGGTAAATAAAAATATTGAATTCGATCTTGACTTTCCAGAAATTTACACAGTTGCAAACGAGGAAATGTTAAAGCAGGTATGGATAAATATTTTAGATAACGCCATTAAGTTTTCCAATGACTGTTCAACAGTTTACATATTTATGGAAGAAAAAGAAAAAGGAATTATCGTTAAAGTCACAAACGAAGGAATTGTTATTCCAAAAGAAGAACAAGCAAATATATTCAGAAAGTTTTATCAGACGGATAAGTCTCATGCATCCCAAGGAAACGGCGTAGGACTTGCCATTGTGAAAAAGATAGTTGACCTTCATGATGGAAAACTTTTCGTTGAAAGTGAAAACGGATTCACTTCGTTTACTGTAGCTTTGAAAAAAGAATATACTGAAAAATGAATTTTATATTCAGTTTAGTTTTCTTTGATAAAATATTTTAAATATAAGGATTTAAAGGAGATTTATTAAAATGATTTTCTTACATATTCTTTTAGCACTTTTATCATTGGTGCTTTTGTTCGTAATTCTATGGTTTGCTTTTTATATCACGTGTTCATTATTGGTTGACACAAAAAAAGAATACACCGAAAACAATAAATTTTACCGTGAAGCTTTAAATTTTGCAACTCTTACGGGAATGGTTGTGTTAAGAATAAAATTAAAGGTTACAGGAAAAGAAAAGCTTGACAAAAATCAGAATTACTATTTCGTATCCAATCACCGATCAAATCTTGACCCAATATTGAGTTGGTACGTTTTTAAAGAGCATAACGTTTCATTCATGTCAAAACCCGAAAATTTCAAGGTGCCTATTTTCGGAAGAATAATTCACAGATGTTGCTTTTTACCAATTGCTAAAGATGACATCTTTCAAGCAATGGAAACCGTAAATAAAGCAGCAAAGATTATGGAAAAAGGTGAGATTTCATTCGGTGTATATCCCGAGGGGAAAAGACACACAGAAGCGGAAATGGCTCCTTTCCACAACGGCGTTTTCAGAGCAGCGCAGAAAGCAAACAAACCTATTGCTGTCGTTGCAGTAAAGAACGCAGACGATATCAACAGAAACTATCCATTCAATAGCACAACAATATATATTGACGTTTTGGAAATTATTCCTGTGGAAGAAATAAAAGGTGTAAAAACAAATATTATTGGTGACAGAGTAAGAGCAATTCTTGAAGAAGGATTGAAATAAATAAACAGAGCTGATGTGAAAATTTGCATATCAGCTCTGTTTTTTTAAAAAAGGTAAGGATTTTCATATTTTCAACGTTTTAAGAAATGCTTTCTGTTCAGGCGTTATTCTGAAGCTATCATTTGCTTTCGACAAGGTTTTATTGTGAACCCATTTATCAAGACGTTTATCGGTTAAAAAAGGCAAAGTTTTTTCGTATTGAAAAACAAGGGCAGTTGCAAAAAACCATGCTATCATCATATTAACGTAGTATTCATTGCTCTTTATATCCGCTACAGCTTCTAAAAAAACTTCATCAAAATCCGAATCAAGAAAGTGAACCATTAACATTTGTATTCCGAATCTTTTAGTATACGTATGCTCCGAAGATATCCATCTATATATACAAGGTAATAACTCTTTTTTATTTTTTGAAAAAATTTCAGGGCGCAGAGAATCACAAGTCCCCCAATTGTCAACAAAGGGAAGGAAGCGTTCAATTTCATAAATACATCGGTCAAAATCCTTTATTTGCATTATAAGAAAACTATGAAGGTTGTTTTCCTCATAATATGTATGGGGCAAGATTGATAAAAATTTTTCTGCATCTACCCTTCCAAAAATGTCTTTCGCATATTTTTTCAGTAAAGGCGTTCTTATACCGATAATTTTATTGGGATCTATATTAGGTATAAGTTTCATATAAAAAGCTTTATATTTACTATCTTGGAATTCAAGCAAATCTTGTAGTATTTTATCTCCCATTTTTACCGTTTTCCCGAAAGTTTTCGTAATTGTACTATTCAAATTCGTTTTAATTTTATCATATTTTTAGAAAAAATACAACACAAAAAAATTTTCTTTTTGTACTTGAATTGAAAAAAACATAGGAGTATAATTTTTCCATTCTGAAGAAAGAGAATTTATATGATTGAAAAACACGATTTTTTAATGCCTGATTATTACAACACCTTCGCCTGTAAAATGGGAAAATGCAGGCATGCTTGTTGCGAAGGATGGCCCATCACGTTTTCCGTTGAAGATTATTTCAGATTGATGGGAAGTGAATGTTCCGAACAGTTAAGATGCAGACTTGACAAGGGTATCAAGATTTCATTATCCCCTACTCCCGATGAATACGCACAGATTCTACCCAAATACGACGGAAACTGTCCCATAAGACTTGAGGACGGCAGATGTGCAATTCATGCTGAATTAGGCGAAAACGTCTTGGCAGACGTATGCAGACTTTATCCAAGAGGTTTACGTATAGAACCCGATTACGAATGTTCCTGCGCCAATAGTTGTGAAGCCGTTCTTGAAGGTTTCATTGAACGTGAAGAACCAATAAAGTTTTACAGAGAAACGTTGTCTGTCAATATGCCTCCTTTCGGAAAAAGAGCTGTAACATATTCCGTTTTTGAAAAAGAGCAGGAAATCAAGCTTTATCTCATTTCAATAATTCAAAACAGAGCTATACCTCTTTATAAAAGGATAATATCATTAGGAGAAACCCTTGGCGAGATAGAATCCGCAATAGAAAACCAAAGGAAAGATACCCTGAACGCTATTCTTTCTTCATCGCCCGCATGTGATATTCCCAGCTTTATATTCAGATTTGATCATCTTGAATCAGGCATAGAAAACATAACGGAGCTTTTGACATTTATTGATGGGAGAAGCACATCCGTCAGAAAATACGGAGAAGAAGCATTGGCATTTTTCAACAGTGCGGAAAACCTTTTGGATGCTTACGAAAAGTCTAAAACTCATTTTGAAAATGCTTTTCCAAATTGGGAAATATTCTTTGAACACGTTATTGTAAACCATATGTTCTTTGAACAATTTCCATTTCAGGACCGTCCCGTTCGTCTTTGGGATGAATTTGCTTCACTTTGTGCCATATATGCGCTGATGCGTTTTCTGAGCTTAGGATATATGTTCAATCGCAAAGACAAAACACAGTTTATAGATATGTGTGCTGCTGTTTTCAGACTTGTTGACCATACTTCCTTTGATTCATACGCCTCTAAGTCTTTAAATAAACTTGGTTGTACGACTCCGCAAAAACTTTTTGATTTGATTTCATTGTAATATTTGAGCTGTATCGATTATTTGATACAGCTTTGCTTTTATTTAAAAAATATTCCTTCAAGCTGTAAGAAATTAAAATTGCTTTACGACTATATAGATGAAAGGCCTTTAGGAACTATGTAAGGAGTTGACTATATGGAAGACGAAAAAATAATTATGCTGTATTGGGAACGCAATGAAAATGCCATTTCGGAAACCGAAAGTAAATACGGTAAATATTGCTACACTATCGCATATAATATTCTCCATTCGCACGAAGATTCAGAAGAATGCTTAAGTGATACTTGGAACGGTGCGTGGAATACTATGCCGCCGGAAAAGCCAACTAAGTTACAGTGCTTTCTCGCACGTATTACCCGAAATATCGCCATAGACCGACTTCGGTATGACAAGGCAAAAAAACGTGACGGAGAGATAGACGTTGCTATTGATGAATATTGGGAATGTATACCGAACAGAGATGCTCAAATTGAAGATAAGTTTGCGCTTAAGCAGGCAATCAATGGTTTTCTTTCACGCCTTGATGTCCAAACCCGTGTTATCTTTATGCGCAGGTATTGGTATTCCATGAGTGTTAAAGATATTGCAAAAGGTATGCAACTTTCAGAAAGTCATATTAGTGTCATCCTACATAGAACAAGAATGAAATTCAAAGATTATCTTACAAAGGAAGGGATTTTTGTATGAAGAAAAAGAATTGGTATCGTGATTTTAGCCTTGTTGATGATAAATACATTGATGAAGCTCATCCCGATAATGTAATCAAACCCAAAAGACATAAGATATTTACTTCAAAATCAATTGCGATTGCTTGCGCTTGCTTTTTGATTGTTTTTTGCAGCTTGTGGCTCTTCCTCCCTTATAGCACCACCCCGCCCGACGTATCAAAATACTCGGATAGCGAATATTATGAACTTATTCAAAAGGTGAACGCTCTCACTTTTGTGCGTCCCAAGTACAAAAATAATGCTGAAAAATTATGGGCTGGGATAAAAAGTATTTCTTCAACCAAGGGTGAATTAGCCGGCGGAGATGGTGCCCTCTCGGAGAATATGACGCAAAACAGCGTAAATAGTTACGAAGAAATCACCGACAACCAAGTTGAAGGCATTATCGAAGCCGACCGCATCAAACGGAGTGACAAGTATATTTTTTATCTTGATAATGAAGTGCTTCGCGTATACTCCATCGACAAAGAAAACACATCGGAGGTCGGCAGTTACGCCATATATGAAGAAGGCGAGAACCATTATTTGCACCAATGGGAATTCTATCTTTCAAGTGATTGCAAAACTGTAACTGTTATTACTCAATATTTGGAGAAAACAGACAACAATTCTATTCGCTACGTTAAATTGATTTCCCTTGATGTCAGCGACCCTGCCAATATTACAAAAAATGACGAATTCAGCATTACAGGAGGTTATTTATCATCTCGCGTAACAAACGGAACTATTTTGCTATTAACTGAGTTCGTATTCGACGGAAAAAACGTTGATTTTGATGATGAAACAACGTTTCTTCCTCAAATTGATGAAGGTTATGGCTCACACAGTATTCCTGCAAGTGGTATAGTATCTTCCGCTGTCCTTGACAGTAACCGTTATGTTGTTGTAATGAAGTTGGATGAGAATACACTGAGCATCAAAAGTTCAGCAGCATATCTTTCCTATACCTTGAATGTTTACGTTTCCGAAAACCACGTGTTTTTAACTCATGATTTCATAGATGAAAAGAAAAACGATGATGGTACGTATACAAGAAATTCAATGACGGAGATTTCTTGTCTGTCCTACGGTGGAGACGTCTTTGAAACCAAAGGAACCGTTACAGTAAGAGGTTACATCAAAGATCAATGGAGCATGGATGAATATGAAGGCGTTCTTCGTGTTTTCACAACAACAGAGTCTACAACACGCAAAGAACAGAGTTATGGCAATGAAACCATTTTGCATGAAATTATTGCGCGACAATCCAATGCCAGCTTGTATTGCATCGACCTTTCAAACTTTGAAATCGTGGCTTCGGTTATTGATTTTGCACCGCCAAACGAGCAAGTTCGCTCTGTAAGATTCGACAAAGAGGCAGCATACGTTTGTACCTCTATTGAGCTTTCAGACCCTGTTTTCTTCTTTGATTTGTCTGACCTAAATAACATCACCTATAAGGACACAGGTACTATTGAAGGCTTCTCAACATCTCTTATTAACATTGGAAACGGTTATCTTCTTGGAATTGGCAGAGGTGATAGTTGGAATAGCTTCAAGGCTGAAGTCTACGAAGAAACCGAAAACGGTGTTCGTGCTCTGTGCCAATACGAACTCAAGGAAACATACTATTCTACCGATTATAAATCTTACTATATAGACCGCCAAAATCAGCTTATAGGCATTGGCGTTCTTATGGATAGCAGCTATAACAAATATAACATCGAAAGCAGATACATCCTTCTTCATTTTGATGGATATGAGCTTGTAGAGCTTGTTAACGTACCGCTTGCAGGCGATTCAGCCAACAAGCGCGGGGTTTATATTGATGGATATATGTATATGTTTGGAAACAATGACTTTAGAGTCAAAAAGGTTTTTAACTGATCCGATATATCGACAAAAAAGGTAATATTTGAGGATGTAGCCAATGCGAAGTTTCGCATTGGCTACATCCTTTTGTTATTTTTTATATTTGAAAAGATCAAGATTAGTTATTCCCATGGACAACAAAAGCTCAACGCTGTTTTTTCTGTCTTCTTCTGTGTTATAATCGGGAATCAAAGGAACGCGAACCATTATTCTGTCTGCACCCACTAAGGATAAAAGCAAAGCTAAATTATCAAGCATTTTTTTATTATCCCTACATGTATAGTTTTTATATATAACAGGGTTTGTGTCTTTGCAATCAACGTAAAATTTATCCACACATTCTGAAGCAATTCGAACGTTTTCTTCTGGGACGTTCAAAGAAGTTTCGGCACAAATGTGCCAATCCTTACCGCAACATTCACAAAACTCTTTTATAAACCTCGGATAAAGCAAAGGTTCTCCGCCACCGAAAGTCACTCCCCCACCTGTTGCGAGAAAATACAATTGGTCGATTTTCAGTGAATCATAAAGAGATTTTGGAGAAACGTATTCTCGTTTTGTTTCATCCTTGAATGAAAACGGGTTAAGGCAATATTTGCATCGAAGCGGGCAACCGTGAAAGCATACCAAAGTCGTAACGCCCTTCCCGTCAGTTTCCATTCTCAAACGTGAATATGAGATAACAGGAGCGGTTATATTATTTTCTTTCATTCGGCGTTCTCACTCGGAGGGACTTCTTCCCCCGTTATCTCCACTATATCACTCATATCTTCTGTCATATCAGAAGGAGCAAGAATTTGACCACCAACAAGTTCAAAGAAAGATTCATCAACGGTCGATGACTCAGAAATTTCTATATCACCCATTAACGAAACTTCCATCTGACCGTCTACAATTTCAAACGAAGATTCATCGACGGTCGATGATTCAGGAATTTCCTCACCCATTGTCTGCGAAACTTCTATCTGACCGTCTACAAGCATAGAAGAAGAATATTCAGGAGCAAGAACGTCACCTTTCAGAGTTTCCGTAAAAATCCCGTTCCCCGAAGGTCCGCATCCCGAAGACAAAATCATCGATGCGGCAATTCCTGCAACAGCCACGGTCTTTCCAGCCAAACGGCGTTTTTCAAGCTCCGCTTCAAGATATCTTACCTCAGATTCACATTTCGGACAAGTTCCACTACAATCCCCTTGATATTTACATTCAGAGGTAACGTATTCAATATCGTTTTCCATAGCTATGGCTTTTCTGATGTCTTTTAGAATTTTACATTTATTTTTACCTTTCATGTAAATTCCTCCCTTCAACCATTAAGTCAACTTTTTTCTCAAAATCTTACAACAAAAGAAAAATTTATCAACTTGTTGTTGCATATACAGGGGTATATACAGGGGTATTTCTATGTTTTTCCTTTTGACTTTCGAAATATTCTTTGTATCCCTTAACTTCAATAGCGGGAACGTATGTTTTAGCATATATTGTATTTCCGTTTTCGCTCTTTCCTATTTTTTTATAAAAAGTGTAAAATGGGATACCTTCCTTTTTGCAATCATTTTCGTAATCATATCCGAATACGTATTCGAATCCAGTGTAATCGTACCCCTCAAAATCAACTTTGTCTTGCATTGACATACATATAGGACATATATGGCCGCCAAAAACATAGCCTTTATACAAAAGTTTTTCAGCTTCTTCTATGGAAATTCTTTTAGCATCTGCAATTTTCAGATATTTTTTTGATATGTCTATTCGATATTTTCTGTAATGAATATTTGATACGATAAGCACGCCATCACTGATAATATCATCAGAATAATTCTCAAAATTATCAAATTCAATACTGATACAATCCGAATAAACTGTTTCGTCCAAAGAATTCAAAGAATGTGAAGATTTATCGTAAAAAACAATACCTAAATGATTCACTCCATGGTCTGAATATCCATTGTAATAACGCTCAACTTTAGCATCTGAAAAAGAAACGCCTAAAATTTCGAACAACTTGTTTTTTATCGGTTCAAGGGATTTTATTATTTCCTCATCAGACAAACGCTGATCGGCTTGAATAATTTCTCCGTCAAGAATAATGTTTCTTTTTCCATCGAAATTATTGATGCTAACACTATTGTATCTTTCATTCTGTGTAACAAACACGGAATATTCTCCAAATTTACTATCAATACTCAGTCCTTCTCTAAATACCCGATCTTTAATTTCATATTCAGGGACGTCACATCCCAAAGAAGATGCCAATGGTTCAAAAAAAGCATTTGAGAATTGGCGAAGTTCATTTTCATCAAGGTCTTTTTTTAGGTTTTGACCTTTATATATTCCAAGATACTCTGTATCAGGTATTTCATTGATATAAAGATACTCGTCGCTCGGTACATATACCTTGGTATAAGAGCTGGTAGCTCCATAACTATCTTTTACACCGAACAGTTCTCCAATATACGATGCAGAAAATTGAGCATTATCCCAAACAGGAATTTTGGAATTATTATACGCAAAGACCACTCCTATTACTAAAGCCATGCAAGCCGCAGCGGCACCAAAACGAATCCACAAACTTTTATATTTATTCTTACGGGTAAGTTTTTCTTTTCGTGTAACGTATTCCTCAACCAGTTCTGAATCAATATGATTCAAAGCCTCATTCCATTCTGTTTGCTTCATAAAGTATAACCCTCCATTTCAAGTTTTTCTTTGAGGGCGTTTTTAATTGAGGCAAGTTCTTTATTCACCGTCGATCTGCTCACGTTCAAATCCTTTGCTATTGTATCAATAGGAGTTGCAACGTAATATCTGCTCATGAAAATAAATCGTCTACGTTCAGATAATGAACGAATGAAATCACTGATCACTTTTCCAAGAATGGCAGTATCAATTTCAGTTTCAACGTCTTTATCGTCAGAAATAAATTCTTCAAGCTCTGAAAGTGATACGGACATTTCGGAAGAAACAGAGGATTTTCTCAAATTATGATGAAAACGGTTTACGGCTATTCTGCGCATAATAGTCGTCAGAAACGCTTTCAGAACGTTAGGTTTCGAAGGGGGAATGGCATTCCATGCTCCAACGTATGTATCATTCAGGCATTCTTCGCAATCCAACGTATCATGAACAATATTGTAAGCTACTAAAGATAAATACTTTTTGTATTTAAAGTCGGTTTCTTCCAACGCTCTTTCATCCCGCTTCCAATAAAGCTCAACGATTTGTTCGTCATCCATATAAGTTTTTGAGTTTTCTTCTTTAAGTCCCATATCCTTGCCTCATTTCTATGTATTTGCCCTTCTATAAATTATAGTCAAGGAAAATATCGAAATGTGTAATGGTTTTCTTTATTTTATATCATTTTTTAAACATTTTCAAAATAATAGTATTTTCCAAAAAGATACTTTTTGTCTGGTGAATATGGGCACTCCTCTTTGCTCCCTGAATATAAAACCGCTCCACCGCTCCACGATGAACGAAGCACCAAAACGTTTCCTCTTTTTCCTATGCTACAAACATCATCATATATCTCAAATTTTGAAGGATGCCAATGTGTAATTCCGCTTCCTATTTTTCCAAAAAGTAATCTTTGGATGCTAATATAACCCTCACGGAAATCCATTCCTATTTCAAGCCTGATATTTTCAAACAAGTCCCAAACTATAAACCTTTTATCTTCTGAAAAACTGAATTTTCCGCACAGATCAGGAGTTTGAAGCATCATATCATAAAGCTCATTTATATCTTTTGGAGCAATCATTTTCAAAGGTGAATCTTCATTTTCAAAAGCATTTTCATAACTCCATGTAACGAAAATGCAATCAGGAAGTTGTACTTCGTTTAAATTAAATATTTGTATCATATTTCTTTCAACAAGCAATTTCACAGGATATTCTGAAGAATTTTCCAATTTTGAAAGCAGGTTTTTATACGATTCGTCAAAAGGTTTCCAATCCCCATCATAATCAACTTCCAATACAGCTCCATCTTCACTCCAATCCATTTGATCAAAATCTGGAAACAGATAAATAGTTTCATTATATATAAAATGTTCAAATCCATTTGACTCTTGCTTTACATATTTCAATGGCAACTTCCTACGCATTGCAGAATTATAAAAACGATACTCGTAAGAATAAAAAATACACGTTTCAAACTCTTGTTTAAATTCTGCGTAATATATAGAATTTTTGTATGCTTTTTTATTTTTTGGCAATTGAAACAAGTAACTTGTCCCTTCACAGATTAAAACTAAAATAATCAATGGAGATAATATAATAATTATTAAAGCAATTAACAGGTTTTCATACCATTTATTTTTATTCATTTACCACACACTTCCTATGGATATTTAGTATAATTTATAAATAAAAAGCGAAAATAAAACAAATCAATTATTGAGAATCATCTGACCTTTTATCAAATATCTTATCAAACAAATCCAAAAATGAATGTAAGAATCCTTTCTCAAAATGCTTAAATACAAAGTGAAAAACGAGTTGTATAATAATTGCAATTATAAAGTATACACTGATTGATATAACGTAATATTGCCACGGTAAATCATTAAACAATCCGATTAGAACCAAAATTGCAGGAAACGCAAGTGCTTCAATCAAATCCTCCACAACATTGATAATTCCAAATATGATTTCCAAAAATTTATAAGTACCTTTCATATATTCTCCTTGTGTATGTATAAAAATAGTATAACTGATATAAGTTTTAAAGCAATTAGCAATTAGTAATTATCGATTTTGTTGATTTTCATCTCGCTATTTGGCTTATGAATATTTTTTTAGCATATTGCCAGATGTTCGTAACATATATTAAAATAGTTTTTAGACAGATAATCAATCACTTTTAAATGAATTATATCAAAAAAACAATAAGTTGTCAAGGAAATCGTGCATTGCACGATGAAATCCTCGAAAGCTCAGGTGACATCTTCAGCATACGGCTTCAGATGAAATTAAATACGCCTCCATCTCCTGCCGCAAAACAGATTTCATCCACCACAAGTGGATATCTTCCGCCTACGGCGGATTTAGTTAAAAAAAGCCAAGTCGAAATTCGACTTGGCTTTTTTCCTGTCTTGCCCTTACAAAATCAATACGTACCGCAAATTTTTTCAAAATATATCCATGGCTTTAGGTCAGCGGATAGACTTATTACTTGGCGATGATGAGAGTTGCACTTGACCGCTGTCTTCTGAGGAGCTACTCCATGCTTGCAAACGAATCTATGTATTTTGAATAGACGAGCCAAAATACGCTCGCCTTACTATTGTTACGCAGTTACATGGGTATTTCGATTCCTTTTCCGTACTCACCCATATACACATTACGAGTTCCTATGATATATACCAAGTCATCTCTTGAAATATTGATAGCTGTTCCTGCTGACATATCGTACAGAATATAGGAATCATCATAATACTGAAGGAAGTAATTATCTGATTCTTTATATCTCCAAACAGTTTTGATAACTCCGTACAATTTGTCATCAACCTTGACGTACCACGCATAGAGATTTAGACACAGAAGCTCTTTTCCTTCAAGGTCAGTATGCGGCGGAATCGGCAATTGCTCCGAATATTCGGCTGCTTTTTCAGAGAGATGTGCGGAGATGTTTTCCATTTGCACCATATCTTCTTTGGTATAACGAACCTCGGAATAGGTTACTTCTTCAGTAAAAAGATCTATCGATATAGTTTCTTCGGTTTGACAACCGTTAATATAGCGCCTGAAAACGAGTTGACCGTTTCCATAATATGGCTCATATCTTTGAGAAAAAATACCATTGGCAAAAGGCTTTACATATTCAAGGGCATCTCTGGCTGCTTGGGTAGTAAAATTGAGTGTTATTACAGAGCATGCTTGATAGTAGCCACCGTACCATTCGTCATATTGATTTTTGATAGCAGATATAACGTTGCTCTCAGAGCCTCCACGTGATACAACAAGATTACTACGCTCGGGATTGTCAAGATAATACCTTGCAAACTGATATCCGTATAACCAAGTTTCGTTTTGCCACAAACTTTCATCAAATATGCCATCGCTGAAGGCAATGATGTTTCCGAGCTCAGGTTTATCCTGATAATCTGCAAATATAGGCAATTCAAACGACTCCATTTGGTTTTGATTCCCGTTTTTCAAAACATAGTTTTCTACACCAAGCTGAGACATAGATATTAGGAGTGAATCATATACGGACATATCAACATAAACATACTCTGGAATTAAATACAGAAAATGCTGTGGCACATTTCCACCGCTAATAACCTCTATCGTCTCCATCTGTATCAATCTATATGCAGTAGGACGATATTCTGAGCTTATGTCAAGTTTATAATACTTATCGGAATGATTCTTCACAACTTTTGCTTTAACGGCAATTCCATGGCTAAATTGGAACGCTGGCGGTGCGGCACTTTCGCCTCCACTTATAGATACTGAAGATCCTACTATAAATTCCAAGCTGTTACCGCTTAATTGTTCGGGTGACACAGTGGCATCAAAAATGATCGGGGTATAATCGGGAAGATTCAAAATAGGATTGTCCGTAGTCCCCGGTTCATCCTCTCGCAGTATGGGCACAACGATAATTGCACTTACAATCAGCAAGAAGCAAGCCGCGACTACTCCAAAGCGAAGCCATATTCCTTTCAATTTTGGTTTATTTGCTTTCTTTTGAAGTTTGTTATCCATGGAAATAAAACGATTTACAACATCAAATTCGATGTTGCTTATACCATCTAAAAACTCATTTTCTTTCATATAGAATAACCATCCTTTTCGAGTTTTTCTTTCAGCTCGCGCTTAATAGCCGCGATCTCTTTGTTGACCGTTGATTCACTGCAATCGAGCAATTCTGCTATTCCCTTGATTGGACGAGCGAAATAATATCTGCTCATAAAGATATACATTCGACGGTCTGATAGCGAACGGACAAAATCGCTGATAACCCGACCAAGCTCTTTTGCTTCTGTTTCAGAATACATAACATCGTCGTAGACAATGAAATCTTCGACCTCAGACAGGGATACCGTTAATTCTGAAGCGATACGCTTTTGTCGTTTTCTTGCCTTGTAACAGTCAATTGCTTTCCTTCTCATAATCGTAGCAAGAAATGCCTGAAGCAGATTAGGTCTTGCAGGGGGAATCGTGTTCCAAGCACCGATATATGTATCGTTTAGGCATTCCTCGCAATCCCACGTATCGTGAACGATATTATACGCTACGGATAGCAAGAACTTCTTATACTTGATATCGGTCTCATTGATGGCCTGTTCGTTGCGTTGCCAATAAAGCTCAACGATCTGCTCGTCACTCATTGTTGCCATCCCTTTTCGTTGAAGTTCCATATTGAACCTCCTTCCTGATAGTCTGAAATGCCGTTCATAAATACAGACGACATAATTCCAAAAAACTGTAAAAAAATTTGAAAAAATATGATTTTTTTAAATTATACCTTAAAACTCTTATTTTTTCAATATATAGCATCTTGTGCGTCTTGCGGACATAAATTAAAAATCCAATCCGATTTGTTTGGATTTTTTACAGGGGTAGCAGGACTGGTTCTCGGCTCGACGACGCAAAAGCCGCGTTTTGATGCGGCCTTTGCTACTCGCCTCGGTCATAGCGGCTCTGACGTGCCACCGCCACATCATTTACTACCGCTCTCTTCAAGTCCCTACTATCGCAATTTCTGCCAAACAAAAAAGGTACGCGATGCGTACCCTTTATGTTTGGCACACCCTTTCAAAATCGATCCATACCGCAAGTTTTTTCGAAATCGATCCATGGTTTTCAGTCAGCGGATAGACTTATCCCTTGGCGATGATGGGAGTTGCACTTGACCGCTATCTTCCGGGGTGCTACTCCATACTTGCAAACGAACCTATGTAATCAAACCGTGATTGCATATTTGCCGTTCAAATCAAATGCATGGTTCATCGGACCAGATTCCATACCGAGATCAAGCATTGAAGCAAGTGCGCCCGATATGTAATCCTTCGCTCTTTGGATAGAGATTTCGAGGTCATATCCTTTGGCAAGGTTGGATGCGATAGCGGAAGAAAGCGTACATCCTGTACCGTGAGTGTTGGGGTTGTTAATCCGCTTTCCGCTGAACCATTTGTAGATGCCGTTTGCATACAGTAGGTCGTTTGCATCGTTAATACTGTGACCGCCTTTGAGAAGGACGGCGCAACCGTGAGTATCACCGATGAGCTTTGCCACACATTCCATATCCTCTTTGCTCTGAATGCTCTCTCCCGAAAGAATCTCGGCTTCGGGAATATTAGGAGTGACGAGCATAGCGAGAGGAAGGAGCTTTTCCGTCAAAGCAGATACCGCGCTCGTTTTCATAAGCTCGGAGCCGCTTGTTGCCACCATTACAGGATCGACCACGATGTTTTTTGCGCCATAGTAATTAAGGCGTTCAGCAATCACCTCTATCAGCTCTGCCGAGGATACCATTCCTATCTTTACTGCATTGGGATAGATGTCCTCAAACACCGCATCGATCTGATCTTTCAAGAATTCGGGCGTGGATT
>SVRW01000032.1 GCA_015064625.1 Oscillospiraceae bacterium | reverse complement strand
ACAGACTTGTTGACGTTGACGCAGGTACTACTACGAAGGTTCATCTTTTTGGCTCAGGCGGAAACTCAAACAGAAAATTCAAGATTACCAAGTACACAAAACCAACTCCACCCCCAACACCTACACCAACTCCTACACCCACTCCAGACCCGACTCCTACACCAACTCCAGACCCTGAACCAATTGAAGACAAACTTATTCTTAAAGGTAATTCCTCTTACGTTATGGACGGTTCAGACTTATACAACGTAGTTGCAGGACAAACGGCAAAAGACGTTCTCGCACAGTTTGATAACACAAAAGCGGCAGTTTACGATTTGAACGGCAACCTCGTTCCTTCAAATGCTTTGGTCGGAACAGGCTACACTGTACAGCTTATAGTTGATGGCGTTAAATACGATTCCGCAACAATAATTATCAAAGGCGACCTCAACGGCGACGGTGAAATTAACAGCACGGACTACTTGAGAATCAAAGAATATTTCCTTGGTACGTTTAAGTTGAATTCCGTAGCACTTAAAGCTGCCGACATTGACAGAAACGGAGAAATTGAATCTGCTGATTATATGAAAATGAAATCACACTTCCTTGGCATTATCAACATATTCAAATAAACAATAAAAACCTTGTGGCTTTGTAGGTGCATTTTGTACTTACAAAGCCACTTTTTTGAATATAAATCGGGGGATGCTACAAATGATAATTTTCATCATTCAAAACATCCCCTTGTTTTCTTTTTGCTGTTGCTTAATGAATCAGTATATTGTTTAGTATATGTTTAATATCTATACCAAAAGTGCTTTTTAAAAGTTTGAGTTCTGTTTTGAGTTCTATATTTTAAGTCATATGTTGTTTATTTGTTATTTTTAAAATATAATTGATAAATTAAACACCGTATATTGAGAAATCTGCATTCTCATTATACGGTGTTATGTATGATATTGCTTTTTTTGATTTGCGATAGCTGAATTTACTGGCCGACCTCATCGTCGGGAAGTCCTATACCTTCGTCAGTTACCAGATCACCGCTTGTAGTTACTATATCCTGTTTTGGAAATATAACGAATTCTGCGGTGGGAACAACAAATTTTTCTGTCTGCATTTTAATTTTCTCCTTTAATGTTTTCTTTATTTTCATTTTTTATTTGTTTTGAACATAAAAGCCTGTTTTTGCTTTTACGTTCGCGGAGTTTTAACTTTGCTTAACTGATATACGCTTTTGCGGAATCTCCGTATTTCATCATTGCCTTGACTAACGCACCGAGAGTTTCATCAGAATCATTTTGCTTATTATGTGCATAAGATTCTATGCTGTATTTGAACGTATTGCTCACAGCAACACCATCCTTATAAACGGTTACGTAAACGGCATCGCTCATTTGTCCTGCGTTCATGCAACCGATGTGTACGTAATATCCGCCGTCAGTAACTTGGAATTGGCTTGCTTTGATTGTCCATTCGCTACCTGCGTCAGTGGTTACTTTAACTGTCAAGCCTTCAATACTTTCCGCTGCAAATTTAAATCTGAAACCGATGGATTTGCTGAGATTAAGACCTGCACTCTTCCAAGCAACCGTAGGATTATCAATTACTACATGGTTAATGTCCTGAATAGTTTCAAGTGAACGGTCTGTTACAGTTCCCCATTCTTTTTGTTCGCTCGTAAGGTTGGCGTTTGCAAGGTTGCCTTCCTTGTATTTCATATATTCTTGCGATGCAGAACCGTAGTTCAGCAAGTCAACAAGGAGCGTTCTGAATTCAGCATATTCGTCAGAACTGCATTTTTCAAGCATATTATAACAGTATGTAGATACGCTGTACTCGAATGCGTTACTGTTGTATACAACGCCATTATATGTTGCGTACAACGTTGCGTAAACCGTGTCGTTCATTTGGTGAGGTATAATGTTTGTAAAGTCGAATACGTATTTGTTTTCTACTACTTTGTATTTTTTTACAACAGTTTTAACGCCGTTTAAGTTGAAAACAACGTATGGAGTTTTATATCCGTTATCATCAATCAATGATTTGTCTACTTTATAGTTGATTACCAAATCGTCTTGTAAAGTAAGGGACGTACTTGTGAATTTAAGTTCTTCAGATGGGGTAATTGGAATAACTTTCGTTTCTAAAACCTCGTCGCATACAGAACAATGAAGTTCCTTCAAGCCTTCCTTGTTTGGTGTTACATCTTCTACAATGATCCATTTGCCTTTTGTGTGACCGGTTTTGGAAGCAGTTTGGCTTTCTTTGAAACCGCAGGCAAGACACGTTCTGATGCTTAAACCATCTTCTTCACAGGTTGGAGCTGTTTCGAACTTCCATTCACTCCAGTTATGCGTGTGTGCAAAATGGATCGTTGCATTTCTTAAAGGTTCGTTGTTGGTTCCAACCGAAATCTTATACCACTCTTTCAAAGAACCACCGTAATAAACGTGTTCCAACGCGGTGCAACCATCAAACGAATAGTCGCCAATTTTAATAACTGTTTTGGAAATCCATATTGACGTAATTGCTGAACAATCTTTGAATGCATAAGCACTTATGCTTGTTATTCCGTCTTCTATAACAACCTTAGAAATCATTGTTTGATATTCATTCCAAGGCGCATCAGAGAAAGAATCGAAATCTTCCATTTCACCTGTTCCTGAAACGGTAAGAGTATAGTCCTTATCGAGAACCCAAAATAGCTCTCCTAAAAGTCCTGAAACAGCTCCTTCTTCTTCTACAGTAGTCACTGCAGTATGGGGAGTATATCCCAAAACTTTTTCCGAAGTATTTCCCGTTGTGGCTTTAGCGGTTTTATTAACTATTGAAAATTTCAACTCGTCGCCAGGGGTGGCTGTATCGATGCCGAAACGAATGGTTATAACAAGATCGCCGTCGTTTATAAGACCGTTCCCTTCTTCAGGGTTGCAGAGAATTTAAAGCTATGGACGCCATTTTCAGAGGTATAGGTTTGTTCAAAGTTCGGATTTGACGTTTCCACGCTTTCGCATGTGAGCATTGAATAGTTTTTACAGCTAAGATCAAATTCAACAGAAAAAAGCTCTTGCTTTATGTTTTTGATAGTGATAACGACGTAAACATCGAGGTTTTTAGGGGCATCTGGAGTGGATTTAATATCAAGCTCGAAACCTGCCCAATCGGGGATTTTCGCCACGGTTGTCGTTACTTCATTGGCATAACCGTAAACTCTATTGAAGCCTTCTCTCGTTGTACCTTTAACGGTTTCATCAACTGTTGAAAATACAAATTCGTCTCCAAGTGAAACTGTGTCAAGAACTTTGAAGTCAATTTTGATAACAAGTTCTCCGTTATTTATGAGTCCGTTGTAATTTTGGCCCGCTTTTTCTTTCGGATATGTGAGAAGATCTACGAATTTACATTCATATTCGCCCTCTGCCTCATCGTATTTTACGATTTGCTCATAGCGTGATAATTCAGTTTCTACATCGTTTATATTAGCGATATACGTGGGCTTTACGTACATCAAATCGTCCAGAGGATCGTCCTCCGTCGTATCGCCTTCAACAACGATTGTTTTCCCCTTTACGACGCCTTCAACCTTGGTTTTGTCAAACTTAAGGTGAAACTCAACAGCGTTAAGCGCTTTCTTTATATTATTAACGGTAATATATACTGAAATTATCTCACCTTTTATTGCCGTGGCGGGAGCTTCAATGTCAAGGATGAAGTCCGCGTTTTCAGGTGTTACAGAAGTGGCGTCTTCCGCTTTTACCTCTGCCGCAGTAAATGAAAAAGCGAATGCGGAAAAACACATAATAACTGCTAAAAAAGCACACGTTGCTTTAATTACAGATATTTTCATAAAAACCTCCATTTTGCAGTCAGCCTGCCGTCAACAATAGCCAAAGAGAATTGAACATACCCATTCAACCATTTTATTCTCTACTCACATATCGAGTGAATCCAGCGTAATATGGCACTCTGCAACGAATTTTATTTTCTCTACTATAGAATAATAACACAAAAACTTCCCTTTGTCAATATTTTTTATTTAACTATTGATTTTTTTACGTTATTGTGATAATATGTCACAGTGAGGTTGAGTTTATGGTAAATTTGGGTAACTCTTGGGACGGTATTCTGAAGGAAGAATTTGAAAAAGAATACTACTTAAAGCTGAGACAATTTTTGAAACAAGAATATTTCGGTGGGAAATATAGAATTTTCCCTGAAATGAATAATATTTTCAACGCTTTACGTTATACGGATTATAATGACGTCAAGGTTGTTATTCTCGGTCAGGACCCTTATCATGGATTTGGGCAGGCTCACGGGCTTTGTTTCTCCGTTCAAAGAGGGGTAACTCCGCCTCCGTCTCTTGTTAACATATTCAAGGAGCTTAATTCTGACATAGGTGTTCCGATTCCTAAGCACGGGGAGCTGACAAGCTGGGCGAAAAGCGGGGTTCTTTTACTTAATGCCGTTCTGACGGTGAGAGAAGGTATGCCAGCAAGCCATAAAAATGCAGGCTGGGAAATTTTCACGGACAGAATAATCAGCATTTTGAATATGCGTGAAAAACCAATTGTTTTTATGCTTTGGGGAAGCTTTGCGAAGAGTAAAGCGGAGTTGATTGACGGAAATAAACATCTCATTTTAACCGCAGCGCATCCCAGCCCTCTTTCCGCATATAACGGTTTTTTCGGATGCAAGCATTTTTCACGTGCAAATCATTTCCTGAAAGAACGGGGAATGGAAGAAATAGATTGGGAAATAAAATAATGAAACAGAATAAAAATATAATTCTCGCATCAAAATCTCCAAGACGCAGGGAGCTTCTTGGCGTGTTAGGTGTTGAATACGAATGTGCATCTCCCGACGTTTTTGAACGAGGTCTTGAACAGAATAAAGGGGAAGAAGTTGTTCTGTATAATGCGCTGACTAAAGCAAGAAGCTTGAAAAAAGCAGGTTTTGCAGTCATAGGCGCAGATACAGCGGTTTATTTAAACGGTAAAGGCTTTGGAAAGCCGAAGGACGAAAGCGAGGCTTTTCAGTTTTTATCAGAGCTTTCGGGCAAAACTCACAAGGTTTATACAGGCGTTGCCGTGGTAACTGATGAGGTGGAAAAAACAGCCGTCGTTTCTACAGAGGTTACGTTCAGAGAGCTTTCCCGTGAAGAAATTTTGGATTATATAAAAAGCAAATCTCCCTTGGATAAGGCGGGTGCATACGGCATACAGGATTTTGGCAGTGTATTTGTCGAAAGCATAAAAGGTGACTATTTCAACGTTGTGGGGCTTCCTGTAGAGACGGTTTACAGAATGCTTTTGGAATGTAAGGTTATAGAATATTAAGGAGGACGGATTTTGGAAAAAAAATCGGTTTCTGTTAAAGAAAGAATAATAACGTTTTGCAAAGGGCTTTGGATTGGCGGTTCTTTATCCGTTCCGGGTGTCAGCGGTGGCTCAATGGCGATGATATTGGGTATTTATGACAAGTTGATTTTTTCGCTGAATTCCCTGTTTAAGCCAAATAAGGATAAAAAAATAAACAAGCTGGAAAACTTCCTTTTCCTTCTTGTTGCAGGTCTTGGCGGAGTTATCGGTCTTCTGACCCTTTATAAGCTTATAAGCTTTTTGATGCTTAAATTCGGTTTGCAAATGAGCTTTTTCTTCGTTGGAACGGTAGCGGGCGGTATTCCTCTTATTTTCAAGGCGGCAGACGTTTTGAAAGTCCGTTTTTCCGATTTCGTTTGGATATTATTAGGAATAGCGGCTGTTGTGGGACTTATGTTTTTGCCCGAAGGAATGTTCAAGGGCGGAAATATAGCCATTAAGATATTAGGCGGTGCTATTGCCGCGGCGGCTTTGGTTCTTCCCGGTATCAGCGTGTCCCAGATGCTTCTTACAATGGGACTTTATACTTTTGTTTACGATTCCGCATCGAATCTTGATATTTTACCACTTATACCCTTTGGAATTGGTCTTGTCCTTGGCGTTGTTTGTACGTCAGGCGGTATGGAAATTTTAATGAAGAAGTTCAAGCGTCAGACTTATCTTGCCGTTATGGGCTTTGTTATTGGTTCAGTTGGCGGACTTATCAAGGATGCCTTGGGAAGAATTATTGTGAAAATTTCCATGGACAAAGACGGAGTTTCGTTTACAAATATTCTTTCGCAAATTGCGAAGGACGAGGACGGCAACATCTGCCGTTCACTTGAACAGGGCGGGCTTATTTTAAAAGAAGAAATAACAGTGCTGGTATGGGCTGCTTGTGCGATTCTCGCTATTGTTGGCTTCGTTTCGGTTTACGCCCTCAGCGTTATGGAAGATAAAAAATCTAATATACAGGAGACAAAAAAATGATTGATATCAGACTCGTAAGAGAAAATCCAGAACTTGTAAAAGAAAACATCAGAAAGAAATTTCAGGATTCCAAGCTCCCCTTGGTTGACGAGGTGCTCGTTCTTGACAAGGAATCAAGAGCTGTAAAGCTTGAAGCTGACACCCTTCGTGGAGAAAGAAACAAAATATCAAAAGAGATTGGCGGACTCATGGCAAGAGGCATGAAAGCGGAAGCGGAAGAAGCCAAAAAGAAGGTTACAGAAAAGTCTGACCGTCTCTCCGAGCTTGAAGCTAAAGAAGCAGAGCTTGAAGAAAGAGTCAAGACAATAATGATGACTATACCTAACATTATAGACGACAGCGTTCCTATCGGCAAGGATGACAGCGAAAACGTTGAAGTAAAACGTTACGGTGAACCCGTCGTACCTGATTTCGACGTTCCTTATCACACGGAAATCATGGAAGCGTTTGACGGCATTGACCTTGACAGTGCGGGCAGAGTTGCGGGTAACGGTTTCTATTACCTTATGGGCGATATTGCAAGACTTCATTCTGCAATGACCGCTTATGCAAGAGATTTCATGATAAACAAGGGATTCACATACTGCATTCCTCCCTTTATGATTCGTTCAAACGTTGTAACTGGTGTTATGAGCTTTGCGGAAATGGATTCCATGATGTATAAAATCGAGGGTGAGGATCTTTACCTTATCGGAACGAGTGAACATTCCATGATCGGCAAGTTTATTGACACAATTGTTCCCGAAGATAAGCTTCCACAGACTCTCACAAGCTATTCTCCCTGCTTCCGCAAGGAAAAGGGTGCGCACGGTATTGAAGAAAGAGGCGTTTACCGTATTCACCAGTTTGAAAAGCAGGAAATGATTGTTGTTTGTAAGCCTGAAGACAGTATGGAATGGTTCGACAAAATGTGGAGCTACACCGTAGAGCTTTTCCGTTCTCTCGATATTCCCGTTCGTACTCTTGAATGCTGTTCAGGTGACTTGGCAGACTTGAAGGTTAAGTCTATCGACGTTGAAGCTTGGTCTCCTCGCCAGAAGAAGTATTTCGAGGTTGGAAGCTGTTCCAACTTGGGTGATGCTCAGGCAAGACGTCTCAAAATCCGTGTTGCCGGTGCAGACAAAACCAAATATTTCGCACATACACTCAATAATACCGTTGTCGCTCCTCCTCGTATGCTTATAGCTTTCCTTGAAAATAACCTTAACGCTGACGGAAGCGTTAATATCCCTGTTGCCCTCCGTCCTTATATGGGTGGCATGGAAAAAATAGAGAAGAAATAATTAAAACCTTTCAGCACCGTTTTTCGGTGCTGAAATTTTTTCCAAGCAGGATGATCCAAAGAGCTTTTTGTTATCTGAAAGAATCTTCCATGATATAATGTTTAACAAAAGCAAAAAGTAAACCAACCGCAAGCGATCACATAATACCGCTTGCGGTTGGTTGGATATTCATTGTAAGTTGAATTAGAATGGAAATGCACTTTGCCAGAGCTGAAAAAATTCTGCGGACATAGCTTTAAGTGCTTTAATATAAATCAAAGTAATATCAATTGAGTTTATTCAATATCATATTTGTGAGCGGAGCCCTTTATTCTCCCGTGAATTGTGTGGATGAATTGATAACTCCATGGCCATACAGCTGTCCATAATGTCATCACTTTTACTTTGGGGCTTATAGGGGAAGCAAGTACTTTTTTCAAGGATTGTCGCAGTTCTTTTCTTGCTGATCGACGATAGGGCTTTATCCATGCGGTTTCTTTAAATATCTTCATAGAAGAAAGATTTATTAACTGGACAATATATCTTCCAAACAGCAAGGGTTTTAGGTCATCAGAAATATCGTCGTGAATTATCTTGATTACTTTTTTAGGATCTAAAAGCTTGTGTTCGTTAATTTTTGAAGTGGCAGCGGAATTTTGTCTTAAAACATAATGGTAAGGACAGAAATCTTCGAAAACAGAAGATTTAGCTTTTTTGAAGAGATAATAATTCATCAATAAATCTTCTGTATTTTTAATTGTTTTGTCCATTAAGTCATTTTTTAATAAATCTTCGAAAAGAGAGGCTTTATAAATTTTGTTCCACAATGCAGGTTCGTAAACGCTTCCGGAAACTATATCACGCAGACCGTCTACGTTGTTTTGGACAACTAATTTTTTTGAATTGTAATAATAGTCGATTCTTCCGTTTGGAAATACCATTTGATATCCACAGTGTGAAATATCAGCGTTGTGTTTAAGGGCGTTATCCATAAGACGTTGGAACATATCGGGTTCTGCAAAATCATCACCATCTACAAATCCGATCCATTCTCCGGTTGCTGCTTCTATGCCTGCAATTCTTGCGCTTGTGACGCCACCGTTTTCTTTATGAATACCTTTTATGAATTCATATTTTGAAGCGTATTCATCGATGATATTGGAAGTTCCGTCTTTTGAACCGTCGTTTACGATTATTATTTCTATGTTTTTATACGTTTGGGAAATCAGACTTTCCAATGTATCAGCCAAATAGTTTTCAATGTTATATGCGGGAATTACAATGGAGATTTTGTTATTCATCAGTCAATGTATCCTATTTTTCCGTCTAATTTTTCTTTTTGTTCAAATCTCTTTTCCAAAGAGACGTTTTTCCTGAGCGTGTAGTCTTCACCGAAAACAGGAGAATCGCTCATACGACTCTGTTCTTTCTTGATATATTCATCCAAAGTGCATAAAATACGAGCGGGAGAACCAACCGCAACAGAATTGTCCGGTATGTCATGGGTAACAGTGCTGTTAGCACCAATAACTACGTTGTTTCCAATGGTGACTCCAGGTAGAATGACAGTTTCTGCGCCTATAAAAACATTGTTGCCAATGGTAACTCTACCTATTTTTGTATAATTCATGAATTGTTTTGTGCTGGCATCATGGCATAAAACGTGAACTCTTGGAGCCATGGTAACGTTATCGCCAATTTCTATAAGCCAACAATGTGACGGATCCAAAATAACACCATTGAGCCTTCCAAAATTCTTACCCACTTTCATTCCCATGGAAATCAATTTTTCGGTTGTGTATTCGCCTCTTATTCGATATAAAATCTCTTTGATTATGTTCATAATACTATACCTGCTTTAAACTTGTTTTGTATATTGAAATTATACATTACTTTTTTTGAAAAAGCAAGTGGTATTTTTGCAGATGGTATTTTATAAAAATCTTCTGTAAATGTAAACAATTTATAAAGTAAGCCCGTTATACTTGACAAATGTTGACAAATTGAGTATTATTACATCATTGGATATAATTGCATAGAAATGAATATTTATGTGTTTTTGTATTAGTGTTTCCTCAAAAAAAGGAATAATATCTTATAAACTATATTATTTCTATGCTATTTAAATATCTTTTAAAAATACAATACAAATCAGGAGGAAAAATCTGTGAGTGATAAGATACAGATTTTAATCGCAATGGTCATCTATATGGCGGTGGTCATTGGAATTGGTGCGATTTACGCAAAACGTGCTAACAAAAATTCAGAAGAATATTTTTTGGGCGGACGTTCTCTCGGCCCTTGGGTAACGGCAATGAGTGCTGAAGCTTCCGACATGAGCGGATGGCTTCTTATGGGTCTCCCCGGCGTTGCTTATTGGTGCGGTCTTGCTGACGCTTTCTGGACAGCCATTGGTCTTGCTGTTGGTACATATGTTAACTGGCTTATTGTTTCAAAGCGTTTGCGTCGTTACAGTGTAAGGGCAAACAACTCCATAACGTTGCCTGAATTTTTCTCAAACCGTTTCCGCGAAAAGAAAAAGACAATTATGTTTATCTCTGCAGCATTTATCCTTATATTCTTCACGGTTTATGCATCCAGCTGTTTCGTAACGTGCGGAAAGCTTTTCTCAACCCTTTTTGGCACATCCTATCATTCCATGCTTATTCTCGGTGCGGCATTCGTTCTTCTTTATACAATTTTAGGCGGATTCCTTGCAGAAAGTGTTTCTGACTTTATGCAGGCTATCGTTATGATAGTTGCCCTTACTACGGTTGTAATTATAGGCGTAATTAACGCAGGCGGATTTAGTGCAATTATTGATAACGCAAAGAGCATTCCTGGTTTCTTTGAATTCATGGGAATCGCTTCTCCCGAAACTGTTGAGATCAATGGTGCTGATACTCAGGTTGTCAAAGACGGTATTTTAAGCTGGGCTAAAGCAAAGGATTATTCAATTCTTACTGTTTGTTCTGCTATGGCTTGGGGTCTCGGCTACTTCGGTATGCCTCAGGTTCTCCTTCGCTTTATGGCTATCCGCAAAGAATCTGAACTTAAGCGTTCCCGTAGAATAGCTACCGTATGGGTTGTTATTTCTCTTTCAGTTGCTGTATTTATCGGTATCGTTGGACGTCACCTTTTCCCAACGGCTCACCTTACTGCAAGCAGTGCGGAAAGTATCTTTATCACAATGTCAGAGAGCTTTTTGCCTCCTATTATCGCTGGTTTCGTTATGGCAGGTATCCTTGCCGCAACCATAAGCTCCTCCGACTCTTACTTGCTCATCGCCGCATCGGCTCTTTCAAAGAACATCTTCCAAGGTGTTATAAAGAAGGATGCAACTGATAAACAGGTTATGACTGTGTCCAGAATAACACTTTTGGTTCTTACTCTTGTTGGTATTCTTATCGCTCTTGATGATGACAGCGTTATCTTTAAAATCGTTTCTTTCGCATGGGCAGGTTTCGGTGCTACTTTTGGTCCTCTTATGTTGTTCTCCCTTTTCTGGAAGCGTATCAACAAAGCGGGCGCTATCGCTGGTATGGTAAGCGGTGCAGGAATGGTATTCCTTTGGAAGCTTGGTATAAGCAAGCTCGGCGGTGCATTTGCTATCTACGAATTGCTCCCTGCGTTCATCTTCTCCTCAATAGTAATTGTTGTAGTTTCACTCCTTACGAAAGCCCCTTCAAAGGAAATTGAGGAAGATTTCGAAGCAGTTCGTTCCGGAGCAGACATTCAGTAATTAAAATGTAATATATAATAGGTATGTGAAAACTTTTTTGCATACCTATTTTTTTAACAGACGAGCAATTTTACGACTTGTTCTGAATAGAATATCAAAGGTGAAAATTTTGTTGTTTATTCAGGAGGGCGTTATGCTTGGTTTTTTATTGAAATTCATATTTCTTTTTTTAAGGGTCAACGGTTCAAATTCGTTTCCCGACCCATTACCTGCAGAGGAGGAAAAACGATGCTTTCTTTTATCTGCAAAGGGTGACGAAAAAGCACGTGAAAAGCTAATTATTCACAATTTAAGGCTTGTGGCGCATATTGTGAAAAAATATTATTCAAACTTCAAAGAGCAGGACGATCTGATTTCCATCGGTACTATAGGGCTTATCAAAGCTATAGATTCCTTTAACGCTGAAAAAGGGGCTAGATTTGCAACTTATGCGGGAAAATGTATTCAGAATGCTATCCTATCATAACGGCTTGTTTTGGAGCATACGGTGAAAATCAAGCTCCCTCCGATGAAAAATGGCGTGTATTTCGCCGCTTGGATAGCCGTTCTTATTTGATGGTACAAAACATATC
>SVRW01000031.1 GCA_015064625.1 Oscillospiraceae bacterium | reverse complement strand
TATTATGACATATCCAAAGCATACAAGTCTTTGCACTCAATATGATTGAACCGCCGTGTACGGAACCGTACGCACGGTGGTGTGAGAGGACAGCTAATCAATTAATGGTTAGCTTCCTACTCGATTATTCAGTTTCAATTTCTGTTTTATTGTCAGCTTCTCTTTTTTCTTCGATATCTTTAAGAATCTGGGAAATTTTAATAGCACGTTCCGTAACGTTATCTTCGATAAAGGTAAGCTTCGGAGTGTTTCTGAGATTAAGACGGCGGGCAAGCTCGCTACGGATATATCCCGATGCGCTTATAAGCCCTTTTTTAACCTCTGCGCTATCGCCAACAAGAAGACTGTAATATACCTTTGCAAAAGCCAAATCACCCGATACGTCTACCGAAGAGATGCTTATAAAAGCACCTGATACACGAGGGTCTTTTACCGTTCGGAATATCATAGTCAGCTCTTTTGAAACCTCTTCATTTATTCTATCAATTCTACGCATTCGTTAACTCCGTTGTGTTATATAATAATATAATATATACTTTTTTCTTCTTTGGAAAGAAGAAAAAAGTATCAAAAAAGAAGAAACAAATTCTTTATCATTTTGTTTGATAAATTATAGATTCTGTCTTAATTATGATAATTTAAAGCATTAGGTTTAAATTAGAATATAGGATATACGTCAACTTTACGCGCGTAGCGGATTAGCCGTCCGCAGGACTTTTTGGGGTTTGGGGGCTTTTTTCAAAAAGCCCCATATATATTCTTCACAGCTTTTGGCATCACCGCGGTGATAGGAAAAAATGTTGTGATTGGAAAAATAGACTCCGAAGCTGTACTTACATACAGCGAGAGGGGATATTTTTTCAAAGCAAAAAGAGAATTTATTCAGAAGAACTCGCGTGCGAGTTCTTCTTTCCTTAGTACATGAACGTACTGAGTATATCATTTAGATATTTATAATAAAAAATAATTCTCTCTTTTTGCGTTCACGGCTTTTTTTACATCACCGAAATTAAGTGCGGGCGATTTGTTCGATAATATATACTTCCAGAATATCACCTTGCTTGATATCGGTGAATTTTTCAAGGAAAATACCGCATTCGTAACCTTGAGCAACTTCTTTAACGTCGTCTTTCATACGACGGAGGGAAGCAATCTTGTCTTCAAATACAACAACGCTGTCTCTGAGGATACGAACTAATGCACCTCTCTGAACCTTACCGTCTGTAACGTAAGAACCTGCAATTGTACCGATACGTGAAATTTTGATAAGCTCTCTGACTTCAACTCTACCGATGATTGTTTCCTTGGTGATAGGAGCAAGCATACCCTTCATAGCTTGTTCAATCTGTTCGATACATTCATAAATAACTCTGTATGAACGTATGTCAACCTTGTTATCACTTGCCATGTTAAGAATAGCTTTGTCAGGTCGGATGTTGAAGCAGATGATAATAGCGTTTGAAGTTGAAGCAAGCATAATGTCAGTTTCTTTAACTGCACCAACACCTGCATGAATAACGTTAACCTTAACTTCTTCGTTTGTAAGCTTCAAAAGACTTGCTTTAACCGCTTCCGCAGAACCTTGAACGTCTGCTTTAACGATAAGATTAAGCTCTTTAAGTCCGCTTCCGATTCTGCTGAAAAGATCATCAAGAGAAACCGCGGAGGCGGCTTTGTTTGCTTCTTCCTTCTCTTTGAACTTTCTGTTTTCAGCAAGCTCACGGGCAAGCTTTTCATCTTTAACAGCGTTGAACTCGTCACCTGCTTGTGGAACTTCTGAAAGACCAGTTATTTCAACAGGAACGGAAGGACCTGCTGTTGCTACACGTTTGCCCTTGTCATCTGTCATAACACGAACGTGACCGACAGAAGTGCCTGCAATAACAACGTCACCCGTTTTGAGAGTACCTGATTGAACGAGAACAGTTGCAACTGCACCTCTGCCTTTGTCGAGTCTTGCTTCGATAACAGCGCCTTTTGCAGCTCTGTTGGGATTAGCTTTAAGCTCCAATATGTCGGCTGTAAGAACAACCATTTCAAGAAGCTCTTTAAGACCAGTCTTTTTCAAAGCAGAAACTTCGACACAGATTGTGTCACCGCCCCATTCTTCGGGAATGAGTTCATATTTTGTAAGCTCTTGCTTGATATTGTCTGGGTTAGCAGTTGGCTTATCCATTTTGTTGATAGCAACGATTATGGAAACACCTGCAGCTTTTGCGTGGGAAATAGCTTCAACAGTCTGAGGCATAATACCATCGTCTGCGGCAACAACGAGAATTGCAATATCAGTAAGCATTGCACCTCTTGCACGCATAGCCGTGAATGCTTCGTGACCTGGGGTGTCAAGGAAAGTGATGTCTCTGCCATCAACGTTAACGGTGTAGGCACCGATATGCTGGGTAATACCGCCGGCTTCTCCGCTTGTTACGCTTGTATGACGAATAGCGTCGAGAAGGGAAGTCTTACCGTGGTCAACGTGTCCCATAACAACTACAACAGGAGGACGTTCAACGAGAGATTCGGGGGCATCGGGAGTTTCGTCAAAGAGACGTTCTTCAAGGGAAACAACAACCTCTTTTTCAACCTCAATACCGAATTCTGCGGCTACAAAATAAGCCGTTTCAAAATCTATCGTCTGATTGATACCAGCCATTATTCCCATAAGCATAAGCTTTTTAACAACTTCGTTTGCGGCTTTCTTCATTCTCAAAGCAAGCTCGCTTACGGTTATTTCATCGGGAACAGTAACGATAACCTTTGTAGGCTTTGGAGGAATATAGGTCTTCTTTTTGTCCTTGTCTTTTTCTCTGAAGTCCTTGAATCCGCCTTTGTTTTTATCAAATGACTGTTTTCCGCCTTGGTTTTGTTTATTCTGATTCTTTTTCTTCAGCTTCTGCTTATTTGACGCATCTGTGTCAACGTCAGAAGTGTAGCTGTAGTTCTTCTCGTCGTATTTTGAAAGGTCAGCTTCAACGCTTCCTCTCGTGTCAACAACACGAACTTGAGTTCTGTCTTTTTTCTTTTGCTGTTGCTGTGGAGCTTGAGTATTCTTCGCAGGTGCTTTTACACTGTCCTGCTTTTTAGCTTCAGCTTGCTTTTCTGTTTTTGCCTCTGCCTTTTCTACTACGTTTTCAGGTGCTTTTTCTTCTTTTTTATATGAATCAAAGAATTTTTGTATGTTGGATTGATTTGCTTGTGTTACGTATTCCAGAACGAAGCTGAGCTGGTCATCTTCAAGTGCTGTCATATGGCTTTTTGGTGTAACACCAATTTTTGCAAGTATTTCGGTAACTTCCTTGGTTTTCATTTCAAGATCTTTTGCCAAGGTATTAACTCTGTATTTTTCTCCGGTTATTGCCATTAAGCATCCCCCTTTATCAGATATTATTGTCGGAATTGTTATCGGAAATCATTTTTTCCAATTGGGAAAATACGTCATCGGGAATTTTGGTTTTCAAAGCCCCTTCAAGACGGCGTTTTTTCTGTGCGCTATCAAGACATTCACCGCTTTTGCATATATACGCTCCTCTACCGTTAGCCTTTCCCGTCGCGTCGAGAAACACCGAACCTTCGGCATTCTTGACAACTCGAATAAGACTACGTTTATCTTTATGAGCCTGACATGCAACGCATTTTCTTTCTGGTATCTTATTGTTCTTCATTCTCTTCCACAGATGCCTCCGTGTTTTCTTGAGACATTGTTTTCAAAAGACCTTCGCTTTTGATATCAATACTGCATTCCGTAAGTCTTACGGCAAGTCTTGCGTTCTGACCCTTAACACCAATGGCGAGGGAAAGCTGGTCTTCGTCAACCATAACTCTGTATGACTTGCTTGCTTCGTCAATAAGTGTTACGGAGTTTACTTTTGCTGGAGCAAGTGCAGAAGCTATGAATTCTTCTGTGTTTTCGTTGTATCTGATTATATCGATTTTTTCACCGCTGACTTCAGCAGAAATATTATTCTTTCTGATTCCTTTAGGACCGATGCAGGCACCGATAGGGTCAACCTCGGGATTGTTAGAGAAAACCGCAACCTTTGTTCTGCTTCCTGCTTCTCTTGCAATGGATTTGATTTCAACAGTTCCATCCTGAATTTCAGGAATTTCAAGTTCAAAGAGCTTTCTTATAAGTCCTGAGCTTGATCTTGAAATAACGACACTTGAACGCTTTGCATCTCTTCTGATGTCGGAAACGAATACTTTGATTCTGTCACCGGGGGTGAGGACTTCACCAGCAATCTGTTCAGCCTTGGGAAGAACTATTTCATGTCCGCCAATGTCGAGAATAACTGTTCCCTTTATAGCATCAACACGGGTAACAACAGCGGGAAGGAGCTGACCTTTCTTGTCCTCGTATTCCTGAACGAGATTTCCTTTTTCAGCTTCAGTTATCGCCTGAACAACAACCTGCTTTGCGTTCTGAATGGATATTCTTCCGAAATTCTTAGGTTTGATTTCAATTTCAACTATATCTCCAATACGGTATTTGGAAGAAATCTTTTTAGCTTCTTCGAGAGTCAATACTGTTCTTGGGTCTTTTCTTGGAGGTCTTGCGGGTTTTGCAGGGGGAGGATTTGTTCCATAAATGGAATCTTCAGATTCAGCATCAACGTCTGCTTCATCGTCGAAATCCTCGTTCATGTATGCATCTTCCCAAGCAGCGTATTCTTCTTCCCATTTTTCCATTTCAGCTTCCCAAGCTGCTTCTACTGCAGCTTCAGCTTCAGCGTCGATAACCTCGAGAACCTTGCAGATTCTGATTTTACCTGCTTCTTCATCAATGCTTACGGAAATGTTGGAAAGTCCCGTTTCTTTTTTGTATGCCGTTGCGAGAGCATCTTTGATTTTCTTCAGAAGATATTCTTTTGAGATTTTTCTTTCTTTTTCAAGAATATCAAGAGCCTCAAAAAACTCTTTGGTCATGTCCTTGTCTTCGTTACGCTTCTTTTTCATTTTGTCCTCCGATATTTATTTTTAAAATTTTAAACGTATGCACAAAGCTTTGATATAGCTTTTCTGTCAAAGGTATAAACGCCTTTTTCCGTTTTAAGGGTAACGCTTTCACCGTCAGCGCTTTGGATGGTTCCACCGAATTCCTTTACACCATCTATAGCTTTGTAGAGCTTCAATTCAACGTGAGCTTTTTTTTCTATGGCGTAGTTTATATGAGCATCAGTTCTGAGGGGACGTTCAGCTCCAGCACTTTCAAGCATAAGGCTGTATGCGCCGTCTATAGGGTCATTTTCATCAAGAATATCGTTGATAACAGCGTTAAGCTCGGAGAGCATATTAAGAGATATTTCCTCATCCTTATCAACTGTAACTGTGAGAAGCATTTCTCCGCCTTCTTTGCCGAAGGTGATATCCCAAAGGGTGAATCCTTTTTCAAGAATTGTTCCTTCGAGAAGGGGCTTTACTTTTGCGGCAACACTTTGTTTCATTGTTTTTCCTCCGATTTAAAAGCCATTTTGATTATATCAATCATAAAGAGTGGACCGAAGCCCACTCTTTAAAAACCATATCTAAATTTTAACTATATCAAGTATAACACATATTTTAATAAAATACAATACCTAAAATAAAACTTTATGTTTCCGAAATGAAAAGTTTTATTATAAAATAAGTGTTTGCTTCCAAAAATGACTTAGATATTAGCGTTAAGCTCTAAGTAATTAACTACGTCACGAACGGTAAGAAGGTTTTTCAATTCAGCTTCATCGAATTCCAATTCAAAACGTTCTTCGCAAAGCATAACAAGGTCAGCGAGCTCCAAGGAGTTAAGACCCAAATCAGAAATAAGCTCTGCTTCCATAGTGATATCATGTTCATTAACGCTCATGTCTTCTACTAAAATTGCTTTAAGTTTTTCAAACATACAAAATACGTCGGCAAATTCTGCCGATTTCTCCTTTCAAAATAAATAATCTCGTCTTATGTATAAAATGCGTTACCTTTTATTGGCACAGCAAAAATAATTATATCCATAATATGCAGAATGTCAAGAGAAAAAAACTATTTTTTTGAAAAAAATTGCAAGAAAAAAAGGTGAATATTATCATTTTTCTTGTGGATAATAATAAAAAATCTAAAAAATAACAGAGGTAAGAGCGTGACGAAAGAAAAATACGTAAAAATAGCATCAGAGCGTTCAAAACGTTCAAATATATGCACAAACGTCATAAAAGCATACGTTACGGGCGGATGCATTTGCCTGATAGCCCACGGATTTCTGAAATTGTATAATGAAGTTTGCGGAATGGATTTTCAAAACGCAAGAATTCTTTCAACGGTAAGTATAGTTTTCATTGCAGGATTGCTTACGGGACTTGGCGTTTTCGATAATATAGCGAAATTTGCAGGGGCGGGCACACTTGTTCCTATAACGGGCTTTTCCAATGCTGTAACAGCTCCCGCCATTGAGAGTAAAAGCGAGGGCTTTGTAAACGGAGTTGGAGCAAAAATGTTTGTAATAGCAGGCCCCGTTATAGTTTATGGTGTTACTGCTTCAGTAATATACGGATTATTCTATTATTATTTCGGGGGATAAATGAGTATAATAAAAATTAACGATATTTATATAAAAGAATGTGCATCTGTTGTAGGTAAAAACGAGAGTGAAGGACCTCTTGGGAAATACTTTGATTTGTGTGAGAACGATATGCGTTTTGGGGAGGATTCATGGGAAATGGCGGAATCGGAGTTGACACGCCGTTGTATTGAAATGCTTCTCACAAAAAGCGGAAAAAAAGGTAAAGACGTTTCGCTTGTTACGGGAGGCGACCTTTTGAATCAATGCATATCTTCTGCCTTTGCCGTGTCAGAAAATGATATTCCTTATCTTGGACTGTACGGTGCTTGCTCAACTTGTGCCGAAGGACTTGTCGTAGGAGCGATTATGGCAGAAAAACTTCAAAATGACGTTATTTCTTTTGCATCATCCCATTTTTGTTCTGCAGAAAAGCAATTCAGGTTTCCCCTTGAATACGGAGGACAACGTACTCCAACGTCACAAAGCACCGTAACTGGAAGCGGAGCGTTCCTTTTGTCAAAAAGCGGAAAAATAAAAGTAACTGAAGGGCTAATAGGCAGAGTGAAAGACGGAAATATTACAGATGTAAACAATATGGGAGCGGCAATGGCTCCTGCCGCCGCTGATACTCTTATGAGATATTTTGTTGAGTCAGGAACAAAGCCTTCGGATTTTGACGTTATTGCAACAGGTGATCTGGGAATGGAAGGACATGAATTGACAAAACAGCTTATGATGACGGAAAACGTTGTTATGGGCGATTGTTTTACGGATTGTGGACTAATGATATATGATATGAAAAAGCAGGATATGCATGCAGGTGGTTCGGGTTGCGGATGCAGTGCCGCAGTTACGGCAGGACATTTTTGCCGCCTTTTGGAAAAAGGAGAAATAAAAAATCTGCTTCTCGTGGGTACGGGAGCTTTACTCAGCAAAACGAGCGCAAATCAAGGCAGAACAATTCCTGCCGTAGCGCATCTTGTAAGATTGGAGAGCGTGGTTTGATATGGATATCTGGGAATGGGTATGGGTTTTTCTGATAGGCGGTGCTTTTTGTGCCGTTGCACAAATATTTATCGACCTTACAAACGTAACGCCTGCGAGAATATTGGTAACGTACGTGGTAAGCGGAGTTATCCTTACAGCAGTAGGACTTTATGACCCTTTAGTTGAATTTGCATCGTCAGGTGCTACAATTCCCCTTACGGGATTTGGATACAGTCTTGCCAAAGGCGTTGAGAAAGCAGTTTCTGAAAACGGACTTCTCGGAGTTTTGCAAGGCGGGCTGACGGGTACTTCAGCAGGAATAGCCGCAACGGTGCTTTTTGCACTTCTGTGGTCGTTGATTTTTAAAAGCAAGGAAAAATAGAAAAATCAAGGAATGCTTTGTGTGTTCCTTGATTTTTCTCATTTTCTATTGATATTTGGAATAAAATGCAGTATAATATAAAAGTATGCGTTAAATAAATAATCGGTTTTAACAGAAAGGAAAAATAATGTTTGATTTCAGTTTTTTCTTGAACAGTGCATTGCTTGGCGTAGGACTTGCTATGGATGCATTTTCAGTTTCCCTTGCAAACGGACTTAACGAGCCGAAAATGAAAAAGGGGAGAATGAGCCTTATTGCAGGGACGTTTTCCTTCTTTCAGTTTGCAATGCCGATGATTGGGTGGATTTGCGTTTCAACAGTTGCAAAATGCTTTTCTGCCTTTCAACAATGTATCCCATGGATAGCTCTTGTTTTACTCTGCTTTATCGGCGGTAAAATGCTCATAGAGGGAATCAAAAATAAAGATTCTGAGGAAGAAAAGTCTGCTGTCAGCTTTGGCGCATTGTTGGTTCAGGGAATTGCAACGTCTATAGATGCCCTTTCTGTTGGATTTACTATCTCGGATCATAATTTACTTCAGGCTTTCGTTGCTTGTACTGTTATTGCTGTATTAACATTTTTTATATGCACGTCAGGCTTGTACATAGGCAAAAAGTTCGGAACAAAGCTTGCAGGAAAAGCAAGTATATTGGGCGGGGTCATACTTATATTTATTGGAATTGAGATTTTTGTAACCTCGCTTTAAGTATTCAGCTTTTGAATTCTGCGTTTTTAATATATCCTATCAAGGCTCTCATGCTTTTTGAGAGCCATTTATTTTTGTGATAAATAAGTTGCTTCCATATTTCTGTTTCTATGTCGTAAACGTCAAGATGTACAAGTTTTCCTTCGTCTACCATTTCTTGTGAAACGAAATCGGGCAAAAACGATATCATATTTTTTTGAGATAAAATTGAGGTTATTATATCAGTTCTACCGATTTCAAGAATAGGGAATATTTCTATGGATTTTTTAGCAAGCTCTCTGTCAAGTACTTTTCTGTATCCTTGCCCGCGTTCTGTGAGTATAAATGGTTCATCGATAATATCAAAAATGGAAAGATTCTTTTGGTGTGCAAATTTTGATGAAGCGTTAGCAACGAAATGCATTTTCAATCTTTCTTCCTTTGCTATTACGTAATCACGGTTGTATGAATGGCTGTCAAGAGTGATAACGAGATCTGCTTCGTTTTTGTCAAGCATATCAAACATATCTTTGGTATCTGCGTTGGTGAATTTCAGGGAAATGTCGGGATATTTGCTGTGAAAATCATTATAGTTTGTGATTATCATATCTTCGCATACCGAGTCGGGTGTGACTATGTGTATCAGATGTCCATGCTCATTTGTTTCAGAGAGGGTATCTTTTAATTCTTCCGTAAGAGAGCATATTTTTTGCGCAACGGGTACTAATTCACGTCCTTTTTCCGTCAGCTTTACCGTATGGTTTATGCGTTCAAAGAGCAGACACGAAAGCTCATCTTCAAGTTGCTTTATCTGAAAGGAAACGGTGGATTGGGAGTATCCAAGACGTTCAGCAGTTTTAGTAAAGCTTCCAAGCTCAGCTACGTGAATAAAAGTTGTTAAGTTTCTTATTTCCATATATTCCTCCAAATGAAAACAAAAATCATAAGATAATTCTAAATTTATTTTTTCTTTTCGCTAAGAGCTTGAAATAAATTTTTTGTTTCTTCTTCAGTTTTCAGATTGATGACTATTTTCTCGCCTTTTGTTGTTATAACAATACAGCTATCACATTTGGCATAGGTATATCTTGTATAGGTTTTGAATTCGTCATTTTTAAAATATCCCAGCAGAAGTCTATGCGATCCGAAGCCCGATATTCTTTCTCCGGGAACGTTTTCTCTGTATTCAATATTTTCAATATCATCATATTTAATTTCAATGTCTGACCAGTAATCAGCTTCTATAACGAGGGAATCCTCGCAGGATATTTTTATTTCTCCTGTAAAGGTTATAACGGCACAGAAAATAAGAATAATAGAAACTATTATTGCAACGGCAACGGATGCTTTTTTACTAAGCTTCAAATCTTCTTTTTCAATCCACGTTCCTTCTTTTACCTGTTTTTTATAATAGAGAAAAGAATACAAAACGGGAAGCATTGAGAAAATCAGAACCAAAACAAGAATTGAGATTATCACCGCGGATGATTTCAAAAGAGCGGACAGCGCAAAAAGTACACCGCAAATAACCCATGCTTTTCCGCCGAAACGATGGGTTGCTGTCCAGTTTTCTTCATTTGCCAAGGTCCATTTGATTTTGATTCCTATTGTTCGGTTGCGGGTGCATTTGGGAAGATAATTTCCAAGTAAAATAAAGCTTAAACCGAGAATAATCGGCATTAGAGTATAAAAATCGAAATCTTTGCCCATTATCAAAGCCCAAAGAGAAATAGATGAAAAGATTGAAATAAAAGGGCATATCCATAAAACCATATTCAAAACCTTTGGATTTTGTGCATTTTTATTGTCTTTAAAAGTGAAAATAGTACATATGATGTTTAAAATAAAAATAACTATGGGAAGACAAACCGCCAATAAAGCAGGGGATTTCCACATTTCATTCCCTAAGCTTTCGGTTATTGAATCATCATATAGGTATAAAGCCAAAAGTCCGATGAGCGACGGTATAAGGGTAATTAGTGAAGCGATAATCGCTTTCTTTTTCAGTTTCATTTTTGTAAATCTCCTTTCGATTCTGTAATGTTTTCTTCACCGTTTTTGAATGAAGATATCCATATCATTATTTCTTCAAGAACGGAGGCGTTTAGAGTGTAATAAATAAATTTTCCCTCTCTTGTGTCTCTTATGAGGTCGGCTTCCTTTAAAACGGATAAATGCCTTGAAATTGAAGCAAAGGTTACGTCAAAATGCTCCGTTATTTCTCCCGCAGAAAGTCTACCGTTTTTCAACATATTAAGTATTTCCCGCCTTATTGGGTCTGATAACGCTTTAAGCGTGTTTTGTAAACTCACTTTTTACCTCCTTTATTCACTAAAGCATTTTTTGTTTGTTTAACATTTAACCTAATTGTTAAATGTAGTATATCATGCAACTTTAAATTTGTCAATACTTTTTTTAAAAAACTCTTGACAAATATTGACTGATATGATAGAATGCATTTGACGAATGGATTAGACGAAATTTAAAAACAGGATGAATTGCTTATAAAATAAGCTGTCAAACTGTTTGCGGTAAAATTAAAAAATGGTAAAAAGGGATGTTTATGGGACTTTTTCATAATATTTTAAGGGCTTATCTCCCTGAAAGGTTTGAGCCGTATTTTAAAATATACAGAAATATAACTTTGGCTGTTATTGTGCTTATCATTATACCTTCTGTTTGTTGGAAAAAAGATTCATTGGGTGATTATGAACTTATGAATGGAAGCGACATTTCTGCTTTGGAACGCTCTCTTAAGTATTTCTCACCTGAAGATATATCTATTGAGGACTGTATTTATAACGTTTCGGGCGAAGAATATTTATCTTTCATAAAGGATGACGTTTATATATCTATTTATCCTGTCACAAATGGAGGAGAGTTTTCTTACGAAGAAGAATATTCAAGGAGTTTTGATAACGTAATCGATATGCTTGTCGGAAATATTGAGTATATGAATTCGGTTACTGTAAAATCGGAATATTGGAGTATTACTGCTTATGAGGTGACGGAGAAAAAGCATTCATACGTCATAAAGGATTATTTTTACGAAATTTTTAATATTCCAAAATATGCATAAAAGATTAAGGAGTGAAACGATGAAAGAAAAAAGTTTTGAAAGAACGCCGAAAGTATTTGAAAGCGAATACAGATTTTGCCTTATTTTATGGGAAAATGAGCCTTTGAAGGCAGCCGAGCTTGCTAAAATCTGCAAGGAAAAGCTCGAATGGTCAAGGACTACAACTTATAATAGACCTTATCAAGAAATATCTTAAAAGTGGAGTAATGGAAAACGGAATAGTAATGAAAACGGAAGAAGGCTCACCGCAAGGTGGAAACTTATCACCGCTACTCGCTAACGTTTATCTTGATAA
>SVRW01000009.1 GCA_015064625.1 Oscillospiraceae bacterium | reverse complement strand
AAAAGTTTGCAGTTTCCTGCTTTGCTCTCTTACTTGCTTTTTTACTTTCGTAAAGTTTTTCTCTTAAGGAATTGTACGAGTTCCTTTGGTTTCGTGTAGTCTTTTCGCTTTCGCTTCTCTACACTCCACCTCCGTCTCTTCGTTGTTCAATTTTCAAGGTTCTTGCTCCCCTCGCGGACAGCTTCGCTATTCTACCACATCTTTTCCTTTTTGTCAATACCTTTTTTCAAAAAAATTCAGTTTTTTTTGAATTTTTTTTCGAGGCGGTCAAAAATGTTGGTTTATCGCGGATTTTACCCGTTTACAGCCCGATTATATTAAAAAGATTTTTTTGTTTTTTTAGAAATGCTTTATTTTTTATCATTTTTTTACCACAAAAATCAAAAATGCATATTATGGTAACAGCAAAAAAACAAAAGGAGGATTTCACATGACGCATTCTATTTGCATACTTGGAGGTGATATGCGTCAAATCACCGTTGGAAAAGAATTTCTTGATTCGGGGTTCAAGGTTTCGGTTTGCGGTTTTGACAAGCTACGAGAATTTCCCGCAGGGATCAACGTAAAGAACGACGTTAAATCCGCTTTAAAAAACAGTGACCTTGTTATACTGCCTTTACCTTATTCAAGAGATAAGATAAACGTTTCCGCTCCCCTCTCGTCAAAGCTTATTCCTATTGACTCATTGAGGGATTACGGTACAGACAAAATATTTTTCGGTGGGATGTTGAACGGTGAAAGCTTCGGGAAAGCATCCTATGATTATTATGAAAACGAGGAACTAAAGGTTTTCAACGCCATTCCCACGGCTGAAGGGGCGTTATCCATCGCTCTGAACGAATCAACGGAAACGATTCACGGATGCAAAACCGCGGTTATCGGTTTTGGAAGAATTGGGCGGATACTTGGAAATATGCTGAAAAAGCTGGATTCCGACGTCACAGTTATTCACCGAAGTAACAAGGATGATGCATGGTGCAGCGCATTCGGACTTTCCAGCGCAAACATTCGGGATTTAAAATCCGTTTTAAAGGATAAGAAGATAATATTCAACACTGTACCTTTCGTTCTTATGACGAAAGAGATTCTTCTCGCTTTAAGACGTGACGTTATAATTATAGACCTTGCATCTGCGCCAGGTGGGATCGATTACGAAGAAGGGAAAAAACAAGGGCTGAACGTTATAAAGGCTCTCTCTCTTCCGGGTAAGCTTTCACCCGTTACAGCAGGCAAAGCCATTAAAAAAAGCATATGCAATATTATATATGATAACAAGCTGTTGGAAGGAGATACATAATGAAAATACTTTTCGGGATATGCGGTTCTTTTTGCTGTCACAAATCCGCTATTGAAGTTTTGCAAGGGCTTGTAGGAGCGGGACATTCCGTAACCCCAATAATTTCAGAAAACGCCGCTACTCTTGACACGCGTTTCGGGTCTGCGGGAAGCATCGTGAAAAAAGCAGAGGAGATATGCGGTAAATCTGCGGTTTTAACAATTCCGCAAGCTGAAAAAACGGTGACGGGAGGCGGGTTTGACGTTATGGCTATTGTTCCCTGCACATCCAATACTGCGTCAAAGCTGGCTCAAGGTACCACCGACGGTGCGGTTACCATGGGCGCAAAAGCAATGCTTCGGAATAAAAAGCCAGTTGTCATTGGATTCGCCTCCAACGACGGACTTTCCGCAAGTCTTAAAAATATAGCTTTTCTTTTAGAACGTAAAAATTTCTATTTCGTACCCTTAAAGCAAGACGATTTCGTCAACAAGCCTTCTTCCTTGGTTTGTGATTTTCACCTGACAGAGCATACTATTTCAGCCGCTTTATCAGGAAAACAGCTTCAGCCTGTATTTCGGGCACCTTTAAGTAAAGGAGAATGAAATGACTGTTTTTTTAAGTCCTTCTTCGAAAAAATATATCGTTTCACAATTGTGTGACAAATCCGAAGCCGAATACATGGATGAACTTACAAAAGCTATTGAAAAGGAGCTGAAAGCATCGGGGATAGACGTTTACAGAAGCGATACAGATGCCACACCTACGGAATCTGTCAGACGCTCCAACGAAAACAACGTTGATTTTCATCTGTCGTTTTCTTGTCTTGGACAGTCAGATACAACAGAACGAGGGATAAAAATTTATTATCCCTCAAACGACGGGCGGAGCCGTGACAGAGCAAGAAGCTTTTCGGCGAATCTGAAAAGGATATACCCTCTCCCCGAAAAAGTTGAAGCTGTTTCGAATTGCTCATTTATTGAGCTGACCCAAACAAACGCTCCATCTATTTTAATTGCAATTTGCAATATAAATAATCAATCAGACGAAAAGTGGTTCGAGGAGAATCTGGGAAATCTGGCAGTTGAAATAAAGCGTTCCATTAACTGAAAAATTGGGCTGTTTCGCTAAACTGCGACAGCCCAATTTATTGTAAATACACGTTCATTTTATTAAGAGTAAATAATTTTTCTGAAAATTGTAAGATTTTGTTTTTTTCGTTGAATTATATAGTGAAAGCAAAAAACAAGACCATTTAAGGTGAAATTTTAAGCATTGGCACAATTGCAAGGAGGTAATTACAATGAAAAAATTATTATGCTTATTATTAGCTTTCGTCTTCATATTTCTCGTATCATGCACAGAGCCTGAAAAGAGTGAAAGCTCTGAATCGGAATCATCTGCAGTAGAATCCAAAGAGCAAAGCATAGAAAGTGAAAGCAAAGAACCTGAATCAAGCGAGGAGTCAAGCAAGGAATCAAGCGAAGAAGCGAAGGACGACCCGCTTACACTGGCGGATTGTGAAACACACGTTGTGAGAACCAAAGCTTATTCAGAAAAGAGCGATTTTTTCAAAAAAGCTTTAAACAGTGAAAAGCTCTCTATAGAAGGCGGTCATGATTTGCCCATTTACAGAATCGAATCCGTCGATGACGTAAACCGAGTCGGTCAAATTCTTAAAGACAGCTATGAATACGGCGGTGTATATCATGAGGATATTGCCTTTAAAAACGTAATGAAAAATACGGATGATGAATTTTTCCAAACAACAACGGTATTCCTGACGTATTTTCTTTCAGGAACGGGTTCTTTTCGATTCCTTGTAACAGACATAGATGAAGACGGAACTTTTACCGTTGCACAAAAAGAATATCTTTATGATATTGTCACTGACGATTTGGCAGGATGGCTTTTCTTTGTATTTGCGCCAAAGGAAAAGGCGGATAAGCTTACGGAAGTAAACGCTGTGTACTCCACCGAGGTTTATAAAGAAGGGGAAAAGGACAATATTTCGGTGGAAGAATTGCTTTCCTTTTCAGATTGTGAAACCCATACTGCGTGGGCAAACTCTTGCGACATAAGTGAACTTTATAAGAATGCTTTAAACTCTGAAAAATTATTATCGTCAGGGTATCCAACGGGCATAAATTTACCCATTTATAAATTTGAATCCATGGAAGACGTAAATAATTTCAAAGAAAATTTCAAAGGCTTACTCTCTTTTGATGGCTCATACGATGAAGTCCCTTCATTTAATAAGGTGATGGAAAACGCAGATGAAGATTTTTTCCAAGCAACAACGGTTTTCGTAACGTACATTTTTTCGGGAACAGGCTCTTTTCGTTATCATGTAACGGACGTAAACAAAGACGGAACTTTTATCGTTGAACAGCAAGATTATCCCTATGAAGAGGTTACTGACGATGAGGCGGGATGGTTCTTATTCGTATTCGCACCAAAGGAAAAGGCGGATAAGCTTACAGAAATCAATGCTGTATTTTCCGCCAAGCTTTCCCCTTTAGTCAACTTTGTACCTCTTTCCTAAGCGTCTCTTTCTATACAAAAAATGGATACTCAACGCCTCTCGGTATTGAGTATCCGTTTTTTTAAATTATCATATAGTCAAACATGAAATCGGCACTTTCGCCCGCAATTATAAGGGAAACGTCACCTTTTATATCTTTGACCTCAAAGGTTTGCATCAGCTCATTGAGCTTGAATTCATGAACGATTTCGTCATTGACTACAAGCACCATTTTAAAGTTTCCAGAGCTAACGTGTGCGTGATTCACCGTAATTTCAAAACGGTTCGTTATCAGACCCTCACGGAAAACCTCATAAACTCCAGTAAACTTGCTTGATTTGTACGTAGTTGTATTAGTTATGGAGTCAGTATGCTCGCTGATTCCCCGAGCTCCCATTTTCAAAGCTATGATATCTTCATCGGTAATTGTCTGCAAAGCAAAGTTGTCAGCTCCGTTTGTATCCTCAATATGTTCCGGTGAGCTTTTGAATATAAACACAGCCACTATAGCACAGACGATCAAAATAACTATGACTGCCAAAACAGATTTTTTCTGGTTTTTTCCGTTGTTGTCTTTACTGACGTTGAATTTTATTTCAGCCATCTTCGTTCCCTCTCTATAATTGAATATCAAGGCAAGAGTCTTCACCAAAGGTGACGTCCCTATGTCCCGCTTTTCTTAATATAAATTTTACGTTCGTGTCCCAATCAATAAGCGCATAGCAATTAAAGTTTTTGGGTCCAGGGGCTTTTTTCAAAAAGCCCTTGGTCAAAAATGTTTAGGATGATGACACACAAAACCTTTTGAAGCATCGCTTTTCTTGTATTCCTCCACAGTTCCGAAGAATGCTTCCTTTCCCATGTGGAGAATATGGGTTGAATACCGCAAAGCAGCTTCCACGTCATGTGATATCATAATGACGGTCATACCGTATTTTTCGTTAAGCTCCTTTATCAGAGCATACATATCCGAACACACCTTGGGGTCAAGACCGCTTGTAGGTTCGTCAAGCAAAAGTATCTTGTCTGCGGCACACAACGCACGGGCAAGCAACACTCTTTGCTGTTGACCGCCTGAAAGCTCACGGTAACATCTGTCACGCAAAGAACAAACGTTCATTTTATGCATATTTTCCAAAGCCGTTTGCTTTTCCTCTGCTGTATAAAAGGGGCTGAATTTCTTTTTCCCCTGAAATCCAGAAAGGACTATTTCCTCGACGGATGCAGGAAAATCACGCTGAACGGCTGTTTGCTGGGGAAGATATCCAACGTCGCCACGCTTTATTCCGTCGCCAAAGGTTATCTCACCCTTTATTTGCTTGTGAATACCTAAAATAGCTTTCATCAAGGTGGTTTTTCCAGAGCCGTTTTCGCCTACGACACAAAGATAATCCCCTGCGTTCACCTGAAATGAAAGTCCGCTTACTATCTCTGTGGATTCATAACCTAAAGAAAGGTTTTCGCATTTTATCTGAGCCATATTATCCTCAAAACTCCGCAAATTTCAAAACGAGACTATATATATATTCACCGCTTTCAGGCTCGAAGTCCATATCGTACCACATAACCTCGGCAAAAAGCTCACCGTTTTTCATTTCTGATATCCAATGGAATTTTCCGTCCTTAACGGGAGTTGATACGTTCTCCTCCAAGCCAAATGCTTTGAGCTGTTCTATATAAGCATACGTCTGTTCAAGAGTTGCTTCCTTATAATATATAGATACGGTTTCAAAGTCCTCGCTTATTACTGCTTTGTACTGCTCTCCAAAAAATTGGGGAACGCCTTCCATAAAGTCGAAGGCGTCACCAGGCCATTCCGTTATACGTTCCTCGTCATCTCCGCAAGCAGAAAATGTGAATGCTGCAAGAGCACAAAGAGCAAGAACAAAAATTCTTTTTTTCAAATTTTTCATTATATTAGTGTATTTTAGTTCCTGCAGGAACGGATTCATCAACGAAAACTACCTTGCAGTCCTCTCCGTGAGAAGCGGCAAGAAGCATACCGTTGCTCTGAACACCCATAAGTTTGGCAGGCTTAAGGTTAGTTATAACTATGATGTTTTTGCCCGTAAGCTCTTCGGCAGAATAATAGTTCTTTATGCTTGAAACTATAACACGTTCGCCCTTGCCATCGTCAAGAGTCAATTTGTAACAGCTTCTTGATTTTTTAATTTCTTCGCAGTTTTTAACCTTACATACTGTAAGCTCAACCTTGTCGAAATCGTCGATGGAAATTTCGGGCGTTTTTTCTTCTTCCTCTATTGCTTCTTCCACGGGAGCGGAAGCGGCTTTTTCTTCATCCGTCATAGGAGCGGAGAAGTCCAAAAGTGGCAGATATCCCTCGGGGTCAACTGCAAAAAGGAAAAGATAAAGTCTTGGACCTTTTTCCTTATCGATAAGGAGCTTATAAACGTTCTTGAAGAAAGCACCCTGAACGGTTTTACAAGCTTTATCGTCCATTTCCCCGAAAACTTCCTTGGGGATAGCGTAAAGCTTTGTATTAAGCTCGTCAAGAGTATATCCGCCTGCTTTAAGATAATCGTAAAGCAAAGCAATTTCTTTCTTTTCCTCATCGGAAAGAGCGTTATAAACCTCAAAGTTTCTGGTCTTTCTGAGTCTGTTTACGTTTTCGGGAGCGCACTGCTCAAGCCAGTATTTCGCAAGAGAAAGTCTTTCCTTGAAGTTTTCAAACTTATAAGGAGTTCCGATTTTCTCAAATACGGTTTCAAGCATTGGAACGTTGAAGTTAACAACGGAACCGAGAGAAACAATAAGCTGTGTAGGAACTGTCTGTATTTCTCTGCCTTCAAGCAAGGAATGATACATAATATCCTTGATTCTTTCGTCAGCTGTTCCGTTACGAAGCTCGTTCAACTGTTTATCAAATTCAAAATACTGTCTCAATATTTCATCGTCAAAACAGAAATTGAATGCTTTCATCGGGTCAGTTTTTGCATAAAGCCACAAAATAAGCTCAGGTTGATAGAGCTTCAAAAGAGTTGCGGGAGTAAGGTTAAGTCCCGAAGAACCGCTCATTTTACCAACAGTGCCTTTAATACCGATAAATTCGTAGCCTTGGAAAAGAGGGGGTTCGTAGCCGAAAATCTTTTTTGAGATTATACGGCTTGTCTGATAGCTTCCCGTCTGGCTTGCATGGTCTTTTCCGCCCGGCTCGAAGTCAACCTGCTCGTACATCCAACGCATAGGCCAGTCTGTTTTCCAAGCCAATTTGCAGTTGAAGTTTGTTGTGAAATCAAATTCGCCCTTATGACCGCAGGTACATTCAATCTGTGCCACTGTGCAATCATCGTTGATAGAGAGGATCTTCACGTTATCCTTGCCGCAGGAAGGACAGTACACACTAACGGGATAATAGGCGTCTCTTTCCCCTTCAACCGCATCCTGTGTTCTGAAAGAATCCAATATATCGAAAATTTCTTTTCTGTTTTTAAGAGCGTGAATAACGTATTTCGCATATTTACCCGAACGGTACATCTGAGACTGATATCTGAAATCAAGGTCTATACCAAAGCGGGAAATTGAGTTTTCAAATTCCTTCTGGAAATGAACTGCATAATTTTCATGACAGCCGAAAGGGTCTTTCACGTCAACGTATGGCATACCGATATATTTTTCCATATCGGAATCAACTGCGGCAACGTTAACGGGAACTTTACGAAGTCTGTCAAATTCGTCCCACGAGAAAAGGAGTCTTGCCTTTTTACCAAGACGGCGGAGAGATTTTACAACGAACCAGCTCGTTGCGATATCTCTGAAGTTACCTATATGGATAGAACCCGAAGGGCTGATACCTGCGGCGCAGACGTATTCCTCCTTATCGGGATTTCTTTCTATTATTTTTCTTGCTATTTCCTCCGACCAATGCATTTGTCGTTCCTCCATATTTATATAAATATTGTTATACACATCCATCAAAGAATTATAACACTACTTGCATATTTTGTCAAGTATTTTGCATCGGTCACTTTTTTTAATTTCCCCCTTGAAAAATGGGGCAATGTATGGTAAAATCGGTGAAGAAATTAAAATTTTTCCACACAGGAGATATTCAGCATGAAAAAAGGCATACTTATATCACATTCCGAATATTCCTCAACCAACGAAAAGGTTGCAGGATTCGGTATCAAGTACCAGAAAATAGATTCTCCCTTTGAGCCTTTGAACGGCTTGCTTTATGCGAAAAAATCCTTCAAGCTTGATATGGAAGCTGTTGAAAGAGTTACGGTAAGAGCAACGGCTCTCGGTATTTTCAACATATTTTTAAACGGCAAAAATATCGGTGAAGATGAAAACGGATACGCTGACGAGTACAAGCCCGGCTGGACTGATTACAGAATGAGGGTTTACGAATACGAGTACGACGTAACTGACCTCTGCGAGAAAGAAAACCTTTTCGTAGGCGAAGTTTCAAACGGCTGGTGGAGCGGAAGAATCAATTACGGTATATACGGTGTTCGCCCCGTTGCTTTCGCAGGCGAAATTGAAATCCAATACAAAAACGGCAAAACAGAAATTGTTGCATCCGACGATTCTTGGGACGTTTCAATTTGCGGTCCTATTCTTCGTGCTGATATCTGGGACGGTGAATATTACGATTCCACAATTCCAAAGCCTTATCTCAACCCCGAAGCACATACTTGGCAGAAGGCATACAAATACGAATACGAAGGACAGATTCTCAAAAAAGTTGGTCCTTCCGTAAGAGTACGTCCTCACCTTACCCGTTCTCCCATAAGTGCTGTAAAGCATAAAGGCACAGTTGAAAACGGAAAAGAGCTTGGCAAAATCAACGTTTTATCGAAAACCGTAGGTCTTGGCTGTGAAGCAACAATGCTTAAAGCAGGCGAAGCTCTTATTATGGATATGGGTCAGGATATGGTTGGAAGACCCGAAATTGAAATCAGAACCGAAAAGGGTGCAAAGGTTCAGATTCACGTTGCTGAAATGCTTAACGACAGCGGTGACAAATCCCGAGGAAACGACGGTCCCGAAGGAAGCATTTACGTTGCAAACTACCGTTCCGCTCTTGCGAGAGCATATTATATAGCATCGGGAGGCGGAATAGAAAAATATCATTCCACACACACGTTCTTCGGCTTCAGATACGTGGAAATCCGTTGTGACAAGGACTTGGAAATCCTTTCCGTAAAGGGTCAGGTTATCTGCTCCGAATTTGAAGAAACGGGAACTTTTGTTTGTGACCATTCGGAAGTAAACAAGCTTTATTCAAACGTAGTATGGGGTATGAGAGGAAACTATCTTTCTATTCCTACAGACTGCCCTCAGCGTGACGAACGCCTTGGCTGGACAGGTGATACACAGATTTTCTGCGGAGCGGCTTCGTATCTTGGAAATATTCAGCCCTTTATGCATAAATGGCTTTACGATATGAGCGATACCCAGATTGGATTTGACGGTGCATACGGTGACTTTGCTCCCCTCGTTATGCCTTGGGTGGGTAACGCTGCATGGGGCGATGCAGGTCTCGTTGTTCCCCATAGAATATGGCTGATGTATAACGATAAGGAAATCGTTGAACGCCAGTATGATTCTATGGAATGGTATATGAAATATCTGTCACAATACGGCTTGGAAGGTCCTCGTACAACCTACGGCGACTGGCTCAACTACGACGTTACGGACAACCGTTATATTGCCGTTTCCTATTATGCGTATGATGCATACCTTATGGCAAAATTCTCAAGAATTTTAGGTAAAGAGGACGGAGCAGAGCATTATGAAAAGCTGAGAGAGGACATTGTAAAATTCTGGACAGACCGTTACGTTAAAGACGGTGAACTCACGGTAAACACCCAAACGGGTTACCTTCTCGCTTTGGCTTTCGACCTCGTTTCAGGGGAAACAAGAGAAAAGTTCATAAAAGACCTTGAAAAGAAAATCGTTGATAATAATTACACACTGTCAACAGGCTTCGTAGGAACAGGCGTTCTTGCGCAGACGCTCGAAAAGGTGGGACTTTCTCACATCGCTTATTCTCTCCTTCTCCAGACCGCTGACCCAAGCTGGCTCTATTCCGTAAAGCAGGGTGCTACGACGATTTGGGAAAGATGGAATTCCTACACGTTGAAAACAGGCTTCGGCGACGTTTCCATGAACTCCTTCAATCATTATTCCTACGGTGCGGTTGCTGAATGGCTCTATTCAGGTGTTTGCGGTATTCTTCCCGATGAAAACGCCCCTGGATTCTCCCATTTCTTCCTCGCTCCCTCTCCCGATATGAGAGAAACCCTTCCCGAAGGTCAGAAGAAAATCAACTCCGCAAAAGCAACGTACAAGAGCCAAAGCGGTCTTATAGAATCAGGCTGGAATAACGTTGACGGAAAATATGAATACAGCTTCTCCATTCCAGAAGGAACTTCTGCAACGGTTAAGCTTATTGCAAATGACAAGATTCTCGTAAACGGTGTGGAATTCACCGCAGAAGAATTAGGCGGTAAAAAATGTGAAAAGTGCGGCAAGATAGTATTTGAGCTTGGCGCAGGCAAATACGAAATAAAGGTTATATAACCGCTTACATAATTTGCTTTTCTCGTTTTGAAAAATACGCCTTGACAAACATTAAATCATATTGTATAATCAAAGTACAAAAACATAACGAAAGGATTTTTTGATATGAAAAAGTTATTTTCAATCGCACTTTCTATACTTATGCTCCTTTCCTGCTTCGCATTCAGCGTATCCGCAGAAGGCGTAAACGTTTTTGCTGCTGATAAAGGCGCAACTTATTCTTACATGGAAGACATGACTGAATATTGGTACGGAAGCTGCAAGGACGAAAACGCTGAATTGCTTAATAACGGTGTCGTACCTGAAATGGAAGAACCATTCGAAACGGTTGGCATTCAGGGCACAAACAGAGTTGTTACTATAGTAATCGACCTTGGCGCTCTTTACAAAGATATCACATCCATCAACTTCCTTTGTGTTTGTGACTCATATACCGATAAGACAAGCGGTGCAAACAGAAGCTTTTCGGGTAAAAAAACAAACTTCAGATTTTCTGAAGACGGTGATACCTTCACCCGTAACAAAGATTTTGAAATGGAAAGAGTTAAAATGGATCCCGATAGCGCAGAAAGCTACTACAACTTCAACTTTGCTTTCAAAAACGTTACCGCAAGATACATTGAACTTACATTCTACTCCCCTGTTTACATTCTTTCTCTCGGTGAAATCGAAGTTATTTCTGCAAGCGGTGTAGGTACAACTGTTGAAGAACCCTCCTCCGAAGAAGAATCCAGCGAAGATATTTCAGTAGAATCCGAAGAAGAACCCAGCGAAGATGTTTCCGTTGAACCTGAATCTACAGAGGCTCCTGCATCATCTGATGCTGAATCCACAGATGCTTCTACTGAAGAATCCAAAATAGAAGCTTCCAAGGAAGAATCCAAAACAGAAGCTTCCACAGAAAATTCCTCCCAAGCCAACGGTGGCGATAATGAAGGAATCGACCCTGTAGTTATCATCGTTATCATCGTTGCTGTTGTTGCAGTTGCTGCAGTAGTAGTAATCGTTGTAAAGAAAAAGAAATAAACTACAAAAAGTAAATAACTATGGAGGACGGTTGGAATAAGCCGTCCTCTTTATATTTGAAACAAAAAAGAAAGGAATAAAAAATGAAAGCAGTTATAACAGTTACAGGAAAAGACAACGTGGGAATTATCGCAAAGGTTTCCGCAGTTTGTTCAGAATACGGAGCAAATATTTCCGATATCTCGCAAACGGTTCTTTCCGACTACTTTGCCATGATAATGCTTGTTGATATAAAGGAGCTTACTGTAGAATTCGGAGCGTTTTCCGACATTTTAAAGCAATTAGGCGTTGATAATTCATTGGACATTCATACTATGCACGAGGATATTTTCAATTCTATGCACAGAATATAAATCAATTCGGAATGCGGAATGCGGAATGCGGAATAAAAAGATTAAAAATTGAATGTACGTCACCATCTCCGTGTCCGCCTTTCAATGCGGAATGCAAAAATGAGTTTTTTTCTTCAATGCATTTAAAAAAATTTTTATTAAAATGCTTTTCGAGCAAAGCGAGGGAAGCTACCTTTATTCCGAATTTCGAATTCCGAATTTCGAATTTCGAATTTCGAATTTCGAATTATAATAATACAAATACAAATTTAAGGAAGTTAGCTCCATGTTAAATACAAATGATATTCTTGAAACTATAAGAATGATAGAAACACAGCATCTGGATATAAGAACAGTTACCATGGGTATATCCTTACTTGACTGTGCATCAGACGATAAAAAAGTTTTTGCAGACAGAATTTACGATAAAATAACAAGAAACGCGAAGGACCTTGTTTCCGTATGTAACTCCATTGAGAAAAAATACGGTATTCCAATTATAAACAAGCGTGTTTCCGTAACTCCAATAGCTATAGCAGGCGGCGGACTCAAGGAGGACGGCTTCGTTATGGCAGCAGAAGCGTTGCAAAGAGCGGCAAGCACTGTTGGAATCAACTTTATAGGCGGTTTTTCCGCATTGGTTCAGAAGGGAATGACACCTTCCGATATCGCTCTTATCAATTCAATTCCCGAAGCCCTTTCAAAAACGTCCATAGTTTGCAGTTCCATAAACGTCGCTTCAACAAAAGCAGGAATAAATATGGATGCGGTTGCAAAGATGGGTAAAACAATAAAGGAGCTGGCTTACATCACAAAGGATGCGGATTCCATCGGATGCGCAAAGCTTGTTGTTTTCGCAAACGCTCCCGACGATAATCCCTTCATGGCAGGTGCATTCCACGGTGTTGGTGAAGGTGACGCTGTTATAAACGTAGGTGTAAGCGGACCCGGCGTTGTCAAGAGTGCATTGGAATCCATAAAGGGCAAACCGCTTTCAGAGGTTGCAGAAGTTATCAAGAAGACAGCCTTCAAAATAACAAGAGTTGGCGGTTTGGTTGCCTCTGAGGCAAGCAAAATGCTTGGTGTTCCCTTCGGTATAGTTGACCTCTCCCTCGCTCCCACCCCCGCAGTTGGTGACTCCGTTGCGAGAATCCTTGAAGAAATGGGTCTTGAAACCTGCGGTTGCCCGGGTACAACTGCGGCTCTCGCCATGCTTAACGATGCGGTTAAAAAAGGAGGCGTAATGGCTTCATCCTCCGTTGGCGGTCTTTCGGGCGCATTTATTCCCGTTTCCGAGGACGAAGGAATGATAGCGGCGGCAGAAAGCGGTTGTCTCAAACTTGAAAAGCTCGAAGCGATGACGGCTGTTTGCTCCGTTGGGCTTGATATGATAGCGATTCCGGGGGACACGTCTGCTGAAACTATTTCAGGAATTATTGCTGACGAAATGGCAATAGGTGTTGTTAACTGCAAGACTACGGCTGTGAGAGTTATCCCTGCATACGGTAAAAAAGCAGGTGAAAAGGTTGTATTTGGAGGTCTTTTGGGCGAAGCACCCATTATGCCAGTTAACACGGCTTCCCCTGCTGATTTTATTCACAGAGGCGGAAGAATTCCCGCTCCCATGCATTCCCTTAAAAACTGAGGATTTGAAAATGCTTAAAAAGTTCGTTAAATACTATAAACCTTATAAGCTCCTTTTCTCCCTCGATTTAACGGCGGCATTTCTCGTTGCTCTTATAGATTTAGTTTATCCCATAATCACAAGAGAAATGATGAACGACTATATCCCAAGCGGTAACGTTAAAGCAGTTATTATCTGTGGATGTATTCTTGCGGGAGTGTATTTGGTAAGGCTTGCATTTTACTATTTTATAAATTATTACGGGCATCTGGTTGGTGTTTATATGCAATCTGATATGCGCCGTGACCTATTTTCGCATTATCAGAAGCTTCCCTTTTCATATTTTGACAAGCACGAAACAGGTGAGCTTCTTTCCCGTCTAACAAACGATCTTATGGACGTTTGCGAGCTTGCACACCACGGTCCTGAAGATTTGTTCATCTCCATAGTAACGTTAGTTGCTTCATTTATCTATCTTTGCACTATAAATTGGCAGATGACCTTGGTTATTTTCGCATTTATTCCGATTTTGCTTTTATTCTCCATTAAGCTTCGCAGAAACATGAGCAAAGCATTTATGGAAAGCAGGAAAAAGATAGGAAAAGTCAATGCCGTTGCGGAAAACAGCATATCGGGTGTTCGTGTAACAAGAGCATTCAACAGCGAAGGGACTGAAAAGGAAAAGTTCCAAAAAGGAAACGAAGAATTTGTTTCTGCAAGAAAACAGGCATACAAGGCCATGGGCATGTTTTTCAGCGGAACGGGATTTATTCTCAGTATGCTTAACGTGGCTGTTCTCGTGTCGGGCGGTATCTGCATAAGCAAAAAACTAATAAACGAAGCGGATTTTGCTTCATTTATTATACTTGTAAACATATTTGTTAACCCCTTACGTTCCCTCGTCAACTTCACGGAACAATATCAAAACGGAATGACAGGCTTCAAGCGTTTCATGGAAATTATGGAAACGCCCCCGGAAGCTGAAAAAGAAACCGCTTTTAATCTTGAAAACGTAAAGGGCGAGATAGAGTTCAGAAACGTTTCCTTTGATTACGGAAACGGTGAGGTTCTGAAAAACGTTTCCTTCAAGGTTGAAGCAGGAAAAAGCATTGCTCTCGCAGGTTCAAGCGGTGGGGGCAAAACAACGATTTGCCAGCTTATCCCCCGTTTTTATCCTACTACGTCGGGCGAAATACTTATTGATGGCAAATCTACAAACGATCTGACACTTCATTCGTTGCGTAAATGCATCGGCATTGTTCAACAAGACGTATTTCTCTTTTCGGGTACTGTAAAGGACAACATAGAATACGGCAAGCCTGGGGCTTCCATAGAAGAAATAAGAGAAGCGGCGAGAAAAGCCAACATTCTTGAGTTTGTAGAAACGCTTGAAAACGGATTTGATACACAGGTTGGCGAACGAGGTGTTCGTCTATCAGGTGGGCAGAAACAAAGAATAAGTATAGCAAGAGCGTTTTTGAAAAATCCTAAAATACTTATTCTTGACGAAGCCACGTCCGCTCTTGACAACGTTTCCGAAAGGCTTATTCAAAAATCCCTCGAAGAATTGAGCAAAGGCAGAACCACCATAACCGTGGCTCACCGTCTCACCACCATACAGAATTCCGACGAGATTCTGGTTATAAATGACGGCTGCATCGCTGAACGAGGAACGCACGACTCACTTATCCAACAAAATGGCGAATACGCAAAAATGGCTACTTTTCTCTTTCAGTGACTTCTTTTCTCTTTCAGTGACTACTTTTCTCTTTCAGTGAAAGAGAAAAGTAGCAAAAGAGAAAGCAAACATTTTTTTATTAGCTAAATTTAAAGATTTCCCGCAAAACGAACAAAGCAAAAGAGAAAGCAATCATTTCTTTATTGCTCAAATTTAAGATTCCCCGCGAAACAAACTGAAGCAAAAGAGAAAGCAAACACTTTTCATTATCCCAAATTTAAGATTTCCCCGCGAAACAAACTGAAGCAAAGAAGGAGCGTGAAGTATGAAAAAATGTCAAAACTGTGGAACAAAAAACGATGACTTTGCAAAACAATGTAACTTTTGCGAAGCGTTATTGCCCGAAACGAAAGTTAATGAAATAAAAAAATCAAACTACGTTCACAACGAAACCGCCGAAAAGAAAAAAGCAAAAAACAGCAAAATTATTGCTGGAGTTGTTATATCTCTTGTAGTTTGCAACCTTGCGTTGCTCCTTGCCCTTGTGTTTTCGGGAAACGGAGAAAGCAAAAACTCAAAGCTTGTCGGAATGATAACGGACAGCGTAAAAAGCGATTCGCAGATTTCAGGAACGCTTAAAGGTGCAAGCATAGACATCGCCTTCACAGCAAGCTTTAAAGAAGACCACGTTATTGTAATGCTTTCGGGCTGTGAATACGATTCAATGTTCATTTCGAAAGACGCTATGATTCTTGAACGTGACCGCGTGGATGACAAAAAGACCCTTGAAGTGACAAAAGACATGGAGCTTTATAAGCTTCAAATTGCGTACGCAACGTTAAAGAACGCTTCAGAATCCGAGAAAAACGTTTTAGACTTTGACACGTCGGATATTAAAAACACCTTTTTACCTCCAATCAAAAACGCTTTAGGAGACGATTTCAATAAAACCTTCATTGAAGAAAACTTCGTTTCTGCCATAGGTTCGGTATTGATGATACTTGACAACGACCCTGACCTTGAAGCCTTTATGGGAATCAAGCTGAAAGGCGACGTAGAAAACGCGGAAATACCCTTTGATTTTTCATCCTATAATCTTCAAAATGAAGCATTAAGCAGATTAAAGAAATCATTTAAAAATCAAAGCGACTATGACAAGATAAACCAAACACTGAAAGATGCAAAATCCACGGTTAAAAGCTTTTATAAAGCAAAAGGCTCGATAACTACGGAAAACGGTAAAATAAAAAGTGCCTCCGCAGAAATCGTATATGAAGGAGTCAAATTTCAATTGACAGTTGAAACTATGCAGTAGGCAGATGCTTAGGCAAAAGGCAAGAGGCAGGAGGCAAGAGTAATTCGTAATGCGGAATTCGTAATGCCTTCAAATGCGTAATGTCTTCAAATGCGTAATGCCTTCAAATGCGTAATGCGAAATAATTTAAAAGCACGGTTTTGAGTATCTCAAGACCGTGCTTTGTCTATTCAATTTGATAATATAATAAAATCTTTTTCCCTCTTGCCTCTTGCCTCTTGCCTCTTGCCTCTTGCCTTATGGTTTCGACCTTCGGGAGAAAAGTTTCCTTCCCTCTTGCCTCTTGCCTTGGCGTCAGCCTCTCGCGGCACAGGGGACGGTTCATTTAATTCGGAATTCGGAATTCGGAATTGAGGAAATTTTTCTCCCGAAGGTCGAAAAACATCTTATTAAACTATATAATAATTTATTTTTCGAACGCAGTGAGAAAATTACCTTAACTTTTTGCGAAGCAAAATACCTCACTCGCTGAAAGTGAACATCACTTGTCGGAGACAAACATCACACGGAAACAATGTTTCCGTACATCACTGCAAAACGAAGTTTTGCTTGTCTCCTGCCTCTTGCCTCTTGCCTTATGGCTTCGACCTTCGGGAGAAAAGTTTAATTGAAAATTGAAAATGGAAAATTGGCAATTAAGGTAATTTTTCTCCTGTTAGTCGAAAAATAAATTCTTATTTACTAACGCCTAATGCCTTGGCGAAGCCTATTACAAAAGGAACGATTCCATAGAAGTTTTTCTCGTAAAGCTTTGAGGCGTTTTTTTAGAGCTAACTATTTCATCAATATCAAAAAGCAACAAATTATCGTTTCTTCTTGCTTCCAATCTCAGTTTATCATCGAATCCGCTTCGGGAGAAAAATGCAAAATAAACCTTTTCATCTTCATCGAAAGGCGGAAGTGAATTTCGAAACTCCTCATACCTTGAATACGAATATCGCTCCTTACTGAAATTACAATCCCCTATCAAATATTCCGTTTTATCCTGATTCATGCAAAGTATATCAACGTTACATTCTTTCACGTCGCCCTTCTTCTTTGCTCCATCCTTTGCAAAAGTTTTTCCGCACCAATACCCTATGGACGAATATCGAAAAGGAAGCTTTTCTTCCTTCTGCAATTTTTTTATATATTCAACGCATACGTCTACAAATGCGAATGAGGCATATTCATTTATTAAAGGCTCAACGTTGTACTTGAAAACACCTTCAACGTCGCCATCTTCAAGCTGTGAGAAATTAGCAAGCCCGAAGGAATACCAGAACTTAAAAAAGTTATCTGTCAAACGGTAAACCCCACTGCTTACGCTAAATTTGGATTTAGCATCAACAGGTAAAACACGTTCAACAATTCCAAGCTCGGACAAATTCTTTATATAAACGCTTGTTTTTGCTGTATCGTTTATATACGCCCCTTTTGTTATGTCACCCAGCCTTGAAGAACCGTCAGCAATAGTTTCCATTATTGAATTGTAAACCGCAACCTCACGCAATTCCTTATGTAAAGCAAAATCCGCCTCACTGTAAAGGACAGAACCCTTTGTCAATATCTTCTTTTTTATGTTTTCAAAAAGCGGAGCTGTTGGCTCAAACTGTTTCAGATACCTTGGAATACCTCCTAAAACGGAATAAGCCAAAACCTTTTCCTCGCTTGTATAATAAGGGAAGAAACTGCAAGCATCAAAGAATCCCATGCTTTCCATTTTGTAAACGCCCGTAAGGTCGCTATAAAAGGGATTGTTTTCCGTCAATATTTCTTTTTCAATATAAGAAGTTGCGCTTCCGCAAAGAATTATTATAATATTCTCGTTTTTCAGCTCCTTTTCCCACACTTCCTTTAAATCCCAAAGGAAGCTTTCATTCCCTTTGCATAAAGTGGGAAATTCATCAATAACCAAAAGCTTTCGTTCTTTATCAAAAGGAAGCTCCTTCAAAGCTGAAAACGCCCCCTTCCAATCGGGAAATTCATTTGTATATCGCTTTGCAGGATGATTCTCAATCAATATTTGTTTTGAGAATTTGGAAAGCTGACCTATTGCAGAGGTTTGGGTACAAGAATAGAAAATATGTTTTTTGTCTTTGCAAAATTCTTTCAGCGTTTCTGTTTTTCCAATTCGTCTTCTTCCGTACAATAAAACGAGCTGGCTTTCAGCTTCAACGTACTTACTTTCAAGAAAATCAAGCTCCGCTTTCCTTCCTATAAACATGTTTTTACCTCATTTTAAATTAGGATTTACTAAATTTAGAATTGTTTTTACCATTATAATACAAAAAAAGACAAAAATCAAGAGTTTTTTTGAAAATTCGGAACATAAGAGGCAGGAGGCAAGAGTAATTCGTAATGCGGAATAATTTAAAAGCACGGTCTTGAGAATCTCAAAACCGTGCTTTGTCTATTCTTAAATTGGATAATATAATAAAATTTCCTTCCCTCTTCCCTCTTGCCTTATGGTTTCGACCCCGTGAAAAAAGTTTAATTGACAATTGAAAGTGTGTATTTGACAATTAAGGAATTTTTATTTACTAACGCCTATTTACTAATGCCTATGCCTATTAACTATTGTCAGCCTATTGTATTATTCCGAATTACGCATTGGAAGGCGTTCCCAATTTCCTTAATTGCCTTAATTTTTCATTCTCCCTTTTAAATTAGAAATCAATAATATCGTCGTTTTCAGTATCTTCTACGTATTCATATCCAAAGGGAATATCAAAAAGGTCATCAGTTATTTCATTCTCTTCAAAAAACTTAATTTCTGACATCATACCGCCTTCTTCAATAAATTTTAATTCACCATCCAAGGTATAAAAACGTCTTGTGAAGTTGTATTCCTCACCTTCTTCACCCGTGGAAATATCAATCTCCGACAAAAGCTCATTTTCGAATTCGTCAACAGTATAAGTAACACCATCAATTTCAGCTTCAAATGTTTTTACGTATGTCAACCCTTTGAAGAAGAAGAGCGTTCCCACTTCAATTTCATAATCCCATTCCCAATCGTAGTATGTCATTGACGATGTATCAAAATCGTACGCTTTTCCATCTTTAAGCAAGGTGAACGTTTCTATTGTCCATGCAGTGTTGTCAACAATTTCACTAATTGTATAAACGGTTTTGTGATATGCGTTTCCACCTTTTGTAAGGAATGTTTCTTCCACGTTGTTTTTTGTCTCTACATCTTCATATTCCGTCTCCAAATAGATTCCAAAACCATCTTCTGCATTATATTTGGAAACAGCCTTGACCGCCTCAATATCTTTATATTCTTCCGGAGCTTTGAAAATATCGTCAGCAGTTGCAGGGAGTTTTTCCGTATAATCTGCAGGGATTTCAAAAGCTTCATCGGGAATAACGTTTGTAAATTCAACGTTGACACGCTCTCCATCAGAAACCAGAAACGCCAATTTTTCGTTTTCGAAATAGTAACGCTCGGTAATTACGTCTTCAGCGGATATTATTCCGTCCTCTTCAGGATATGAGATTCTATACTCTTCAACCGCATATTTTACACCTTTTATTTCTTCTTCATACGCACCTACGTACTCTGTAACGCTACCATCATCAGAAAACAAGCCTACGCCAATCATATCAATGGCAGTCTCATCTGCCTTTTCGTATATTTTTTCCTCGTCATTCAATAAGAAAAATTCTCCGTCTTTGTAAATCACAGTAACGGAAAAGCTCATTTCCGCGTCATTCGTTATGAACCCTATGGACAGACAAGGGTCTTTAACGTACATTTTCGCTTCCACTGCACCCGTTTCTTCCGTAGCATCAGTTCCATAAATTACGCCAAATCCGTTTTCGATGTCAATTACGCTTTCCATATATTTTCCAAGAAGATGTCCCTTGTAAACCTCGGGAAGCTCAAGCATTTCTTTCAAATCCAGCTTTTTCACATCTTCAGACGTTTCTTCGGATATCTCTTCCGAGGGTTCTTCCGAGATTGTTTCAGAAACGTCTTCTGATTCTTCCGAGGTTACTTCAGAAACGTTTTCAGAAATTACGGAATTATCCTTCGATTCTTCCTTAGAGGTTTCATCTCCGCAAGCGGTTAAGAACGGGAGGGAGAGCAATAAAGCAATCACTAAAGCAGTTATTTTTTTCATATCATTTTTTCCTTTTATTTAATATATGATTTAGAAATAATCTTTTTTGATATTTTAGCACAAATTCAAGAAAAAGTCAAGATTTTTTCATATTTTGTTTTTTTAAATAAGACTTTACAAAGCAGATAATTTTTGGTATATTATAGATATATATGAAAACCAAAAAATCATATTTGGAGAACATTATGAGCAAAAAAGACGTTTTTTCAAAATTTATAAACCCAGGAAATGAATACCGTGGAAAGCCCTTCTGGTCATGGAACGGTGAATTGAAAACGAAAGAAGCAGTAAGACAAGCAAAAATCCTTGGTGAAATGGGTTTTGGCGGATATTTTATGCATTCCCGTTGCGGACTTATTACTGAGTATTTAGGCGACGAATGGTTTGATATTACAAGCGCTGTATCAGACGAAAGCGAAAAGCTTGGACTTGAAGCCTGGCTTTACGATGAAGACCGTTGGCCAAGTGGAAGCGCAGGGGGTAAGGTTTCAGAAAACCCAAAATACAGAATGAAATCCCTTTATCTTTTTGAAGCTGACGCGAAGGATTTCAAATGGGATGACGAGATAATACGTGCTTTTGTGGCAACATTGCTTGATGACGGCATATCCATAGGCGGATACAAGGAAATAAAATCCGAAGCGGACGTGGATGCTGCTTTTAAAGCTTTAGGCGAAGGAAAAAAGAAGGTTTTGTCCTTCAAAATTATTCCCGACGAGCCAAACAGCAACTACAACGGAAACACCTATATTGACACAATGAGCTATGAAGCTGTCAACAAGTTTATTGAAGTTACTCACGATGAATACAAAAAGCGTTGCGGGGACAGAATCGGTACTTCCATAAAGGGCATATTTACCGACGAACCACACAGAGGAAAATGCATGGGCAACTGCAAAACCGAAAACGGTTTGAGAAGCTCTGCAATTTTCTACACAGACGATATATTCGAAGAATTCGAAAAACGTTACGGCTACGATATTTCAATGATACTCCCCGAAATCTTCTACAGACTCGAGGGCGAGCTTGTATCCAAGCCTAAAATTGACTACATAGATTTGGGCTGTAATCTATTTAACGAACGTTTTGCCGTTCCCGTAAACAAATGGTGCGAAGACAACAACATGATTTTGACAGGTCACGTTCTCCACGAAGACCTGCTTTCAACCCAGACAGCCCCCAACGGCTCACTCATGCGTTTCTATCTCAACATGGGAAACCCTGGTATTGACATTCTCGGTAACGACAACCGTAGCTACTGGGTGGCAAAACAGTGTCAATCCGTTTGCCGTCAGTTCGACAAAAAATGGATGCTTTCGGAGCTTTACGGATGTTCAGGCTGGGAATTCAATCTCCGCTCCCACAAAACCTTGGGTGATTGGCAGGCATTGTTCGGTGTAAACGTTCGCTGTCCTCATCTTTCATGGTACACGATGGAGGGAGAATGTAAACGTGACTACCCTGCCAGCGTTTCCTTCCAATCCCCTTACTATAAGGATTACAATTTCGTTGAAACCTATTTTGCACGTATCGGACTTATGCTTTCCGAAGGCAAACCTGTCTGCGACGTTCTTGTACTTAACCCAATTGAAAGCGTTTGGACAACAGCGCATCTTTCATGGGCAAGTTGGATATTCGGTGCGGACAAGGAAACCCACGTTCTTGAAGGAATATACCAAAAAACCTTCATGAAGCTTGCTTGTGCAAGGATTGATTTTGACTACGGTGAAGAATTTATAATGGCGAATTACGCCAAGGTCAAAGGAAACACCTTGACAATTGAAAACGGTACTTACAAAACAGTAGTTGTTTCAGGGGCGCTTACAATAAGAAAAACAACCTATGATTTACTCTATAAATTCCTTGAAAACGGAGGAAAGGTTGTTTTCGCAGGGGATATTCCAAAATACGTTGATGCGGTTCGTTCCGACGCTTGCTTGAAGCTTGTTGAAGAATTCGAAAATGCAATTAACGTTTCTCTTGATGAACTCGATAAAGTAGTTTCAGAAGAAAATCCCATCACCGCAACCGCTTCCGAAAGCGTATTTATGCAGACGAGAAAAGACGGAAACGATTATATATGCGTTCTTCTCAACAGAGAAAGAAACGAAAAATCAGGAGAATTCGAGCTTACAGCAGACCTTGAAGGCTCATACAGAGCGGAAATATGGTCTCCCGAAAACGGCACGAGAGAAATTTATCCAGCCGTTTGCAAAGACGGTAAAATATCGCTAAATCTTGATTTAGCTCCCGCTCAAATGATTATTATCGTATTCACGGAAAGCAAGGACGAAATTGATACGTATTCCGCAGAGCCTCTCAAATCCACAGGTGTTCTTGAAAGCGGTGAATTTGAATATTCTTTGGATGAACCTAACGTTTGCGTTCTTGACTACAGCAAATTCAAATTTGAAGGCGACGAGCAATACAGCGACCTTGGAGAAGTTCTCAAAATTGACAGACAGATTCGTGACCGCGTTGGAATAGAGCATCGTGGCGGTGAAATGCTCCAGCCTTGGTTTGCAAAATCCAAATATACGGAAAGCTACGGTCGTGTTTACATTGTATATCCTTTTAACGTGGAAGTTATTCCCCAAGGGGACATTTACCTTGCGGCAGAACGCCCCGAATACACAGATTACTACTGCAACGGTGTTAAACTTGAGTACAAGTCATTGGATGATTGGTGGGTTGACAACTCATTTATAAAAATGCAGATTCCTTCTGATGCTTTAAAGGTTGGAGCAAACGAGATAACTGCAATTGTTGATTTCAAGCGCACAGTAAACGTTGAAGCTGTTTATCTCCTTGGTAGCTTCGGTGTAGCTCCCAAGGCTGCAGGTTCAACCATAAAAAGTCTTCCAAAGACTCTTTCCATCGATAACATGGCAGAACGCAGCTTGCCCTTCTTCAGTGGCAGAGCAACAATTGAGCTTAAGCCCGATGATTATCTCCCCCTTATTGATGCCACAGCAAAAGAAATATTTATCAAAATTCCCGAATTCACAGGCACTAACGTTGCAGTTGAATATGCAGACAAGAAGCTCACGATTGCGTGGGAGCCATACACGGCAGACGTTACAGAAGCGGTTAAAGCAAAGCTTCCTATCCGTATAACCCTTGTTAATTCACGTCGCAACTCATTCGGACCGCTCCACATCGTTCCAACGCTTCGCGGTTCGTATGGGCCGGATGATTTCCTCACGTCAGGCAAAGCCTGGAGCGATAACTATTCATTCATCGAAGCCAAAATCGGCAAGGTGGAATTCTTTAGCAAAAATTGATTTGGGCATTTTTGAAATTGGGGTATTTTTGAAAAAATACCCCAACCCCCAAAAACTTTAATCGCTATGCGTTAAACTATTAAGACATACCGCATAAATTATGGCTAATCCAAAGGTGTACTTTGGATTAGCCATAATTTATGTTGTCAAGGATTTCTGAAGCCTTTTTTTACAATTTCATGCCCACACCAATGATGGGCTGAATAAAAGAAGCAGACCTTATAAAATGTGCTTTGATAATTACGATTAGAGCTGTATCACTCCGAAAAATGACACAGCCCAACCGTTTTTAGTCATTAGAACAAGTATCACAGCAAGTTGTGCACGAGCCTGATGCTACGTGTTCAAAAACCTTTTTCAGCATTTCTTCTGAATAACCGTCTCTGATAACCTTCATCTTATTCACCTCCATTCTGAGTTTTTGATACCTCTTTATAATAAAGATTTACTAACTCACTTTGTATTTGTCTTATTCTATGGCATTTCTGCTTATTGCCGTATAATATCCGTTGAGACTTACATCCTCCCTGACAAATAGGAAGAATGTTGCATTTTTTACAATCTTTATCGTGAATCTTTGTATTCCTAAACATTTTATATATTGCGTTGTTTTCATCAATTCCATCAAAAACAGAACCGCACGAATATTTTTCTTTTCCTGATAATCTGTGACATTTATATAACCTACCGTCTGCATCTATAGATATTCTGTTCTTCGTTGTCATTCCGCAAGAAAAAGCATTAGGCATAAGCCCAAATGCACCAATTAATCCCATTTCACCATCATATCTTGGTTTATATAACGGAAAACCAGAATCAAACTGTGTTTTAACAGCCTGCAGAAAAGGATGTTCAAAGTCACCGTGAAAATTGCTGATAATTTCATTATCATCGTCCAAGGTCAACGGAGCGAAGTATATGTATAAGGTTGATTGATTGTGGTCTTTTAAAATATTCTTTATTTCAACATATATTTCTTTAGCCCTATTAATTTGGCTTGCTGCGAAATTAAGTCTAACGTTAGTTGTAATCCCGTTGTCCAACAGTTGTCCAATATTATTCATTACTCGGTTAAACGCATCTTTTTTATCAATATCAATATAATCTTTTATTTCTCCGTAAGCATCCCCAATCTCATCAATGGTAATTTGGAATGATAAATCGCTGTATTCAGTTTTCAAATAATCAATTATTTCTTGATTTAATAAAGAACCATTTGTCGTAATATGAGAAATTATTTCATAACCGTTTTCTTTCAATTTTTTTGTTATGTATTTCATTATGTCAAAGTTCATCAAAGGTTCACCGCCAAACCAGTTAATGGCAAAGAGAGGATCAGGATAATTCTTTTTAATATACTCAACTGTTGCATCTGCTACTTCCTTTGTCATAGGGTACTGTCTTATTCCATTTTCAAAGCAGTAATAACATCTTGCATTACATTCTGTTGTTGTAAGTATTGTTACGTTCTGAACAGGATCATTCATACCGTTTTCTCTGATTCTCTCTAACAAAAGTAACTCATCAACATCGTCTTCAACTACAATCCCCATTTTCTTTAATTGCTGAATGGTATCTGTATCTGAAAATACCTTGTTTATAAATATTTCCTCATACTTAGGTTTATCAAACGTTACAAACGCTGTTGTATGCGTATTATAAATTAAATATGTATTCTCATCATTCTCTGCCTGCGCGAGAATATTAAATTGCGATAACTTCATTTTTCTTTCTCCTTATATTTTCTTAATCGCATTAACAATGTCGCACCTGGTAAACATATCCATTAACGCTTTAAAAAGTACGTTGTCTCTCGAGTGCATTTTAATTAGTTAATCATAATAACCGAGGCTCATACAGGAATACCAACCGAACGCATCTCGGCAACAGACATGCCATTTTCCTTAAGCGATTGTATGGCTTTTTTATTGCCTTCCCTTGCAGCGTCCATAATCAAAGATACGCCTTTAACTCTGTCTTGCGGTACTCCGTAGCCACTCACATAAAATTCACCAAGCCAGTACTTCGAATCTGAACTACCTGCATCAGACGATTTTTGCATCCAATAAGCTGATTTCTTGGCGTTTTGAATTTTTGCTTGATATGTAATTGCCATAAACAGCATTGCATCTGCATCACCTTTAATCGCCTTATTGAACGCGTTAAGCGTGGTAGAGAGGACATCTTCGCCGCAAGCAAGCAGTTTTTGTTTCTCAGCATCAGTTATCACTTCAAATCTTGCTTTAGCTTCTGTTTGAGCCTTTTTCTTCTTTTCGATTCTTTCACGGTCGAGCTGTTCATTCTTAGCTTTATCAACTGTTTTTTTCACTTTAACTACAATAACAACAACTATCAAAATAATAATAAACCACATATTAATATATTTTCCTTTCAGTATACTTTTAAACGTATCCTTGAAATCCTAATCGGCTGTTTCTACATAAATAATTAGTTTGAATAAATTTAACATATTTTTTCTATCCACAAAAAACAATTTACCATATTCCACGAGAGTTCAGCACATCATAGACATAGTTCATATCCAAGGTTGGACGTACAGGCCATCCTATATATTCAATCTTGCCATTCATAAGCAAATGCCTCCACGTTGGATATCCCATCACTTTCAACAATTCATCCCGCGCCTTGCAATATGCGCCAGCAGCTGCAGGCCCAAGCGTTATCCGAACTCTGAAATCCGATTGGTTATAATGCATTATCTCTAGTAGATTATGAATATTTCTCAACTCTGACGTTGAACGATGGTCATATAATCTTGGGAAATTCTCAGCATAAACTCGGTCTGATTTCTTTTGGTATTCTTGCCTTTTTCTATCTTCCTCGGATTTGCGCTGAATTTTTTCCGCTTCTTCCCTTCGCCACCTTTTCTTCTTCAACCACCACGCCACAATTGCGGAAATAACTATCAAAATAATAACAAACCACATATTAATACATTTTCCTTTCAGTATGCTTTTTAATAAAGAAACATATTTTTGAGCTGAATTCTTGTATTATCGTTATGCCTTTTGCAGATTTTGTAGAATTGTTGTAAATTCGGATGCTTGAATTACCATCGCCAATAACCTGAATGATCCATATACCGTTCACCTGGCCTCCTCCAATAGCCCGTTTCATCAATGTACATATCGTTAGCACCGCGCCATTCTCCTGAAAAATCCACATAATCATCATCTGGTGACCGCCACGAGCCAGAATAATCAATATAATCTTCATTCGGGCTACGCCATTCTCCAGAAGCGTCCATATAATGATCGCGTTTCCATCTTGGCATACTGTTTCCTCCTATAAAACCTCAATCATAATAAAAAATTCAATAAATTTATAAAGAAGCACTACATCTTTTAACCATTGCATATTTCATCAACGCAAAAAGCCATGTTTTCAAAAACACTAAATGCAATATATACTACAATTGCTTTTATAGTTGAATTTTAACTACGATTTGTATTATATCGCATTTTGCACATTTTGTCAAGGCTTTTAGTTAAAAATAATATAATATTTTCAAAGGATAACTAAAAAAGGGGATTACAAATATGAACATTGGAACGAAAATACGCAACAAGCGGGAAGATATGGACCTTTTACAAAGCGACATGGCGAGGCTTATTCCCATGAATCAATCCAATTATTCAAAAATCGAACGTGATATCCAAGAGCCAAGCATGGAGCAGTTAAGGCGAATTTGTCAAATTCTCAACTTGGATCCTCGATATTTATTAGAACTTGACGAATTTGAAACCATATCTCAAAAAGACATGGAGCTTTTACATGACATAAAAATTCTTATTGAAAAACATTCGTAAATAATAAAATCTTCAAAAAACGTAATGAAAACGTATAAACCGCATAAATTATGGCTAATCCAAAGTTATGCTTTGGATTAGCCATGTTTTTAAAGAAAAATCGGGTTTTCTCATTTTCAAAGAAAGTCCGATATATTTTTTCCCTTATTTCTATTTTTTCCTCTATATGTGAAAAAGAAAAAGGGATTCCCAATGAAACTTACTTCGTCTGACGTTTTTTCCGAAATTCAAAAGCTCGCTTTTATTAGCGTAAGGGTATTTTCGTACTGTAACCCCCTCTGCAAATCCGTCTCGCAGCTTTATTAAACTTCATTTATCGTTATTTGTCAAGCAAACATTCGGCATTAAACAATTTACTTTTGCTTGTATTCTTTATTTTATATAATCAGCACAAGCCTTTTCCAACAAAATAAAATCGTTACATCTCTTGGTGAGAGGCGAATTTTCTCCGTCCTTGGTTTTAATTTTATATAAGTTCTGCGCGTTCTTCCAAATTTTCTCCTGTATTGACTTAATATAACGATATTCCGATAGCAGTAAAGCACGGTAATGCGGATCTCGTTCGTTTCTGATATCGACGTATTTGCTTTCACCAAGCGGAACAGGAAACATATTATTCAAATTGATGACGGCGTAATCTTTTACTTTAATAAAATCAATCCCTTCTTTCATCATCCTATGCTTGTCCTTGAATGAAGAAAGTGGAGCAAAATAATCAAAATCGTTAATCCGAAAAACGATACCAATATATTTTCTCTCATTTTTTTGTGAATCTTTCTTATTCTGAAACATATGCGGTGCATACGCAGAAAGATATGTAATATATTTTTTGTTAATTTCGTAAAATTTTATATTGTCCATAGTATCCTCCGAAAAAGCAAATGAGGGCAAGTATGCCTTGCCCTCATCATATAACTTTCGCTTTTCGAGCAGCGAAACACTCACTTTTAACTTTCTTGAACGAACCAAGAGAAGTTCACTTATTAAGTTTCTCATTCAGGGCTGAGATACACCCTCAATTATATTATATCCTTTTTGGCGAGTTTGTCAATACATTTCTAAAAAAATAATGGATATGATAAATGATTTTTATTTATCAAGTAAGCTTTTTGCATCAAGCAGCTTATAATAAAAGCTTTCGGGGACAGACATATTTCCCTTGCCTTTTCCTATGCTTATATCCGGCTTTGCTTCACCGTGGAAGTCGCTTCCTCCGCTTTCTAAAAGTCCAAACTGTTTAGCGATTTCGGAAGCAATTTTTTCTTTTTCCTCGGTATAGGTTGAATGTCTTGTTTCAAGCCCCATAAGTCCTGCCTCGCAAAGAGCAGGGAGAATCTCCAAAAGACGCTCCACGTCCAAGTCAAGCAGTGGATGTGCAAGGACAGGAACAGCATTTATGCTACGTACAAACCTTATAGCGTCTTCAATTTTTAATCTTTCGGGCGGGAAGTAAAATCCTTTACCGACCTTGAGCAACTTGTCGAAGGCTTCCTTCGGGGTGCTGACGTATCCCAACTCCACAAGCTCGGATGCAATGTGGGCGCGGTTTACATGTCCGTTTACGTTCCTTTTTTTGACCTTTGCGTAGTCTATTTTGTATCCGCCCTCGTTCAGACGTTGCATAAGATCAACGTTGCTTTTCTCTTTGAGAATATGAAAATCCTTAACAAGATTTTCAACCTTTTCGTAATGCTCACGGTCTATAAATAGCCCAAGAAGATGAAGTTCCTTCTCGTCCCACACGGTTGAAAGCTCAACCCCAGGTACTGCCGTAACACCCTGTTTTTCTGCCTCAGCCATGAAGCTTTCAAGACCCATTGTTGTATTATGGTCCGTAAGTGCAACTATAAGTCCAAGGCGTTTTGCTTCAAGAATTATCCATTCGGGCGAAAAAGAGCCATCGGAATTATTTGAATGTATGTGTAAATCGCAACCAGTTATCATATATTCCTCTCGAAAATAGCATATTCTCCAAGGCTTTTCGCCTTTTCTATCTCTTTATCCCCCTTAACCGTCCAGACGAAAGGAGATAACTTGTAGAATTTCTTTACAAACCGTACAGGGAAGGCATTTCTGTCCTCCTTGTCGTAAGCAATAAAGCAAGGCTTTGAAATAAATTTAACCGCCATTATTACAAGAATATAATTCAATTTTGATTTTATTTTCTTATCTCTGTATAAGTCTGTATAAAGCTGACCGCAAAAAGCATCGGGCAGGTATTTTTTTATACCTCTGACAAGCAAAGGGTTAAAGGATTCTATGCAGTATTTACCGCCATATTCCTTCAGCAAGGAAGCGGTTTTTCCGCAAATGGACGTATCAAAGCTCTCCCCTTTCAGCTCAACGAGCAAAGGAACTTTACCGTCAACCAGCTCCAGCACCTCTGAAAGCGTTGGTATTTTTTCATTCGTTCCGCCAAGGGAGAGAGTCGAAAGCTCCTTGTATTCAACGTCGGAAAGCTTTTTGTCCACTCCAGTCATACGCAAAAGGGAATAATCGTGAAATACACAAGCTACCCCATCCGCAGACAGCTGAACGTCAAGCTCAATTCCAAAGCCTTCCTCCACTGCCTTTTCAAAAGCGGAAAGGGAATTTTCGGGAACGTCTCCACCGTGAAGTCCACGGTGAGCATAATCCTTCAATAAAGAATCACTCATTTTTTTGCATTTCGGACAAATCATAAGTGAAACACAAAGAACGGAAAGAATTCCCGCCAAAGCTATAAAAATTACAAGAAAAATCATTTTTTTAATCTACATCAAGATGCTCCAGCGCGGATTTATTCGCTGCAGGCTTCGAATCTCCATGCTTTACGAAAAGCATAGTTATGAAAGAAAATACTACGAATATTGCACCGAAGGTGAAGAAGGTATATCTCATTCCCAAGGCATCGTAAAGCATACCCGAAAGAATCGGAGCGGCAATTTGCGCCGCCATGGAGGCGGTATAATAATAACCTGTATATTTGCCTACGTCACCTTTTTTAGCCAGCTCAACTGCCATTGGGAAGGAGTTTACGTTTATTGTTGCCCAGCCGATTCCCGCAAGAGCAAAAATGGGATACATTATTACCTCAGGCGTTTCGGGGGTTATGAAAATACCTATGGTGAAAGCGGCAGCAAGCATTGTAACGCCTGCAAGAATTGTCTTTTTTCTGCCTATCTTCGTTGATATTATTCCAACAGGTATGTATGAGATTATGGCAGCACCTTGTGCTACGATAAGTGTGAAGTTGAAATCGAATTTAAGGATATTGGTTGCATAAACCGTATATTTACTTGTTATGGAGTTATATCCGATATACCAAAGAGCAACGGAAGCAAGGATGAGCAAAAGTGATTTAAATTCAGCCTTGGAAATCTTACCTGAAGAACCTTCCTCTGCATTGCTTGATAAATCAAGATTTAGGGATTCTTCTTCCATTTCCTTCGCCCATTTGTTTTCTTTGACCGTGAGCATGAAAATCACAAATCCAACAAGCATTACGGAACAAACCGCAATAACGTAAGGCGTATATTCCATATACTGATTTTTGGACGTTGCAAAAACCATACCAAGCGCGAGAACTATTATTCCGCCGACTGTTCCCGTAAGGTTAATTATGGCGTTAGCCTTTGAACGCAAGGGCTTTACGGTTACGTCGGGCATAAGAGCTACTGCAGGAGAACGGAAAACTGCCATTGCAACGAGGACAACCAAAAGGGTTGCGATAAATCCAACGAGAGGAAGGGGATTTTCCAACGTTAGCTCGTAAGCTGTTTTTCTCACGAATTCCGTATACGCTTCGTCGGACATTCCGCCCTGTGAAAGCTGTGGGATGCCTGCCGCTATAACCTTTGAAAGCTGATAGTTGTCAATAAAAGTCAGGCATACGAAAGAAATGACGGAAACAATCGTGCCGAAGAATATAAACGGCGTTCTTTTTCCGTATTTCGTGTTTACCTTATCGGAAATCGTTCCGAAAAGCGGGAGCAGGAAAACCGCCAACACGTTGTCAATGGACATAACCGCGCCCGAAAAGGTTTGAGGAAGTCCGAAATGGTTTGTAAGGATAAGGGGAACAATGGCATCATACGCCTGCCAGAAGCACGTTATGAGAAAGAATGCCATTCCCACAAGCACCGTTCGTTTGTAATTAAGCTTCATGTTGAATCCTTTCTTTAAGGTTAATGCGCAATGCGGAATGCGGAACTTTTTTCCAATTCGGAATGCGGAATGCGGAATTCGGAATTGAGGAAATTTTTCTCCCGTTGGTCGAAACCATAAGGCAAGAGGCAAGAGGCAGGAGGGAAGGGAATTTTTCTCCCGTTGGTCGAAAAATATTTTATATAATTGCTTTTCGACCGTAGAGAGAAAAGCTACCTTTATTCCGCATTCCGAATTCCGAATTAAATGAACCGTCACCTGTGCCGTGATAGGCAGTAGGAAAGAAAATTTTTACTCTTGCCTCCTACTTTGTCGTCAGCCTACTTTTCCATATTGTAACATATTTTTTTCCACAATGCAATATCTCTTTTTAAATTTACTTACATATTTAATTATAATTACACAAATTCTATTGACAATCGGGGATTTTTATTGTACAATTTAAGCAAATTATCTAAAGTGAATATTGAGGTTGAAATGAAAAAATTAAAATTATTAAGCATCATGTTAATTATTGCCTCGTTAACTTCCTCTTTTGCAGGATGTACAAACGGGAATGTCAGCGAAAACAGTTCCACAGAAACGTCGCAAGTATCTTCCGAGGTTTCAACGGATACGTCAAGAGAAGAATATCCTGAACCCGAAGGAGATCCCGTAGAATATATCAACGAAAACGTCTGGACGGATGAATATGGAGCAATACATAATAAAACCATGCTCAGCGAAGACTTCCCCAATTATTTCGTTGACTTTTCAAGCAAAGAAACCATGGACCAGTTTTATTGGATCAACGGCGTGGAATATTCCTACCAAGAAGAAGGATACGTAAGCTTCAAGGCTTTAACGTTCGACCCATTCTTATGCCTTAAAAGACCTAACATCCTTTCTGAAAAAATGAAGTATCTCCGCATTGTATACAGATCAAGCGAAAACACCAACGCCGAACTGCACGTAAGCAGATCAGACGGCACAATGATGGGACAGAACGGTGCGTATTTTATCTACGAAATTGAAAAAACCGAAGAATTCAAAACTTTGATATTGGATATCAGCCCAATGTGTGCAAAAGACGTTTCTTTCACAGAGTTCAGAATTGACCCTACCATAGCAGAAGGCATTACTGTGGATATAAAATATATAGCGGGCTTTGAAACGTTGGAAAAAGCAGAAAGCTTTGACTTGCAAAAATCCAAGGTAGAACGACTCAATAAACCAGGCGACGTTGAATGGGACACGCCCGAATACGTAGAGCAAGTTGTATCCGATTTGGATAACTTTGACGGCACTCTCGATATAAAGGATAACGGCGACGGAACAGTTACTATTTCATACAAGAATAACGGTTCACCTATTTCATACACCGTGCCAAATAACGTAAATTACACACAAGGCGGCTATGCGGCAACGGATGATTTAAAGAGATATCTTCCCGATTCAAGAGAAGTTGGTTTTTACGGTAGCAATGGAGAATTCTACGTTGGAATTTTCTATTTTCTCTGGTTGGGAGAGCATGGCGACCCAGGGGTTTACGATATAAACAAGATAATCGCCAAATACGGCACAGCGGCACAGAGCTTGTCTTGCGGTGCTTGGGGAAACGTAGGCGAGTGGCATTTCTGGGGCGAGCCCCTTTACGGATATTACCATTCAAGAGACGAATGGATCATACGTAAGCATATGGAGCTTCTTTCCAATGCAAATATAGACTTCCTCTATTTTGATATAGGAAACGGTTTCACATACGTCGAGAACGCAAAAAAAGTTATGAAGGTATGTCACGAAATGAACGAGCAAGGCTACGATGCTCCTCAAATCGTTTTCTTTACAAAAGCAAACTCAGAACTGTCCGTACGCACCTATTACGATGAAATATACCAAAAGAACTATTATCCTGATACATGGTTTATGGTTGACGGAAAACCCGTTATCATAGCTGATGATAAAAATTTCAATATTGATGATTTCTTTACGGTGAAAATCTCCCAATGGCCAACGGAAGCAGATCGTCCAGACGGCTGGCCATGGATCGATTTCAAATGGCCTCAAGGCGTATACCAAAATGAAGAAGGCGTTGGAGAGGCAATAAGCGTTTCCGTCGCACAGCATAGTGGAAACATAATTTTTTCAAGCTCAGGTCTTTACGGTAATGAATCCAACAGGGGCAGATCAACCGTTGGAATAACTCAGGCAGAAAGCACAAAACCCGTAACAGCGGATTCCTACAAATACGGATATAATTTCCAAGCCCAATGGGACAGAGTTTTTTCCTGCTTGGAAGAATCTGTGAACGACCACACCAAAAACATAAAATACGTTCTCGTTACAGGCTGGAACGAATGGGTTGCACAAAGACAGCAGCCGGGAATGTTTGAGGGACAGGAAATATCATTCATTGATGCCTTTAATACTGAATACAGCCGTGATCTTGAAATGACAAGAGGTTTGTATTTTGATAATTATTATCTCCAGCTCATTTCAAATATTTCAGAACTCAAAGGCACAGCTCCTGTTATTATTCAGGATAGCAGAAAAGCTATTAACGTAACAGGCGATTTTGACCAATGGGACAGCGTTAAAGTTACTTATACAGACCCAAAAAGCGATTGCGACGACAGATTCGAAACGGGCTTCGGAAACAGCCAATATATAAATCAGACAGGAAGAAACGATATAGTTTCCGCAAAAGTAACGTCCGACACGAAAAACCTTTATTTCTACGTTGAAACAGCAGAAGATATCTCCATGTACGATACGGATTCCGCATGGATGCAACTCTTTATAAACACGGACGGTAAAGGGTCAAACGGTTGGTATGGCTACGATTATATTATAAATCACGAAGCGAAAAGTCAGTTTACAACAACCGTCTCTAAGGTTTCTAAAAGCAAAGAAGCAAATTCCTACAACTACAAAACCATGGGCGAAGTTTCATATAGAGTAAAAGACAACAAAATGATGATTGCTGTTCCCCTCGCAATGCTTGGAATCAGGGATTACAGCGAAATCAATATCAGCTTCAAATGGGCAGATTCAGTAGTAAAGATTTCCAACATGGAAGCTTTCTACGAATTGGGCGACGCCGCACCTTTGGGAAGACTTAATTATATTTATAGAAATTATTAAACAATGCGGAATGCGGAACTTTTTTCCAATTCGTAATTCGGAATTCGGAATTCGGAATTGAGGAAATTTTTCTCCCACCCGTCGAAAAATATTTTATATAATTGCTTTTCGAACGCAGAGAGAAAAGCTACCTTTATTCCGCATTCCGCATTCCGCATTCCGCATTAAATGAACCGTCCCCTATGCCGTGTTCTATCCCCCCTTACCTATTACCTATTTTTTGGAGTAAATATGAAAAAACTAAAAATCTTAAGCACAATGCTAATTATATCAATGCTGACTTCCTCTTTTGCAGGATGTACAGAGGGCGACGTCAGCGAAAACAGTTCCGCAGAAACGTCGCAAGTATCTGTTGAAAGCGTTGCGGATGAATCAAAAGACAAATCAGAAGAATCATCAGAAGAATCATCAGAGGAATCGTCCGAAGATGAATCCGAAGAAGAAGAAGAGGAGTCCGAGGATACAACAGGCTTTGAAGAATACGTGAACCAAGACGTTTCCGTTGACGAATTCGGGTCTATATATAACGAAACCGTTCCCGACGAAAAAGCTCCTTCGTATTTCTTTGATTTTACAAAAGAAGAATGTACGAAAGAGTTTTTCAACGTTTACGGAATAGAGTATTCCTTCCAAAAGGAAGGATACGTTCGCTTCAAATCTTTAGATAATGATCCTCATCTCAGCATAAGAACGCCAAAGCTTTTTTCAAAAAGCATGAGATACGTACGTATCGAATACAGAGCAAGTCAGGATATGTACGCTGAATTGGTTGTCAACAGATCAGACGGAATATGGATGGGACTGCACGGTTCAGTACGCCCCTTCGAATTTAAAAAGCAAGAAGATTTTGGCTTTATAATAGTGGATGCGGATGTACTTTGTGCCGACAAGGTGTATTTCACAGAATTCAGAATAGACCCTATGGCAATGCCTGACCTTACCATTGATATAAAATACATTGCAGGCTTTGATACTTTAGAAGACGCGCAAAGCTTCGACGCCAAAAACTTCAAAGGCGAAAGAGTGAATTATGCCGTTGACGCTGAATGGGACACTCCTGAATACGTGGAACAAGTAGTATCAGACCTTGACAACTTTGAAGGCACTCTTGATTTTAAAGAGAATAAAGACGGAACAGTAACTATTTCCTACGTTAAAAACGGCGAAAAAGTTTCATATACTGTGCCAAATAATGCAAATTACATATCAGGTGGTTATGCGGCAACAGATGATTTAAAAAGAACCCTTCCCAACTCCAACAAAGTTGGTATCTACGGTGAAAATGGTGAATACTACGTTGGAATGTTTTATTTTCTGTTGTGCGGAGAACATGGAGACTTTGACGTTTACGATATAAATAAGATAATCGCAAAATACGGTCCTGCCGCCAAGAACTTAAACTGTGAAGGTTGGGGTCCCGAAGGAGCTTGGCATTTCTGGGGCGAACCTCTTTACGGTTATTATTATTACCGTGACGAATGGGTAATAAGAAAGCATATGGAGCTTTTTTCCAATGCAAATATAGATTTCCTTTATTTTGACGTTACAAACGGATGGACGTATACTCGCGTAGCAAAAACTGTTATGAAGGTATGTCACGAGCTGAACGAACAAGGCTTTGACGCACCTCAGATTGTTTTCTATACGAATTCCCTCTCAGAAAACGCCGTCCGTCAGATTTACGATGAAATATACAAGCCAAATCTTTATCCCGATACGTGGTTTTACGTTGACGGTAAACCTGTTATCGTAACGCAGGAAGAAAACAATATTGACGATTTCTTCACAATAAGACTTCCACAATGGCCAACAGAAGCTGACAAGAAAAACTCATGGCCCTGGATAGATTTTAAATGGCCTCAAACCGTATACAAAAACAAGGAAGGCGTTGGAGAAGCCATAAGCGTTTCAGTTGCCCAGCATAGTGGAAGCATTTGTTTCTCAAGCTCAGGACTCTATGGGGATAAATCCAACAGAGGAAGATCAACCGTTGGTAAATCCGAAGCGGTAAGCAAAAAGGAAGTCACCGAGGATTCCTACAAATACGGATATAATTTCCAAGCCCAATGGGACAGAGTATTTGAATGTATAAAAAATTCCGCAAATAACCCATCCCAAAGCATAAAATACGTTCTCGTTACAGGTTGGAACGAATGGGTTGCATCAAGACTAAGCCCCGATATCAGTCCTGCTGTCCCAATATTCTTCTGCGATACCTTCAACTCCGAATACAGCCGTGATATTGAAATGACAAGAGGCTTGTATTTTGATAATTATTATATGCAGTTGATTTCAAACGTTTCAAAGCTCAAAGGTGCCGCTCCCGTAATTATTCAGGACAGCAGAAAGCCTATTAACGTAACGGGCGAATTCGACCAATGGGACAGCGTTAAAGTTACTTATACAGACCCAAAAAACGATTGCAACGACAGAGCAGAATTAGGAGTTGGAAAAACAGAATACGTAAACCAGACGGGAAGAAACGATATAGTTTCTGCAAAGGTTACGTCTGATACGAAAAATCTGTATTTCTACGTTGAAACTGCAGAAAACATTTCAATGTACGATACTGATTCCTCATGGATGCAGCTTTTCATCAACACAGATGAAAAAGGTACAAACGGCTGGTACGGCTACGATTACGTTATAAATCACGAAGCATTGAGCCAATTTAAAACAACAGTCTCTAAGCTTTATAAGAACAAAGAAACAAATTCCTACAACTACAAAACCGTAGGCGAGGTTTCCTACAGAGTAAAAGGCAACAAGATGATGATCGCTGTTCCCCTTGAAATGCTCGGCATTACCGATTACAGCAAAATCAACGTTTCATTCAAATGGGCTGATTCAGTAGTAAAGATTTCCAATATGGAAGCTTTCTACGAATTAGGCGACGCCGCACCTCTGGGAAGACTTAATTATATTTATAGAAATTATTAAACAATGCGGAATGCGGAACTTTTTTCCAATTCGGAATGCGGAATTCGGAATGCGGAACTTTTTTCCAATTCGGAATGCGGAATGCGGAATGCGGAATGCGGAATAAAGGTAGCTTTTCTCTCTGCGTTCGAAAAGCATTTAAATAAAATATTTTTCGACCGGCGGGAGAAAAATTTCCTCAATTCCGAATTACGAATTACGAATTCCGCATTAAATGAACCGTCCCCTGTGCCGTGTTCTATCCCCCCTTACATAACCACTATTTTCTGGAGTACATTATGAAAAAATTAAAACTTTTAAGCACAATGCTAATTATAGCTATGTTGGCTTCCTCTTTTGCAGGATGTACCGACGGTAACGAGAGCATAAACAGTTCTTCGGACAGCGAAGCTTCATACGTTTCCGCTGGAAATACTTCTGAAGAATCTTCAGAAGTATCATTTAATGAATATATAAACCCTAACGCATACGTTGACAGTTGGGGCAATACGCATAACAAAACGTTACTGAACGAAGAAATTCCAACGTATTTTATAGATTTCTCAAGCAAAGACACCATGGGGTACCTTTACGGCATCAATGGCGTGGAAATAACCCACAATGAAGAAGGATACGTAAGCTTCAAGTCCACAAGCAATGACCCTTTCGTATGTTTTGAAAAGCCTAAAACACTTTCTGAAAAAATGAAGTACCTTCGCATTGAATACCGCTCAAGTGAAAACACACACGGTGAGCTGTTCGTAAACAGATCAGACGGAATATTCATGGGGCAAGAAGGCTCACACATGTACTTTGAGCTTAAAAAGGTTGACGATTTCGAAGCTTTGATATTGGATATCAGCTCAATTTGTGTGGAAAACGTGTATTTCACCGAATTAAGAATTGACCCCGGTATAATTCCTGATGTTACCGTTGATATAAAATACATTGCAGCCTTTGAAACAAAAGAAGCGGCAGAAAGCTTTGATGCTGAAGGCTTCAACAGTGACAAAATCCATTCTGCAGGCGAGGTTGAATGGGATACTCCCGAATACGTAGAGCAAGTGGTATCCGATTTGGATAACTTCGACGGCACGTTAGAAATGAAGGACAACGGTGACGGAACAGTTACTATTTCCTACGTGAAGGACGGTCAAAACGTTTCACATACAGTTCCCAACAACGAAAACTATTTATCGGGCGGATATGCGGCAACGGATGATTTAAGAAGAACGCTTCCCGATTCAAACACAGTTGGAATCTATGGCGAAAACGGAGAATACTACGTTGGTATGTTCTACTTTTTGTGTATGGGTGAGCATAACGACTCAGGCATTTTCGATATAAACAAGATAATTGAAACGTACGGCCCTGCCGCACAATACTTAGCCTGCGGCGGATGGGGAGATGTGGGTGATACGCATTTTTGGGGCGAACCCCTTTACGGATATTACTATTCAAGAGATGAATGGTTAATAAGAAAGCATATGGAGCTCCTCTCCAATGCAAATATAGATTTCCTTTATTTAGACGTTTCCAATGCATTTACGTACACTTACAACGCAAAACTCGTTATGAGAATTTGTCACGAGTTAAACGAGCAGGGCTTTGATGCTCCTCAGATTGTCTTCTATACGAAATCGTATTCCAATGCAGTTGTACGCGTCCTTTACGATGAAATATACAGACAAAATTATTATCCCGACACATGGTTCTACGTTGACGGCAAACCCGTTATCGTAGCTGAAGAAGAAGACAATATTGATGATTTCTTTACAATAAGACTTCCACAATGGCCAACGGACGCAGACAGAACAAACGCATGGCCCTGGATCGATTTCAAATGGCCTCAAACCGTATACAAAAACAAGGAAGGCGTTGGCGAAGCCATAAGTGTTTCCGTAGCCCAGCATAGCGGAACCATCCTTTTCTCCACAGCAGGGCTTTACGGCGGAACAGAGGATCGAGGCAGATCCACCGTTGGTAAATCACAAGCAGAAAGCTCAAAAGCAATTACGAAGCAATCTTACAAATTCGGATATAATTTTCAGGCACAATGGGACAGAGTGTTTGAATGTATAGAATCTTCCGCAACTAACCCTGCGGACAGCATAAAATACGTTCTCGTTACAGGCTGGAACGAATGGACGGCAGGAAGAATAGGAGACCCGTTGAGAGAGGATCAGGAAATTTTCTTCTGTGATACCTTCAATTCCGAATACAGCCGTGATTTAGAAATGACGAGAGGCGAATATTTTGATAACTATTACCTCCAGCTTATCTCAAACGTTTATAAGCTTAAGGGTGCCGCTCCCGTTATAATTCAAGACAGCAGAAAGCCTATTAACGTAACAGGCGAGTTCGACCAATGGGATAGCGTAAAAGTTACGTACACAGACCCCAAAAACGATTGCAACGACAGATACGAAAGAGGCTTCGGAAACAGCCAATATATAAATCAGACAGGAAGAAACGATATAGTTTCCGCAAAGGTTACGTCCGACACGAAAAACCTTTACTTCTACGTTGAAACCGCAGAAGATATCTCCATGTACGATACCGACTCCGCATGGATGCAGCTTTTTGTAAACACAGACGGGGAAGGGTTAAACGGCTGGTACGGCTATGATTACATTATAAATCACGAAGCAAAAAGCCAGTTCACAACAACCGTCTCTAAGGTTGAAGAAAAGAGAAAATCAATTTCTTACGAGTACAAAACCGTAGGCGAGGTTTCCTACAGAGTAAAGGATAACAAAATGATGATTGCTGTTCCCCTTGAAATGCTTGGAATTACCGATTACAGCAAAATCAACGTTTCATTCAAATGGGCTGATTCAGTAGTAAAGATTTCCAATATGGAAGCTTTCTACGAAGTGGGCGACGCCGCCCCTTTGGGAAGACTTAACTTTATTTATAGAAATTATTAAACAATGCGGAATGCGGAACTTTTTTCCAATTCGTAATTCGGAACTTTTTTCCAATGCGGAATGCGGAATGCGGAATGCGAAATGCGGAATGCGAAATGCGGAATGCGAAATGCGGAATGCGAAATGCGGAATGCGGAATGCGGAATGCGGAATGCGGAATGCGGAATAAAGGTAGCTTTTCTCTCTGCGTTCGAAAAGCAATTATATAAAATATTTTTCGACGGGCGGGAGAAAAATTTCCTCAATTCCGAATTACGAATTCCGAATTCCGAATTAAATGCCTCTTTCCTCCTGCCTAACCACTATTTTATGGAGTAAATTATGAAAAAAAACAAAGCATTAAAATTTTTATCTCAATTTTTGACATTGTGTATGCTTCTTTCCCTGTTTACATTTATAACTGTTTACGCAGAAGATACACTCACTCTTAAAGCAAACAGCATACTTTCAATTAGTGTTATCGAAGATACAAAGTTCATTATAAATTTTTCAGAAAAAAAGACAGTTGATACGCTTTTGTCAAACTTTGAATCTTCCAGCTCTATAAGCGTGACCAAAAACGGTAAAACACTTGCAAAAAATGATTTGGTCGGAACAGGAACATTGATTACTATAGGCAAAGATTCTGCGTATGTTATAATTAGTGGTGATACCAATGGAGACGGTTTAATAACGTCTACTGACTATATGCAGATAAAGAGCTATTTTCTTGGTAAGTACAATTTCGATAAGATACAATTTATTGCTGCAGACACAGACGCTGACGACTCTATTAGCGGAACGGACTATATGCAAATTAAAGCATATTTTCTTGGATTATATGATCTTTTTATGCCGGAACCGTATTTAAATCCAAACGTTTCCGTTGACGAATTCGGAGCTATACACAACGAAACCGTTCCAAACGAAGAGGCTCCTTCGTATTTCTTTGATTTTACAAAAGAAGAATGTACGAAAGAGTTTTTCAACGTTTACGGAATAGAGTATTCCTTCCAAAAGGAAGGATACGTTCGCTTCAAATCCTTGGACAATGATCCTCATCTCAGCATAAGAACGCCAAAGCTTTTTTCAAAAAGCATGAGATACGTACGTATCGAATACAGAGCAAATCAGGATATGTACGCTGAATTGGTCGTCAACAGATCAGACGGAATATGGATGGGTTTGCACGGTTCAGTACGCCCCTTTGAATTTAAAAAGCAAGAAGATTTTGGCTTTATAATAGTTGATGCGGATATACTTTGTGCCGACAAGGTGTATTTCACAGAATTCAGAATAGACCCTATGGTAGAACCTAACCTTACCATTGATATAAAATACATTGCAGGCTTTGATACTTTAGAAGATGCGCAAAGCTTCGACGCCAAAAATTTCAAAGGCGAAAGAGTGAATTATGCCGTTGACGCAGAATGGAGCACTCCTGAATACGTGGAGCAAGTAGTATCAGACCTTGATAACTACGAGGGTACGTTAGAAATGAAGGACAATAGTGACGGAACAGTTACTATTTCCTACGTTAAAAACGGTGAAAAGGTTACATATACTGTGCCAAATAATGCAAATTACATATCGGGTGGATACGCGGCAACGGATGATTTGCAAAGAAGTCTTCCTGATTCCAACATGGTCGGTGTTTACGGTGATAACGGTGAATTTTACGTTGGAATGTTCTATTTTATGCTTTTAGGAGAACATGGAGATTTTGACGTTTACGACATAAATAAGATAATCGCAAAATACGGTCCTGCCGCCAAGAACTTGTATTGCGAAGGTTGGGGTCCCGAAGGAGCATGGCATCACTGGGGCGAACCTCTTTACGGCTATTACTATTCCCGTGACGAATGGGTAATAAGAAAGCATATGGAGCTTCTTTCCAATGCAAATATAGATTTCCTTTATTTGGACGTTACAAACGGCTTTACCTATATTCGCGTTGCAAAGACTATTATGAAGGTATGTCATGAACTGAATGAACAAGGTTACGATGCGCCTCAGATTGTTTTCTATACTAACTCACTTTCAGATAGTGCAGTTCGCAACGTTTACGATGAAATATACAAACCAAATCTTTATCCTGATACGTGGTTTTACGTTGACGGTAAGCCTGTTATCGTAGCGCAGGAAAGCGACAATATAGACAATTTCTTCACAATAAGACTTCCACAATGGCCAACCGAAGCCGATAAGACAAACTCATGGCCCTGGATGGATTTCAAATGGCCTCAGCGTGTTTATACCAACAAAAGCGGAGTTGGAGAAGCAATAAGCGTTTCAGTTGCCCAGCATAGTGGAAATGTTTGTTTCTCAAGCTCAGGACTTTATGGTGATAAATCCAACAGAGGAAGATCAACCGTTGGTAGCTCCGAAGCAGTAAGCTCCCAAAAGGTTACAAAGGATTCCTACAAATACGGATATAATTTCCAAGCTCAATGGAACAGAGTATTTGAATGTATAAAAAATTCCGCAAATAACCCATCACAAAGCATAAAATACGTTCTCGTTACAGGTTGGAACGAATGGGTTGCAACAAGACTAAGCCCCGACATCAGCCCTGCCTTCCCCATATACTTTGTCGATACGTTCAATGCTGAATACAGCCGTGATTTGGAAATGACAAGAGGTTTGTATTTTGATAATTATTACCTCCAACTGATACAAAACGTTTCAAAGCTCAAGGGTGCCGCTCCCGTAATTATTCAGGACAGCAGAAAGCCTATTAACGTAACAGGCGAATTCGACCAGTGGGACAGCGTTAAGGTTACGTATACAGACCCCAAAAACGATTGCAACGACAGAGGCGAATTGGGATTTGGAAAGACAGAATACGTAAATCAGACAGGAAGAAACGATATAGTTTCCGCAAGAGTAACGTCTGATACAAAAAATCTGTATTTCTACGTTGAAACTGCGGAAGATATCTCCATGTACGATACGGATTCTTCGTGGATGCAGCTTTTCATCAACACAGATGAAAAAGGTACAAACGGCTGGTATGGCTACGATTACATTATCAACCATGAAGCTTTAAGCCAATTTAAAACAACCGTTGCAAAGGTTTCTAAAAATTCAAACACCTACAGCTACAAAACCGTGGGCGAGGTTTCCTACAGAGTAAAGGATAATAAAATGATGATTGCTGTTCCCCTTGAAATGTTGGAAATTTCCGATTACAGCAAAATCAACGTTTCATTCAAATGGGCTGATTCCGTAGTAAAGATCTCCAATATGGAAGCCTTTTACGAATTAGGCGACGCCGCCCCTCTTGGCAGACTTAATTACGTTTATAGAAACTATTAAACAATGCGGAATGCGGAACTTTTTTCCAATTCGTAATTCGGAACTTTTTTCCAATGCGGAATGCGGAATGCGGAATGCGGAATAAAGGTAGCTTTTCTCTCTGCGTTCGAAAAGCAATTATATAAAATATTTTTCGACCAACGGGAGAAAAACTTCCTCAATTCCGAATTACGAATTACGAATTACGAATTACGAATTAATTCCCTATTTTCTGGAGCAAACATGAAAAAACTAAAACTTTTAAGTACAATGATTATTATAGCGTTGCTGACTTCCTCCATCGCAGGATGCACAAACGGCAACGAAAGTAACGTTTCAAGTGAACCGCAAGTGTCCTTTGAAAGTTCCGTGGATGAATCGAAGGACGTTTCCGAAGAATATTTCGAGGAAGAGGAGTCCGAGGACACAACGGGCTTTGAAGAATACACCAACGTCAACGCCTACGTAGACGAGTGGGGAGCAACAAAAAACGGAACTGAGTTTGATGGAAAAGGTGTTAACTATTTCGTCGATTTCACAAAAGAAGAATGTCTTTCACAATTTTATTGGCCAAATGCAATAGAATATACCTTCAATCAAGAAGGGTACGTTAGTTTCAAGGCGTTGTCGCATGACCCGTATGTACGAATTCAAACACCAACCTGCACCTCCTATAAAATGAAGTACCTCTACATTTTATACAAATCAAGCGAAAGCACACCTGCTCAGTTGTTTGTCGATCGTTCCGACGGAATGTTTATGGGACAGACTGGTTCGTATTTTGAATATAATTTGGAAAAAACTGATGAATTTAAAACTTTAATATTAGACATCGGTTCACTTTGCGTGAAAGACGTATATATCACGTCACTCAGAATTGACCCCAGTACAATAGAAGGCGTTACGGTTGATATAAAATACATAGCGGGTTTTGAAACTTTGGAAAATGCAGAGAAATTCAACGCTTATGATTACAACGAAAGCAGAATAAACGAAGCAGGACAAGTTGAGTGGGACGACCCCGAATACGTGGAACAAGTAGTATCCGACCTTGATAACTACGAGGGCACTCTTGACATCAAGGACAACGGTGACGGAACAGTTACTATTTTCTACGTAAAAGAGGGTGAAAACGTTTCATATACCGTTCCCAACGACAAAAAATATCTGTTTGGCGGATATGCGGCAACAGATGATTTAAAAAGAACCCTTCCCAACTCCGACAAAGTCGGTATCTACGGTGAAAACGGTGAATACTACGTTGGAATTTTCTATTTTATGTGGCTTGAAGATTATTGGGGTGGAAAAGTTTACGATATAAATAAGATAATCGCTGAATACGGCACAGCGGCACAAAGTTTGGCGTGCGGTGCATGGGGCGGAGAATACGGTTGGCATTTCTGGGGAGAACCCTTTTACGGATATTACTTTTCCCGTGACGAATGGGTAATAAGAAAACATATGGAACTTCTATCAAATGCAAATATAGATTTTCTTTATTTTGACGTTACAAACGGATGGACGTATACTCACGTCGCGAAAACGGTTATGAAAGTATGCCACGAACTCAACGAACAAGGATTTGATGCACCGCAAGTTGTTTTCTATACAAACTCTGATTCTGCAAGCGTCGTAAGTCAACTTTACAACGACATATACATGCCAAACTATTACCCTGACACATGGTTCATGATTGACGGCAAACCCGTTATTGTAGCGCAGGAAAGCGACAATATTGATGATTTTTTCACAATAAGACTTCCTCAATGGCCCACTGAAAATAACAAGAGAAACGCATGGCCCTGGATCGATTTCAAATGGCCTCAATACGTATACAAAAATAAGGAAGGCGTTGGAGAAGCTATAAGCGTTTCCGTTGCTCAACATAGCGGAAACACAGTTTTTTCAAGTTCAGGACTTTATGGGGATAAATCCAACAGAGGAAGATCAACCGTTGGTAAATCCGAAGCGGTAAGCGAAAAGGAAGTCACCGAGGATTCCTACAAATACGGATATAATTTCCAAGCCCAGTGGGACAGAGTATTTGAATGTATAAAAAATTCCGCAAATAACCCATCCCAAAGCATAAAATACGTTCTCATTACAGGCTGGAACGAATGGATCGCGCAAAGACAAGTGCCGGGGGAGGGTGATGAGCAAGAAATAGTGTTCATCGATACGTTCAGTTCCGAATACAGCCGTGATATTGAAATGACAAGAGGCTTCTATTTCGATAACTATTACCTCCAACTCATGGAAAACGTTTCAAAACTTAAAGGTTCTGCTCCCGTTATAATTCAGGACAGCAGAAAGCCAATCAACGTTACAGGCGAATTTTCCCAGTGGGACAGCGTTAAAGTAACCTACACAGACCCACAAAACGATTGCAACGACAGATGCGAATCAGGATGGGACGAAAAAAAATACGTAAACCAGACAGGCAGAAACGATATAGTTTCCGCAAAAGTAACGTCTGACACGAAAAATCTGTATTTCTACGTTGAAACTGCGGAAGATATCTCAATGTACGATACGGATTCCGCATGGATGCAACTATTTATCAATACCGACGGAAAAAATCTTGACGGCTGGTACGGATACGATTACGTTATCAACCACGAAGCAAAAAATCAGTTCACAACAACCGTCGCAAAGGTTGCAAAAGGCGAAAACTCAACGTCATATATATTCAAGACAGTTGGCGAGGTTTCCTACAGAGTAAAGGACAATAAAATGATGATTGCTGTTCCCCTTGAAATGTTGGAAATTTCCGATTACAGCAAAATCAACGTTTCATTTAAATGGGTTGATTCAGTAGTGAAGATTTCCAATATGGAAGCCTTTTACGAATTAGGCGACGCCGCCCCTCTTGGCAGACTTAATTACGTTTATAGAAACTATTAAACAATGCGGAATGCGGAACTTTTTTCCAATTCGGAATTCGGAATTCGGAACTTTTTTTCAATGCGGAATGCGGAATACAGGTAGCTTTTCTCTCTACGGTCGAAAAGCATTTATATAAAATATTTTTCGACCAACGGGAGAAAAACTTCCTTCCCTCTTGCCTCTTGCCTCTTGCCTTACGGTTTCGACCAACGGGAGAAAAATTCCTCAATTCCGAATTACGAATTCCGCATTCCGCATTAAATGAACCGTCCCCTGTGCCGTGATAGGCAATAGGAAAGAAAATTTTTACTCTTGCCTCTTGCCTATTCCCTATCGCCTTATGGTTTCGACCAACGGAGAAAAATTTCCTCAAAAAAATAATTTTTTTTTGCAAAAGGTATTGACATTTAGGAAAACGTATGATATAATCTATCTCGCTGATTGACCGATGCTGGTGTAGCTCAATGGTAGAGCAGCTGATTTGTAATCAGCAGGTTGGGGGTTCGACTCCCTTCACCAGCTCCAAAATCAAATAAAATATGGGGGAATTCCCGAGCGGCCAAAGGGGGCAGACTGTAAATCTGTTGTCACTGACTTCGGTGGTCCGAATCCACCTTCCCCCACCAGAAAACGACAAGTTTCGACAGAAACTTGTCGTTTTCAACTAAATCCACCCTTGCGTGTGGGTGAAATCGTCTTCGACGATGAAATCCAACTTCGTTGGATGAAATTCGCCTCTACGGCGAGTGGGTGGATTTAATTTCATCTGAGACAAAACCGAAGATTTCATCAGCGTTAGCTGATTTCATCCTTGCATCAGCAAGGATTTCATTTTTGCAAGAGTTCGAAGTCATACGCGAAAACGGCAAAAATATCTTTTTTGTAGCCCATAGACAGAGAAACCGACAAGTTTTTACTTGTCGGTTTTTCAACTAAATACGCCCTATCGGGATGGTGAAATATTGCTTCGATATGCGAAATCCTCATGGGCGGCGAGTAGGTGGATTCAATTTCACGTTTTGCCGAAAGGCAAAATATTTCATCCAGAACTTGTTTGGGATTCCGCTGTGAGCGAACGCCAACGATTTCACTAAAAGATGCGAGAATCCGTAGTAAGACACACAACAGCCGAAAGCGTTTTTTCATAGGCTATCGTATCACACCTACCTTTTCAGTTGACAAACGGCCTTTCTTATGTTAAAATCAATATGTAAATATTCACCCAAAATTACAAGGAGCGTTAATATGAACATTACAAAAAAGATTTTTCTTTGCCTTGCTTTGATTTTTTCAATAATTGTAACCTCGTCATGTGGTGAAAATAAAAAAACGAATCAAAACGGTCAAGAGTCAAAAAATCCCGCTCCCCCAGCCCCCGCTGTGGCTGAAAATTTTGAGTGGAAAATAAACAACGGAACCCTTGAAATTATTGGAGAAGGGGGTATGCCCGATTACGAATCCTTTACGGCAACACCTTGGTACAAGAACAGAAACAGCGTTAAAACCGTTGTCCTTTACGACGGAATAACGTCTGTTGGAAACTTTGCTTTCAGCGCAATGAATACGATTAAGGAAATTTATATGCCTGAAGGAGTTACACATATAGGTGAAAAAGCTTTCTATGAATGTGACGGATTGGAGAGCATAAAGCTTCCCGAAAGTCTTATTGTTATCGGAGCAAATGCATTCGGTGGATGTGACCATATAAAAGAGATCAAAATACCCGAAAATATTTCCCACATAGGAGAATACGCATTCTCCATGTGTTCTTCTCTTGAAAAAATAGAGCTTCCAGAAGGAATTACCTCCATTGAACAATACACCTTTTTCCTTTGCGAAGAACTTAAAGAAATAACTATTCCATCGTCCATAAATTCCATCGGCATATGTGCCTTTGAGCTTTGCGAAAATCTGGAAACCATATATTATGTAGGCACTTCTTCCGAATGGGATAAAGTCAAAAAAGGCGAATTCTGGAACGGAAACTCAACGAAGCTTAAAGTTTATTATTCCCAAAGCTGATAAAAAAACACATACTGCAGCCAACCTCCTTAAGCAAACACAAAATTAAAACTATTTTTCATAAAAGGAGTTCAAGCTATGTTTTCTTGCAAGGAATGTACAGAATTTTGTAAAGACGGAAATGTAAACTGCCCTTTTTACAAAGGCATTTATGACTCTATGGCATTGTGTGACATAGAGAAAAGAGCCAAAGAAGGTGACTTCCCCGCAAAGCTATACCTTGCCGTGTGCAAAGTTGAAGGGCACCGTATGGAAAAGCATCCCGTAAAAGGTGCTTGGGAGCTTGAAAGGCTTTCAAAAAGCAAAGAATATCGCTATAGCATCGCTAACCACAAGTTAGCAGAAGGCTTTCTTTCCTTTTGTTATTTCGAGGGAAAGGGCGTTTTCAAGAACGAAAAAAAGGCTTTTCACCTTTGTGATTGCGCCACTTTTACCGATTGCCATAGGATTGATAGAAAAGTTTCAGAATGTAATGAAAAAGGGATAGGCACATATCAATCCGCCGAAATTTCTCACCTTTATCTTACAAGGGCGGCAATGCATGGAGACGTTTCTTTGATGATGAAAGTTGGCGACGAGATTTTAAATTACATTGGCGATAGCGAATTTATCACTTACACCATGGATAATCTGACCATATCAGACGCCTTTTTCCTTTACAAAACAGCAGAAAAGAACGGAATCTCCGAAGGGCGACTTCGCATCGAGGAAAATTTTCACAGATGCGCCCCTGCACTTATTGGTCATGAAACCTACAAAAAAGCGGAAAATGGAGACGTTTCGGCTCAAGTCAAGGTTGGAGATTTCTACATTTCCAATGAATACCATAAAGATATGCGGGAAGCTCACAAATGGTATTTAAAAGCGGCGGAAAACAAAAACGCGTATGCATGTTTCAATCTGGGTTGCATATATGGTTGCGGTTCGGATAACATCCCGAAAGACCTTGGGAAAGCCTATTTTTGCTACCAAAAAGCATCCGAGGATATCAAGTGGAAAGAATTTTCGGTTAAAGAACTCAAAAAAATCGAATCCGTGGAGCTTGCCCATTTAGGAAAGGACGAAAGCTTCTTCAAAACTCCTGCAGAAAAAATTCGTCTGGCGATGTATTATATGGAAGGCAAAGCCGTAAAAAAGGACCTTAACAAATCATTCAGCTTGCTCGATGAAGCCGAACCCAAAATGGAAACGGCAATCGAAAAGGAATTTTTGAACCTTGCATTTGAAAAAGCGGGAGATTGCTATTTGGAAAATCCCACAGAAGAAAACGTAAAAAATGCGGCAAAGTGTTACCGTAAAGTGGGCAACAAGGAAAAGATAAATAAATGTTTCTCGATAAATTGGGAAGCAAGTCTGCCCCAAAACATGCAAGAGACATTGGAAAAAGCTCAAAAAGGAGACGCTGACTCTCAATTCCTCATAGGACTTTCAATGTTATCAGGCGAAGAGTTTCCCCGAAACACAAAAGATGCAGAAAAATGGCTTTTAGCATCAGCAGAGCAGGGAAACAAGTTGGCATGTCATATACTTGGACTCGACTATTATTACGGATACAGCTTTAAACAAGACTACACGTTGGCTGTTAAATTTCTTGAAAAAGCCCCCGACATCGAAGAAACAGGCGAAAAAGGAGAACGGTCATACCTGCTGGGGTTATGCTACTATAATGGATCAGGCGTTGGCATAGACAAGGCAAAAGCTGTACAGTTATTCTTGAAAAGTGCAGAAGCGGGAAATAAATATGCCCAAGGAAAAGTGGGATTCTGTCTCCACCAAGGTATAGGCTGTGATAAAAATTATGACGAATCACACAAATGGACGTCCCTTGCCGCCTCTAAAGGCGTTGAGTATGCCATAAGAAACACAGGATTCAATTACGAATACGGTCACGGCGTAAGGCAAGACTTTTTTGAAGCGGTAAAGTTCTACCAAAAAGCCTCGGAATCGGGGTACAAAACAGCTTCGGACGACCTTATCAGAATCGGAAAAAGCATATACAACGAAGCTCTCAAGTACACCGACAAAAATAGCCATGAATTTTCACGCTTATTAACCCTCTCTGCCGAGATAGGAAACGCAGAAGCTCAAAGGACTCTCGGAAAACTTATGCGTGAAGGCGTAAAACTTCCCAAACAAGCCGCCGAGGGCGAAAGATGGCTCTGCGCCGCCGCGGAACAGGGTGACATTGAATCTTGCTACATACTTGGTTCAGGGTATTATTACGGCAAGAATTTCGGACAGAATTACGCCAAAGCCGTTGAATTCCTTGAAAAAATCGCAGATACCGATACCGATGGAACGGTTTCGGACATTTTGGCTACTTGCTATTACAATGGATACGGCACAACGAAGGACATGGAAAAAGCCGCCCAATTCTACCATAAAGCCGCTGAAAAGGGGATTTTTAATTCCCAGGTTATGTGGGCAAATTGCTGTTTTGAAGGGAAAGGAACGCCAAAGGATTATTCAGAAGCGTTACGTTGGTATCATCTGACTTCGAAAAAGGACCACGTTGAATCCATCAGAAATATGGGATTTATTTACGAAAAAGGATTCGGAGCAGATACAGACATAGATATAGACGAGGCAATAAGGCTTTACAAAAAAGCTCAAAGCCTCGGATACGATAAGGCTTCAAAGGATTTAAAAAGAATCGGAGAAAACTTTGCCGCAGCAGCATATAGCGAACATACGGTAGGATGTGGAACTTGCTATTACAAAGACAGAGAAGGTGTTAAGAACAACAAGTATTTCCAAAAAGCTCTCGAGCTATACAAGGGTGCTGCCGAGCTTGGATACGAAAAAGCCAATTATGAAGTAGGAAGAGCTTATTTGTCAGGAATGGGAGTTGAACGAAACGAAGACATTGCTCTTAAATGGTTTAAACAAGGTGCTTCCCTTGGAGACCCCTTAGCCAAAGAAGAGCTGGATAAAATTACCAAACGTCGCAAAGAGGAAGAGGAAGAACGTCGAGCAACCTCTAACAGCTATACTTACACTACCCCTTGTAGCTCCACCTCCACTGATTATATAAAATTTCATAAATATCACGATGAATTGGATGAGTGGGACAAAATTACACGTCGTGTAAACACGCCAGGATACGATCCTGAAAGCCCTTCTTCGATTATCGATCCTGAATCTCCAAAGTCTATCCCTGATACAGAATCCTTCCCCCCATTCGACAGTATTTGGTGAAAGGTGACACATTGTGGACAGTTGCCCCGATGTTCAGTTCTTCTCGTCTTATGCCTCACAGCTGTTGCATTAACGTTGTTAGTGCAACAGCACTTTTTTATGCACGCATAGACTTTTTCAACGCCGCATTATAGAATTCTTTCGTGTCGAAGGATTCCATTGTTGCCAGTCCACAGCTTTTCAGATTCAAATCTATTCTTTCTTCCCTTGTCATCACAATTTTATCTTCCCATTTTCTCATATCAATCCATTTTGCAGGGAACGGTATATATCTGCCGTTTTCCTTTTTCCAATTTTCCGTAACCTTTAGCTTTTCTATGGCAAGTATCATCTTTTTATGTAAATCAATATCGGGATTCAATTTTATAAATGCATCTCTCGCCTGCTTCTTTTGCATTTTTTTAGGATACGCATTATAGAATTCCTCGAATTTTTCTTCAACTGTGGAGTTCTTTTTCAGCTTCAGACGGAGAGCCACGTCGTTTGCAGAAAACATAAAATCCGTTTCACATAAACCTTCATCACATTTTCCCTCTTTTTCAGGTTCAAATTCAACGTATAAAGTGTTGTCTTTTATGATATGCTTGATTTTGCTCCCCTTTTTTCCTTCAAGGACAATTTGACCGCTTTCCTTCTCCCCTGCAGGAATAACCTGTTCATTTCCATTTTTGTTTTCGGAAACAATCTTCTCATTTTCCTCTCTTTCTCCAAGAATAGCCCGAATGTTTTCTTTTTTATATTCAGAAATATCCTGCTCATTTTCCTTTTCACAATTTGCCTCTGTCTTCTCCTCAGCTTCCGTTTTTACTTCCTCTTTTGCAACCGTTTTCTTTTCCTCACCATTTCTTTTTGATAGCTTTTCTTCTCTGCTTTCAACGCTTTTTTTTGCCGCGGCACGTCTTTTTTCAGAAATGCATTGATACTTTTCCTGATCTCTTTTTATGTGTGCAGACATAAACATAAATGCTACAGCAAGTTTTTCGGAAAGAACAACCTTTTCTCCCGCTTTAACAAAATTCAAAAGTGCCCTGAAAAGAATACCTATCTCCGTATCGGAAAACCCTTCAAGCATATCAAATTCCTCTGTATACACCAAAAATTTGTCTTTCATTTTATCTTATTTTACCGCCTTTCACTTTTCGCTTTTTTCTGTTTCCTTGATATTATATCATGCAAAGCGTATCAGTTATCACACGTTTTGCAAACGCTTTGCATTTGCAATGATATCCGAAACTGCGTTTCGGGTGAAATCCGCTTTCAGCGGATGAAATCCACAAAAATGGATGAAATTTTTGGCTACGCCAAAAGTTATGGTAGCTTTCCTCCATACTGTCGAAAAGCATTTTAATGAATATTTTTCGACCAACGGGAGAAAAATCACCTTAACTTTTGGTTGAGCCAAAAATTTCACGTTGCATAGCAACATTTCATTGCGTCAGCGATTTAGCCCGAAACGCAGTTTCGGATTTCATTGCAAAACGAAGTTTTGCTTTGGATTAGGATTAGGATTAGGTTTAGGTTTAGGTTTAGGATTAGGTTTAGGATTAGGATTAGGATTAGGATTAGGTTTAGGATTAGGTTTAGGATTAGGTTTAGGATTAGGTTTACTGAACAAAAATCAACAAATTAAACAAATGCTTTTTTTGCCATCATTTGCTAAAAAGATATCTAATAAAAAAAGTTCAACTCAAGGGATAACCTTTGAATTGAACTTTTCATAATTATTCCGAATTACGAATTTCGCATTGAGCGAAGTTCCGAATTTCACTTAATCACAGCAAACGTCTTGTTTCTGGGGTTTTTTCGCATCTACCGCAGGGGCGGTTGTGTCACCCAATCCTGTTGTTTCGGAGAAAATAACGTTTGATTTGGTCATGTTGACTGCATCCGTAGGAACGATGATTTTGGACGCTCTGCCGTTTGACATAGCAACCAATGCTTCGTATTTTTTGATTTCGAGAACTGCTTCGTCAACGCCCGCTTCTTTAAGAGCGGCAAGACCGTCAGCTTCTGCTTTTTTGGCAAGGTAAATAGCCTTTGCTTCACCCTCTGCTCTTGCAATTCTTGCATCTCTTTCACCTTCTGCGGCAAGAATCATAGCCTGTTTATCACCTTCTGCACGGGTTATAACAGCAGCTTTATGTCCTTCTGCTTCAAGAAGGGTTTCACGTCTGTCACGTTCTGCCTTCATCTGCTTTTCCATAGCGTTCTGAATTTCAGAAGGAGGGATAATGTTTTTAAGCTCAACACGGTTCACCTTGATTCCCCATTGGTCTGTTGCAGAATCGAGAATCTCAGTCATTCTGCCGTTGATAAGGTCACGAGACGTAAGAGTATCGTCAAGCTCCAATTCACCAACGATATTACGCAAGGTTGTTGCCGTCAGGTTTTCAAGCGCGCTGATAGGGCTGACTGCACCGTATGTAAAAAGCTTTGGATCGAAAACCTTGAAATAAACCACAGTGTCAATCTGCATGGTAACGTTATCCTTTGTGATAACGGGTTGAGGGCGGGAGTCGAGAACCTGCTCCTTAAGAGTTACTTTATTGGAAATGCGGTCAATAAAGGGGATGAGCAAGTGAAGACCCGCAGACCATCTGCCTTTGAATTTTCCCAAACGTTCTATAACGTATTCCGTTGCGTGTGGCACGATTTTAAGGTTAAAAAGCAAAAGCAAAACCAATACGCCTAAAACTGTTAAAATAATTTCTTTCATAAAAGTTTCCTCCTTTGTGGTTTGAAACTATTTTATCATATTTTATTCATGTTGTCAATAGGATTATGTCCGGTAAAAGCAAGTAGCGAGGCATAACGGCAAAGCAATAGGCAAGAGTAATGCGGAATGCGGAACTTTTTTCCAATGCGGAATTCGGAATGCGGAATTCGGAATGCGGAATAAAGGTAGCTTTTCTCTCTGCGTTCGAAAAGCAATTATATAAAAAGCAATCATATAAAATATTTTTCGACCAACGGGAGAAAAATTTCCTTTCCTCCTGCCTCCTGCCTCTTCCCTCTTGCCTTATGGTTTCGACCAACGGGAGAAAAATTCCCTCAATTCCGCATTCCGCATTCCGAATTAAGTGAACCGTCCCCTGCGCCGTGTTCTTGCCTCCTGCCTCTCGCCTCCTGCCTTATTTCACCCCAACGCCATATCAAGAAGCATCATCATTGCAAATCCCGTAGTTGCACCTATAGTTCCCATTCCCAGCTCGTCATGTGCCTCTGGGATAAGCTCCTCCGCCACCACGTATATCATAGCGCCTGCGGCGAAAGCTAACAGATAGGGCAAAAACGCAGTAACGTGGGAAACGAGCAAGAGAGTAAGCCCTGCGCCTATAGGCTCAACTACACCCGAAAGTGTTCCCGCAGTAAAGGCTTTCAACCTGCCTTCATTTCGTTTGGGCAAGGAAATTATTGCTCCTTCCGGGAAGTTCTGTATTGCAATCCCAAGAGAAAGAGCGAAAGCATCAGAAAATGATACAGTTCCTGCTCCCTGCATAAGTCCTGCAAGTACAACGCCTACAGCCATTCCCTCGGGCAGATTATGTAACGTTACCGCAAAAGTCAACATTGCAGTTTTATTTGTATTTCTGTATTTAAGCACAAGGAAATCAAGGAGCATAAGAAAACCAGCTCCCGCCACAAATCCAATAAAACACGGAAGCCATTTCGGGTCTTTTGACATTTCTTCTGCTGGAATAAGTAAAGACCAAACAGAAGCCGCCATCATTACACCTGAAGCGAAACCGTACAAAATTTTTTCAGTTTTAGAGCCTATTTTTCTAAAGAAAAAGACTCCCGCCGCTCCTGCAACAGTTCCAATAAACGGTAAAAGTGCAAGAAATAATATTTTCACGTTCATGTCATTCACCTTTTTTATAGTATTCCATTTTTATATTATTCGAATGTCGAAAAAAGGTGAAAGAGGCAGGAGTCGAGCAAAACTGCATTTTGCAGTGATGTACAGGGTTTTGTTTCCGTGTGATGTTTGTCTACGACAAGTGATGTACGTTTCCGGCGTGTGATGTATTTTTCTTCGCAAAACATTATGGCAAAAAAATGCTTTTTCCCGCATGAGAAAAAGCATTTTTGATTTTTATTTAATAATATTTTCAGATTTAATAATATTTTCAGACCGGCAGAAAAAATTTCTCATTTCGCATTCCGAACTACGAATTGGACTCCAACGCTTCAATACGTTTTTTAAGCTTCTCCAGCTCTGCGGAAACAGGGTCAGGGATATGAACGTGATCCAACGTTTCCTCAGGCTTTTCCCCTTTGATACGAACAACTTTAGCGGGTATACCAACAGCCGTTGCTTCCTCAGGAATTTCCTTCAGAACAACTGCGTTTGATGCAACACGTGAGCCGCTTCCCACGCTGAAAGATCCTAAAACCTTTGCTCCGCATCCTACGAGAACACCGTCACCTATTGTTGGGTGACGTTTTTTCTTTTCCTTACCCGAACCGCCAAGAGTTACGCCCTGATAAACGAGAACGTCATCCCCTATTATTGCAGTTTCTCCGATAACAACGCCCATTCCGTGGTCAATAACGAACCTTTTTCCGATAGTAGCGCCGGGGTGAATCTCAACACCTGTAAAGAAACGGGAAAGCTGTGATAATGCACGAGCTGAGAAGGTGTACCCTTTTTTGTGAAGCTTGTGGGCTAATCTATGGGCTAAAATCGCATGAACACCAGGATAGAGAAGGAGAACCTCCAATTTGCTTTTTGCCGCAGGGTCACGCTTCATGTACGCATCAAGAGTATCGTCAACCTCTGCATAAAGCTTGGTTTTTGCAAGCTTTCCTTTGACAGCTTTTTTCTCCTTGTCAAAGGTTTTCAAGAGAAGCTCTGTCAGTTCCTTTATGGAGCTTTTCCACTTTTCTCCCTCGGCTTTCGCTTCAGTCGCCAAGTCATCAAAGGTTTCTGCCATCATAAGAGCAAAAAGCTCTTTATAACTCAAATTATTCATTATGCGTTCACCGCAAATAATCCGCAAGGACGGATGCTTAAATCGAAACAGCAGCCCTTCCCAAAAACGTTTTCCATTTTTTCAATAAAGTCTTTCTTTTCTGTCACGGGAACGTATGCCTGTACAGTACCTGCAAATCCACCGCCATGAACACGGACAACCTTTGCACCGTATTTTTTAGCCATGGTGAGAGCAAGTGAAATTGAACGTTCGCTAACGCTGCAGCAAGGATAGATGTTCTGAAGATTGTATTCAGAGGAGTTACCCGAACCTTCAACACCTTCAAAGTAAGCCTCTATATCGCCTTTTTTCAAAGCTTCTCTCTGAGAATCAACGCGTTCGTTTTCATCAAAGAAGTGGATTGCACGAAGAACTGCTCTGTCGCCTACCTTCTTGCGAAGAAGACTGATGCTTTTATAAAATTCGTCCTTGTTTACGTAACGTAAAGCATCCTTACCGAAATATTTTGCAACGCTCTTCATTTCAGCAGGAATTGACGCATATTCGGGAGTAAGGTCTGCATGGCTTCCGCCTGCGTTAACGATAACGAGGGAATAACCGTGAGCTGTGAAATCAACGTCAAGCTTTTCGATATGTGCCTTTCCGTTTTCGGATTCATCAAAGTCGATGGCAACAACACCGCCAACAGCAGACGCCATCTGGTCCATAAGTCCGCAGGGCTTGCCGAAATATTCGTTTTCAGCATATTTTCCTGCTACTGCAAGCTCGTATGGAGTAACTGAGCCATCGTTGAAAAGACCGCTCATAATTCCGCCAACTACAACCTCGAAAGCAGCAGAGGAAGAAAGTCCGCTTCCTGTTGCAACCTTTGATTCAGAGTAAGCGTTAAATCCGCCTATTTTATATCCATTCTGCTTAAAATAATCAGCAATACCTTCGATAAGAGCGGCAGAAGAGCCTCTTATTGCTTTGGAAGGGTCAAGCTTATCGACGTTAACTACGTTTTCGGAATCATAACCGGCGGAGCGAAGGAGTATTTTATTATCGTCCCTCTCACCTGCAACAGCAACTATATCAAGGTCAACTGCTGCGGCAAGAACTTTTCCGTGGTTATGGTCTGTGTGGTTTCCTGAAAGCTCCGTTCTTCCGGGAGCGGAGAAAAGGGAAACCTCACCGTCACCGTATGAATCCATATACTTATTCAGAATTGAAATGTATCTCTCTGCAGATTCCTCGTATGTTTTCTGAGGGTAAAGCATAGAAAAGGTGTTTTTATATGCGCCTTCTTTGATTTTTTCAATAATCTCTGTAACTCTCATAAAGCCCTCTTACATATTCAAATATTTTTTCTGTTCATCTGTGAGAACGTCAAGCTCAACGCCAAGGAATTTGAGTTTACGCATTGCGACGTCGTTGTCGATTTCTTCGGGAACCGGAACAACCTTGCCCTTTATTTTATCTCTGTTCGTGGCAAGATAGAGAACGGAAAGAGCCTGAATTGCAAAGCTCATATCCATAATTTCCGCAGGATGTCCGTCGCCTGATGCAAGGTTAACGAGTCTGCCTTCTGCGATAACGTAAAGCGTATTACCGTTTGACAAGGTATATCCCATTATATTCTGTCTTGCTTCAAATGATTTCACTGAAATTTCTTTAAGACCTTTAACGTCAACCTCAACGTCAAAATGTCCTGCGTTGCAGAGTATTGCGCCATCCTTCATTTTGAGGAAGCTCTTTTCGGTTATAATATCTCTGCAACCCGTAACGGTAACAAAAACGTCACCAATCTCTGCTGCTTTTTCCATAGGCATAACCTTGAAGCCGTCCATAACAGCTTCAATGGCTTTTATGGGGTCGATTTCCGTAACGATTACAGAAGCACCAAGTCCCTTTGCTCTCATAGCAACGCCTTTTCCGCACCAGCCGTAGCCTGCAACCACAACGTTTTTGCCTGCAACGATAAGGTTTGTGGTTCTGTTTATACCGTTCCAAACGGATTGACCCGTTCCGTAACGGTTATCAAAAAGGTATTTACATTTTGCGTTATTGACGGTAATCATGGGGAACATGAGCTTACCGTCTCTATCCATATTTTCAAGTCTGTGTATACCCGTAGTTGTTTCCTCGCAACCGCCTAATACCTTTGAAATAAGGTGAGGGTATTTGGAATGTATGCAATTGATAAGGTCACCGCCGTCATCGATAATGATGTCAGGCTCTGCGGCAATAACTGCGGAGATGTGGTTTTCGTATTCTTCGGCAGTAGCACCGTGTTTACCGAAAACGTTCATTCCCTCGTGAGCAAGAGCAGCCGCAACGTCGTCCTGAGTTGAAAGAGGGTTACAGCCCGTAACGTACATTTCTGCACCCATAGCCTTAAGCACCTGACAAAGTCTTGCGGTCTTTGCTTCAAGGTGAATGGAAAGAGCAACTCTTTTTCCCTTGAGAGGCTTTGATTCCTTGTAATCCTCCTCGATGGAATTGAGAAGGCTTGTGAACTTTGTTACCCAATCGATTTTAAGCTTACCGCTTTCCCATAAATTTATATCTCTTATATCTGTCATATCATGCCTCCTAAACAATATGCTCGTTCATTTCTTTTCCGCCTAAAATGTGGAAATGGAGATGGAAAACAGTCTGTCCTGCATTTTTTCCGCTGTTGGAAATAACTCTGTAGCCGTCCTTTAATTCGGGAATCAATGAAGCAACCTTGGGAATTGCTTTCATAACCTCGCAAACCACATTTGCGTTTTCCTCGTTTATGGAGTTTACAGATTCTATATGCTCCTTCGGAATAAGAAGCACGTGGACGGGAGCTTGTGGATTTATGTCTTTAAATGCAAAGCAGTATTCATCCTCGTAAACCTTTGTTGAAGGGATTTCCCCTGCTGCTATCTTACAGAAAATACACATATTATTTTCCTCCGAGAATTGCTTCAACGGCAGAGAGTGCTTCGTCAAGCCTGGATACGTCCTTACCACCGCTTGTTGCAGAATCGGGACGTCCGCCGCCTCCGCCACCTGTTATTGCGGAAACCTGCTTCAAGATGTTTCCGGCGTGTGCGCCATTTGCAACAGCATCCTTACCGCAGCCTGCGGCAAAGGTGATTTTTTCACCCATAACGGAAGCAAAAACAACAACAGCGTGAGCATCTCTTGCTTTAAGCTCGTCGATAACGTTTCTCAAAGTATCAACGGCAACACCATCAAATTTTGCGGTGCAAACCTTGAAGTTACCAACTGCTTTTGCGTTCTTGAAGGAATCAAGAGCATCTGCAAGAGCAAGCTTTGTTTTGAGAGCGTCCATTTCCTTTTTCATAGTCTTAAGCTCGTCGGAAAGGTCTGCAAGACGCTTTGCAACGTCGTCAGTTCCCGTAAGCTTGAGAACGCTTCTTATCTTTGCAATAGTGTCCTCTGTAGCATTAAGCTTATTTATAATATTTTTACCCGTAGTACCTTCAATTCTTCTGATACCAGCCGCAACGGAGCTTTCAGAAACGATCTTGAAAAGTCCTGCTTCTGCACTATTGGAAAGGTGAGTACCTCCGCAGAACTCTGTCGAAAATTCGCCCATTTTAACGACTCTTACAAATTCACCGTATTTTTCACCAAACAAAGCGGTTGCACCCGTTTTCTTTGCTTCTTCAATAGGCATTTCCGTCATTGTGATTGTGGAAGCGGAAAGAACAAATTCGTTAACGAGATTTTCAACCTCTGCGATTTCTTCCTTCGTCATTCCTTTGTTATGGGTAAAGTCGAAACGAACGCGTTCATCATCAACGTATGAGCCAGACTGTTCAACGTGGTCGCCAAGAACCTTCTTAAGTGCAGCCTGAAGCATATGAGCGGCAGAATGGTTACGCATAATAGCTTCTCTGCGTGTCTTATCAACAACAGCTTCTGCTTTTCCAAGGGAAACTGTGCCTTCTGCAACTTCGCCTATATGAGCAAATTTATCTCCGCAAACCTTCTTTGTATCCGTTACCTTGAAAAGTCCGTCTTTAGTCTTTATATAGCCTGTATCGCCAACCTGTCCGCCGCTTTCAGCATAGAAGGGAGTCTGATTCATAATAATCATAGCCTCGCCCTTTGCCTCTCCTACTGCTTCGTTATCGGCAATAATGCAAATAATTTCGCCCTCTGCGGAGGTTGTTTCATAACCGAGGAACTTTGTAGCCGCAAGTCCGCTAACCAATGCGGCAGAATCGTCGCTCCAGCCTGCATCACCCGTCTGTGCGGCTCTTGCGCTTCTTGCACGTTCTTTCTGTTCCTTCATGAATGCGGTGAAACCTTCTTCGTCAACGGAAAGTCCGTTTTCTTCTGCGATTTCCTTTGTAATATCCATGGGGAATCCGAAGGTATCGTAAAGCTTGAATGCATCCTCGCCCGAAATTACGGTTTTGTTTTCAGCTTTAACGGAGTCAATTATTTTTTCAAGGAGGTTTATTCCCTGATCTATAGTTTTGGCAAATCTTTCTTCCTCTGCGGAAAGAACGCTCTTGATAAATTCACGTTTTGATTCCAATTCGGGATATGCGCCCTTGCTTTCTTCAATAACGGTTTCGCAAAGAGTTGTAAGGAATCCTGCTTTGATACCCAAAAGTCTGCCATGTCTTGCGGCTCTGCGGATAAGTCTTCTGAGAACGTAGCCTCTGCCTTCGTTGGAGGGCATTACGCCATCACTGATAAGGAAGGTTGAGCTTCTGATATGGTCTGTGATAACACGGAGAGAAACGTCGTGGTCGTCTGCAGAAGCGGTATATTCTCTACCCGACATTTCGCAAACCTTAAGCATAACGTTTCTTATTGTATCAACCTCAAAAAGGTTATTTACGTCCTGCATAACGCAAGCAAGACGCTCAAGTCCCATACCTGTATCGATATTGGGATGTTCAAGTCTTTCATAGTTACCGTTGCCGTCGCCGTCAAACTGGGTGAAAACGATGTTCCAGATTTCAAGGAATCTGTCACAGTCGCAACCGGGCTTACAGTCGGGACTGCCGCAACCGTATTTTTCGCCTCTGTCAAAATAGATTTCAGAGCAAGGACCGCAAGGGCCTGATCCTATTTCCCAGAAGTTATCCTCTTTACCCATTCTATATATACGCTCTGCGGGGATACCTGTTTTTATCCAGATATCTCTCGCTTCATCGTCATCAAGGTAAACGGAAACGGAAAGAAGCTCCTCGGGAATCTCCATAACCTTTGTCAAAAATTCGTATGCCCACGGAATAGCCTCTGATTTAAAATAGTCACCAAAGGAGAAGTTGCCAAGCATTTCGAAGAAAGTGCCGTGACGAGCCGTCTTACCAACACGGTCAATGTCGGGAGTACGGATACATTTCTGACATGTCGTTACTCTCTTTCTTGGAGGCGTAAGCTCTCCTGTGAAGTATGCCTTCAAAGGAGCCATACCTGCGTTGATTAAAAGAAGTGATTTATCGTTCTGGGGAACGAGTGAGAATGAAGGAAGTCTCAAATGACCCTTCGTTTCGTAAAATGCAAGATACTTTTCGCGAATTGTGTTCAAAGATAAAAATTCCATAATTTTACCCCTTTTTATTTAATTCGGAATTCGGAATTCGGAATTCGGAATAGTAGAAGCACACTTTTTTGAGGTACGTCCTAAAATTTATATTTTCTAATTACCACGAATTCTTCATTACAAATTCCACATTGATTTTTAATTTGCAATTTTTTATTCCGAATTCCGAATTCGGAATAGTAGAAGCACACTTTTTTTGAGGTACGTCCTAAAATTTATATTTTCTAATTACCACGAATTCTTCATTACAAATTCCACATTGATTTTTAATTTGCAATTTTTTATTCCGAATTCCGAATTCCGAATTCCGAATTTGTTTCGCTCTATGCCTCAAGCGACTACTTGTTTATTCGTCCTCATCCTCATTTTTGGGGAGGTCTCTTGCCGCAACGGGCTTAGGCGTAATTTCTCCTGCTTTCATAAGAGCAATCTTTGTAAGCAACGGACCTACAAGCTCGTATACAAGAACTGCGAAAAGGGAAATATTTCTGATTATTTCACCTGCTTCGCCCAGCTCGTTTGCCGCCTGCAAGGACATTCCCAAAGCGACACCAGCCTGAGGAAGAAGGGTTACACCCAAATATTTAACAATGTTTTTATCACATTTCATCATCTTTGCGCCAAGGAATGCACCAAAGCATTTACCAAAGGAACGAGCGATTATATAAACTATACCGATTCCTACAATAGCAACACTTGTGAATACGGAAAGCTCCAATTCTGCACCACTGAGAACGAAGAAAAGAACGAGAAGGGGTTGCGTCCATTTATCTGTTTTTTCCATAAGCTCTTCAGAGAAATCACAGATATTGCAGAACACTGTTCCCAAAACCATACAAGTGAGAAGTGAAGAAAAGCCGATATGTATATCCGTTCCTGGAATTTCAAATTTCTGAACCGTTATGCCAACGGTAAGCATTATAAAAGTTACAGAAAGACAAAGTCTTTTTGAGTTGGATTTGAAATATTTTTCCATGGCTGTGAAAAAGAATCCCATCAATGCGCCAACAATCAAAGAAGCTAAAACCTCAATAATGGGATTGAGCACAACGGAAACAAGGCTGAATTTCCCCGAGCTGAGAGTTTTTGCAATACCGAAGGATACAGCGAAAACTACAAGACCAATAGCATCGTCAAGAGCAACTATGGGCAAAAGTATGCTTGTAACAGGACCTTTTGCTTTATACTGCTTAACAACCATAAGAGTTGCCGCAGGAGCAGTTGCCGTTGCTATTGCACCAAGGGTTATTGCTACAGGCAAAGGAATAACGTCTTTACCAAATGCAAAATAAAGAGCAATAAGAACAGCATCAACTACAAGCGTTGCCATAAGAGCCTGAACAAATGCTATAACCGTTGCGGCTTTACCCGTCTGTTTGAGCTGTGCAAGTCTGAATTCGCTGCCGATAGCAAAAGCAATAAATCCAAGAGCTACCTGACTTAAAATATTATAATGAGTTACGTCGCCATGACTTATGAAGCCAATACCAGGTATATTAAGCTGACCCAAGCAATAAGGGCCGATAAGAATACCCGCTATAAGATATCCCGTAACCGCGGGAAGCTTTAACACCTTAACTACACGTGACATCAAAAGTCCCGCAAAAATTGCAATCGACAGGCTGAACAGAGTTTGTGTCAGGTTTGATGAACCTGCCCCTGCCGCTGTCAGCGCAATCTGCGTTTCCGTAACCGTTTCTGTAACCATTTTAAAAAACACCTTCTTTTCTAATTTGGAATGCGGAACTTTTTTCCAATGCGGAATGCTGAATTCGGAATTCGGAATAAAGGAAATTTTTCTCCCTATGGTCGAAAAATATTTTATATAATTGCTTTTCGAACGCAGAGAGAAAAGCTACCTGTATTCCGCATTCCGCATTCCGAATTCCGAATTAAATTCACTTCCGAATTCTGAATTGATTATTATTCCAATTTGTTAGGATACCACGTTTTTGCCGTTAATTCAATATATATTTGTATACAAATTATTAACCGAATACATTTTTCGCATCATCAATAAGGAGTCCTATTCTGCTATGATCTCCGTTCTTGACTATTCTTCTGAGATAATTCATCTGTGAAACCCAGAATTTATAATTGAAATAAGAGCCTTTTCCATCATTGATATACGCTTCCTCCCAACGCTCGTTATTAGCAGGAATGTCCGCTTCCAGCATATCCTCGAACATATCGATTCTTGCGAGAACGTAATCGTCTGCAAGGGTATTTTTCGAATGATGCTCAAGCCTTGTGAGGAAAAGCGTTCTGAACTGGGAATTCACCTTCAGATATCTGACAGGAACGTTATAGCTTGCATAAGCTTCTGATGAGCCTGTTATTTTCGTAAGCGGATTTTTCGTTCCGAAGAATCCAAGATCCAAATCGAAGAATATAAGCTTCCATTTTGCATCCTTGTTTTCTCTGTAATAACGTATATTGTCAATATCCAGATCCCCTGCGTACGCTCTGAAAATATACCAATCCGCCAGACTTTCAACGTCGAGTCGTTCGCAAACGTAAGCATAGTTTTCGGGGTCTTTCATATCTTTCGTTTTTATGAATTTCACCAGTGCGTTCCAGTCTGCCATATCCTCGCTTGTGCCTTTTTCAAGACGGTAACCGTAACGTACAATTGCAACGTCTTCAGGCTTTGTATTATGGTGAGCTGCAACGAAATCTTCGTTAATACGTTCACGAATAAAGTATATACCCATATACTCACCGTTTATATAAAGTATGACGGGTCTGTAGGATTGAACAAGCAATTTCGTTTCTGCAGAAAGTGCAAGTGAAGTTGCAACCTCATCACGAACGCCCGAGAAATACCAATCCTGCGAACCGCCTCTTATAACAAGATCGGTAAAGGAATCAATATCAAGGTTTTCAAACACCTTATATTCAAGCTTGGAAGCCCCGTATTTTCCTCTGAACTTGACTTTAAAACTCTTTTTACTTTCGTATCTGCCTGTAGAACCGAACATGGCAAGTCCGCAGTCAACGTTGAATTCCTCTTTCCCGCCCACAAAGAAGGAAAGGTTTATTTCTTTTGTCCATGATTTAGTCGGGTTAGCGTAAATTCCCGAAGAAGTGCTCCATATGTCATCTTCCTTTGCACTGATTTTAAGAACGGGCAAGGTGGACGTTTCATTGATGAAATATGCGCAGGTGACGGTTTTACTTGGGATTTTAATACCGTCATACGCCTTTATTCTTACAGACATATTTTTATCAACGGTAATACCGCCCGAATATTTAAGGGAAGATTTATCAGGCTCAGAGCCGTCGGTTGTATAATACATATCGCCCTCTCCCTCAAAGGTGAGAGTAAACGCATTTTCATAAATTCCAGCTTTAACGGAAGGAACGGGGTCCTTTGTCAACGCTTTTTCTCCTTCGCCATTCTCTCTGCCAAAGGAAGGCTTCGCAAAATAAACAAGCTCGTTTCCGCTTACCCCATAGCTTATTTCCGCAGGACATGAATCGAAGCATAACGCATCTGCAGGAAGTCCGTCCTTATACGTAAGATAAACTCCGTCTCCCGAGCTTGAAAGCTTGAAGGGAACCTTTTCACCGTCTGCGGCAATAACGTAAAATCCTCCCGCTTTCAACGTAACGTCAGGTAATTTATATGCCATAAGAGCGTTTTTATCGTCAGAAATGTAATAATCCGAAAGATTTATGCTTTCAGATGATGCATTTTTAAGCTCAATAAGGTCAAAATACTCTCCGCCTATAGCATAAACCGTAGAGTTTGAAGCGATAATTTCGTTTACTATCAGCTTTTGACCGCCCTTCACGGAAGCCCTGTAGGAAATATATCCCTCGTAAGTGTTTTCAAAACCGGGAGAAGGATAGGCGGAAACACCGTCTTCTGTATACGATTTATTTTTCTCGCTTACGCCCAAATCAAGTTTGGAAGCAAGACAATTTTGTGATACGCAATAAAGGTAAACGCTCTCCCCTGCTTTACTCAAGGAAAAGTTAAGACTTGATTCTGTAAGCACCAGATATTCCTTCGCCTTCAACGTAACGTCAGGGAGGGCATATTTTCTGATATCCGAACCATCATCGCTTATGCGGTAGTCGCTCAAGGATATATCCTTGTCGGTAGGATTGTATATTTCAATCCAATCCTCGAATTTCAACGCCCAAAAGCAATCATTATTCGCCATAGCCTCGCTGAGTTTAAGCGTATCTGCTCCGCCTATGGTAACGTCATCTTCTGTGAACCCGGATGACGTATCTGTGCTTTCGGATTTGTCATCCGAGGTTGATTCTTCCTTGCTTTCTCCACTTCCCAAAGCTTCGGAAGACTCCAAGCTCATATCCGAAACTATGTTCATACCTTCGCAAGAGCAAAGGAGAGCTAAAATCAAAGCCATTATTATAAATCTCATAATTATTTTACCATCTTTCATAATTATCACCTAAACTATAAATTTTGAGAAAAAATATTAAAACCACTTGAATTTTAATCTTTTTGCATATATAATGTATTATACAATTATTTTCCCCATATTTCAACAGTTTTTAGAATTTTTTTGGAGAAAAAATTCTATTCGGAATTATGAATGCGGAATGCCAATTCGGAATTATGAATGCGGAATGCGGAATAAAGGTAGCTTTTCTCACTGCGTTCGAAAAGCAATTATTATATAATTGTATGTGAACGATATTTTTCGACCTACGGGAGAAAAATTTCCTTCCCTCTTGCCTCTTCCCTCTTGCCTTATGGTTTCGACCTACGGGAGAAAAATTTCCTTCAATTCCGAATTACGAATTCCATATTCCGAATTCGTCAGAAAGGACCACTATGAAAAAACCCATCATCGCTCTCACACCTTCATACGGAGAAGCCACCGTAGTTATAAATCGCAGATATATGGATGCCATACAGAAAAGCGGTGGTATTCCCATACTTATAAATCTTACTTATGACGAAGACGTTATGCTGAAGTACGCAGAAATTGCGGACGGATTCCTTTTCACAGGCGGGGATGACGTTGACCCCGTATTGTTCGGTGAAACTGTACACGAAGGCTTCGGGGACTTCTGCCATGAACGTGATACACTGGAGCTTCCTTTAGCAAGACGTGTTTTTGAGCTGGGAAAACCCATGCTTGGCATATGCAGAGGTATACAGACCTTGAACGTTGCCTTTGGCGGCAGTCTTTATCAGGATATCCCCATAGAGTATTCCAAAAAGATATCACACCGTCAACAGCCTCCTTACTACATACCTTCCCACACTGTAAGCGTTGCAGAGGATTCATTGCTTTTTGATATTATTGGCGAAAAAGAATACGGTACAAACAGTATGCATCACCAATCAATAAAAAAACTTGCAGAAGGCTGGAAAATTTCTGCCAAAGCTTCCGACGGAACTATTGAAGCGATAGAACGTGACGGATATTCCTTTGCGTTAGGACTTCAATGGCATCCCGAGCATCTTTTCGCCACAGATGAAAAATCAAGACGTATTTTCGAAACGTTTATAAAGGCTTGTCAAAAATAATCAGTTTAAGGTGATTTTATGTTTAAAAATATTTCATCAAGAATTATTCTGACCTTTTCGTTTATAGTGCTTGCTGGTATTCTTCTCTTTGCTCTTATAACATACGGTATTTTTACAAAATTCTCCTCAAATACCGATGCGGCAATAATGACCCTTTCCGCAAAAAGCATTGCAGAAACGGTGCTTGGATACACAGAGCTTGCCAAAGATGCCCACGACGACCACGAATGCACGCCCGGAACAGTTGTTTGCGACCTTTACAGAGAGCAATTTGAACACAGCTTATTGAAATACGAAGAAGATAACATCGGTGTTCATATTTACGATTCTGCTGGAAATATTCTCATTGCATCAAGTGCTTGCGACGGAGCAGAAGCATCCTTGTCCGAACAGTTGAAAAAGGAAGCGGATAAACGCATTATGAAAAAGGACTATGACGGTTTTTCCGCAAAATACACGTTCCACGAAAAAGACAAGAAAGAAAGCAACTTATTTATTCTCCCCATAATCGACACAAAAACCTACAATAATATGGGGTACGTGGTTGTATCAACGATGAGCGACGGTATTTACACCGCAAGAACTCAGCTTCTCAGCGCAATAATCACCGCTTGCATATGGCTTCTTTTAGGTGCGGCTTTCTCCATTGTTATTGTTGGAAACCGCATAGCAAAGCCTTTCAACGAAATAGGTCATGCGGTAAACAAATATGCAGAGGGCGATACAAGCATAAGACTCAAAACGGATTATGATGACGAAATCGCCGATCTGGCAAACTCCATCAACGATATGATGGATAAGATTGAGCGGAACGACAAGCATAAAGACACGTTCCTCGCCAGCGTTGCTCACGATCTGAGAACCCCTATGACAACCATTTCAGGCTTTGCAGACGGTATTCTCGACGGAACAATACCTCCCGAAAGGCAAAAGCATTATCTGGGAATTATTTCCGAAGAAACGAAACGTCTATCCCGACTCATTTCAACTTTGCTTACTACAACAAAGATGCAGAATCAGAAAATGAATCCAAAGCCCTTCGATATTACGGAAAAAGCGTTATCAACCCTTTTCACCTTCGAAGGACAGATAGACGACAAGCATCTGAATGTTGAAATTCCAAACCACGATTCTATTATTGTAAATGCAGACCCCGATGCAATTCATCAGGTCTTTTACAATCTTCTTCACAATGCGGTTAAATTCTCCCCCACAGGCGGTATGCTCATCGTTGATTTGAAAAAGGACGAAGCCTTGGGCAAAGCCTTCGTCACAATCAAAAACGACGGAGTAGGCATCCCCGAGGAAGAAGTACCCCACGTTTTCGATAAATTCTATAAATCTGACCGCTCACGCGGGCTTGATAAGAGCGGTATGGGGCTTGGACTGTTTATCGTTAAAACTGTTATCGATAGCCATAAAGAGAAGATTACAGTTGAGTCGGGGACGAATAAAGGATGCTCTTTCACATTCACCCTCCCCCTTTCGATGTAAAAAATGCACAGACCGCACAAAACAATATAAAATAATCTTCCATTTTATTTTTTCTTATGTTTTATCTTCATATCACCACATAATAGGTAACAAAACGGCACGATTGTGCCGTTTTGCTTTTTTATTTCTTGTTTTGTGCTTTGAAAAAACCTCACCTCTCGCTGTACGTCAGTACAGCTTCGGATTCGGTTTTTCCAATCTGCACTATTTTTTCCTATCGAAAGTTCAGGCAAAGCCTTCGGCTTTGTAGATAAAAAATGCTTCGCATTTTTCTTTAACTAATAAAATAGCGCACACCGTGCAAAATGCATCTATTTTCTTCACCACGACGGACTCACCACAGTTTTACGGAAATAAAACAATCTCTTTTTTTCTCTTTTTGGCGTAATCCAAAGCAATTTTTGTTCCGCTTTTACGTGTTGTGGGAACGGTAGACTCATCAAAGTACACAACACAAAATCTACTTTTATCTATCATTTCACGATTTCGCTCCACGTATACAGCTCTCCCCGCGTCGAGTAATTTTTCGGGATAATAAGTTTCGTCATACTCTTTCAGCAGAGACTCTTTGTAATGTTCGCTTATATATGGATATTCCGCCCGCACATAAATTCGTTTTATGTGCGGGTATTTTTCTTTGGTTTTCGTCACTAATTCGAGGCACAAACTATCAAATCGACTTTTGCTTCCAAATAAAAACGCCTCCACCTTTTCATCAACAATTAACCTTTCAACAATTTCAGTTACCTTTTCTTTCAGTTCTTCGGTTTCCTTTATCGTTCTATTTCCGAAGAAACAACAGGTATTTTTTTCCATTACTCATGTCTCCTACATAATTTACAAAAAATATTAGTATATATACCATTCGGATATATACGTTATTTTAACACATCCGATTCGGATATACAATAACATTGTGTAAATTATAAATTGAGAGGAAGTAAACATGATTGCTGTTAACTATATTTCCATCGGAAAAAGAATAAAGGAACTTCGCGTTGCAAAAGGCTGGACACAAGCCAAGCTTGCTGAAGAATCAGGAATTGAGCCGTCCAACATTTCACATATTGAACGTGCGGCAACAAAACTCAGTTTGCCCACACTCATAAATATTGCAAACGCTCTCGGTGTTACTATCGATGAAATTGTATTCGATAGTTTGGCAAAAAGTTCTCATATATCTGTAAAAATGATTGATGAAATTATATCCGATTGCTCTCCCGAAGAACTTAAAGCACTTGCTCAGATCATTAGAACAACAAAAAACATTTTACGAAATAATTAACGCATCCAAAATAAACGCATAATACATTTATTCCGAGGGAATTACATGTCAGTTAAAAGTGTATCCATAAGAATTGAAGAAGAAGAAATGTTGAATAAAATTTCTTATATTGCAGATTACGAAGGAAGAAGCGTAAACAGTCAAGTGCTTATCCTGATAAGGCAAAGCATTAAAGCTTTCGAGGAAGAAAACGGCGTTATTGATAAAAGCATTTCCCCAGCATATAACGTTAAACCTACAAGGAAATAGTTAATTATGAAATAAAACGGCACAAATTGTGCCGTTTTACTTTTTTTACACATTCGTTTCCTTTTTCTCCGTCCGTTCGAGGATATAATCCACCGATACGCCATGATAGTCTGCTAGCTTTATAAGAATTTCTGTGGGGATATCCAATTCGCCTCTTTCGTAGTTACTGTATACACGTTGACTGCAAGACAAAATTTCTCCCATCTGCTTTTGCGTCATATCTTTATCTTCTCTTAATTCTCTGATTCGATTGTACAACATAGTATTACCGCCTGAAATTTACAAATATTTTATGCTATTATTATACATCAACGGATAATACACTATTGACTTTTAGCGGAAAATCCGCTATAATATATTTGCAATTTGGCATACGTCAAAAAAATACAATACATAAGGAAGCATTTATGAAAGAAACACTTGAAAAGCTATGGAATGAATATCTTTTGGAAGAATGTGCCGTAATTGATACGTACAAGGAACGAAAACTTACGCAAAGGAGTGGAGAATTACATGAAAAAGCTAATGCTTTACTTAGTAATAAACAAAAAGTGGCTTTGTAAATGAGTTTATACATTTACAAAGCCACAAGGTTTTTATTGTTTATTTGAAGATATTGATAATTCCAAGGAAGTGTGATTTCATTTTCATGTAGTCAGCAGATTCGATTTCTACGTTGCTATCAATGTCAGCAGCTTTAAGAGCTAAAGCATCCAACTTGAACTTGCCAAGGAAATATTCTTTGATTCTGAGATAGTCCGTACCGCTTACTTCGCCGTCACCGTTCAAATCACCTTTGATAATAATTGTAACAGAATCGTATTTAACGCCATCAACTATAAGCTGTACAGTGTAACCTGTTCCAACCAAAGCATTCGCGGGAACGAGGTTGCCGCTCAAATCGTAAACTGCCGCTTTTGTGTTATCAAACTGTGCGAGAACGTCTTTTGCCGTCTGTCCTGCAACTACCTTGTATAAGTCTGAACCGTCCATAACGTAAGAGGAATTACCTTTAAGAATAATACTGTCTTCAATTGGTTCAGGGTCTGGTGTAGGTGTAGGCGTTGGTGTAGGCGTTGGTGTAGGTGTTGGGGTTGGAGTTGGTTTTGTGTACTTGGTAATCTTGAATTTTCTGTTTGAGTTTCCGCCTGAGCCAAAAAGATGAACCTTCGTAGTAGTACCTGCGTCAACGTCAACAAGTCTGTTTGTGTGAACAGGGCTTATGTAATAATGAACACCGTCAAAGTCACCGTAAATACGGAATCTTTGATGTGCAGCATTGCTCTTATCTGCCATTACAAGCTCGCATCCATCGCCAAAGAATCCCCAGAAGCAATCCAACGCTTTTCCGCTATTGCCGATTATCTGATATGACTTCGTTGAAGCGTCATATACAAAATTGAAAATCTGATTATCTGCTTTTGTAGTACCCAAAGCTTTCACAGAGCCATCACCCATATCTGTGAAGGTGTGACCAGTTGCTTCGTTTGTAATATATGCAGTGAAGTTGTTTCCAATATTCGTTGGGGGCAACCAGTTACCGCAGATATTTTCAAATACAATTTCAAACATCTGTGCGGCTCTTGGAATTGGATCCGAAAGGTTGGGAGGATAAATATGCAAATCAAAGGTACTTCCGTTTACGTCAAGAACGTTTGAAGCATAACACGGTTTAATCATGAAATAATCTTCCGTATCAGTAGGTAAGATGTAGAAGCCCTGTGCTCTGAAGCCTGTGTCATTATAAAGGTTTACTGTCGTTCCCGTATCAAGAGCACCGTTCAATACGTCAAGCGCAAGTCCGCTTGATACGGAGATAAATTCATATGAACCGTCTGCTCTGCGTTCGAGTCTCCATTTCTGGTCGTCACCGTAGGTTGCATCGTTGAAATGTACGTCATAAGCAAAAGGGTTTGCAGTCATCAGTTTTCCCGATGCTACGTTACGAACGTAAACCGTGGAGCCTGTGCCGAAGTTAAGGTACCAGTTTCCGTAGT
>SVRW01000008.1 GCA_015064625.1 Oscillospiraceae bacterium | reverse complement strand
TAAGCACGCCTTTGAGAATAAACCAAGTCAGACGAACGATACCGCCAACGCTTGGTGCTGACATTGCCTCCTGCATCGTGCTTCGCTGTCCAAGCCCGATCTTTCTGCCTGCGAGAATAGATACCGAAGCTGCAACCGTTACAACACCCAAACCTCCAATCTGAATGAGTATGAGAATGATAGCCTGTCCAAAATACGACCAATAGGTTGCCGTATCCTGCACGATAAGTCCTGTTACGCAGACTGCTGAGGTTGAAGTAAAGATAGCGTCACTAAAGGGTGTTATAATTCCTTCTTTACTCGATATAGGGAGCATCAAGAGGAACGCTCCTATCAGTATTACTGCCGCAAAGCCAAGCAATATGACTTGAAAGGACGATAGCCTTCCGAATTTATGTAATCGCATATGCGTACCTTTCCTTTATACATTTTTCACTATAATTGTATCAAATTTGGAATAAAGATGCCGTTAGCACTATACCGTGCGGTATTAAGATTGTATAAAAATAGCCCTCGCTCCATTTGGAACGAGGGCACAGACCGCTGACAAAGTAGAAAAGTCAGCAGTCTGACTGTATCAAAAGATTTTCTCTTGATACAGCCATTCATTATGCATTATTATTTCTGAAATTTCTTCTTCCCTGAGGTTTACGGGCAGATTTATCAGCAGGCTTATTCATATTTGTAGCGGAGATGATAACTTTTCTTTCATCATCCTGACCTACGGAATGTGTATTTACGCCTTCAAAATTCTGAAGCTCGGAATGAATAATTCTTCTGTCCTTTGCAGACATAGGTTCAAAAACAAAGCTTCTTCTGTATTTTGCAACTCTTGCCGCTTTTTTTCTTGCTAAAGCTCTGAGAGTTTCTTCTCTCTTTTTGCGGTAATCGTTTACGTCAAGTCCGATTCTATAAAAATCGTCCGTTCCTCTGTTTGCTGCAAGGCTTGCTAAATACTGCAAGGATTCAAGAACGTCACCATGGTGACCGATAAGAATACCAAGCTCGTCGCTTTCACCTTCAAGGATAAAATCCACACCGTCATCTGTTTTTTCAGTTTCAACTATCCGGCAATCGATGCCCATATTAGAAACTACTTTTTGTATAAATTCCTTTGCTTTTATAGCAGGGGTTACTTCATAAAAAACTCTTACTTTTGCGTCAACCGCTCCAAAACCAAGAAATCCTTTTTTAGGTTCTGTTATAACTTCATTTTGAACCGAATCAGTTGACACACCCAATTCTTCTGCGCCTTTTTTTACAGCCTCTTCAATAGTGGCGGCGCTGACTGTTACCTCTCTAATCACATCAATTTACCTCACTGTCGTCTTTATCCTTTTTTAAAGGTGCTTTGTCAATAAATTTTTTCTCTGTGTTTTTATTGACATTGGCTTCTTCAGCCGATTTTTCGTAACGTTTTCTGATTTTTTCAGCTTTTTCTTCGCTTACAATCAAGCTATCGTAGGATGAATCGTCTTCATCTACTTCAATCATTATAATTTTCTTTCTCTTTCTCTTTTTGAGAACTTCTTCCTCTGCCGCCTTTATTTCCTCTTTAGAAAACTTGGGAAGCGGATACATTTTAACGAGAATAATTTGTTTTATTGCAGAAAGAACGCTTCTGTAAACCCAATAAATGCCCAAAGCCGCAAAAAAGCTGAATGTGAACACAACGCTTATCATAGGCATACCGAATCTCATCAAAGGACTGTTTGCAGGGTTTTGTCCATCTGCTGCTGCAGGAGCGGGAGCGGAGAATTTTCTCGTTATTTCTGCGCCCAAGAAGCTGGAAACAAATACAAGAACAGGAATTAAAAGAATTGGGGAAAGCTTTGATATGTCTGGGATGTCAAGAAGAGTTGTTCCCGCGATGAATTTAAAGTTGGGGATATCTTCTTCAAGATTGATATCGTAAGCTCTTTCTATTCTGCCATATCCCAATTTGTTTTCTACGGAATTATTTGTAAGAGAAGCTGTTTCCGTAAAGCTGTACATATCGAGAGTGTTTGCTGTTTTAAGGGTATCAAGCTTTATTTCTTCCTTTTTAACCTCTGTCAGTTTGCCGTCAGCAGTTGACATAGGAGCATAGAAGGACAAATATTCGCCAAAGTTCTTTGAAACGTTAAGATATGCGGAATAATTCTTACTTGCAAATTCAGCATAACTTCCGCCAATATATTCTTTGATAAAAGGTTCAGACGTATATTTCAATGACTGAACAAGCTCGCTTTCAGAGCCTATTTTTGCCGCATTTATAAGCTGAGTTGCTTTTTTATAATCTTCGTCCTTATCGCCCTTTCCTAAAGCGGAAAGAACTTTTTTCTGGCTATCACCTACTATAACACTCTGGTCTACAAGCTCTGCACGTGCCGTAGCATCAATTTTCGTACTGTAAGTCAAAGGAAGTCTTACAATAGCGTAAAGAATCATAATAACGGGAAGCTGTATAAAAAGGGGCAAACAGCCTGACATTGGGTTATATCCCTCTTTTTGATACATTTCATTTATTTCAAGGCTCATTTTTTGCTGAGTTGCCTTATCGGTTCTGCCCGCATATTTTTTTCTGATAGCCTGTTCCTTTGGACGAAGGCTTGCCGTTTTAACAGAGTTTTTCTGTTGTTTTATTCCAAGGGGAAAAAGGAGTATTTCCACTATCAAAGAAAAGAAAAATACTGCTAAAATATAGTTATTTGCCGATATATTACAGCAAAAACGCATTACATATCCGAATAAATCGTATAAAATGTTCATTTATGCTCTCCCGTGTTCTTGATACTCTGAAATTAACAGAGCTTTTTCATAAACTTTGCTATTTTTTCTTTTTTGAAAACAGATAAGAAATTTTGTCAGGTACGGGGTCATATCCCCCTTTGCAAAAAGGATTACATCTTAAAATTCTGTAAATAGCTAAAAAAATACCCACTATTATACCGTGCTTTTCAATAGCCGTCACGGCATAAGAGGAGCAACTCGGCGTGAATCTGCAGCTGTCGGGCAAAATGGGAGATATAAATCTCTTATAGAGCTTTATCGGAAAAATAAAAACTTTTTTTGCCCCAACGTGAAGTTTTTCAAATATTCCCATTTTCTTCAGTCTTCCGACTTTTTATTTACCGTTTTTTGGCTCTGCAAACAAGGAAAGATTTTCGAAAATTCTCTCAAGCTCTTTTTCAACCTGATAAGATTTATAATCCGTACATGCTTGTCTTGCGGCAATAACGATAATATATCCTTTTTTAATACGAGCGTACATCTTTCTGTACGCTTCCTTAATTATTCTTCTCGTTCTGTTTCTTACTACTGCGTTTCCTCTCTTTTTTGAAACGCTTATACCTAAAACGGTTCTTTTTCTGTCGTAATTCTTAAGATAATATACGACTACCCCTTTCGAAGCACGGAAAACGGAATTTGAATAAACCTTTCCAAACATATGTCTTTGTTTCAGCATAGGTATTTTTTTAGACTGTTCCATATTCTTCCATTTAAAGTATTAAAAAATACTAATCATTCCGATAAATACAAAATTTCAGTTTTCCGAAATTAAACCGTAAGCTTTAACGTTTTTAATACTGTCTCAATCAAATACCAAATAATTTTCAAAATCAAACAAAACGTTCAAGCTTTCTCAAATTTCTCTTATTCAGGCTTATTACCGATAACGACTCAACACAGGTTGAGTCATTATCGGATATACAAAAGTCAAACTTAATAAGTAAGCTTTGCTCTGCCTTTTGCTCTTCTTCTCTTGAGAACCTTTCTGCCGTTAGCAGTAGCCATTCTTTTTCTGAAGCCATGTTCTTTTTTTCTCTGTCTCTTTTTAGGTTGATATGTCTGAAGCATAGTTACCCTCCTATTGATATTCTATTCGTTTTTTATTTATTGATTTAATGACAGCATTCCTATTAAAACACAAATAAAACCCGATGTCAAGAGTTTTTAAAAAATTTAATATTTTTAATTTTTATTTTTTTTAATTTTTTTTTGAAAAAACTCTTTTCAAAACGTTTTTTTTATGTTATAATACCAAATAAGGAGTATTGTGTCTTATTGTATCTTTTTGAGAATGAAATTAAGTTTTTTTCGTAGACTTTTATATTTAGTTTTCAAATTATAATATAAAGCACATTTTAAAAAGTGATTTTTAAGGGATTTACTTTGTAAATCCAAGGCTTATAAAGTTCAGGAGTTTTATTTTGATGAATGATTACGCTAAAATAAGAGAAGATTTCATCGCTTCTTTGTCCGAGGAGTTTGTTCAGCCAACAGTCAAGCTCTGGTTCAATTCTCTTACTGTCTATTCTTTGGAGAACGACAAAATAGTTTTGTTCTGCGACAGTGATTACAAAAGAAGCTACATAGAAGAAAAATACAAAGAACATATTGAAAAGCATATATGTAAGGTTCTTGGCAAAAAAGTGAAGGTTTCTATTGTTTCAGCAGAAACAATAGATGATTCTGCTGAAGAAATATCTGTAAGCGATATATTGTCATACAGTTCGTACATTCCTTCTACGGATAATTCCGCAAAAAAAGAAGCTTCTGTTTCTTTTAGTACGAATCAGAAAACCAATGAAATCAGCGTAGAAAAACAGAATACGGAGAATGATCCTAAAGACGTAAGGCATGGGGATTATACGTTTTCAAACTTTATAGTAGGTTCTTCAAACGAATTTGCATATAAAGCCTGCGTTGCCGTCCTTGAAAATCTTGCAACTCTTTATAACCCGCTTTTTATACATGGTGCTTCAGGTTTAGGGAAAACCCACTTGCTCCATGCAATGTATAACGAAGCTAAAGCAAAATATCCTCATCTTAATATACTTTATACGTCGGGTGAAGAATTTGCAAATCAGCTTATTCTTGCTATTAACAAAAACAGAGCTGAAAAAATGGAAGAATTCAGAAACAAATATAGAAGCGTTGATATCTTCCTTATAGACGATATTCAGTTTATTTCAAACAAGAGAACAACTCAGGAAGAATTTTTCCATACTATAAATAATCTTTTCGAAATGAAGAAGCAGATTATTCTAACTTCGGACCGTAGCCCAAGAGAAATTGAATTTCTTGAAGACAGATTGAAAACCCGCTTTGAATGGGGACTTATTACGGATATTCAGCCTCCTAACCTTGAGCTTCGAGCTGCAATATTCCGAAACAAAGCTGCTTCTATGAACGTTGACATTCCTCAGAATGCTCTCGTTTTCCTTGCTGAAAACGTAAGACATAACGTAAGACAGATAGAAGGCGTTATCAAAACTCTTAAAGCTCATAGCTTAATCAGCGGAAAAAATATTGATCTTGAGCTTGTCAAAAACGTACTTGGTGACTTTTTGGCAGTTGAAAGAGAAAATATAACTCCTGAAATGATAATTGATTTTTTCTGTCAGAGATATTCCGTAAAGAAGGAAGACCTTCTCGGTCAGAGCAGATCAAGTCAGATAAAAACAATTCGTCATCTTTGTATTTATATAGTAAAAACTCTTACTAACGAAAATTATAAAAGCATCGGTAAAATTTTCGGTAAGGATAGAACTTCCATAATGTATTCACATGGTCAGATTGAAAAAACAATTCAATCCGACAGGGAATTTTCAAGAACAGTTGATAAGATAATTGCAGAGATAAGAGATATAGCTGAAAAGAGCTAAGTGTGAAAAACCGTGTTAAAAAGTGGATTTCTTGGATGAATTGATGTTAAAATTCTTCTATTAAAAGTGAAAAAATTCGATTTTTTTTCGTTTTTCTTTATATTTCTTCGTTTATTCTCGTTTTTTTACAAAAATTCAAGGACATAAAAAAACAAAATTTTTCAATTAGTTTTTTCCACTGCGTTGAAAAAGTACAGTTTTTTTAACCCGTTTTTTTCACTTTTTCACCTCTTTTTTCACATGTAAAATGTGGAAAAATCCGCATTTTAAAAGCGTTTTCCTAAATTTTAACATTTTAGCTTCCCCCTACTACTGCTACTACTGCTATAATATATATTTATTATTTTATTATTAAAAACGAAAGACAGGAGCTTCGTAAAATTATGGGTGTTAAATTCAGAGCCGAAAAAGAAGATTTGATAAAATTGATATCTCCTGCAGCAGCAGGTGCTTCCAACAAAACAACCTTACCTGCCCTTGAAGGAATCCTTTTCACTCTTTCAGGAGATGAACTTACTCTTTGTGGATATGACCTTGAAAGAGGTATTCACGTTACGGGTGAAGTAATAGGAGAAACAGACGGAGCTGTTATTCTCAACGCTTCAAAAATAAACAGTATAATAAAGGCGTTGCCGGATGGCGAGGTTTCATTCATCTGTGACGATAAAAATTCCGTTACCGTAAAATGCGGAATGAGTGAATACGTTATGCATGGCTCAAATGCTGATATGTTTCCAAATTTACCCGATTTTTCAGGAGACTATTCATTTGACATTAAGGGTGGAGTTATAAAAAGAATTGTAAGCGGAACTTATTTTGCAATTTCTCAGATTGATAAACGTGCCGTCCTTCAGGGACAATGCTTCCTAATCAATGGCGGTGATATTTCTGCTATAGCTCTTGATAATTTCAGAATTGCTATGTGGAGTGAGAAAAACGCGGTTACTTCTGAAAAGGAAAATATGGAATTTATCGTTCCGGGTAAAAGTCTTCTTGAGTTTTCCCGACTTATTTCCGATAATGATGAGGATATTCATTGTGAGCTTACAATGAAACATATTATTTTCTCTGTAAATAACGTAGTATTTTTCTCAAGACTTACAGAAGGTCCTTACCTTGCTTTTGAACGCCAGATAAGAGAAGAAAGTAAGATAAACGTTAAGGTTTCAAGAGAAGCTCTTATTGAAAGCGTTGAACGTGTGTCGCTTTTTGTTGATGAAAAGAATAAAACCCCTATTCAATGTACGTTTACAGGTAATATGCTCAATATTTTCTGCTTTAACCAATTTGGCAGAGTAAACGATAGCGTTATCGTTGAGAAAAGCGGTCCTGATTTAGAGATATGGTTTAACTACAAATATATTTTGGAAGCTCTCCGCGCTTGTACGGAAGATGAGGTTGTTCTTGAGCTTAACAGCGAAATGCATGCAATGCAGATAAGAAATGATAAGAATGCTGAAAAGAGCTTCTTCCATCTTATACTTCCCATGAAAATTAAAAGAGATTGAAAATTATACGGATTTGTTGAATAAATGAAGGTATCAGAGATTTCTCTCAAAAATTTCAGAAGCTTTGATTCATTTTCCTGCAATTTTTCTGAAGGAACAAATATTATTTTTGGAGAAAACGGAGCAGGAAAAACGAATATTCTTGAAGGTATTTTTGTTTTCGCAACTGCTAAAAGCTTCAGAGGCGGAAAAGATGCTGAAATGATTCGTTTCGGCGAAAATTCCTGCGAGAGCGAAATATTATTTGAAGACAGGTATCAGGAAAGCAGATTGAAGCTTTGTTTCAGAAGAAATAAAAGTAAATTGCTTTTACGTAACTCTATGCCTGTTTCAAAGGTTTCCGAATACGTGGGACAGTTCCGAGCAGTTATTTTTACTCCAGATCATCTGAATCTGGCGAAGGGGTCTCCCGAATTCAGAAGAAGGTTTATCGATATGGCAATATGCCAATCGTTTCCGAAATACGTGGCGGCTCTAAATGAGTATAACCGTTTATGCTCACAGAAAAATGCGTTACTCAAAAAAAGCTTTAATATGGGAGAAAATTCCAGAAAGCTTCTTGACGTGTATAATGAAAAAATGGCTCAAGCAGCGGGAATTATTTCAGTTAACCGTCAGAAATACGTGAAGGCGTTATCTTCGCAAAGTAAGGTTTTTCATGAGGAAATAAGCAGTGGAAACGAAAAACTAAACCTTGAATATCTGACAAACGTGGGCAGCGAGGAATTTACAAAAGAAGAATATACAGAAAAATATATAAAGATGTATTCCGAAAAAAAAGAAATGGAAATTTACAGAGGAATGTGTCTTTTCGGCCCTCAAAAGGATGATTTGAGGATTCTGATAAATGATAAGAATTCAAGATATTATTCATCACAAGGACAGCAAAGAACGGCAGTTCTTTGCCTTAAGCTTGCAGAAGGTGAGCTTTCAAAGGAGCTGACAGGAGAATACCCCGTTTTTCTCCTTGATGACGTTTTATCGGAGCTTGATGATGAAAGAAAGAAAAAGCTTCTTATGAAAATACCTAAAAAACAGGTTATTATAACGGGATGCGATATTGAAGTCATGAAAAAGCTTGACGGTAATTTTATCGATCTTTGCAAGAAAACGGATATTTGATATGCAGAATAAAAAAGAAAAGAGTATAGCTTTCGGAAGCGGTTTTCAGCGAATACATTTAGGAAAAAATGAAACCGTTCACGTAAAAAATATAGTAGGATTTTTTGACCTTGACGGCGCAACCGAAAGCGAAACAACAAAAGACTTTTTAAAAAAGAGTGAAAAAGAATATAAAATAATAAATTTACTGTACGACCTGCCGAAATGCTTTGTTTTAACTACTGACAAAGATAGCGGAAACGAAAACGTTTATATGCTTTCAAACAGTGTTGAAACGGAAATAAAACGAATGGGAGAGAATTAAAAGTGTCTGAAGAATTGAAAAATGAAATGAATGGTATTGATGAAGAAATCATCAGTGTCGAGGAATTTAACGAATCAGAAGAAAAGAAAATAGTTGAATACGGTGAAAATCAGATACAAGTTCTTGAAGGACTTGAGGCGGTAAGAAAACGTCCCGGTATGTATATCGGTTCTACGTCGCAGAGAGGTCTTCATCATTTGGTATATGAAATCGTTGATAACTCCATCGACGAATCACTTGCGGGATTTTGTAAGAATATTACTGTTGTTTTCCATAAGGATAACAGCGTTTCCGTAAGAGATGACGGACGAGGCGTTCCTGCAGGTATTCATGAAAAAATGGGCATCCCTACCCTTGTCGTTGTATTTACCGTTCTTCATGCAGGCGGTAAGTTCGGCGGTGGCGGATACGCCATTTCAGGCGGTCTACACGGGGTTGGTGCATCCGTAGTTAACGCTCTTTCCACAAAGCTTGACGTTGTTGACTACTATAACGGCAAAGAGTACAGAGTTTCTTTCGAACGAGGCAAGGTTTCAAAGGATTTCCACGAGGTAGGTAATACGGAAGAGCATGGTCTTTACGTTCGTTTCTATCCCGACGGTGAAATTTTTGATGAGCTTGTTTTTGATTACGAAACAATAGAAAAGCGTCTCAGAGAGCAGTCATTCCTTAATGCAGGAATAAATATAACTCTTATTGATGAAAGAGGCGAAGAAGAATACAGATCTGAATTCTGCTATGAAGGCGGTATCAGATCCTTCGTTGAATATATCAACTCCAAAAAGCATTGTCAGATGCTTCATAAGGACGTAATTTATTTATCAGGCGCAAAAGGCACGTCTTTTGCCGAAATCGCTTTGCAGTATAACGATACTTACAATGAAACTATAATGACGTTTGCCAACAATATTAACACTATCGAGGGCGGCACTCACGAAACTGGCTTCAAAAATGCTCTCACACGTGTTATGAACGAATACGGCAAAAAATATAACATCCTCAAAAATGACGATAAGCTTCTGGGCGAAGACGTTCGTGAAGGACTTACGGCAGTCGTTTCCGTTAAACTTGAAAACGCACAGTTTGAAGGTCAGACGAAGACAAAATTGGGTAACAGTGAAATAAGGGGCTTGGTTGAAAGCCTTGTTTACGGAAAGCTTTCCGACTTTATGGAGGAAAATCCTTCCGTTGCAAAAGGAATACTTGAAAAAGCTGTTTCCGCTTGTATTGCCAGAGAAGCCGCAAGAAAAGCAAGAGAATCAACAAGAAGAAAGAGTGTTCTCGAATCTTCTTCAATGCCTGATAAATTGGCAGACTGTAATGAAAGACGTATGGAATTTACAGAGCTGTTCATGGTAGAGGGTGACTCCGCCGGCGGTTCTGCTAAAGACGGCAGAGACAGTAAATTCCAGGCAATTCTCCCTCTCAGAGGTAAGATTCTGAACGTTGAAAAGGCTCGCCTTGACAGAATTTATTCATCCGTTCAGATAGTGCCTATTATTATGGCTTTGGGAACGGGTATCGGTTCTGAATTTGATATAAGTAAGCTGAGATACGGCAAAATTATTATTATGGCCGATGCTGACGTTGACGGTGCTCACATTAAAACGTTGCTTCTTACATTCTTCTTCAGACATATGCGTCCCCTTATTGAACATGGACATATTTATGCGGCTGTTCCTCCCCTTTACAAGATTTTTAAGGGAAAACAGGAAAGATATGCTTATTCTGATGAAGAAAGAGATAAATATATAGCTGAACTTGGTCAGGGCGCGAATGCTGAAAGATACAAAGGTCTTGGTGAAATGGACCCCGAACAGCTTTGGGAAACCACAATGGACCCTGAAAAACGTATCTTGAAGAGAATAACCATTGAAGATGCTTATGAGGCAGACGAGATATTCTCCGTTCTTATGGGGGATGCTGTTGAACCTCGCCGTGAGTTTATAGAAAAGAACGCACGTTACGTTACAAATCTTGACGTGTGATGAGGAATTGATATGGCAATAGAACATGATTACAGTAAATATGATAATCAGGTCATTTTGAATCTTGGTATTGAAAATGAAGTAAAAACAGCGTATATCGATTACGCTATGTCTGTTATTATCGGTAGAGCTTTGCCCGATGTAAGAGACGGCTTGAAACCTGTTCACAGACGTATACTTTATTCAATGTATGAAGATAAGCTGACCTATGATAAGCCCTTCAGAAAGTCTGCCACAACCGTTGGTAACGTGCTTGGTAGATACCATCCCCACGGTGACGCTTCCGTTTACGATGCGTTGGTTCGACTTGTTCAGAAGTTTTCTCTCAGATATCCTCTCGTTGAAGGACATGGAAACTTCGGTAATATTGACGGTGACGGTGCTGCTGCATACCGTTATACAGAAGCAAGAATGGCTAAAATTGCCAATCTTATGCTTGAAGACATCGAAAAAGACGTTGTGGACTTTATGCCCAACTTCGATAACAAGCTTAAAGAGCCCGAATACCTTCCTTCCCGTTTTCCTAACCTTTTGGTAAACGGTTCTATAGGTATTGCCGTTGGTATGGCAACTAATATTCCTCCTCATAATATGGGAGAGGTAATTGATGCAGTTATTTATCTTATGGATAACCCTGAATGTACCATAGGCGACCTTATGGAATACGTAAAGGGACCAGACTTCCCTACTTACGGTACTATTCACGGAACGTCAGGGATAAAGCAAGCTTATCTTACAGGCAGAGGAAGACTTAAAGTAAGAGCAGTTGCTCATTTTGAAGAAAATAAAAACAGAACAAGCATTATTATAACGGAGCTTCCTTATCAGGTTAACCGTACGTTACTGCTTCAGAATATGGCAGAGCTTGTAAAAACAAAGCGCGTTGAAGGTATTTCCGATATAAGAAACGAAAGCGGCAAGGACGGTATGAGAATCGTCGTTGACGTTAAAAGAGATGCAAATGCTCAGGTTGTACTTAATATGCTTTATAAGTATACACAGCTTGAGGACACATTTGCTATAAATATGCTTGCTCTCGTAAATGGCGAGCCTAAAACTCTTAATCTCAAAGAGATTCTCGTTCATTATCTTAATCATCAATCTGACGTTATAACGAGAAGAACAAAGTTTGAGCTTAAAAAAGCTGAAAGACTTGCTCATATTTACGAAGGCTATAAAATAGCAATAGATCATATTGACCGTATTATTGAAATAATCAGAGGAAGTAAAAACGTTTCTGAAGCAAAGGAAAATCTTATTGCAGAGAAATTCCCAAAAACAGGTGACGATTCCTTGGTAAGACTTACGGGCGAAAGTGTTGAGTTTATGGGTGAAGGTTATTTCACTCTTACTGACGAGCAGGCTCAAGCTATCGTTGAAATGACTTTGGGACGTCTTTCCGGTATGGAACGCAGAAAGATTGAAGAAACTTTGGCTTCTCTCTATGCCCAGATAGACGGTCTTAACGAAATACTTTCTGATGAAGGTAAGCTTTACGGTATAATAAGAGAAGATCTTCTTGAAATCAAGGCAAAATACGGTGATGAAAGAAGAACGAAAATAGAAGAAAGCGAAAACGATATCCTTATTGAAGACCTTATTGACAGAGTAAGATGCGTTATTACCGCTACAAATCAGGGATATATCAAACGTATTCCTTCAGAGGAATATCAGTCTCAAAGAAGAGGCGGTAAGGGAATAAAAGGCATGACAACTAAGGAAGAAGACGTAGTAGAAGACGTTATTATCGCAAATAGTCACGACTTCTTGCTTATGTTCTCCGATAGCGGAAAGGTTTATATCAAGAAGTGCTATGAAATTCCCGAAAGCGGAAGAACTTCAAAGGGAACAAACCTTGTTAACGTTCTTAATCTTTCAGAAGGTGAACGTATAACCGCAATAATTCCAGTTTCCGAATTCAAAGAAGAACAGAATCTCGTTATGGTAACACAGAATGCAGTTATCAAACGTACTTCTCTTATGGACTTCAGACGCAGAAGAACTTCAGGTCTTTTCGCTATTAACCTTGACGAAGGCGATAAGCTTCTCTACGTCCTTAAAACTGCAGGCGATGAAGAAGTTATCCTTGCAAGTCATAAAGGTATGGCTGTCAGATTCAAGGAAACCGACGTCAGAAAAATGGGAAGACAGGCAAGAGGCGTAAAAGCTATGAATCTTGTTGGAGATTTTGTTGTTGGTGCAGCTGTGATTCCCAATGACTATGAAGAAAAGGGACTTTCTGTTCTTACAATTTCTGAAAACGGTTTCGGAAAACGTAGTCCCATTGATGAATTCTCCGTTCACAAGCGTGGCGGTAAAGGTGTTACTTGCCATAAGGTTACGACTAAAACAGGCCCCGTTGCAGGTATTGCTATTACAAGTGAGGATGATGAAATCATGCTCATTACAGATGGCGGTATAATTATCAGAACCACCGTTGATCAGATACCTGTTCATGGAAGAGCTACAGGCGGCGTTATCGTTATGAGAATGAACGAAGGTTCAAAAATTGCAAGATTTGCTTTGCTTTCCGAAGAAGAAACGGAAGAAAACGACGGTTCTGCTTTGGCAGAAATCGAGGCTTTAGATGATTTCGACAGTGATAATCAAGAAGAGGCATCAGAAGTGGATTCTGAACAAATTTTTGATGAAGCTGTAGAAGAAATCGAAGAAATCAGCGAAGCAACAGAGGAAGAATAATATCAAAGACCTTTTTGGAGGATTATAAAAAAATGTCAGCACAAGTTTTTGTTTTTGAAAAAGCTAAAGACAATGAAGAACGTCATAAACAGCTTCAATCCGCTTTAAGAGATTATTGTGGAATTGACAGCGCAGAAATTATTTACAAATATAAAGATAAACCCGCCATCAAGGGAACGCCAAAAGATATGTACGTAAGCGTTACCATTGCAGGTGAAGTTATGGTTTGCGTATTTGCAGAAAAACCCGTCGGTATTGATGGTGAGCTTATATCCAAAATTAAGGATGAATCGTCAAACGTTGATTATCTCGTTATGGCAGAACGTTTTTTTACCAGTGAAGAAGCGGATTATTGCAGAAATGGTGACTCAATAAGCTTTGCTAACGTTTGGATGAGAAAAGAAGCGTACTGCAAGTGCGTTGGTATAGGACTTAAGGAATTTCACACCTTTTCCGTTGCAAATGACGATAAATTATTTTCAAAGGTTAAGGGAATACCAGTAAAGAAATTCAATCCACAATTTCCTGGTTCTTCCGACTATATGTTTGTTATCGCAGGTGACGTTGATATTTGATTTTTAAAAAAGGTATTGACAAAAGTCTTTTTGTAGTCTAAAATTATCATGCAGACCTTGAATAAGTTTTGCAATGGGTTTTTGAACGGAGCTTATTATATGAAAAATAGATTTCTATGCTTGTTTTTGACAATCTGTCTTTCTTTATGCCTTTTAAATATTTCTGTTTCAGCTACTGATTCGGCTTTTGAGGCAAATTTAAGCGGAGAAGAAGACGGAATTATAGGTGAACAGTATTTTGTATTCCTTGAAGTAGGAAATTTTAAGGAAAGCGGATTTTTAGGGGTTACTGCATATATTGATTATGATGCCAGCGTTTTTGAGATAGATAGTACATATCTCGGCATTATGAATGGTACGGTAAATCCTGAAAATATCAATCCTGAAACTTATCCGCTTATTGACCCTGAGGAAGGATGGGTTTTCTGGGGAAATAATTCCATAAACGGTGATGAAGGAACACTTTCTGTGCATATTCTTAATGATTCAACTTCAATTTCTTCTTTAAAGGGAGAATCAGTTGTTTGCTTTATTGAATTTAAAGTGAAAGATACGGCAAGTATTGGTGAAAGTGTTATCAAAATTGACACTGATGATGAATTAAAAGGTGTTTTCTCTGAAACTTTGGTTGAATCCAAAAATGGTACGGGAAGCAGTCTTTATGTTAACGTTATGGAACCTGAGCCTGATTTTATAACCTTAAAAGAAGATAGTACGTATAGCAAAATATATGATTTAATTCCTGAAAAATATATCATTACGGGATTTAAAGAACGTACAAATGTGGCTGATTTTTTCTCAAACTTTGAAAATAAAGCGGAAAATCTTAATCTGATTACGGATCTTGAAATTCTTAAAGATACAGATTATGTTCCTACAGGAGCTACAATTCAGCTTTTCAAAAAAGGTAAAATTATAGATTCCGCTGTTGTTATTTGTATGGGTGATGTGGATTGTACTGGATTTCTTGATTCAACAGACTATCTTCAGATAAAAAGATATTTTCTTAAAAGCATTGAATTATCAGAAACCTCACTTATAGCTGCTGACGTTGATGGAAATGGAGAAATCAACGGTACAGATTATCTTAGAATTAAAAACTATTTTTTGGGTAAACTTGATATTTATTCTTGAATATCTTAAAATAAACTAAGGAGGAGGCTTTTATGCTTACTAAATTATTTAAAAACGGTAGAATAAGAATTTGCGCTATTTTATCTGCTTTTCTTATAGTTTGTTCTTTGATATCTTCCTTCCCTACTGTTCAGGCTGATGGTCTTACCGGTGAAGGTCCTGTTATATCAAATAATTATCTGAGAGGTATAAAAGAAGAACAAAAATGTTCTCAGTTTAAGAAGCTTTATACAGAAAAAAATCATGGAAGTAAATATAACTTGTATGCTTATGGTGGCTCTTATATCGGTACATCTAATGTTTCTCATATAGTATCTACCGGTGACTATATAAGAGATGGCAAAGGTAAAGCTTACACTATAATAGTTACAGGTGATATCAACGGTGATGGTTCGGTTAATATTTCTGATACAGCATCAATAAAGCTTCATTTTGGCAAGAAAATGCTTCTTGATGAAATTCCATTTCAAGCTGCTGACACAGACAATAATGGACGTGTAACTGCAACAGATTATTTGAAGATTAAATATCATATTCAGATGAAATATAACATATATGATGATGAGAGCTTTGAACCTGATCAATCTTCTGAACAATCAGGAGTCAATGATGAAGAATCAGGATGGACTTCCGGTTGGGCTTAATAAATAATATATTGAATATTAAAAAGCGTGTTATAAGGAGTTTTCTTATAGCACGCTTTTTAATATAACGTTTAGTCAAATATAATATTCAGAAATGAAAATTTGTGTTTTCAAACGTTTCATACAAAGAAATAGATTGTTTTATACATAATTTCTTTGTAGACGTTTTTATTATCCAATACTCTAATTGCGCTGAAATAACAAAATCAAATAAAAATTATAACTATTGAAACGTTTTACGACTAATTGAAGAACATATGTTCATAGAATCCCCCTATAATTATTTTATAGTGGTTTTTGATATGTGTTAAAAACTATGTTAAAAGGTGAAAAAAATCACATGATATTCTATCGTAATATATTATATTTTATATAATACTAAAAGAATATGTTTGTTTTATAAATTTATATTAGGTTTACAAATTTATATTATATGAAAAAAACATTATTCTATTTTTAAATACTTGATTTTAACCATGATTATATTTTTTTTTATATTTATATTTATATTTATATTTATATTTATATTTATACTTATACTTATGACTTATACAAACAACCCTGCATGATTTATTATGCAAATATATATGTCAATAACCATATATATTTCCATACCTACCCCTATAATCTATACATATCCCTAAAACCCATACCAATATCCATATCCATATATGTGTCAATACTATTATTTATATTCATATCCGTACTTATGACGAAATTCTTATTTTTCATATATTTATATGTATATCAATTCATATATATTTACTTGTTTTTAGAAATTTTACGCTTTTAAATGCCAAAACTATAAATACAATTATAGCTGTATAATATTATATTACATATACCTTAAAAGGGTATAATTTTAAATAGAACGTATTTATCCGAATTGATTATTTTCTGTTTGATTTATAGTATTATTTTTATGTAATAATATAGTTTGTCTATTCGAGTGAAAAAATATGTTAGAAAGTGAAAAAAAAACACTATTATAATTTTTGTATTGTTAAATACTTAGTTAAAAAGTGAAATTCTTTTTCAAAAAACATCTGAGGTATTATTTGTTCAAGAAAATAGAATAATAGAAAACTTTTTTCATTTTCTAAAAAGTAAAAAAGCACCGTTGAGAAGTTAAAAACAGCTAAGTTTTTTTGTTTTATTTTTTTATTAACGTTTGTTTTTTATAAATATTTTATATTTTATATATTTTTCAATATGATAATTTATTATCTGAATTTTTAATCTAACATGATTACAAATTTGATTTTATATTTAAGATTGTTTTCTCTGTGCGACTTGAATTAGTATATAATATTTATAATTGTTTCACGTGAAACATGGACGCTTTATTTAAATCAAATTGTTTCACGTGAAACAATTTGTTATTAGTCACAATGACAAAAAGAAAACTATGTGCAGAATAATTGCTTAAATGTTCCACGTGAAACAATTTAATGACAATTAAAAGAACTGATACAAAAAGCAGAATAAATAAAGCTCGAATGTTTCACGTGAAACAAAACAAGCGTGTGAAAAAATATGTTAGAAAGTGAAAATAGATTTATGTTCTAAAGCTATTTGCTAGAAAAATCGTGAAAAAAATAGGAAATATCATAATGGAAATCTCTTAATTATTAAATGATGTGATGATTTGTTTGAATGTGAAAAAATCTGTTAAAAAGTGAAAAATGAAAGAAGTTTTAATAGCTAACAAATCAATGATTCTTTATAAAAAAAGTGAAAAAAACAGTTGAAAAGTGAAAAATGGAAGAAGCTTTAATAGCTAACAAATCAATGATTCTTTATAAGAAAGTGAAAAAAATAGTTGAAAAGTGAAAAACATGAATTGCCACTTCAATAAAATATATAATGATAGTTTTAATTTTGAATAAAGAAGAATTTATTGAAAAAATCAACCTATAAAGATATGATTAAATTAATATTACAAACAGAGGATAAAAATGATACAAATATAAATTTGCAATAAAAATAGTGATAATAATACAAAACATACACAAGTGTGAAAATAAGTGTGAAAATGTGAAATAGAATATGGCGTGCATGATAATCAGTATAATGCTTTGTTTAAAACATATGTATGACCTAATAAAACGTCAAAACATTAAAAAAGTTTCACGTGAAACAATTTTTGTTAGCAAAAATAATTGTGTAAACATAAGAACTTTACACAACAAAAAAGCATAAAAGCAAAAAAAGTGATTATATTGAAAATGAAGCAAATTGATTTATTCCTTACGATAAAAGAATGTTATATATATAACGATTGATATAAAAGCCTTAAATAACTAACTGCATAAAGCACTGTGTAAATATAGAGTACAATGCAAAATTATAGGAAATAACTCTTGATTTTGAAAAAAATACTTGGTATTCTAAGTGATAAATTGATTTCAAACAATTGAATGATACATATGTTTCTCATTGTTTCAAAATCAAACGTAGTTCAATGCTAAGATATATAAAGAAAACTTTATAATATTAGTAAATAAAAACATAAAAAACTGAATAAAAATTTTAACCCAATCATTACATTGCTCTGAATCTTTACATTGTATTATTACACTGTTTTATTAAATTACATCGTATTATTAAATAAAGGATTTTCATTTTTAAAGAAAGTAATTATTAGCGAGCAAGACTAAATATAAATGAATGATTCTGATATGAATAATAATAAATATAAAAAACGTTGTGGTTACATCAAATGTATACCACAACGTGAAAAAAATATATACTTTTATTTAATGTGACCACAATATGTAAAGGGTTACAGAAAAAATAAAAATAAGGGTTGATAACATCATCAAAAGAGATGGGATTGAATATAGAGTTCCTGATGCAAGAAACATACCCGTACTAAATGCACAAAGTAGACCTGATACACAACCAATAAATGATGATATTTTTAATCTTCTGGTGTTTTTCATATTGACCTCAATTTAAAAATAGTCGCTCTTCTTTTCTACATATATTTTAAACTAAAAAACTTCTATAATAAACATATATTTTGAAAACAAAAAAGAAAAATTCTTAAATTTTTAAATAGGAAGAAAAAAGACAAACTATCAAAAATAATATAAGACTGTATTTAATGTGGATAAGATTAAAATCTTTATTCATCAAATTGAAGATTAAACTTATAATATTAAAAAAGTGAATAAGACTATTTTCATATAAATAGCAAAAATAATTTTATCAAATAGGAAAAACACTGTAGTTATTTAATAGGTGAAGATAGTCGATTTTATGGAATTAGTATATAACATTATTATATTGAATTATGGAATAAAAATTGTTTTTACAGATTCATTCAAAACATCACCATTTATAAAAGAAGATTTGTTTTCTTTAATTATCTCTTCGGGATCAACTCCATATTCTTTAGAGATATCCCAAAGGTGTTCTGATGCTGACGGATAATAAATGGTTATGAGATTTTTATCTCTTGTTTCTCTCTTTTTTAGCTCTGAAAATGAAGAAAGAACAGTATGCGTTTTATCAATATATTTTCTTACGGTAATATTTGCGTTAACTCTTACAGTTAATGTATTTCTGCCTGATATCATAGCTGTAGTTTGAATTGGAGAAACTGTGGAAGTGTAATTGCTATCATTTGAAAGTTCGGGAAACGTCTGGCTAAAATTAACTGTAAAGCTTACGCAGTCTATTCCTTTTTCCGTCATTCCCAATACAGAAATACCACATATACCTTCAATGAAATATCCTTGTTCTGTTTGTTTAGCTTCTTCTATTTCCATTACTGATGAAGAATCATAGATTTCGGAAAAATCAGCCTCGGGTATTTCGAACACTTTTTCTACAGTAAACGACCTTGTTGTAATCCCTGTCAATTCTGATGTTTTTAGAACTTCTGATTTGCATTCTAATAAATGTGTAGGAGAAAACACGTCTGTAGGAAGATTTTTAATTGATTCTCTGATTCTGAATAGTACAATTGATGGACTATACGAAAATCTTATAATTCTTTCTTCACCGTATTTATCCATTACAGGTGTTGCTGACTGGTTTTCAACGGAAAGAAAATAATATATAAGAGTATTTTCATCAATATCTTCATTTTCAACAGAAAGAGAAATAGGAACAGATCGTGAAAACATAACGTAACCATTTTGACTTTCATAGAACACTTTGAAGATAGCTGAGGCATTAAGTATAACAGAACCGTCATTTTTAAGCAGATCAAGAGGGATAAGTCTTACATTAGAAAATACTATGTTCTCTACAGGCGGATATGAGCCATCAACATTTAATTCTTCCTCGAAGTCAAATGTTTTAATTATAGGAGGGAGAAAAGTCTGCATAGGAACGTCTTCCGATTTAAAATAAAGAATGTTATTCCTCATATCCATGTCTGGAGTATTTAGATAAGAGTTTTCTTTAATATCAAGAGTAATTTTATTTTTGGCTTTAATATAAAATTTTCTTTGTGAAATGATTTTGCAGCTAACAAATGTACAGAAGATACTTGCGTTTATAATTGGGTTTTCAGATTGTATTTTTATGTTATCATCTGAAGTGAACAGTTCAGAAATTTGAACGGAATGAATTTTTTCATCTTCTGAGGAATGATATAAAATATTGAAATTGTTAGAACCAACCACAGTTACAATACTTCCATTTTGAGATGAATCTTTAATTTTCGGTGATGAATCGATTCGTATAAGTCTTGAAAAATCCGGGAAATCCTCACCTAATTCATATTCCTTTTCCCATTCCTGAAAGAAATTACCTGTATATACGTCGCGGAAATAATAAGAGGTTTTATTCGGTATGGTCATAAAAAAACCGCCTTTCTACATAATATCGTTTAATAACTTATATGAGAAAAACGGTTTGTTTATTACTTATATTACATTTTTTCGGAAATGGATATAAACATCTTTATAAAAACTTTGATGCAATCCTCGAATTCCTTTTGAGAAATATATTCATCATTTTCATGTGCTCCGCCTTTTCCAGCACCTAAAAGAGAAGAATACTTTGCTTGAGTTGCTCCATAAACGTAAGTATTCGGAAATATTTTTGCATACGTTCCGCCACCTATTGTGTAAGGCTTACCTTCGTCATTTGTTACCTCATTGTAGCAATTAAGAAGAAGCTGAACTTCCTTACTGTCAGCAGGAATATAATATGGCTTTGAATTTCCGTACGTCTTTAAAACGTATCCTTTTTCATTACAGAAATTTTGTATTTTTTCTATAACCGTATCCCATGTTTTCGTCACGGGAAGTCTTATATTAAAAGATTGAGTTATAGAATTACCTTCTGTTGTTGTAACGCCAGCAACGCAAGTTAAATAACCTGAATGTTCGTCTTCACAGTTAATACCGAAAACTGTTCCCTTATAATCAAAGGCAGCTTCTCTAAGGAATTCAAGAGCTTCTTTTTCTTTTCCTTGGGGATTTATATTTTCAAGAAGGTACTTTGCAAGAATACCAATAGCATTTTTACCTGATTCGGGAATTGCTGCATGAGCTGTTATTCCAACGGCTGTTACGTTATTTTTGTTAATGGATATATCACTCGTTTCGGGCAATGCTTGACCATTTTTAAGCATTGATTCAGCTTTTCCTGCAACAGCGTTTTTAACAGTTCCTCCTGTAAAGCTTTCAATTTTGGAAAGACATTCGGGAATAGTAACGTAAACAGTCATAATTCCTTTTTCGCCAATGCAAACAGGAAAGCTTGCATCGGGAGTCACTGAAAAGAAAGGAGCTTTATGTTTTTCCAGATAATAGGGAAGATCCTTCATTCCTGTTTCTTCATTACAGCCTGCAATAATGGAGATATCGAAAGGAAGCTCTTTTTTATATTCTTCCTTAATATATCTCATAGCGTATAATGCGGCAATAAGGGGTCCTTTATCGTCTTCCGTTCCCCTGCCAAGAAGGAGTCCATCTCTTACAGTGAGAGCAAAAGGTTCACAGCTCCACGTTGAAGGTTCTGCGGGAACAACATCGATATGTCCTACAATACCAACTTCGTTTTCAAATCCCTCTTTGTAAGGGATTTCTTTTTTGCTATTTGATTTTAACGTTATTCTTCCGCAACGGTAATCAACGTTTTCACATTGGAATCCGTATTTTTCGCCCATTTTTAAAAGGCATTCTAAAGCGAGACCTACGTTTTTTCCGAAAACCATATCTCCTACGGGTTCGCTTTCAACACTTGGAATGGAAATTATATCTTTGAGGTCGAACAAATATTCGTCTCTCGTTCTTTCAATAAATTTTTCAATTCTATTAAGCTCTGTCATAAATTATCCTTTATAAATATGAGCGGAAATACCTTCCAAAGCTTTTCTGAAGGTTTCTTCTGTTGTATTAAGCAATGCCATTATTTCCTGCCCTTTTTCGGAATAATCTGCAACTGCTTTTCTTATTCCATCGGCTTTGAGGTTTGCATCTTTGAGAATTTCTTCAACCTTCTCATTTGCGGATACTCTTGCATCAATCATGATTTTTTCAGCCTTTTTGTTTGCGTCATCAATGATTTCAGAAGCTTTAACTTCAGCAAGCAAAAGTTTTTCACCCATATCAGCACAAAGACGCTCATATTTTTTCTTTGCTTCTCCTACATCCTCTGAGGGCGTTTCAGAAGGTGCTTGTGTGGTGGTAATATCACCTTTTTTCGTAAGACGTCTGATTTCGTCTTCAAGCTCTTTGATTTTTGCATCTTTTTCGGAGATACGGGCTTCAGTTGTTTCGTTTAACTGCTTGATAAAGTTATTTACTTCGTCTTTATCATACCCTTTTTTTGATTCTGTGAAAACTGGCATTGTTGTTTTCCTTCCTGTATCTTTATTTTAAAAATTCTCTATATACCATAATAACACATTTTTCGTCAATTGAAAAGAGCTTTTTTGAAATTTCTTTATATTTTTATTAAAATTAAAATATATTGTATTCGTAAGGCACTAAAAGGAGTGATAAAATGAAGATAATTGAGATTGTATGCACATATCCCTGCGTTTTGTTATTGTCTGTTTTCGGAATTTATTTTACGCTCAAATCAAAGTTCATACAGATACGGGGAATTAAATCTTTATTTTCGGAAAATAAAAAAAAGGAATCCTTATCTGCCTTTGCAACAGCATTGGGCGGTACTGTAGGTGTTGGAAGCATAACAGGGATCGGGCTTGCCATATCGGAGGGCGGAGCAGGAAGTATTTTCTGGATGTGGGTAACCTCATTTTTTGGAATGGGGATAAAATATGCTGAAACCTACGTTGCTGTGAAATATCGTAATAATAAAATGGGCGGTGCTATGGTTGCTCTTGAAAAAGCAGGATATTACAGGCTCGGAGCAGCATTTGCACTACTTGCTGTGTGCGCATCATTAGGCGGTGGAAATTCTGCTCAAAGCGGGGCTATGGCAGAGGCTTTCCTAAACGTAGGCGTATCTTCAAAAAATATTGCTTTTTTCTCTGGCATTCTTCTTTTATTAGTGCTTATAGGTGGGAAAAAGAGAATTGAAAAGGTGAATTCTGTTCTCGTACCCGTTTCGTCAGTTCTCTACGTTCTCGGAATGATGTTTATTCTTATAAAATCGGGAAATAACTTACAAAGCGCTTTTTCTTCTATTATCAGTGAAGCTTTCGGGATAAAGCAAATGAGCGCAGGAGCTTCTGCATATCTTTTTTCAAGAGCCTTGAGAGTTGGTACGATAAGAGGCGTTTTTTCTCACGAGGCGGGAATGGGTTCTTCTCCCATAGCCCATGCCAGCGGAGACGGAAACCCGTTTATAAGCGGAATCTGGGGCGTTATGGAAATATACGTTGATACTTTTTTAGTTGGAACGCTTACTGCGTTTTGCCTTTTGTGTAACGGCACTTTTTCCGTGTCTGAGCTTTTCTTGAAGTTTTTTGGAAGCACGGGAGGATTATTGTTTGCTTTCTTTATGGCGGTATTTGCTTTTGCGGCTGTTTTAAGCTGGTGCTATTATAGCGAAGCCTGTATCGGATTTCTTGCACATAGGCAAAAACGGAGTTTTACGTTTTGTTCCATCAGTTATAAAATCCTTGCAACTTTTACTTTTGCTTTAGGGTGCGTTGCTCCATTGAAGCTGTCTTGGGTTGCATCTGACATTCTTAATTGTCTGATGGTTTTTCCTAATTTGTTTTTGATATACATAAAAAGAAAGGAGATATTTTATGACGGAGGAAAAATATTGGTCGATTCCAAAAAAAGATGTATTGAAAAAAGCTGAAAGCTCTGATTTTGGACTGACAGAGGAGGAAGCAAGGGAAAGGCTTGAAAAATATGGAAAAAACAGCTTTGTTTTAAAAAAGAAAAAAAGCTTTTTATATAAGATAATAAAACAGCTTTCCGACAAAATGATATTTATATTGCTTTTTGCTGCAGCAGTTTCTTTTCTTGCTTCGTATTTCAGTGGAGAAAAGGACTATGATTGGGTAACTATATTGGTTATTGTCGCCGTTAACGCATTAATTGGTGCGGTGCAGGAGAGTAAAGCAGAAAACGCAATGGAAGCTCTTAAAAAAATGACAGCCCCTGAGGCTTTAGTTATGAGAGACGGTATAGAAAAACGAATAAATGCGGAAGAAATCGTTTTTGGAGATGTTGTAATAATAAAAAAGGGTGACGTTGCTCCTGCTGATATAAGGCTTATAGAATCAAACTATATAACCGCAGATGAATCCTCGTTGACGGGTGAATCAGTTGAAGCTGAGAAAAACGCAGACTATATATGTAAAAAGGATGACCACGTATCTGACATGGCAAATATGCTTTGGTCGGGCTGTCCTGTACTTTCGGGAACAGGGAAGGGAGTTGCTGTTGCAACGGGAATACATAGCAGAGTTGGTTCAATAGCCCATTCTCTTTCAAAAGCGGAAAAGGAAAAAACACCGTTACAAAAAAAATTATCCTCTGTTTCAACGGTTTTGGGAAATGGAGCTTTGATAATATGTGCATTGATTTTTGTCTTTTCTCTTTATAAGAAAATGCCTGCGGCAGAAATGTTCCTTACGTCTGTAAGCCTCGCTGTTGCGGCTATTCCTGAAGGATTACCCGCCATTGTTACCGTAGTTTTAAGCCTCGGTATGCAAAGGATGGCAAAAAGAAAGGCGGTTGTCAAATCCTTACCTGCTGTGGAAACTTTAGGCTGTGCGGAAATTATCTGTTCGGATAAAACGGGTACAATAACTAAAAATAAAATGGAAGTTATGGAAGAATGGGGAGACGTTGAAAAAATACACAAAATTTCCCTTCTTTGCAACGATTTTTCTTCACCTACAGAAAACGCACTTAAAGAAAAAGCAGAAAAAGCTGGATGCGTTTTTTCGGAATACGAAAGAATAGAAACGAATCCTTTTGATTCGTCAAAAAAATATATGGCAACGGTACATAAGCAAAAAAACGGCTATTTTATCTCTATAAAAGGAGCTGTAGAAGCAGTTGAACAATTTTGTTCAACAAAAACTTCAGGTTATAGAGAAAAAAGCAGTGAAATGGCATCAAAGGCTTTGAGAGTTATGGCTTTTGCTTATGCAGAGGTTAAAGAAAAACCCGACTTGAAGAAAATTTGCAAAGATAAAAAAGATATTTTTAAATTTGCAGGACTTTCGGGAATGAAAGATCCACCAAAAGAGGGTGTGAAAAAAGCTGTGGAAAAGTGCAAAAACGCAGGTATAAAGACGGTTATGATAACGGGAGATCATCCCGAAACTGCCAAAGCAATTGCCGCAGAGGCAGGATTTCCATCTCCATCTGTTGTAACTGAAAAGGAGCTGGAATCGTTACCCTATGCCAAAAAACGTGAAATTATTCTCTCACATAACGTTTTTGCACGTGTTACTCCTGAATTTAAGGTAGAAGTTGTGGAAGCCTACAAAAAGGCAGGCTTTACTGTTGCTATGACGGGGGACGGTGTTAACGATGCTCCGGCTCTTAAAAGCAGTGATATTGGATGTGCTATGGGTATAAGCGGAACGGAAGTGGCAAAGGAAGCTGCAGATATGGTTCTGACGGATGATAATTTTGTTACCATAGTTGATGCAGTTGAGCAGGGGAGAGGCATTTACGAAAACATAAGGAGAAGCGTTCATTTTCTTCTTTCCTGTAATATTGGGGAAATACTTCTTATACTTTGTGCTATCTTAGCATCGTTGCCTTCACCTTTGGCGGCAATACAGCTTTTATGGGTGAATCTTGTAACGGATTCTCTTCCCGCAATTGCTCTTGGAATGGAAAGAGTTCCAAGTGACATAATGAAAAGAAAGCCTGTGAAGCAAAAGGAAGGTATTTTTTCTGACGGTATGGGGCTTGAAATAATTTTAGGCGGTGTTATAATCGGAATTCTTTCGCTGTCCGCATATATAGTAGGTACTAATATGGGCGGACATTTTACGGGAAGAACAATGTCCTTTGCGGTTTTATCGTTATCTCAACTTTTCCATTCCTTCAATATGAGAAGCGGGTCTGTATTTTCAAATATGTATCTTTTAGGGTCATTTTTCTTCTGCGCATCCTTACAGCTGTCAGTTATCCTTCTTCCATCATTGAGAGGGATTTTCCGAACAGTAGCCTTGACTTCTTCACAGTGGCTCGTTGTTTTTATTCTTTCCGCTGCAGCGTTATTTATAGGATCGATTTATAAAATCTTCAGGAAATAAAAAAGAAAAACAGGGACGGCTCTTTATGAGCGTCCCTGTAATCATAACGTTTTCGCTTATTACTGAAGATTGTACTTCTTCTTGAATTTGTCAACTCTACCGCCCGCATCAACGAATTTCTGCTTACCTGTATAGAATGGGTGGCATTTGGAACAAATATCCACTTTAAGGCTATCTTTTGTGGAAAGAGTTGTGAACTCCTCGCCGCAAGCGCAACGTACCGTAACTTCTTTAAGTACGGGATGGATACCTTCTTTCATAATCTTTACCTCACTTTCAAGTTCAAACTTTTTTTCATGCTCTGATAGTATAACACCCTTTTTCTAAAAAATCAATAGTTTTATAAAAAAAATATTGAAAATAATCAAAAAATATCTTTAAAATTTCGTTAAAATCGAGAAAAATCAAGGAAAACCCGCATTTGAGCAAAAAATAAAAGAAAAATCTGATAGTATAACTGCATTTTATACGAAAAAAGGCGTATAGTATGAATTTTTTATCCTTTTTTCTATTAAAGTATTGATTTTTTATTTAAGATGTGCTATTATCTATTTTTAGTGGTGGTATTATGCCCTCACAGGATAGTTTTCTTTATAGCGATAAAAACATGGAGGATATTTAAAAATGGCGAACTATTCAAAAAGCAGTCTGAAAAAGAAATTTATTTTCTTGATGGTAGTTACAGCAGTGGTAGTTTTATTTACTGCTTTGCTGGTTTTAAGAACCGTTTATATGAGCTCCAGCCTTATTCCTCATAAGGAATTTGCAAAAGGCTTTGCAGAAGCTCATGGCGAATTTGTAGGTGAAAAGTATTATCCAAAGCATATTACTCAGGAAATGCTTGATAAATACGAATATTTTGCATACACTCTTGAATACACATCCGAAGGTGAATTCAAAAACGTTGTATATTTAGGCGACAGCGTTTTCGCTTCTGAACAGCTTGCATCCGCTGAAGCTGACGTTGATAATCTTCTTGCAGACCCTTCCTCAAAGGAAGAATCCGAGGAATCCGAAGAATCAAAGGAATCCACAGGCTCTGCTGAATCCAAAGAATCCGCTGAATCAGCAGAATCCAAAGACGCTTCCGAGTCTGCTTCTTCCGAAGCTACATCCTCTGAATCAGCATCTTCTTCTGATACTTCCAAGGAAGAAGAAAAGGAAGAAGTTCACAGCATTAAATTCTATTGTGATTCTCTCGACCCCGAAATTTTCGAAAACTTCAGAAACCTTAAATACGTTTCCGTTTCAGGTGCGGCTATAAGACAGAATTACTATAATTATTATATGTATTATTCTTACGGCTATTACAAGAGCTTGCCAGATGTAGAACAGCTTGACTTTGCAAAGCTTGAAAACCTTGATTGCTTCAAGAACATGAAGAACCTTAAATATCTCGCAGTTGGTTATTCAAGTCTTAACACACTTGCAGGTCTTGAAAATCTTTCTGAACTTAAATATTTTGAACTTTCAGGAACGGACGTAACGAACTTCGAAGGTCTTACAAGCGAAAAAGCTCCTAATCTCTTCAGCCTTTCCGCATCTGATTTGAAGCTTGAAGATATATCTTCTCTCGCTTCCGCTCCTAAGTCCATAGTAACTCTTGACCTCAGTCAGAACAAAATCAAAGACATCTCTGTTCTTTCCGATTTTGTAAATCTCAAGAGCCTTATGCTCTATTATAATGAAATTGAAGATATCAGCCCAGTAAAGAGCCTTACAGAACTCAGACTTTTCTATGCTTCAAACAACAAGATTAAGGATATGTCTCCCGTTGGTTCTCTCGTGAATGCAAACAAAGTTGACCTTGGTTCAAACGAAATCGCAAAGGTTGACGGCATCGGCGAACAGAACACCAAGCTTCAGACCCTTACTCTCTCTAATAACTGCATTTCTGATCTTGGAACAATAAGCAAGGTTACATCTCTTGTAACTCTTGACCTTTCTTCAAACGCAGAAAAAGAAGAAGAAACAGAAAATTCTGAAACAACATCTTCTGAAAAGGCAGAAGAAAAAGAACCTGTAAAAACTCTTGAAAACATTTCTGCTCTTGCAGGACTTGAAAAGCTTGAAACCCTTACTCTTACGGGTAATAAGATAAAAGATATCTCTGTTCTTACAGGACTTAAAAAGCTTAAAACACTTGAAGCTTCTGATAACGAAATTACAACAATCGGTAAGCTTTCCGAAAATATGCCTAAGCTTGAAACTCTCAATCTTTCCGAAAACAAGCTGTCTGATATCACAGGCATTAAGGACCTCAAAAAACTTTCAAACATTGACCTTTCCGAAAACGCATCAATCTCTGATGTAAGCGTATTTGCATCCTTTGATCCTACTGTTCTTAAGACAGTTGATATTTCTGTAACGGTTGATGATAAAGCAGAACAGAGTAACACTAATATTAAAGACTTCTCAGCATTCAAGAAGTACGGCAAGGCTACAGTAAAGGGCCTTCCTGAAAAGTTTGAATTTGATAAGGAAACCTCAAAAGATACTTCTAAAGACACAAGCGGTGCATCCAAAGATGAATCTGCTGACAAATCTGAAGAAGCATCAAAGGCTGAATCAGAAACTCCTACTGAAGAATCTGAAACTGCAACAGAAGAATCTTCTGCTGAATCCAAGGCTGAAGAATCTGTATCTGCTGAATAATCGAATAACTGTAATCCAAAGCGGAGAAATCCGCTTTGGGAATTTGAGAAAGGAAACCCGCTTTTGCGGTGGAACAATATTATGAAAAAATTGAAGTGTGGTATAATTGGCGCAACGGGTATGGTAGGTCAGAGATTTATCACTTTGCTTGCAAACCATCCTTATTTTGAAATTGCTTGTCTTGCGGCAAGCTCAAGAAGCGCAGATAAAACATATGAAGAAGCAATCGGAAACAGATGGCGCATGGCTGTTCCAATGCCTGAATTGGTAAAGAACATGGTTATTGTTGACGCGGCAAATATTTCCAAAGTTGCAGAAAAAGTTGATTTCGTATTCTGCGCCGTTGATATGCCCAAGGATGAAATAAAGGCTTTGGAAGAAGCATATGCAAGGGCTGAAATTCCCGTTATTTCCAATAACTCCGCAAATAGAATGACCTTGGACGTTCCTATGGTAATTCCTGAACTTAACCCTCAGCATTTGGGCGTTATTGAATATCAGAAAAAGCGTTTGGGAACATCAAAGGGCTTTATAGCTGTAAAACCCAACTGTTCTATCCAGAGCTACGTTCCTGCGCTTACTCCTCTTATGAAATATGAAATTGCCAAAATTAACGTTGTTACTTTCCAGGCTATTTCAGGTGCAGGAAAAACCTTTGAAAGCTGGCCTGAAATTGTTGATAACGTAATTCCATATATTGGCGGCGAAGAAGAAAAGAGCGAAAAAGAACCTTTGAAAATTTGGGGTTCTCTTGAAGACGGTGTTATTATCCCTGCATCTAATCCCACAATTTCTGCTCAATGCATCCGTGTTCCCGCTTCTGACGGACATCTTGCAGCTATTTCCGTAAGCTTCTCCAGAATTAAGCCAAGCGCAGATGAAATCATTGACATCTGGAAGAACTTCCAGGGCAGACCTCAGGAACTTCAGTTGCCTAGCGCACCTAAACAGTTCCTTACCTATTTTGAAGAGTTTAACCGTCCTCAGACAGGGCTTGACAGAAATATTGAAAACGGAATGGGTATTTCTCTTGGAAGACTCCGTTCTGACACAGTATTTGATTACAAATTCATTGGTCTTTCACATAACACATTGAGAGGTGCAGCAGGCGGAGCTGTTCTTATCGCAGAGCTTCTCTACAGAGAAGGATATTTGTATTAAGCTTTGCGTTGAAGTTGGAAAGGAGCGTAAAAATATGAAGCAGAAGGTTGTTTCATCGTTTCTTGCAATTATGCTTTTTATGACGTTGTTTTGTGTATGTTTTGCAGAAGAATATGGATTTACTATTATTCCTGAATCTAATGCTCACAGCGCAAATAAAGGTGATTCATTCTCCGTTACATTTTACGTTAACAACATAACTCATGCAAACGGTATGTTAGGACTTGATGCAGTAGCATTTTACGACCCCTCTCATCTCAAACTTGAATCAGCCAATGGCATTTTTCCTTCTGAGTGGGGTTCCAGTGTTTTTATGGCACATTCCGAAGAAGATTCAGATGGAAAAAAAGCTATCGATATCATTATGGTTTATGATGGAAACAAAATTGATACGATATCAAGTGCGAAAGATGATAACACCTTTGGGGTTGAATTGAAATTTACGGTAATTACGTCATCTGCAACCGATACTACAATCAGTATTCCCGAAGGCGAAACGTTAACAGGGTCATCCGGAATTAACGGTGGCGCATCATTCGAAACCCTTTATGGTATCGGGGGAAATTACACTTTATCACTCAATAAAGCCCCTGATTCATCTACGGGAGAACAATCATCTGAAGAAATAGTTTCTTCCACCGAAGCTTCTATTGAACAAATTTCATCCGAAGTGTCTGATGATAACACATCTGTTTCTGAAGTAGTTTCTGTAGAAAATCCATCTTTTGAAGCAGGTTTGTCTTCTACTATAGAATCTGAAGCAGGTTCCAATAACGATTCTTCTGATGATAAAGAAAATGAAGACGGCGTAAATATTATCCGTTGGCTTGTTGTTGCCTGCGTTGCTGTTGCAATTATAGCTGTTGTAGTTTATGTGGTTAGAAACAAAAAGGATGATATGAATCCTGTTAATCCGGGTTAATTAAATGATATAAGATAATAAAAATGCTTTTCCTCAAAAAAGGGAAAAGCATTTTTTGTATGCGTTAAACTACTGTTTTTATTTTAAGTTGTTATTATGTATGATTTATTCAACTTCAAATTCAATAATTTCGCCCGTTAAGGCATTTACGGAAAATTCGTATTTTTTTCCGTCACAGGTAAATTCGATTTCGTATTCAGCTCTACCTTTTTCCTTCTCAAGCTTTGCTTTTGTAAAGGTTACGTTTTCTGTGGAAAGTCCTGCTTTTTCAAGAACAGCTTTTTTTGCTTTTTCCAGACCTATGAAAGAATCAGGGCGAGGGTTTGGTTTCTGTTCAGAGTTATTAGGATATTCGGGATTCATAGGATATTCAGGATTATTGGGGCGTTCGGGATTCATGGGATATTCATTTTTTCCCTCGTATCTGTCATTCTTATCGCCATCATTCTCGCTATCTTCAGGTTTGAAATCAGGATTTTGAGGTTTGTTATCGTTTGTATTACCGTTGTGGTTTTCGTTAGGTTTGGCAGGTTTTTCTTCATCTGCTGATTCTTTATTATCTATATCATCAGAAGAAAACTCGATAATTTCACCGCTTTCCGCATGTATTTCGTATTCATACTCTTTATCAGCTGTTAAGAATTCAATATCATAAACAAGTTTTCCCTCTTCCTTGTCCAGCTTTGATTTTTTGAAGCTAACGTTTTCTGCAGTAAGACCTGCATGAGTGAGAGCTATGTTTTTAGCTTCATCCTCAGATATAATGTTTTCGGGAATAGCTTCTTCATTTTTGTTAGATGATTTAATAACTTCTTTTGTTAAGGCGTCGATTTTGTATTTGTATTCAGCATTTTCATATATAAATTTTATTTCGTATATATAAATGCCATCTTCTTTGTCAAGCTTTGCTTTTGTAAAAAACGCATCCGTAATTCCAGCATGTTCAAGAGCAGCTTTTTTAGCATCTTCAACGGAAATTACTTTTTCCGCTTCTTCGGAACTGAAAATGGAGAGATTTTTTGATTTGGACTCTATAATTTGTCCGTCTTCTGCGTTTATTTCGTATTCGTATTTTTTGCTATCTGTTTTGAATTCGATTTCGTATTCATAAATTCCGTCGTCTTTATCAATTTTTACTTTTGTAAAAGTTACGTCTTCTTCAACCAAACCTGCGTGAGTAAGGGCGATTTCTTTTGCTTCATCAGCGGTTATTGCATTTTGGGGAAGAGAAACTTTTTCGGGCTTTTCAAATCCAACTACTACACCGTCCTTGGAATGAATTTTATATTCGAATTCTTTTCCTTCGGAATAGAATTTAACATCATATACGAACTTTCCACGGTGAAATTTGAATTTAGTTTTAACCGCATCAACATTTTCAAAATCCACACCTGCCGCTTCAAATGCATTGTTTTTTGCCGCTTCTTCTCCGATAGCTACGTTTTCAGCAATGGCGTATGCAGAAAAAACGGAAGTTGTTCCGAGAATTGCAAGAGCAAGAATTGAAACACTTAATGTTATTACTGCTCTTTTAGGTGTAGAGAAAAGCTTTTTTATCTCAAATTTGTTTTTTGATTTTTTCATTGTATTAACTCCTTTCGGTTTTGAAGTTTCGGAAAAGTCGAGCAATCTTTTCCTTTGTGTCTTCAGTATACACTCCAAAAATTAAAACAACCTTAATAAAATTGACAAAAATTATTTTGACTTATCAACTTTTCTTGCAGGAATACCTACGTAAACGCTTCCTTCTTCAGTAATTGAGCGGTTTACAACAGCGTTTGCACCTATTTTAACGTTATCGGCGACCGTTACACCGCCTATAATTACAGCACCAATACCAACGTCAACGTTATTTCCAAGGATAGGGGCATCATTTGTACTACCGTTATTTCCAAGACAATTCGCACCATGTAACATGCAGTATTCTCCTGCTTTAACAGAACTATTTACTATAATGCTTCCACCATGAGATATGGTCAACCCTTTTCCAAAGCAGTTAGGACCAATTTCAATTCCCAATCTCATTCCAAGACGGTTTTTCTTTCTTTCGTAATAAAGTCCTAAAAGTCCTTTTATTTTGCTTCCATTTGCCGTATTTATGTAATATTCCTGCTTTCTGAGATATATAGTAAACTTTTTCAGTTCGTAGGTGGGATAATTTGCAAGCCTTTCAATCAGCTTTGCCTTAAAACCTGATGTTTTCATCCAACCGTTGTCTGCATCAATATATTCCTTTAAGTCTTTTTTTGATTTAATCATATTCTTCTCCATTTTTATATTATAAACGTAAAGGTACTTCCTTTTCCTAAGGTACTTTCTACGGTAATATCTCCGCCGTGGAGACGGGCGATTTCCAAAGCCATTGAAAGCCCAAGTCCTGTACCGGCATTATTTCTTGACTTATCCACACAGTAGAATCTGTCGAAAACCCTTGGCAAATCTACTTCCGATATTCCAATGCCGTCGTCGGAAACCGAAAGAAAAATCTTTTCTCCTTTTTTTGAAAGTGAAACGTTGATTACTCCGTTTTCTTTCCCGTATTTATAAGCATTCATAATAAGGTTGGAAGCAAGTCTTTCGAGAAGCTCTTTTTCACCGTTTATCTGAATATTTTTTTCAACGTCTGTATAAAGAGTTATATTTTTGCTTTCAACTAAAGCCAAATCCTCGCAAAGCTCGGATATGAATGTGGAAAAATCAAAATCGCAAAATTCATAGTTCCCCTTTTTATGTTCAAATCTGGACAGTGAGAGCATATCGTTTATGAGGGATGACATTTTTTTGCTTTGTCTTGAAATTACTTCAAGAGCTTCTATATATTCTTCTGTTTCTTTCGGTGATTCAAGGGCATATTCACATTGAGCCGATATGACGGTAACGGGTGTTCTCAATTCGTGTGATGCATCAGAGGTGAAACGTTTTTCCGCTTCAAAGGCTTCATCAAGTCTGTCAACCATTTTATCGAAATGATTTGCCAATGTTTTGAATTCGTCCTTGCCTTCTCCTAAATTGATTCGCTGTTTAAGGTTTTTGCTACTGCCTATTTGGATTGCCGCTTGCGTTATTTTCTTTACGGGCTTCAATATTTTTTCGGCAATTATGATTCCTATAACTGCGCTTATTTCAACTATTATGCAAAGGATAATCAAAGCTATTTTAGAAACGCTTTTTAGTCCTGAAAGTGCTGTTTCCTCGGAAACTGTTCCTCTTAACCAGAGCCCGTCTACTCCTATTCCATCGAGCTTTCTGTCAAAAACGTAATGCTTTTCTCCTTCCACGGTTATAGTTTGTAAAATTGCGTTTGAAAAGCCTTTCTTTAGAAGATGCTCACCTAATGGATTTTCCCCGTAAATCAGATTTCCGTTTTTTTCGTACAAGCCTATGGTTATTCCGTCAACTGTGTTGAGAAAGTCATCGTCGATTTCCAGAAAACCACCATCGTATTCTATATATTGGTTATAGATGTTTTCATCCTCACCGCTTAGAATGAAATAATATTCTATTTCGTCTGCATTTTTTTCAACGGTTTGCGATAAATTTTTTTTCAGATTTTCTTTCAAAAACGAGCTTGAGAGGGAATATATTATAAAGAAAGCGAGGGAAAACACTATGACGAGTATTGATATAAACCAAACGATTATTTTATTTTTAACCGTCATATTGATTCCTCCTTTGAATTTTAAGGGTTTTCTCTTATAACGTATCCTAATCCACGGATTGTATGTATAAGCTTTTTGTCAAATCCATCATCTATTTTCTTTCTCAAATATCTTATGTAAACCTCAACTATATTTGAGCCGCCTTCATAATCAAAGCTCCACACGTGATTTTCAAGCTGTTCACGTGATAAAACACGTCCTTTGTTTTTTAGCATATACGTAAGAAGCGTATATTCCTTTGCGGAAAGAGCGATAAGTTTTTCTCCACGTTTTACCTCGTGGGACGTACAATTGACCGTCAAATTATCAATAGAAAGGATATTGTCGGAAAGTCCAAAGGCAGGACGAGTCATAGCACGTAGTCTTGCCATAAGCTCGTCAAAGGAAAAAGGCTTTATAAGATAATCGTTCGCTCCGCTGTCAAGCCCTTTCACCCTGTCTTCAACGGAATCCCTTGCGGTAAGAAACAACACAGGCGTTTTCTTTCCTGCTTTTCTCAATTCTGATAAAACGTAAAACCCATCGTGAATTGGCATCATAATGTCTAAAATAATTCCATCGTAATCTGCCGCTGCGATAAAATCCAAGGCTTCCTCGCCGTCAAACACAGAGTCTACTGTATATCCGCTGTTTTGTAATTTTTTCTTTATTATGAGATTCAGATCTCTTTCGTCTTCGGCAATCAAAATTCGCATAAAAACACCTCAAGAATAAGAATGGCAGAAAAGCTTTAAAATACAATTAAAAAACTATTTTTTCTTTTTTGCAACTGAAAAACCAAAAGAACCTCTTTTTGCTCCTGTAGCGTTATAAGTTCCGTGGGAATAGCTAATAAGCCCCATTTGTTCAAAGTTCAACTTCCCTTTTGAATCAAAGTATTTTTCTTCCGCATCAACGCAAAGGATTTTTGCGATGAACATATGATGGCTTCCAAGCTCCTTTATTTCCGTCACCTTACATTCAAGAGCGACGGGGGATTCACCTATCAAGGGGGCTTCTATAAAATTTGCTTTTTGTTTCGTAAGCCCCAAAACCTGAAATTTATCAACGTCTCTACCTGATCGAACACCACAAAAATCCGTTGCATAGGTAAGGGCGGACGTTGTAAGATTAACTGCAAACTCACCTGTTTTTTTAATAATATCGAAGGAATATCTTTCAGGTCTGAGGGAAATATAAAGCATGGGAGGGACTGAATTTATAATACCTGTCCATGCAACAGTAACTGCATTTGATTCTTCCATATTACCGCAGGTAACGAGAACTGCGGGAAGGGGCGTGAGTAACGTCCCAGGGTTCAGCTTCTTTTTCATTTGGTATCACCTGTTATCTTTTTCATTTTGAAATATTCGGAAATTGCGCTGTTGCATATTTTCCTTCTATGTCTGAGGAGGAAAATGTTTTCGCGAGTGAAATGAACTCTGTTTGTGAGGAGTACAAAATAAAATGAGGTTTCCTTATCAATAAAGAAGAAAGTTCCTGTGTATCCTGTGTGACCTATAGAACCATTTGAAAAAAGGTCGCCTGATGAAGAAAGCCTTTCTCCTTTTACAACAAATCCAAGTCCTCTGTCATCCCCGGGGATATCAGCCGTATAGTTTATACTCGCCTTATCCAACGTTCTTTTGTTGAGAATTTCATAATTACCCAAGGACATACAAAGCTTCGCTACGTCCTTTGCCGTTGAAAATACGCCTGCGTTTCCCGATATGCCGTTTAAGAAGCAAGAGTTCTCATCGTGAACGATGCCCTCTTTGTATTTTTTTAATGCTGAATTGTATTCAGTTGGAGCTATTTGTCCTTTATATCCTTTTGCGAGAGGGGTGTATAGCGTGTTTTTCATTCCGATTTTTGAAAAAATATGTTCTTCTGCCGCTACGTCCAAAGGTGCTCCATATACCAATTCAAGAATTTTTCCTAAAAGGATATATCCCATACATGAATATCTGACTTCTCTTCCGGTTTCGTATTCAAGAGGGACGGAAAGAATAGCTTTTGCGGCATCTTCAGGGGCAAAACCCGCTTTTGAAATGTCGAACCATGGGGCAAAACCGCCTCTGTGAGTCATCAGATCGAGAATTTCAATATCTTTTTTATCTTCGGGTGAATTTGAAATGAATCTCCATATGGAATCACTTAAAGTAATTTCTCCGTTTTCAATCGCTTTCAACGCAAGCAGGGTTGTACTCATAACCTTACTGCATGATGCCATATCAAAAAGATGCTCCACTGTGCAGGGGATTGCATCATCGGGGATTTTTTCAGGAGTCACGTCGAAGCAAGGGGATTCATCTCTGAACCAACGGGAATATCCGAAGGCTTCCTTGAGAATCAAGCCGTTTTTGTCACCGATAGCACAAACTGCGGATGGGTAATATCTTTTTTCAATTCCTTCTTCTATAAGTCGGCGGGTGTTATCCCAAAAAGTAATTTCGTTCATTTCAGAATCTCTTTCTAACTTTTGTTAGTACAAGGTTAGTATACAATATTTTTTTACCGTTTTCAACGGTTTTTTATAAAAAACCGTTGAAAATTCATTTTATTTATGGTACAATGCTAAAGAATGTATAATTTGAAAAACAAGGCGATTTAAAGGAGTTATGAATTTATGGTATTCAAAAAGAATATAAGATGTATTTTGATGGTATTGCTTGTTGTATCTATGCTTTTGCTTGGTTCATGCAGCGACGGCAATAAGGGCAATATGACTGATGAAGGCAACGTCAGCAAGAGCGGAGCTACGAACGTCGTTAAGGATGAAGAGGCGATTAAGCTGACAGGTGGATACTTTAATTGGCTTACTGCTGAAGCTTTTGACGGATTTTCTGAAGCAATAGTAAAAACAAAGCTTCCAAAGGTTATTGAAGAGGCGTTTTCGGAAGTTGCGGAAAATAAAAAGATTTCCCGTCTTAAAGGGGTATTTTGTCCTAATGAGCTGTTTGCGGCTATTCAGACGGCATATGAATATGAAAACAAAAGCAACACTTATACTCATAACGTGACTTCCATTTCCAAATCATCTGACGGAGTTTATAAAATTGAGTTGAACCTTACCGTTGGTAGTCAGCCTACAAATAAAAAATATGAGCTTTCTCTTTCCAAAGAAACAAGAAAAATCAGACTTTCGAATTTCAATGAAAAAGGAGAAGAACAGAGCTTTATAGAAATAGTAGTTACAAACGACGGTTACATTGCAGTTAACAGAGCTGGCGTTTCTTCAGGAAATTGGGGCTTTGTTCAGCTTATGTTCAAGGGCGGTGAAAACGCTGAAGGATATTGTACTTGTATCGAGAACCAAAAGGAAAAGCCAAAAAGCATTTATACGAATTCCGTATACAGTGGATTCGCAGGAAAAAAATAGGATAGTTTTTGAAAATTTCCAGAAAGGAGAACCGAATGATCAGGGGAAATATTTTAACCATAGGGCTTTCTATAATAGAACTGAAAATTGGAACGCCTTATGCTGTAAGTGATGAAAAGAAAAAGCTTGAATCTGATAAATACAGATTTTCCGCAGGTGGCAGAGGTGCAAATACGGCAATAGCCATTTCCCGTCTCGGATGGGGCTCAATGTTCTGTACGGCTTTGGGCGATGATATGTTCGGAAATACTTTCAGACGAATTCTTTCAGATGAAAGAGTTGAAAACAGATATATTAAAATTTGCCGTAACGCTCAGACGTCAATGAATTTTTCCTTTGAAAACAAAAGCGGTGAGATATACATTCCTTCTTCTTCGCGTTTTATAAATTCAACAGACGTTGAAACCTCTTTCAACGTTATGCCCGATGCGGTAATAACCACGTTGGAGCTTCCATTAGAGGTTGTAAGTACGGCAAGCCGTTGTGCTTCCATGCAGAACACAAAATTTATTCTCGATGCAACGGGTGCAAAGAGTGAAACAGACGTGCTTTCCTTCAAGTCTGCGGATATTGTTATCCTTAGCGATGAAAATCTGTCTGTCCTTACCGGATTGACAGTGAAAACTATAGATGACCGTATGAATGGATGTATAAAGCTTAATTCAAAAGCGAATATCAAATATACCATAATTGATATGGAAGAAAAGGGATATTACATATACGACGGAAAATATTGTGATTTTATTATGCCTTGGGACGTTCCTGTAGTTGATTCAAACGGTTGCAGAGAAGCCTTCGTTTCTGCTCTTACCATTTCATATTTGAGAACGGATAATATAAAGGATTCCGCGGAATTTGCTTCTGCTGCCGCTGCTATCACGGGAAGTAAAGAAGGTGGATTTGAAGCCTTGCCAAGCGAAAAAGAAATCAGAGAGTTTATGAAGAAATAAATCAAAAAGAGCTGTCTTGCAGCTCTTTTTGATTTATTCGGGCAAGGGTCAGGAGGCAAGAGTGAAAGAAATTTTTCTCCCGCCGGTCGAAAAATATTATATAAAATTGCTTTTCGACCGCAGTGAGAAAAGCTTCCGACACTACTGCCTACTGCCTATTGCCTTATTTACAACACTTATCAGGCATTTTCAAGCATCCGTCGGGAGATTGAGGGAAAAATTCCTGAATGGGAAAGTTCATTTTGCTGAATACGGAACAGGGGTTTGATGCGGCATCGCAAGGTGTACTGTCCTTTTCGGGAATGCAGAAGCTTGAGGCTGGGATAACTATTTGTACAGGGCGTTCCATTCTTATAATTGAGAACACACCGATAGAAACGAAAAGCTCGTTTACACCGTAGCCGTCAACCAGATTACCTTCGAAGCATCCGCGGATGCAGTCCGGAATCGTGTCAACGTGGGTACGGCAATTTCCGAATCTTTTGCATTTTTCGACTATTTTTGCGTCCAGACAAATAGGTTCTGCAACTTCAAGCACAACTGTTGGGAGAGAGGGCTGAAGATCGCATTTTACGTCGCTGGCATCGGGACAGAAATCGTTGCAATCAGGATTGGATTTGAAAATGTTGACGTTCTTTTCACTTCCGAACAAAATGATTTTTTTATCGAAAACGGCAAGCCCGCAAAGCTCTGCGGATTTCCCACCGCAAACGCAGACTTCAAGGGTTATGCAGAAATAATATCTGATACAAACCTGAAAGTATCCTTTGTTGAAAGGAACAGGTTCAACGCTTATGTTTGTTCCTGCAACCTTTACAGATTTGCATCTTATGGCGGTAGCTCTGTCGAGAAGCTCCTGATAGCAATCGGGTACGTAAACTTTTACGTCTTCAAGGCAATCTTTGTCTTTCGCAGAGTCAAAAACCTTATTAACGCTTATACAGCAAAGTGGATCGTTGGATCTTGAACAGAATCCACCGAGGGGTTGTTTTTCACCCATGAGATTTTCCTCCGTTGTTATACTTTATAATACAATGGTAATAAATACGAATAACCGTATCTACCATTATACTATGCGGTAAGCTAAAATCTGTGAAACGCTTGTGTAGGGAAGTAAAATATTATCAGCAGATATATACAAAAAGCTATTGACAAACAGAAAAAATTTTGATAAACTTGTAAAAGTAAAAGAGAGGAGGATGGGTTTTTCCCACTTGTTATGGCAAAAGAAAAAAAGAAAGGTTTTATAACCGAATTCAAAGAATTTATCGCAAAGGGCAACGTGCTTGATATGGCAATCGGTGTTGTTATCGGTGCTGCTTTCAAAGCTATTGTTACTTCTTTGGTTGATAATATTATCAATCCGCTTATTGGTCTTGCTATCAATACGGCGTCCCTTGCAGATGCAAAGGCGGTTCTTAAAGAAGCTGTTACTGAAACGGTTGACGGCGTCACAACTGTTGTTACCGAGGCTGTAACTCTTAATTACGGCTTATTTGTAAAGAGTGTTATTGATTTTCTTATCGTTGCATTCTGTCTTTTCTGCACCTTGAAGGTTGTTATGTCTATCAAATCAAAGGCAGAAGCTTTGAGAAAGAAAGAGGAAGAAGAAAAGGAAGAAGAAGCTGCTCCCGCTCCTGCAGAGCCTACTCCTGAAGAAGTTACGGCTTCTACATTGAAAGAAATTCTTGCAGTTCTTAAAGATAAAGAAAACAAATAAAATACATATTCAGCTTTGTGAAATTTAAAAATATAATATCCCCAGGAGGAAAAAAATGTTAAAGAAAATTATGGCATTGTTACTTGCTGCAGCTACGCTTTTCGCATTGTGTGCATGTGGTGGTAATGAAAGCTCAGAAGAAAGCAAATCAGAAAATTCTGCTGATACTTCTACCAATACTTCCGCAGACGCTTCCGCGGATGCTTCCACAGATACTTCTGTTGACGTTTCCACAGATGCTTCTACGGATACTTCCGAAGATGCTTCTTCAGGAGAATACATTGACAAAGAAGGATATAAACAGTTCCTCAGAGTTTCAAACACAGATAAAACTCTCAAAAAAAGAGGTTTTAAGGACAAAGGTGCCAACAGCGACTACGTTCCCCTTAACTACGACAAGATGAAGGCAATGTGGATATCCCAGTTTGACTTCACAAGCGTTTACAAAAACGGAGACAACGGAACAACACAGCGTTCTGAATCCAACTTCAAAAAGGTTGTTTCCAAAGCGTTTGATAATTTGGTAGATCTTGGATTCAACACGGTTATCGTTCAGGTTCGTCCTAACGCAGACAGCTTTTATCCTTCTGCATATTATCCCGCTTCTCATTATATTCTTGGCTCTTACGGCAAATATGCAAAATATGATGCACTTCAGATAATGGTTGAACTTGCTCATGAAAAGGGTCTCAGCTTCCATGCATGGATCAACCCCATGAGAGGTATGTCCTCTGATAATCTTGGGAAAATAAAAACTTTCTATCCCATGGCAAGTTGGGCGGGAAAAGCATCCAAAAACGATTACCTTTACGGCCGCGGTGATGATGGTCTTCTTTATTTGAATATTTCTTACGAAGAAGTTCGTGAGCTTATTATAAACGGTGCTGCTGAAATCGTTCGTAACTACGATGTTGACGGCGTTCATATGGACGACTATTTCTACTGGGGCGAAGAGCCCGAATTCGACAAAAAGGCATACGAAAAGGCTCGTAAACAGAAACCTACCCTTACTCTCCAGCAGTTCAGATATAACAATCTTAACGCTTTGGTTTCAGGTATCTATTCCGCAATTAAAGAAGAAAATAAAAACGTTATGTTCGGTATTTCCCCTGCGGGTAACATTGACAAAATGCCTACAACTTATTATGCCGATATTAAAACGTGGCTTTCACAGGACGGTTATGTTGACTATATCATGCCTCAGATTTATTTTGGTATGGAGCATTCCTCGTGGAGCTTCTCCTCAACGTATCAGCGTTGGTCAGACGCAATTACAAATCCCAAGATCAAGCTTTATGCAGGTATGACTCTTGGTAAGGCACAGGCAGGTTCAAGAGGTGAAGCTGATGCATACGCAGGTGCAGGTAAGGAAGAATGGATTCATAACAAGGACGTTATCAAAAAGTGCTTCGAATTTGCTGTAAAACAGCCTGACTTCAGCGGATATGCGATTTTCTGCTATCAGTATATGTTTGATCCCCTCAAGGGTACTCCAAACCCATTGACCGCAGAAGAGGTTAATAACGCTAAACCTTATTTAACCACTAAAATCAAAGGTAAAGTTATTAAATATTGATTGAAAACAGAATAATCTGAAGAGGGGATGTTGCACAATTCGTGTAACATCCCCAAAGACATAAGGCAAGAGGCAGTAGGCAAAAGGCAAGAGATAATTCGAATTTAGTTGTTTCCTTATTGCCTGTTTTATTTTTTGTTTATAGTCGAAAAATGTAGTATTTAAGAAAATGAAGGGGGAAAAATGAAAAGAATCGTTTGTGTGTTTTTGTGTTTTTGTATGTTAATTTCATTGGGATTTTTAGCAGACGGTGCAACGTTTACGCCCCCTATTTTAAGCGAAAACACTTATACGGTAACGTCAGCTTCTCAGCTCAGATGGATATCCGCTGTATGTAGCGGTCTTATAAGCGAAGGAACGGAAAACTATCCGTCAAATCCCAGTTTTGAAGGGTATACAATAGTTTTAAAAAACAACGTATCTGTCGCGAGTGTATCTTCTTTCGATGGGGAATATATTCTTGCAGGTGGAGAAGAATGGATACCTATCGGAACAGAGAAAATTCCTTTCAAGGGTATTTTTGACGGAAATGAATGTTCTGTAAGCGGTATTTTCGTGGGACACGAAAACGATATAGGAGGCTTCTTTGGGGTTTCAGACGGTGGAATTGTAAAAAATCTTACCGTTAAGGGATATGTTTACGGAGATAAAAATGCAGGCGGTATTGTTGGTAAAGCTAATGGTGAAATAAGCGGTTGTGTTTTTGCGGGAAAGGTTGAAGGGAACGCGAGGACGGGTGGTATCGTTGGCGAAATCAGCGGTTCAAGTGAAGCACGTTCAAAAGTTTATCTTAACGTTTCAGCTTGCAACGTAGCATCAAATGGTGGTGAGTGTGCAGGCGGCATTGCAGCGTATGCTGAATATACGGATATATTTTCCTGCTCAGGTGGTGTTGACCTTTATTCTTATTCACGCTATACCGCAGGCGTTTTGGGACTTGCTGGAGAGGCGGTAAACATTTCCTGCTGTAATTCCGAGGGAATATTGACTGCTGACGGAGAACAAGCTGTTTCAGGCGGTATACTTGGAGCTTCCTTGGAAGAGGCAATCCTTATAAATAATTCATTCAGTGGTGTTGTTTATTGTTCTTCTTCAAATATGTCCATTTGTGGAGGAATCGCGGGAAGCTTTTCGGGAAAAATTGAAAATTCTTTTGTTAATGGAGCGGTTTATTCAGCTTTATATTTTGAAGAAGTTCTTGATTTATCTCCGGAAGAATCAAAGGAAACAACGGTAGAAAGCTCTGAATTACTGTATGAAGAAATATCAGAAGTTGTATCGGAAGATTTTTCTGAATTGGTGTCAGAAGATGTTTCTGAGGAAACGTCTGAAGAAGACATACCACCTGCTGAAAAAATTTGCATATCTGCAGGTATTGTTGCTAATCCTTTGGGTGTAAGTATAAATAACTGTTATTTTTCTGGGATTTCTGAATGCGAAGGGTTGAAAGGATTTGATCTTTTCCCTGACGGTTCAGACGTATCTGTAAAGAATACATTCTATTCTTACGGTATGGCATATATTCTTTACGGAACAAACACAAAATATCATGTTCAAGCACTTTTTGAGTCACTTACATCATGGGTAAAAGCCGCAGGAACGGAATATTCTTCGTGGCAACAGATTTTAGGGGTCAATGAAACAAAACCGCTGCTTAAACATTCAAACGCTGCAGGAAGTAATGGAAAGCATGCATGGAAGGTGGAGGGAACAACTTTTTCTTTCTATATCGATGGCGAAATGGACGACTATTTTGAAAACCAGTACGGAATTATAGATACGCCTTGGGTAGTATACAGAGCAACTGTCAGAACTGTTAAAATAAAAGACGGCGTTACGAGAATTGGAAACAACGCATTTAATACCTTTGATGCTTTAAGAGCTCTTGAGTTTCCCTCAACCTTGAAGGAAATAGGGGATTATTCCTTTGAAAATTGTACTTATTTGAAAAACTTTACTATTCCGGACGGTGTTGAGGATATAGGAGAAGGAGCATTCAGACAATGTAAAAATCTTACGTCTATTTCTTTACCAAAAGGAATCAGAGCAGTAAGAAAGCATACCTTTTCTAACTGTGCAAAGCTTAAAACGATAAATATACAGAATAGCGTTTCTTTGATTGGATATATGGCTTTTTATGCTTGCGATGCCCTTATAACCGTAAATTTACCCGAATCCGTCAGAGAAATAGACGACTACGCATTCTATTATTGCGATAATTTTTCAACAGTAACCCTGCCTTCAAATCTGAACCGAATCGGTCAATACGCATTCGGAAGATGCGAGAAGCTTGTATATTACGACATTCCCCTTTCCACCAAAGTTGAAAAAAATGCCTTTTGGTCTGTTGAGCCGAGAGGAGACGTTGATTGTGACGGGAAATATACGGTTTTTGACTATCTGAAAATAAAGGCTCATTTCCTGGGCGTGTCAAAGCTTACAAAAGAACAGATAAAAGAGTCAGATTCCGATTTCGACGGTAGAGTTTCAACTGCAGATTATCTGGCTGTTAAAAAATATATTCTTAATCAGGAATGAGAAACAAGGTAAAAGCCCAAGCAACTAAATCGCTTGGGCTTTCACTTTGGCTTATGTCAATGCTTTTTTCAGTTTTTCTATTATTTTTTTCTCTGTTCGTGAGATTTTAACTTGTGTAACTCCGAAAATGAGTGCGGTTTTACTTTGGGAATATCCCTTGTAATATCGGTAATAAATAAGATCCCGCTCGTCTTTTTCGAGAGAATCTATAGCTTGACGGAGAGCTAATCTTTCTATTATTTCAGGGGTGTTATCTTCGCCTACGAAGTTTTCAACGGGTGTTTCTCCAACGGTATCGGAAAGAGAAATGGCATCTGTTGCGGCTTCCAACGCTTCTGCTGCTTCTTCGGGTGTGATTCCCACTGCTTCTGCAACCTTTTTTATTGTTGGCTCGATTCCGCTTTCAAGAAAAAGCCTTTCTTTTTCTTTGAGAACGAGAACTGCTTTCCGTTTCGTTTCTCTGCTTACCTTTATTAGTCCGTCATCGCGGAGAAATTTTTTTATTTCGCCCATTATGAGAGGTACGGCATAGGTTGAGAATTTCGTGTTGAATGAAAAATCAAAATTTCTCACAGCTTTTATCATTCCGATAGTTCCTATCTGAATAATATCTTCAAGCTCTGCTCCTCTGTCTTTGAATCTTACCGCAATAGCTTTAACAAGTCCTAAATTTGTTTCTATTATGAGTGAGAGGGCGTTTTCATCTCCGTCTTGAGCTTTTTTAATTATTTCTGACCCATTTTCTCTACCCTTACCTTGATATGCGGAATAATCTATATGTTGAGACGATTCGTATTCTTCTGCCGTCAGCAATTCGGCAGACGTTTCGTGAAGAGGCATTTTATCAACTCCTTATGTAGACGAGAACCTCTTTTCCAAAATAACCGTCGTTCCTTTTCCTTCTGCGGAAGACACCTTTATTCTGTCGCAAAAGGCTGCCATAACGGTAAATCCCATTCCGCTCCTTTCATCACCGGGAGATGTGGTATAAGCAGGCTCCATTGCGGTTTTTACATCGGGAATTCCACACCCTTTGTCTTTTATCTCAATGCATACCGTACCGTCATCTCTGTATAAAGCTGAAAGATATATCAGAGAATTAGGGCTATCCTTGTAGCCGTGAACTATGGAATTTGTAACTGCTTCAGAAACAGCAGTTTTAAGGTCTGCAAGCTCCGCAACCGTTGGATCGAGTTGGGACACGAATGCTGAAACGGCTGTTCTTGCAAAGCTTTCGTTTACAGACTTTGCGGGAAAAGAACATTTGAAGCTGTTCACCGTCTCTGCAGGTGGTTTTTTCCTGCTCTTTATAACCGTATTTCTTTTTTCCGACATTTTAAACTTCTCCTTTTTTAGTCTATAATTCTTACAAGTCGGTCAAGACCTGATAGACGAACCATTTTTTCAACTGTTGGGGCAGGACTTTTCAGAAAAATTTCACCACCGTATTCTTTTACGGTTTTATATCTTCCCATAATAAGTCCGAGTCCTGAAGAATCACAAAATGTAATTGACGACATATCAAGAATAAACTTGTCAGGCATCTTTTTGTTTAAAGCTGAATCAATTTCTTCCCTTGCGAATTTTGCTCCGTGATGGTCTATCTCTCCAGAGAGCTTTACTGTTAAGCTGTCTTTGGTTTCGCTGTAAGTAAGATTCACGTTTTCACATCCTTTCTTGATTTTGTATGTTTATTATACCGATTTTCATGTGTGAATTATGTCGAATGGTGGTACAAAACCAAGGAAATTTTTAGCTTTATCTGAGAAAAAATACAATAAATTGTCCAAATAACAAGAATCAAGAAAGGATAGGAATACTTGATAAAATTTCCTTTCAGGAATTTATAAAAAAGCTTTGCAAAAGAGTTGACTTTTATTATATTTTATGGTATAAAATATAATATGCATTAGTACTTCAATTATAAAGTTCTTTTGCTTGATTTGAAATAAAAACAAAAAACAAAAAAAACAAAAGGAGACTCTGAAAATGAGTAGAAAAGTAATTTCAGTCCTTTTAGCATTAACGTTCCTTTTTGCTGTTTTTTCGACAGCCGTATATGCTGAGGATGTAAACGTTGACATCGTAGGTGCATGGGGTAACTGCGGTGATGACCTTCTTTGGGTTTTAAATGAGAAAACTGGTGTTCTTACCATCTCAGGTAGCGGCGATATGTATGACGTTTATGATGGTGAAGCTCCTTGGCTTGACTACGAAGTTAAAGAGCTTGTTATTGAAGACGGCGTAACCAACATTGGTACATATTCTTTTGCAAGCTGTATTTATCTTGAAAGAGCAACTATTGGAGCAGATGTTGCATTTATTGGTGATTATGCTTTCAATAACTGTGTAGCTCTTAAGGAAGTTATTATTGAAGGCACTCTCGGATCCGTTGGTGAATATGCATTTGAGAACTGTTATAATCTTGGTTCCATAATTCTTCCCAACACAGTTGAATCCTTGGGTGATGGTGCGTTCAGATATTGTTCTGCTCTTAAAAATGTTTCCTTGGGCAGCTTTATTATGTTCATTGGATACCAAACTTTTTACGAATGCGATTCCCTTACAAATGTAACTATTCCCGATGCAGTTACGTTTATTGGCGAAGAAGCGTTTGCAAACTGTGATTCTATTGCAAATGTAGAAATCCCCGGAACCATGGAATTTATCGATGATACTGCTTTCGTAGGCTGTGGTTCGGCTCTTACTCTTGTGAGTGAAAAAGGATCTTTTGTAGAAGATTATGCAACTAATAATGGTATTGCATTTGCTGAAAAAACAGATGTTGGCGGAATAATCGAGTTCGGTATATGCGGCGACTCTCTTGAATGGGAACTTAACACTGATGGCGTTGTTACCATAACAGGTAGCGGAGATATGTATGATTTTACAACTTCTCCTTGGCAGACTTTTGAAATAAAAAAAGTTGTTATCGAAGAAGGTGCAAACAGTATTGGTGCAACAGCTTTTTCAGGATGTGAAACGCTTGAAAGTATTTCTATTCCTGCTTCTGTAACTGAAATTGGTGATAGCGCATTCGAATTTTGTTCAGCTATAAAAGCTATTACTATTCCCGAATACGTAACGTCAATCGGCGATAACGCATTCTATGGCTGTTCATCAATCAAGGAAATTGTTATTCCTGAATTCGTACTTACTGTTGGCTTTATGGCATTCTACGGCTGTTCATCTCTCGAAGCTCTTACGCTTCACGAAGAACTTACAAGCGTTGGCGATTATGCTTTCGACGGATGTCCTTATCTTAAAGGCGTAACCATTTACGGTGCAGAAACGAAAGTTGGTTACAATGCATTTGGTTTTTGCGGCGAAGACAAAGTTAAAGACTTCACAATAACAGCAATTAAAGGCTCAGATGCAGAAGTTTATGCAATAGATAACGGATTTAATTTCGTTGAATTGGAAGTTGCTCCTCCTGTTGTAAAACCAGATGCTGACAGCGATTATTACATGAACGAAGAAAACAAGACAATGCCTAACGTTGTTGCAAAAACAAGCCCAGCAGATTTGATTGCAGCTCTTGCTGAATTTGGAATTACAGCAACAATTACAGATAAAGACGGAAATGCTTTAGGAGAAAAAGCTTACGTTGGTACAGGCTGCAAAGTATCTGACGGTAAAGGAAATACGTACGAGGTAATCGTTCGTGGTGACGTTGACGGAAGTGGTGTTATCGATACTACTGACTTCCTCAGAGTTAAGAATAATTTCCTTGGATTGCTTAAACTCGAAGGAGTTTTCATTACTGCTGCTGATGCAGACTGTGGTGGAGCTATCGACTCCACGGACTTGCTCCAGATTAAGAGATACTTCCTTGGTGAATTTGATTTATACGCATAAGAAATAAACGAAAAACGGTATTGAGTTTTGTGCTCAATACCGTTTTTTAATAATGTTAATGTCTTTGGACAGCAAATATTTTAATTTTGTTTATTTTTCGGCTTTGTTAAATTCTATCCCTAAAAATTTTTAGTGAAAAAAATGCTTTCCCTTTAACGTTGGAAAAGCATTTTGCATTTTAAATTATATCATTTAGTCAACAACGAGTAAGCCGTTTTCAACGTGACATTTAGTAACGTGAACGCTTCTTCCGTCCCAACTTGTGCCTGATACCACATTTGCATGGTAAACAAGATAGAGGTTTCCTTCAGAATCTTTTGTAAATGAACAATGTCCTGGGCCGTATGCCTTTTCTTTCTTTGAAAGAACGGGGGAGGATTCTTTTACCCAGTTGTTTTTATCCATAATGTCTCCACCTTTGAAGGTAAGCTGTCCAAGACAGTAATCATCGCACCAGCTTCCGCTTGCAGAATAGATTATTGCGACAAGTCCGCTTTCAACAAGAGCTACAGGACCTTCGTTTATGGTAGGAAGACCGCCTGTGCAACCTCTTTTTTCCCATTCTTCTGTGGGTGAGGACAAAAGTACACGTTCGCCTTCAAGCTCACAAGGGGTTTTCATTTTAGCAATATAGATGTTCTGTGATACGTTTTCATCCCCTTCCCAGCCTGACCATATATAGTAGTTTTTACCTTCGTAGGTCATAACTGTTCCGTCTATTGCCCATTTATCCGTGGGATCTGTAATTTTGCCAATCATTTCAAAGGGGTCAAGGGGATTTTGCGTGGTACCTTTGAGTACGTACATTCTGTGGTTGAAGTTATCGCCATCATCAGCAGCAACGTATATGTACCAATTTCCGTCGAGATAATGAAGTTCGGGCGCCCAGTATTCAGCGGAATACATTGTTCCTTCGGGAGCTGTGTAAACTGTTACGGATTCTGCGGTTTCTGCTTCGGAAAACCAGCCGAATTTTCTGACTGCAACACCGTTATCTTTTGTGTGGCAGTAATAGTAAAAACCGTCCTTTTCAATTATCCAAGGGTCTGCACCGAAGGAAATAATAGGGTTTGTGAATTCTTTTTTCATTGTTAAATCTCCTTGATTATATTTAGGATAGTTTTATTTAAGCAAAACAGGCTGACGCTAAGGCATAGAGGCAAGAGGCAAGAGGCAGGAGTGAAGGAAATTTTTCTCACTGCGTTTCGAAAAATATTTTATATAATTGCTTTTCGAGCACCGTGTTAACTTTTGGCGAAGCCAAAAATTTCACGAAGGCGAAGGTAATGCTTCACAGGAGCTTTGATTCTACTTCACGTTGCCATAGTCAATGCTTCACAGGAGCCTTGCTCCTGCTTCACTGCCCACGGCACACTCATTGCAAACGCACAGCGTTTGCTTTACCAGCGGCTTGGCTTTTGAGGGCGATTTCCTCCAGGCATTCCACCTGGGAAACCTCCGCCTCCCATTCCGCCTCCCATTCCACCTCCACCGCCTTCAACGGTTGCTGATTGTGTTATGGTTGCCACAGACGAGCCACCTTCATAGAAATTTTCCGTATAAAGCCCGTCGGTGCTTTCGCCGTTTCCTTTTCCGCCTGTCCATATTTGGTAGGTTTCGCCTGTTTTAAGGTCGGGAGATGAGAAAACCAGATGTCCGAACTGTTTTGTGGTTTTGAAAACGCAGAGAATTTTGCCCGTTGAATCCTTTATGGCAATCGTTGTGCCTGCAGTTCCGTTAATGTAAGAGCCGAAAACGCACTGTGTTGTGCCTGAAGTTGAGCTGAGAATTTCCCCTGCCATGCCGTTGCTTCCAATGGAAAGAAGCATACCGCCTGTAATAGAAATACTTCCGTTATGGTCAACGGAGCTGTTGCCACCGTTAGTCGGCCCTTCGCAGATTACAACTCCGTTTGATATTGATATGTTTCCGTTGGAATCAAGTCCGTCACCGTTTGCGTTTACGTAGATATATCCACCGCTTACGTTAAAGGAACAGTTGGAATTTGCGGACATACCGCCGCCCATTCCGCCGAAACCGCCTTTTCCGCCTGTTCCGTCCGAAGCATTAACGCCATCATCCGATGCTTTGACTCTTGTGTTTCCACCCTTTATATTTATTTTTGATGCTTCAAGCCCTTCGTAAGAGCGGGTGATGTTTACGTTTCCGCCTTTTATATTTATTTCAGATTCTGCGTGGAACCCGTCATCACCTGATGATGCGGTGATATCTCCGCCTTCAACGTTTATAACACCGTCAGAATGTATGGAGTCATCCGTTGAAGTTACGTTTATGATACCGCCTGTTACGGTTACGTCCTTCGTTCCTTTGATGCCCTTTTTGGATTCTGTGGAGGAAGCTCCTTTCCCAGAATTTATTGTGACTGTACCACCGCTTATGCAAACACCATTTTCGCCTTGTATTCCGTCAAGGGATGAAGTTATATTCACTGTTCCGTTTTCAATGCTTACAAAGCCTACGTTACCTATACTTGTATTTGAGGATTGGATACCGTCTGCGCCTGAGTTAACGGTTATATTTCCGCCACATATTCCGACACAGTCTTTTCCCTTTATTCCGTCATTTTTTGCTGTGACTTCAATTTTGCCTTCGCATATTTTAAGCTTGTCTTTGCATTGAATACCGTTTTTGAAAGAGGCTTCTACCAAGAGCGTTCCTTTCCCGTTGAAAGTCAGGTCATCCTTGGAGAATATAGCCGCTGAAGGTTCTTCGTTGGCTTCGTCGTCATATACGTAGGAATCAGAATCCTTAAAGGTATTTACTGTATTTTCTTCCAACGTAACAATAACCTTGTCAGCAGATGCAACGTAAAGAGGTGCTGATGTGTTGCAGGTAACTGAAAGGCCTTTCAATATAAGTCTTACAGGGTCTGTGTCTGTCGAGCTTACAATTATTCTTCCGTTAAGAGTACCTTCGAGCAGATATACACCGCTGTTTGTTACGGTTATGATTCCGCCTTCCGCTTCTGCACCTGCTCCATTTATTGTGACGGACGCACCTTCACATTTTATTTTTACTGCAGAGCTTTCGTCAAAATCCGTAGTAAGGTCCGTGCTTTTGTACGAAACGGCATAGTTTAATTCTTCTGTGCTTCCAAAATCATCAGAGCTGTTTTCCGAGCTGTTTTCAAAATCAGAAATTTCTTTATCTGATTCGCTGTTTGTGATGCTTTCTGAAACGGTATCAGATTTATCTTTATCTTCAGAAAACGTTGAGGACGTTTCGTTTTCACCGCAGGAGGATAGTAATAAAGCGGAAATTGATAAAATGGATATAAATTTGAATAATTCTTTTTTCAAAATAAGCTTCTCCTTGTATAAATTCTTATACTGAATTTATACACCTGGATTATTAAAGCAAGATTAACTATAAAAAAGATAGCTTGATATAAAACTTTTTTTGCAGTTTCGTTGAATACTATATTTTCTTGAATCTAAGCCTTGAAGCATTGGAAACCACACATATGGAACTAAGACTCATAGCAATAGCAGCAAATGGAGGCGACATCTGAATAAAAGGAATCGCTCCTGCCGCAATGGGAATACAAATGGAATTGTATATAAGAGCCCAGAAAAGATTTTGCTTTATAATTGAAAGAGCATTTTTACCCAATCTGACAGCAGATGAAACCTTCGTAAGATTTTCCGACATAGTGACTATATCAGCTGATTCAACGGAAATATCCGTTCCGCTACTTACGGCAATACCAACGTTTGCACTAATAAGAGATGGAGCGTCATTTGTTCCGTCGCCTACCATAATGACTTTTTCGCCTTTTTCCTTTAATTCTCTTATATATCTTTCTTTGTCTGCAGGCAAAAGAGAGAATTTATAATTTTCGATTCCGGTTTTTGATGCAATGTCAGAAACGGACGCTTCATTGTCACCGCTTAACATTATAACCTGAAGTCCCATTTCTTTAAGACGGGTTATACCTTCTTTTGCATCAGCTCTCGGAACGTCCGAAAGGGCAATATATCCTATATATTCACCGTCGCAGGCAAAATAAAGCAACGTTTTTCCAATATTGGAAACTTCTGGAACACTAATACCGTTTTCTTCCATGAAGCGAAGGTTTCCGCCGATTATCCTTTTTTCTTTTCCGTTTTCTTCGATAAAGCCTTCGACACCTCTACCTGCGATTGTTGAAAATCCCGTTACCTTTTCAGCTTTTACCGACGAATAGTATTCTCTGATGGAAGCTGCTGCAGGATGTGAGCTTTGCGCTTCAATGGATGCGGCGTATTTTGCCAGAAGCTCACCTTTTTCAGAAACAGCTTCCGCTACGGTAAGCTTTCCCGTTGTAACCGTTCCTGTTTTGTCGAAAATAACAGTTGTTGCTCTGCCCGTTTCTTCAAGGGCAGCTGCGTTTTTTATCAGGATTCCTTTACTTGCGCCTTTACCCACGGCAGCCATTACAGCCGCAGGAGTGGCAAGTCCGAGCGCACAGGGGCAGGAAACGACTAAAACTGCAACAGCGTGAGTTATAGCTGAAGAAGGATCTCCGAAAATAAGATGGCATATTCCCGTGAGAATAGAAATTCCTATAACAGATGGAACAAAATATTTGCTCACTTGGTCTGCAAAACGGGCTATTGGTGCTTTCGTTGCGGATGCTTCTTCCATCAAGGATGCTATTTTATCAACAATTCTGTCGCCGTTAACGCTTAACGCTTCTATTTTCACGTAGCCCGAAAGATTTATTGAGGATGAAATAACCTCATCGCCGAAAGAAAGGTCTGAAGGCAGGCTTTCGCCCGTAATTGCACTTGTGTCAAAGGAAGCCGCCCCTTCGATTATGATTCCGTCAACGGGAACAGTTCCACCTTCCTTGACTATAACTACGTCCCCTTCTTTAATTTCGGAAATCGGAATCTTGTAAACTCCGTTTCCCCGTTCAACTTCGGCAACGTCGGGAATAAGGCTCATAAATTCGCCTATGGAATCGAAGGCTTTTTTCTTCACTCTGCTTTCTATATATTTTCCAAGGGAAACAACGGTGAAAATCATAATAGCGCCGTCGAAATAATAGTCTCCACCCAATATGATTGAAGCTGTACTGTATAAAACCGAGGCAATAACCCCCGTTATGACAAGAGATTCCATATTTGGGGAGAGTGAAATAAACCCTTTTATACCACGAACGAAATAACCACTGCATATTCCGCAAATAATCAGGGATAAAGCAAGCTGTAAAATACCTGAAAGTGTTATATCCTTTACGAAATGCATAACAACATGTGCAAGAACAAGGATTATTGCACAAAGAATTATTCTGAGTGTTGCTCTGTCCTTCTTTTCTTCTTTAGGTTCTTTGCCTTTTTCGTAGATATCAAATCCGAGGGATTTAACAGCGGATATTATCTCTTTTTCGTCACCGTCAAATTCAACGGTTAAAAAACCCGATGCCAATGATGCGGAAGCGGATTTGACCGATTCCAATTTTGAAAGCTTCCCTTCAATAGCATTAACGCAGGATTGACATCGTATTGTTTGTACTTTATAGGTTTTTTTCATGATACCATCTTTCAATAATAAGTTTTTTTGTTAAAGGCTTGCTTTCTCTTTTGCTTCTTTTCTCTTTCACCGAAAGAGAAAAGAAGAGGGCTTTATTCCAAAAAGCCCTCGACAATTACAGTTTCTGCTTCTTCCGTGGTAAGTCCAAGAGTTTGGAGCTTGAGAAGCTGTTCGTTATTGATTCTGCCGATGGCGGCTTCGTGAATCATTTGTGCATCTGCGGAGTTTGCAACTATTTCGGGAATAGACGTTACAACCGCATTATCCATTATAATTGAGTCACATTGAATATGTGCGGCACAAGCAGAGTTGCCTATGGCACGTGGATGGAATATCTGTTTTGAAGAATCTCTTGCAACAGAACGTGAGATTATTCGAAGTGCCGCTCCTTCGCCTTCAAGAGAAATATCAACGTCAGATTTTGCAATCTGTTCATCGTGGGTAACCAAACGCTCCGTCATGTTAAGCTTTGCGTTCGCTCCAACCTTTGCAAACGTTCTGCGGTCCGTTGAGGTAACGCCCTCAATCTGTGTTGTATCAAGGTCAAAAACAGAATCCTCGTCCATATATATTTCGGTTATGGGGTTCATTATGTTCTCGCCCGACCCACCACCGAAATGCTTTTCAGTATAACGTACTTTTGCTCCTTTTCCAAGATGGAACGCGTGTACACCGTCGTGGCGGCTTGAATTACAGGTATCGTTGTTATGAATACCGCAACCTGCAACAATCTCACATTCCGCATTTTCTCCAATGTAAAAGTCGTTGTAAACAAGCTCGGATATACCACCGTCAGTGATAATAACGGGAATATGAACACGTTCTCCTTTGGAGTTCGCTTTTACGTATACGTCAATTCCGCTTTTGTCTTTTTTTGGTTCGATTTTAACGTTTTCCGTTGAATTTCTCAAAACACCTTCACCGTTTTTTCTTACGTTTACCGCACCGTCAGGAATGGCAGGCATGTCGGCAATGGTTTTGAGCAAGGAAAAATCGTCGATTGATAAAAGTTTTTTAGAAAGATTTAGAAGATCAGACATCTATTTTTCCGTCCGTATTATTTTATTTGAGTTTACCGCAGGATTTGTTGAAATATCCTGAAAGCTTGGGAAGCATTTCGCCGCCCGATGCTATTTCGGAGATTTTTCCTCCCGAAATAACAGCGATTCTGTCAGCAAGCCTCATTATTCGTTCCTGATGGGAAATAATTACTGTTGAACCTTTTCCTTTCTGAGAAGCAAAGGTGTCAACAAGCATATTGAAGCTCCAAAGGTCGATTCCTGCTTCAGGCTCGTCATAAATCGCTACTTTAAGCTTTCTCGCCAATATTGAAGCAACCTCAATACGCTTAAGCTCACCGCCTGAAAGGGAAGTGTCCAAAGGTCTGTTTAAGTATTCCTTCTGACAAAGACCTACCATAGAAAGTAAATCGCAACAGCAATCATCGGAAAAGTTTTCTCCACATGCAATTTTGAGAAGTCTTCTCACGGTAAGACCTTTGAAGCGGGCAGGAGTCTGAAATGCGTATCCGATTCCTTTTTGCGCACGCTCCGTTATTGGCATATCCGTAATATCTTCACCGTCAAGAAGAATTTTACCCGATGTAGGTGTTACTATACCCATCATTATTTTTGCAAGTGTAGTTTTACCGCCGCCGTTAGGTCCTGTAAACAGAAGAATCTCTCCGTCGTTGACCGTCAAGCTTATATCATCTATTATTTTTTTGTTTTCTGCAACAAAGGATATGTTTTTTAATTCCAGCATTGTTTTAATCAACGACTATCTCGGGGTAATTATCGTCCGAATCCTTTTTAACTTTTTTTAATATTCCTTTTGAAACGTCTGTAATATATTCAATGTCGTCCTCTCTTAAATAAGAAAGACCTGCTTTGACGTTTTCAAAATATGATTTGTTGTGTATATCCGAGCCTATAACACCAATATACCCTTTTTCCAAATATTTAAACAGCTTTTTCCTCTGGAAAAAGTTTGTGAGTGAGGAAAGATTTATCTGCGCCACACATCCCATTTCAAGAAGGTGATAAAGATTCTTTTCTTTCATCAAAAATGGATATCTGTCAATATGTGCAAGTATAGGAACAAGGTTATAAGAATAAACCAGCTGTCTTATCATGGCTTCTGTGGAGTTTGTGAATTCTTTTTCGTACAAAAGCTCCGTAAGCATGAATTTACCGCTCATATCTACGGTAAGAGGCGTCAAGTCTTCGTTGTTGAAAATTATTGGTTCAAGATAAACCTCGGAAGCCAGATGAAGCTTTGGAAAGCTTTCATTTGACTTTTCCAATTTTTCTGCAAGAATTTTACAGGACGCATCACGTCTTGAAATAAAATCCTGAATCTTTTCCTGAGCAGGATAATAGTGAGGTGACAGTACAACTTGCGTCATCCCAAGATCTTTGAGAGATTTAAGCAGATGTATGGAGTCTTCTGCTGTTTTTGCTCCATCGTCAATAGCGGGAATAATATGTGTGTGGAAATCTACCATAAGCCGTCTCCGTATTAACCTTCGCTACCTTCGGATTTTTCTTCAACTTCGATAAATCCTTTTTCTTTCGTTTGATCGCCCTTGCGTTCCTTATCTCCGTACGTTGCTGCATAGCTGTACGAATTATACGAACCATAACGACCGTATTTACCGTATTTACCGTATTTACCGTATTTGCCGTATTTTGAGGATTTTCCGTATCCTCCTCCGACCGTCTTTTCTCCGCTCATACCGTTATAAACGATACCGATGATTTTTGCGGAAATAAATTCAATGGAATTTATTGCTTGCTTAAGCTCGTCGTGTGTCGAATGATCCTGTCTTACAACCAGTACAACCCCGTCGGATATGCGGGCAAGGCTTAGACCATCAGAAAGGATGTTTATAGGTGGAGTATCAATAAGAATGTAATCATACTTTTCAGTAAGTGAAGCAAGAAGCTCTTTCATTCTGTCACTGCCAAGCATTTCCGAAGGGTTTGGTGCTGAAATACCAGCCGTAAGCACGTGGATCCCGCTGTAATCATCAAGAACCTGAACACTGCTTTCAAAGCTTGAAAGCTTGCTCAATACGTTTGTCAATCCTGACGTGTTCTTTATTTTGAAGGTTTTGTGCAAACGTGGCTTGAGTAGATCGCAATCTATGAGGAGAACTCTGTAATATGCTTTTGAAAGTGACACCGCAACGTTTGAAATAGTTGTGGATTTCCCTTCTGAAGGGACCGGACTTGTAAAGGTTATTACCTTGCATCCGTCTTTTATAAGAGACAAAACTATGTTTGTTCTTATAGCCTTATACGCTTCTTTAACGGAAAAGGAAAGAAGCTTATCTTTTTCGCTTTCAGGATGATATCCCGATGTGTATATTTTTCTTTCGTTACTTGATTTGCGTTTTCCGAACATCAGAAGCTCCCTCCTTTATTTTTTGTTTTTCTTGTCTGCTGCTTCGAGTTTTGCGGATGCATTCGAATAAGTGTCATATCCGCCGTAAGCATACTTCTTGCCTTTTTTTACAGGAGATGAAGAGAATGCGGGAACAACGCCCAATACGGGGATTTTGTATCTTTCTATATCTGCGACTGTGCGGATTCTTATGTCATTGATTTCTTTAATATATCCTATACTGAAGCCTGCAAGAATGCCTACCACAGCAAGAATAATCGAAAAGTATCTGTTTTGTGTTACGGATGGGATGGGAGGACGCGGACTTTCAACAACTTGGACGCTGTTTACACGGAAGTTATTGAAAAGATAATCGTCCATATAAAGACTGAGCGTTGTGGCTATCGTTTTCGAAAGATCCGGGTCGTTCGTATATACTGAAAAACGTACTATCGCCGATTCCTCTCGTATGGAAGGAGATACAGCGCCTTTAAGATAACCCGCAGAAACCTTGTCACGCCATTTTTCGGGGAGCTGTTGTCTTAATTCTTCGTAAAACTTATACGTGTCTATAGTAAGAAGGTAAGTATCAACATATCTGGCTTCCGAATCCATGTATTTAACGTAATCTTCTACGCTTGATGAGGTTGTATGAATATAAAGATCCGTATAGGAGTAGTAGGAAACGTTAGTCTTCTTTAAAGTGATATAGTAGCCCAAAGCATAAAATGCAACGGCAAAAACTATGATAAGTAAGAAGAAGCGTTTGACCACCTTTATGATTTTTTCCAGCGAAAAAGAAAAATCCATTTGATTGCCCTCCAGTATTAGAACTAATATAAAAAATGCGTATTCGATGATAAATAAGATGAGTAATAAGTTAAGATTATCGATGTTCACGCGTTCGGTCTCCATCAACCGCGATATATTTTGAAGCATAGGTGAGAAATGTACAAAATTAACCTTATTCACTATAACAAAATTTTTACCTTTTGTCAAGAGAAAAACCAAATATATTATTGACAATTTATAATTTATGTAGTAAAATACCCCTGATAAGCGGATATGTCTTCAGATACTATCCGTGGAAAATAAGAAATAAGTAAGAAAGACAGGTTGAAATTATGTCAGACAGAGTTTTTAATTTTTCCGCGGGACCTTCCATGCTCCCTTTAGAATTGCTTGAAAAAGCAGCTTCCGAGCTTTGTAATTACAATGGCTCAGGAATGAGCGTTATGGAAATGAGCCACCGTTCGGCAGTATACGAAGAAATCATTCATGCAGCAGAAGCTTCTCTCAGAAAGCTCATGAATATTCCTGATAATTACAAGGTGCTTTTCCTTCAGGGCGGTGCAACTGCTCAGTTTGCCGCTATTGCTATGAACTTCATGACGAAGAATAAAAAAGCAGATTATATCGTTTCAGGTCAGTTCTCCGGCAAGGCTGCCGAAGAAGCTGCAAAATATGGTGAAGTTAAAATTATTGCAAGCTCAAAGGATAAGAACTTTACATACGTTCCCAAGGTTGAGAAATCCGACATTTCTCCCGATGCAGACTACGTTCACATTTGCTATAACAACACTATTTTCGGAACCGTTTATAACTATGTTCCCGATACAGGTGATATCCCCTTGATTGCTGATATGTCTTCCGGTATTCTTTCCCGCCCTATAGACGTTAGCAAATATGCGGTTATCTATGCAGGCGCACAGAAAAACATCGGTCCTGCTGGTGTTACTGTTGTTATCGTGAGAGAAGACATGCTTGGCTTTGCCGCTCCCGAAACCCCGGTTATTCTTAACTATACCGTTCAGGCTAAAAACGAATCTATGTATAATACGCCTCCTACATATGGTATTTACTTTGCAGGTCTTGTTTTCGATTATCTTCTCGAAAAGGGTGGACTTGAAGCAATGGAAAAAATCAACGTTACAAAAGCAAAAATGCTTTACGATTATCTTGATTCTTCCAAGCTCTTCAAGGCAACTGCAGAAAAAGAACATCGTTCTCTTATGAACGTTTGCTTTGTTACGGGCGACGCAGATCTTGACAAGAAATTCTGTGCAGAAGCAACTAAGGCAGGCTTTGTAAACCTTAAGGGACATAGGTCTGTAGGCGGTATGAGAGCTTCCATCTACAATGCAATGCCTGTAGAGGGCGTTGAAAAGCTCGTTGAGTTTATGAAAGCGTTTGAAAAAGAAAACGCATAAATCTCGGAGGAAAAAATGAAAAACATAAAACTTCTTAATAAAATAAGCAAATACGGTACGGAAAAATTCGATACCTCAAAATATAACGTTTCCGAAGCTGTTGAAAATCCAGATGCTATAATGGTTCGTTCCGCTTCCATGCATGATATGGAATTTGGAAAGGAGCTTCTCGCTGTTGCACGTTGCGGCGCAGGTGTTAACAACATTCCTTGCGATAAATGTGCAGAACAGGGTATTGTTGTTTTTAACACACCGGGTGCAAACGCAAACGGCGTTAAAGAGCTTGCTATTGCTTCTCTCCTTATGGCATCCCGTGATATCGTAGGCGGTATTGAATGGGCAAAGAGCCTTGAAGGAACTGAAGATATTGCAAAAGCAGTTGAAAAAGGCAAATCCGCATTTGTAGGACCTGAGCTTAAAGGTAAAACCTTGGGTATTATCGGTCTTGGTGCTATCGGCGGCATGGTTGCAAACGCAGCTCTCGCTCTTGGAATGAACGTTCTCGGTTGTGACCCTTATATGACTGTTGACGCAGCATGGAGACTTGACGTTAACGTTAAAAAGGCTGAGACCTTTGAAGACGTTTACGCTGCAAGCGATTACATATCTATTCACGTTCCTGCAACTCCTCAAACAAAAGGAATGATAAATGCAGACACTTTGGCTCTTATGAAAGACGGTGTAAGAATCATCAACCTTTCCAGAGCAGACCTTGTTAACGTTGCAGATATGAAAGCAGCTCTTGAATCGGGCAAGGTTGCAAGATACGTAACAGACTTCCCTAATAATGAAACAGTCGGTGTAAAGGGAATAGTTACAACTCCTCACCTTGGAGCTTCCACTCCCGAGTCTGAAGATAACTGCGCAGTTATGGCTGCTGAAGAGCTTATCGACTTCATTGAAAACGGAAACATCAGACATAGTGTAAACTATCCAGATACAGTTCTTCCTAAAACAGGAACAAAGAGAATCGTTGTTCTTCACGAAAACATTCCCAACGTTCTTACAAACCTTTCAGGCGTGTTCGGCAGCGATGGAATCAATATTGAAGGTATGATCAACCGTTCCAAAAATACAAAAGCTTGCACGTTGATCGATACGAATTCCGATATAACGGAAAAGATGATTTCTGATATCGCTGCGGTTGAAGGCGTTATCAGAGTAAGAGTTATATAATTATGATGTAAATAACAGGAAAAACTCCGAAAGGGGTTTTTCTTTGTTTATACAAGGAATGCAGAAAAACACATTGAATTGAAAATTGACAGTTGAAAATTGAAAATTATTGAAATTTTTCTCCCGATGGTCGAAAAATATTTTATTATATTATTCAAAATGAAAATAGATAAAGAACGGGCTTGAGAATCCTCGAAACCATGCTTTTTAATCATTCCGCATTCCGAACTCCGAATTCCGAATTACTATCGCCTCTTGCCTCCTGCCTCTTGCCTCTTGCCTTGGCGTCAGCCTCCTGCCCAAAAAATCTTTTTAACTTTTTTCAAAAAAGCTATTGACAAAAGGAAATATTTGTGATAATATTGCATACTGCGCCTACCATGGTTTGGATGGGCGTAGTATGCCGTTTTTGTGGTAAAAACACAGAAATGTTCGCTTAACATCAACGAAACAAACGTGGATGAAATGGTATTTTTTGTTAGTAAAGCGATAATAAAGTGTTAAGACGTTCAAAAATGGATCGATGTGGTGAGAGGGATAAAAAATCCTTGTGATCCACAGGCTTTGCGAAAACTTTGTGACAATAACGAAGGAGAGAGTGAGAAAATGGTTAAAGACTGTAAGTTGGGCAGAAATGTGAGAAAGTCATTTTCAAAGCACGATGAAGTGCTTGATATGCCGGATCTTATAGAGATTCAGAAAAAATCCTTCAGGGAATTTATTGAAAAAGGTATAAGAGAAGTTCTTGAAGACGTTTCCCCAATGGTTGACTATTCGGGTAATCTTATTATCGAATTCTACGATTATTCCTTGAGCGACACGCCCAGATTCTCCGTAGAAGAGTGTAAAGAAAGAGACGTGGACTATTCCGTACGTTTCACCGTAAACGCTCGTCTTATAAATAAGGCGACGGGAAATATCATCAACCAGAGTGAGATTTTCATGGGCAACTTCCCCATGATGACTGACGGTGGTACGTTTATTATCAACGGTGCGGAAAGAGTTATTGTTTCTCAGATCGTTCGTTCTCCGGGTGCATATTATGAAAGCACAAGCGACAAAAACGGAAAAGAGCTCTTTTCTTCAACCATTATTCCTTACAGAGGAGCGTGGCTTGAATACGAAACGGATGCTTCCGACGTTTTCTACGTAAGAATAGATAAAAACAGAAAGCTTCCCGTTACCGTTCTTCTCAGAGCCTTTGGCTTGGGTGAGGACGAGCAGATTTATGAACTTTTCGGTAAAGAAGAAAAGCTTGAGAGAACAATAGAAAAGGATACTTCCGTTTCCGAAGCTCTCAAATATAAAACTTCTCCCTCAGACGAGGCTCTTAAGGAAATCTATAAGAAGCTCCGTCCGGGCGATCCTCCAATAGTTGAAAGCGCGCAGGTGCTTCTCAATAACCTTTTCTTTGATACTAAACGTTATGAAATTTCTTCCGTAGGAAGATATAAATTCAATAAAAAGCTTTGCCTTTCAAAACGTATTGTCGGTCTCACTCTTGCTGAACCTGCAATATCTGCCATCACAGGTGAAATTGTTTGTATGCCGGGTGAAAAAATCACCAGAGAAATGGCTGAAGCTATTGAAAACAACGGTGTATGGAGAGTTGTTGTTGATACTGAAGATGAAAGCGGTATCGTTGTATTCTCCAATAAAACAGTTGATGCTGAAAAGCTTTGCGGAATTTCCAATGAAGAATTGGGACTTTCTGAAAAAGTCAGCATAGAGCCTTTCATGGAGATTATTGAAGAAGTTGGAACATCCGACCTTGATGCTCTCCGTGAAGCTATCAGAGACAGACATGATGAGTTGGTTGCAAAGCATATCACGCTTGACGATATTTTTGCTTCCGTTAACTATATGCTTGGTCTCAGCCATGGTGTGGGCAAATGTGATGACATAGACCACCTTGGCAACAGAAGACTCCGTTCTGTTGGTGAACTTTTGCTCAACCAGCTCCGAATCGGATTCTCCAGAATGGACAGAAACGTTAAAGACAAAATGAACGCTCAAAACATGGAAAACGTTACTGTTCAGTCACTTATCAATACAAGACCTATCTCTGCCGCAATAAGAAACTTCTTCGGTTCTTCTCCTCTTTCTCAGTTTATGGATCAGACGAACCCCTTGGCAGAGCTTACTCATAAGCGTCGTCTTTCTGCGTTGGGTCCTGGAGGACTCAGCAGAGACAGAGCATCCTTCGAGGTTCGTGACGTTCACTACACCCATTACGGAAGAATGTGTCCTATCGAAACCCCTGAAGGTCCTAACATCGGTCTTATTTCCTATCTTTCCACATACGCAAAGGTTAACAAATTCGGATTTATCGAAGCTCCTTACAGAGTTGTTAAAGACGGCGTAGTTACGAAAGAAATAAAATACCTTACTGCAGACGAAGAAGACGAATGCGTTGTTGCAACAGCAGACGAGCTTCTGGACGAAAACGGCAACTTCCTCAATAAGAAGGTTGTTTGCAGACATAAGGATTATATCGGTGAATTTGAACCTAAAGAAGTAGATATGATGGACGTATCTGCAAAAATGGTAGTTTCCGTCGCAACGGCAATGATCCCATTCCTTGAAAACGACGACAACTCCAGAGCACTTATGGGTTCAAACATGCAGAAGCAGGCAGTTCCTCTTATGATTACCGAATCCCCAATAGTTGCTACCGGTATGGAATACAAGGCAGCCAAGGACTCCTGGGTAATGGTACATGCGGTAAGAGACGGTGTTGTTGAATCCGTTACCGCTGACAGAGTTATCACTCGTGCTCCCGACGGCACGAAAAATATTTATACTCTTACTAAATTCAAGCGCTCCAACCAGGGCACTTGCGTAAATCAAAGACCCGTTGTACACAAGGGCGACATCGTTAAGGAAGGCGACCTTATCGCAGACGGACCTTCTACGAGCAATGGCGAAGTTTCTTTGGGTAAGAACGTTCTCATCGGCTTTATGACATGGGAAGGTTACAACTACGAAGATGCTGTTTTGCTTAACGAAAGATTGGTAAGAGAAGACGTATACACCTCAATACATATTGAGGAATATATGTGCGAATCCAGAGATACAAAATTAGGCCCTGAAGAAATTACCCGTGATATTCCCAACGTAGGCGAAGCAGTTCTTGAAAACCTTGACGAAAACGGTGTTATCCGTATCGGCGCAGAGGTTCGTTCAGGCGATATCCTCGTTGGTAAGGTAACTCCTAAGGGAGAAACCGAGCTTACTCCCGATGAAAGACTTCTCAGAGCTATCTTCGGTGAAAAAGCAAGAGACGTAAGAGATACTTCTCTTAAACTTCCTCACGGTGAACAGGGTATAGTTCTCGACGTTAAAGAATTCTCAAGAGACGATTGTGACGTTCTCCAACCAGGTGTTATCAAGGTTGTAAGAGTTTATATTGCTCAGAAGCGTAAGATATCCGTTGGTGACAAAATGGCTGGCCGTCACGGTAACAAGGGTGTTATTTCAAGAATACTCCCAACGGAAGATATGCCTTTCCTTCCCGATGGTACGCCTCTTGATATCGTTCTTAATCCCCTTGGCGTTCCTTCACGTATGAACATCGGACAGGTTCTTGAGGTTCACTTGGGTATTGCCGCAAAGAAATTGGGTTGGAAAGTAATGACCCCTGTATTTGACGGTGCAAACGAAAGAGATATTGCGGAATGTCTCAGAATGGCAGGACTCCGCGATGATGGTAAAACAATACTTTACGACGGCAGAACGGGCGAACCCTTTGATAACCCCGTAACTGTTGGATACGTGTACTTCTTAAAGCTTCACCACTTGGTTGACGATAAGATTCACGCAAGATCCACAGGTCCTTACTCCCTCGTTACACAGCAGCCTTTGGGCGGTAAAGCTCAATTCGGCGGACAGCGTTTCGGTGAAATGGAAGTTTGGGCATTGGAAGCATACGGTGCAGCATATACACTTCAAGAAATTCTTACTGTTAAGTCCGACGATATCAAGGGTCGTCTCAAGGCATTCCAGGCTATCGTTGAAGGTAAGAATATTCCTAAACCAGGTGTTCCTGCATCATTTAAGGTTCTCGTTAAAGAGCTTCAGTCCTTGGGATTGGATATCAGAGTATTCGATAAGGATAACAACGAAATCAATCTGAAGGACTATTCCGACGAAAACGAAAGCCCGATCACAAGAGGTGACGAAGAAGAATTCGACGCATCCTTGCTGGGCGAAGCAACGTTGGCTGACGATTTCGACGGTATGCAGAACGTTGACGAGGATTCGGATATCCTTGATGATTCAAGCGATGATTACAGTTCAGCGGACAGCTTCGGCTCTGCCGCAGACGATTATGAATAATTAAGAGGAGGTAACAGACATGGTTGAAAATGAACACATAGAATTTGAGTCGATTCAGATTGGTCTTGCATCTCCCGAGAAAATCCGCGAATGGTCCTACGGTGAAGTTAAAAAGCCTGAAACCATAAACTACAGAAGCCTTAAACCCGAAAAAGACGGTCTTTTCTGCGAAAGAATCTTCGGGCCTCAGAAGGACTGGGAATGTAGCTGCGGAAAATACAAAAGAATCCATGAAAAAGGACAGGTTTGTGAAAAGTGCGGCGTTGAGATTACCACAAACAAGGTAAGACGTGAAAGAATGGGTCACGTTGAGCTTGCCGCTCCTGTTTCTCACTTCTGGTATTTCAGAGCTATCCCTTCAAGATTGGGACTTATGCTCGACCTTTCTCCAAAGAATCTTGAAAAGGTTCTCTATTTTGCAAACTATATCGTTCTTGATCCTGGTCCTGTAGATTCTCTTAAGAAAAAGCAGATTCTTACGGAATCCCAGTATAAAGAATACTATGAAAGATATGAAGACGATTTCAGAGTAGGTATCGGTGCAGAAGCTATAAAAGAGCTTTTGCAGGAGATAGACCTTGAAGAACTTTCCGCATATCTTAAAAACGAGCTTATCACAGCTCAGGGACAGCGCAAGGCAAAGTTTGTAAAACGCCTTGAAGTTGTTGAATCTTTCCGTACATCAGGCAACAAGCCCGAATGGATGATTCTTGACGTGCTTCCCGTTATTCCCCCTGAAATCAGACCTATGGTTCAGCTTGACGGCGGCAGATTCGCTACAAGTGACCTTAACGATCTTTACAGACGTGTTATCAACAGAAATAACCGTTTGAGAAAGCTTATGGATCTGAAAGCACCCAGCATCATCATCAGAAACGAAAAACGTATGCTTCAAGAAGCTGTTGACTCCCTTATTGACAATGGCAAGAGAAGCCGTGCGGTTATCGGTGCAAATACACGTCCCCTTAAGTCTCTCTCTGAAATGCTCAGAGGTAAGCAGGGACGCTTCAGACAGAACCTTCTCGGTAAGCGTGTTGACTATTCAGGCCGTTCCGTTATCGTTGTTGGTCCTGAACTGAAGATCTATCAGTGCGGTCTTCCTAAGGAAATGGCTCTTGAGCTTTTCAAGCCTTTCGTTATGAAAACTCTCGTAGCTTCAGGTATTGCAAAGAATATTAAGGACGCTAAAAAGAGAGTTGAACGTGCAACTGATGAGGTTTGGGATGCATTGGAAGGCGTTATCAAGGAACATCCTGTTCTTTTGAACCGTGCGCCTACGCTTCATAGACTTTCAATTCAGGCTTTCGAGCCTATATTGGTTGAGGGCAGAGCGATTAAGCTTCATCCTCTCGTATGTACAGCTTTCAACGCAGACTTTGACGGTGACCAGATGCCTGTTCACGTTCCTCTTTCCGTTGAAGCTCAGGCAGAAGCAAGATTCCTTATGCTTTCTGCAAACAACCTGCTTAAACCCGTTAACGGTAAAGCCGTTACGATTCCTTCACAGGATATGGTTCTCGGTTCATTCTATCTCACTATGGAAAAAGACGGAGAAATCGGTGAAGGCAGTATCTTCAAGGATTATGAAGAAGCCCAGATGGCATATCAGAATGGTGATTTGGGACTTCATGCCAAGATTTCAGTAAGAATGACCCGTGAGGTAAGGGGCGAACAGAAAACAGGTATCGTTCATTCCACTTTGGGCAGACTTATATTCAACAGCTACATTCCTCAGGACCTCGGATTTGTTGACAGAACTGATCCTGAAAACGACTTCGTTCCTGAAATTGATTTCGTAACAACAAGCTCCGAGCTTGGCGAAATAGTTGACCGTTGTATCAGAGTTCACGGTACTGCAAAGACTTGTGAAGTTCTCGATATGATGAAAGCAATGGGCTTCAAGTATTCAACGAGAGCCGCTATTACCATATCCATTTACGATATGACAATACCTCCCGAAAAACAGGCACTTATTGCTGAATCCGAACAAAAGGTTGACAAGATCAACGAATTCTTCCGCAAGGGCTACCTTTCAGAAGATGAAAGAAGCAAACGCGTTGTTGACGAATGGAGCGCATGTACAAACAGAGTTACAGATGCTCTTAAACGTAACCTTGATAAATACAATCCTCTTAACTTGATGTCAACGTCAGGAGCCAGAGGTAGTATAAAACAGATAAGACAGCTTGCCGGTATGCGTGGACTTATGTTTGCTGCTACAGGTAAGACTATCGAAATGCCTATTAAGGCTAACTTCCGCGAAGGCATGAAGGTTCTCGAATACTTTATCGCTGCCCGTGGTGCTCGTAAAGGTCTTGCAGATACGGCTCTCAGAACCGCTGACTCAGGTTATCTTACGAGAAGACTTGTTGACGTATCTCAAGAAGTTATCGTCAGAGAACATGACTGCCATGATAAGAGAGGTCTTATCGTACGCAAAATCGTTGACGTTACGGACGGAGGCAAGGAAGCCGTTATCGAACCGTTCATCAACAGACTTGTGGGCAGATACGTTATCGGTGACGTTGTTCATCCCGAAACAGGCGAAGTTATCGTTGCTGATAATATGCTCATCAAAGAATCCGATGCAGCAGCAATCGTTGCAGCCGGCATCGAAGAAGTTCGCATCCGTTCAGTTATTAACTGTAAAGCACAGCGCGGAATCTGCGTTCACTGTTATGGTGCTGACCTTGCAACAGGTCTCCCCGTAAGCATCGGTGAATCCGTAGGTATTATCGCAGCTCAGTCCATCGGTGAACCTGGTACACAGCTTACCATGAGAACGTTCCATACTGGTGGTGTTGCAGGAAGCGATATTACACAGGGTCTTCCCCGTGTTGAAGAAATATTCGAAGCTCGCAGACCTAAAAAGGCTGCAGAGCTTGCAGACAGAGATGGTATCGTAAGAATTGAAGACGGTAAGAGAAACAAGCAGATTACAATCGTTAACGACGAAGATGGAACCGCCTCCTCTCCTATCGCAATTCCCGGTGCCGCAAGAATCCTCGTTAAAGAGGGCGACAGAGTTACAAAGTGCCAGAAGCTTACTGAAGGTACTGAAACTCCTGCAGACATTCTTCGTATCAGCGGTCTTGATGCTGTTTATGAATACATCATCAAAGAAATTCAGCGTGTTTACGGATTACAGGGCGTTGAAATCAACGATAAGCATATTGAAGTTATTGCCCGGCAGATGACTAAGAAGGTTAAGATCGAAAGCGCAGGCGATACAGAGCTTCTCGTAGGCTCGTCCGTCGATTGTGCGGAAGTTCTTGCCGCAAACGAAGAAATACAGAGAAAGAACCAATCAGGCGAAACGGAAGTTCCTCTCTTGGAAGCAACCTATTCACCGATGCTTCTCGGTATTACCAAGGCTTCACTTTCTACAGAAAGCTTCCTCTCTGCAGCTTCCTTCCAGGAAACAACGAAGGTTCTCACAGAAGCGGCTATCAAAGGAAAGCGTGATCACCTTGTCGGCTTGAAAGAAAACGTTATCATCGGTAAGCTCATTCCTGCAGGTACGGGTATGAAGCATTACAACAGAGTCGATATCGTAAGCAACGAGGAAGAAGAAATCGGTGCATACGACCTTCGTTACGGTCAGCCCTCGTAAATTTTCCCTAAAGCTTATCACGGGGGCTTGAAAAAGCCCCCTGAGATAAAAAAATTTCAAAGAAAGGAGCGATATTGTGCCTACATTTAACCAGCTCGTAAGACAAGGTAGAAAGCAGTCGGTGTGGAAATCCAAATCCCCTGTTCTTCAGAAGACTTACAACTCTCTTAAAAAGGAAATGGTAGACATGCCTTCCCCACAGAAGAGAGGCGTTTGCACAAAGGTTGCCATTAAGACACCTAAAAAGCCTAACTCTGCTCAGCGTAAAATTGCCAGAGTAAGACTTACAAACGGTCTTGAAGTAACAGCATACATCCCTGGTATCGGTCACAACCTTCAGGAACACTCTGTTGTACTCATCAGAGGCGGAAGAGTTAAGGACCTCCCTGGTGTACGTTACCACATCATCCGCGGAACTCTTGATACCAACGGCGTAGCCAAGAGAAACCAGTCCCGTTCCAAGTACGGTGCCAAGAGACCCAAGGCATAAGGAGGGACAAAACCGAAACGGTATTTTTGTTCGTGCTAAGTAGGCTGATATCCTCATGATATAAGGATAAAACCCGAAGCACTGACGGAAAGAAATTTTCGAGTACCTGAGAATTCATTCAAATTTTATGAAGGAGGGAAGTAAAGTGCCAAGAAGAGTGCATAATTTCAAAAGAGACGTTTTGCCCGATCCTATGTACGGTTCTGTATTGGTAACAAAGCTCATCAACAACATCATGTACGACGGTAAAAAAGGCGTTGCACAGAAAATCGTTTATGATGCATTTGCTAAAGTAGAAGAAAAATCAGGCGAAAACGCATTGGAGCAGTTCCAGAAAGCTCTCGATAACATTATGCCCAATCTTGAAGTAAAGTCTGTACGTAGAGGCGGATCTAACTATCAGGTTCCTATGGACGTTAGACCTGAAAGAAGACAAACTCTCGGACTCCGTTGGCTCGTAACATATTCCAGAGCCAGAAGCGACAAGCGTATGTCCGACCGTCTTGCAAACGAAATTCTTGATGCTATCAACAACACAGGTGCAGCAGTTAAGAAGAAAGACGATACTCATAGAATGGCAGAAGCAAACAAAGCGTTTGCTCACTACAAGTGGTAATAAATTTTACCTGATATTATTTTTCGTCCGACCCTTTCGGGTCGGGCGAAATTTAGAAGAATAAGAGAAAAAAGAAAAGAAAAAAGTGAAAAAGCCAAGAAGGCTGGAAGAAAAGAAAAAGAAAACAAAGATTAAGGAGAATAATTATGCCCGAATATCCACTTGAACGTGTGAGAAATATAGGTATAATGGCACATATTGACGCCGGTAAAACAACCACGTCCGAACGTATTTTGTTCTATACCAAAAAGACTCACAAATTAGGTGAAACTCACGAAGGCGCAGCTACAATGGACTACATGAAGCAGGAGCAGGAACGTGGTATCACCATCACTTCCGCTGCAACAACTTGCTTCTGGAAGAATCATAGAATCAATATTATCGACACACCTGGTCACGTTGACTTTACTGTAGAAGTTGAACGTTCACTTCGTGTTCTCGACGGTGCCGTTGCAGTTTTCTGTGCAAAGGGCGGTGTTGAACCTCAGTCTGAAACAGTATGGCATCAGGCAGAAAAATACAAGGTTCCCAGAATGGCTTACGTTAATAAAATGGATATTAACGGTGCTAACTTCTTCCGCGTTGTAGAAATGATGAAGGACCGTCTTAAAGCTAATGCTGTTCCCCTTCAGCTTCCTATCGGCGCATCTGAAACCTTTGTAGGTCTTGTTGACCTTGTAGAAATGAAAGCATATTATTACAGCGGCGCACAGGATCCAGATGCTCCCGTTGACGTTAAAGAAGTTCCCGCTGATATGCTCGACCTTTGTGAAGAATACAGAATCAAACTCATCGAAGCCGCTGCAGATGCAGACGACGATCTTGCGATGAAATATCTTGAAGGCGAAGAAATTACACAGGAAGAACTTAAGGCTGCTATCAGAAAAGCAACTTTGGCTATCAAAATGATTCCCGTTGTTTGCGGTACTTCCTTCAAAAATAAAGGCGTTAGAAAGCTTCTTGACGCTGTTGTTGATTATTTGCCTTCTCCTATTGACATTGGAAACATCACAGGTGTTAACCCTGATACAAGAGAAGACGAGGAAAGAGGAGCAAGCCTCAAGGATCCTTTCTCTGCTCTCATATTCAAAATCGTATCCGACCCATACGGAAAGCTTTGCTTCTTCCGTGTGTATTCAGGTACGGTTAAAGCAGGCGAAACGGTTTACAACTCAAATAACGGCAAACGCGAACGTTTAGGCAGAATCGTGCTTATGCATGCTAACCACAGAGAAGACGTTGATGAAATCGGTGCAGGTGAAATCGGTGCTATCGTTGGTCTTAAAAACACTACAACAGGTGACACTCTTTGTGACGAAAGCCATCCTATCGTTCTCGGTGCTATTGAGTTCCCAGAACCCGTTATCAGAATTGCTATCGAACCCAAAACAAAAGCAGGTCAGGAAAAAATGGGTATTGCCCTTTCCAAGCTTGCTGAAGAAGATCCCTCCTTCCGTACTTATACAGACGAAGAAACGGGACAAACAATTATCGCAGGTATGGGTGAGCTTCATCTTGAAATCATCGTAGACAGACTTCTCCGTGAATTCAGAATCGAAGCAAACGTAGGTAAGCCTCGTGTTTCCTACAGAGAAACCATTACAACAAAAGGCTATGCAGACGAAAAATTTGTTCGTCAGTCTGGTGGTCACGGTCAGTATGGTCACGTTAAGATCGAAATCGAACCTAACGAACCAGGTGCAGGCTTTACCTTCGAAAGCAAGGTTGTTGGCGGTAACATTCCTAAAGAATATATCCCTGCTGTCGAAGCAGGTATCAAGGGCGCAATGCAGAGCGGTACTCTTGCAGGCTACCCTGTTGTTGACGTTAAGGTAACTCTCGTTGACGGTTCTTACCACGAAGTTGACTCCTCTGAAATGGCATTTAAGATTGCTGGCTCTATGGCATTCAAAACCGCTATGAAGAAGGCTAACCCCGTTCTTACAGAACCTATCATGAAAACAAACGTAATAGTTCCCGACGAATATCTCGGCTCTGTTATCGGTGATATCTCCGTTCGCAGAGGTCAGATTTCAGGAACAGAACCTATGGGCGGTGTTCAGCAGATTACTGCAAACGTTCCCCTTTCTGAAATGTTCGGATACTCCAACACTATCCGTTCCATGACTCAGGGTAGAGGTCAGTACACTATGGAACCCAGCCACTTTGCAGAGGTTCCCAAGTCTATTCTTGAAAAAATTGTTTCAGGAAAAATGGACGTATAATAAAACTATGTAACTTGAATTTCGTATCGCTGCAAGTGTTTATCCCAAATTTTGACGCAAAATTCGCCAAAATTCAGTAAAATGGGAAGATAAAATAACTTTTTTTCAGAGTTTTTTTTGAAAAACACTTGACAGCGTGAGAAATTGTGGTATAATACGAAATGATGATTTGAGTATTTGGGACATGTTCCGAAGTACTCCCTTTCGTGTAGAAAAAAGAAAAAATAAAAAAATATACATGATATCCATAGGAGGATAATTTTAATGGCAAAGGCAAAATTTGAAAGAAGCAAGCCTCACGTTAATATCGGTACAATCGGTCACGTTGACCATGGTAAGACAACTCTTACAGCTGCTATTACAAAGACACTTGCACTTAAAGACAACTCTATCGAATTCCTCGCATACGATCAGATCGACAACGCTCCCGAAGAAAAAGCAAGAGGTATCACGATCAATACCCGTCACGTTGAATATACAACTGATGCTCGTCACTATGCACACGTTGACTGCCCTGGCCACGCTGACTATGTTAAAAACATGATCACCGGTGCTGCTCAGATGGACGGTGCTATCCTCGTTGTTGCTGCTTCCGACGGACCTATGCAGCAGACTCGTGAACACATTCTTCTTGCTCGTCAGGTTGGCGTTCCTGCAATGTGCGTATTCATGAACAAATGTGACCTCGTTGACGACGAAGAACTTCTCGAGCTCGTTGAAATGGAAATCAGAGACCTTCTCAACCAGTACGAATTCCCCGGTGATGAGATTCCCATCATCCGTGGTTCTGCAAGAGTAGCTCTTGACTGTGCAAGCACAGATCTTTCTTCTCCTGAATATGCTCCTATCCTTGAGCTTATGAATGCAGTAGATAGCTACATTCCTACTCCTGAACGTAAATCCGATCTTCCATTCCTTATGCCTGTTGAAGACGTTTTCTCCATCACAGGCCGTGGTACAGTTTCTACAGGCCGTGTAGAAAGAGGTACTGTTAAACTTAACGACCAGATCGAAATCGTTGGTCTTTCTGATGAAAAACGTACAACTGTTGTTACAGGTATCGAAATGTTCCGTAAGCTCCTCGACTCCGCAGAAGCTGGCGATAACATCGGATGCTTGCTCAGAGGTGTTCAGAAGAACGAAATCGAAAGAGGACAGGTTCTCTGTAAACCAGGTTCCATCAACCCTTACACCAAGTTTATTGGTCAGGTATACGTTCTTACAGAAAAAGAAGGCGGCCGTCACAAGCCCTTTTTCACAAACTACAGACCTCAGTTCTATTTCAGAACAACAGACGTTACTGGTTCTATCACACTTCCTGAAGGCGTTGATATGTGCCGTCCTGGCGATAACGTTGATATGAACGTTGAACTTATCACACCTATCGCTATCGAAAAAGGACTTCGTTTTGCTATCCGTGAAGGCGGCAGAACTGTAGGTTCCGGTGTTGTTATCGATATTAAATAAGTTAATTAAATAACTTTTTAGCTGTCACGAGAAATCTCGTGACAGCTTTTTTTTGACTTTTGAAGTCCTTTTTAGCGTATTTTGAAATCAAAAATGTTAAAATTAAAAAAGTATTTATAAAATGCTGGAAATAAGGTATTGATTTAAGAGAAAAATTGTGTTATACTTACAGTGAAAAAGGAATAATGGAGAAAATGTATTCTCTATATGTTCAATTTTCAAAGGCAACATTCTGTGTTTCGGGAGGCTAAAATGAAAAGAAACAAATTGATTGCATTTGGATTGGTTATCCTGATGTGTATGTCCGTCCTTGCCCCTTCTCTTGCGTGGGCGAACGGCTTATCCAAAAAGTATAATGTTTCCATTTCAGGAGAATATATCAAGGGTATACCTGCGGGTGTAACCGTTGGTGAGTTTTTGTCTTCAATGAGAGAGGTGACAACTGTTACTTTCAATTCTGAATCAAAAGCTTACGTATGTACTGGGTGTACTGTAACTATAGGTCAAAGAGGTAGTTTTTATGCTGTAATCTTAGGCGACGTTGACGGAAGCGGTAAAGTTGACACTACTGACTATTTAAGAATCAAGCAACACTGTCTCAATACCGTAAAGCTTAGCGGAGCATTTTATGAGGCTGCAGACGTAGACGGCAACAAATCTGTTGATGCTACGGATTATCTCAGAATCAAGGGACATTTCCTTGGCACGTATGATCTTTATAAAGATTCTTATCTTGATGAAGAATCATCAGAAGAACCTTCTGAGGTACCTTTGCCTCCTACAAGATTTGAAAATATGGCAGAGGTTGTAAAAAGCGGTAATTTTGTGGATCCCCTCGTAGTCGGCTACGAGACAAAGTCAATCCGAGACGGGGCAGATCCTTTTGTCAGTGCTTATCATAACGGAAAATATTATCGTGCGTTTTTAGTTTGGGGATCTATTTTTGTTTCTTCCTTTAACACTCTTGAAGAAATGACAACGGATGGAGCTGTCCATATAGTTCCTGAAAATTTACCTTTTGAGGCAACACAGGATATTTGGTCTCCTAAAATGTATTTCGTGGACGGACATTGGTACGTATATTATTCTGCAAGTGACGGAAATCTTGAAAATCACAGAATGTACGTTCTTAAATCCAAAACATCTGATGCGATGGGTCAGTATGAATTTGTAGGTAAAGTTACAGACTCTACCAACAAATGGGCTGCAAATGGTTCTGTTTTTGAATATAAGAATCAGTTGTACTTTACATGGTCAGGCTGGGAAGGCAATGAAAACGTTGCTCAAAACATTTACATTGCAAAAATGTCTTCACCAACAACAATTTCCTCTGACCGAGTTTGTCTTTCCATCCCCGAAAGGAATTGGGAAATTCAAGGCGGTTCACCTTTGATCAATGACGTGCCTTGTGCAATTTCTTCGGGCGACTATTTAACATTGCTTTATTCCGCAAGCGGAAGCTGGTGTGACGATTACTGTATCGGTCAGCTTTTGTTCATGGGCGGCGACGTTTTAGACCCTGCTAACTGGGCAAAGCAGGAACAGCCAATTCTTAAAACAGATTCTGATCGTTTCTATGCACCTGGAAACTGCTGTGTAACCACAGACAATAAAGGCGTTATGTGGATGGTATTCCATGCAAACAAGGAAGCAGGAAAAGGCTGGGACGGCAGAAGCATCTTTATGAAACCTATAAGAATCAACGAAAATGGCGTTGTTGAAGTTATATACGGAGATATCAAAGAAGCTGTGAAAAACGCAGGCTTTGCAGATCCTTTGGTTGTAGGTTATGATAAGGTGGTAAATCCCGTAGGAAGAGGTATTGCAGATCCAACTATTGCTTATCATGATGGAAAATACTACTGGTACTTTACTTGCATATTCGGTGCGTTTATTTCTTCCTTTGACAGTCTTGACCAATGGACAACAGATAACGCAGTTCCTGTTGATTTTTCTGTTGCACCTGTTACTGACGATATTTGGGCTCCCGAGCTTCATTTTATAGACGGACATTGGTATATATATTATACAGCTGGAAAAGATGCGAACCACAGAATGTACGTTCTCAGAAGCAGAACAAGCGACGTTGCAAGCGGATTCGAATACGCAGGACAGATCAACGAGTGGTCTAATAAATGGGCTATCGATGCCAGCGTTTTTGAATATAAGGGCGAAATGTATTTCACATGGTCAGGTTGGGAAGGTGATACCAACGTTCAGCAAAATATTTATATCGCAAAAATGTCTTCTCCCACAACGCTTTCCTCTGAAAGAGTTTGCATTTCCGTTCCCACTTACGACTGGGAAAAGCAAGGCGGTTCACCTTTAGTTAACGAAGGACCTTATGCAATAGTAAAAGGCGATTATTTGTCAATACTTTATTCGGCAAGCGGAAGCTGGTGCGATGACTACTGTATCGGTCAGTTGCTCTTTGAAGGCGGCGACGTTCTTAATCCTAATAACTGGAGAAAACATTCCGAACCAATTCTTCAAAAAGACCCCGATTTATTCTATGGCCCTGGACATTGCTGTGTAACAACCGATGAAAAGGGCGTTCTGTGGTTAGTGTTTCATGCAACCATAGAATCAGGTTCAGGCTGGAACAGCAGAAGCACGTACGTTTATCCTTTGAGAATCAACGAAAAGGGCATTGCTGAAGTTATAATCACAGACAGAAGATTTGAAGATATGTCTGTCGTTGTGAAAGAAGCTGGATTCAAAGACCCACTTGTAACAGGATTTACAAAAATAACTAATCCTATTTGCGGCGGAGCTGACCCAGGTATTACGTATCACGACGGAAAATACTATTGGCCTGCTGGTTTTTTGGGAATTATTCTTCATACATTTGACAGCCTCAGTAATATAGATACAAGCCACCCTACTTGGTTAAATATCCCGCAAGATACACCTTTGGAGGATGTATGGGCACCTGAGATGTATTTTATAGACGGATATTGGTACGTATATTATTCGGCAGGAAAAGATGCAACTCGCAGAACGTATGCTCTCAAAAGCAAAACGAGCAAGATTGAGGACGGATTCGACTTTGTTGGACAGGTAACGGATTGGACTAATAAGTGGGCAATCGACGGAAGCGTGTTTGAATATCAAGGCAAGTTGTATTTTATATGGTCTGGCTGGGAAGGCGACGTTAACGTTCAACAAAACATTTATATCGCAAGAATGTCTTCTCCAACGCAGATTTCAACCGATAGAATTTGTATTTCTGTTCCATGGTATGATTGGGAGAAGAAAGGTGCAGGCGGAGCGGAAAATTACCCAACGGTAAACGAAGGACCTTGTGCCATTACCCGTGGTGATTATTTAACCATACTTTACTCTGCAAGCGGAAGCTGGTGCGACGATTACTGTATCGGTCAGTTGCTTTTCCGCGGCGGTGACATATTAAATCCAAGAAACTGGGAAAAACTACCCCAGCCTATTCTTCAAAAAGATCCCAACTGGTTCTACGGTCCAGGTCATTGCGGTGTCGTTCCTGATGAAAACGGAGTTTTGTGGATGACATTCCATGCAAATGACCAACCAGGTACAGGCTGGAACGGCAGAAGTGTCAGAGCATATCCCATCAGAATTAACGAACAAGGCAAAGTTGAAGTTATTTTATATAAATAAAACGTCTACGAATGATTGTTTGTTTTATTGAATCTGTAATGGTTTGATAATGAATTATGATTTATAAATATTTCAGGAGGCACAGATGAGAAAAAACAAAATTATTGCATTTGCATTGGTTGTTTTGATGTGTACAACGGTGTTTGCTCCATCTTTTGCAGGTGCGATCGATATTTCTTGGGATTATAACATCTCCTATAACGGTGGATATATCATGGGTATACCCGAACGTGTAGAACCACAAAAATTTGAGTGGTCCATGAAAGAAAAAACAGAGGTTTCCACGACACAGGAACATATTGGAACAGGGAGTTCTGTTAAAATAGCGGATAAAAGCTATAAAGCAGTTGTTTTAGGCGACGTGGACGGAAACGGCGTTGTAGATACTACGGACTATCTTAACGTTAAGAAATATTGTCTTGGCGATGTAGAACTTAACGGAGCTTTTTTGGAAGCGGCAGACGTTGATGGCGATCGTCCCGTAGATGCTACGGACTATCTTCGAATAAAAGGGCATTTTCTTGAAATGTTTAACCTTTATGAAGGTTCTTATTTGAAAGCACCCGAGAGATTCCACATTGAGGGATTGCCTGCGGTTGTTGAAGATGCCGGATTTGTCGATCCTCTTGAGGTTGGATATAATAAAGCATTGAATCCCATTGGTGAAGGTATGTCAGACCCTACTATCGCATACCACGAAGGAAAATATTATTGGTATTTCACTTCGCCATTTGGACATTTTATTTCTTCCTTTGATAGTCTTGATGAAATAACAACGGATAACGCAGTTCCCGTTAATTACCCCATTTATCATAATGCTGATTCGGAATTATGGGCACCTGAACTTCATTTTATAGACGGATACTGGTACGTATATTATGCGGTGGGTGTAGGTGCAAATCACAGAATGCACGTGTTGAAGAGCAAAAAGAGTTCCCTTTTAAGAGAAGATTATCTTAAAGCGGATGGTACCATGGAAGAAGCTTTCGAATACGTGGGTGTAATTACTGATTCTTCAAATAAATGGGCAATAGACGGCTCTGTGTTTAAATATAAGGGCGGAATGTATTTCACCTGGTCAGGCTGGGCAGGCGATGTGGATGGTCAACAGAATATCTATATCGCAAAAATGTCTTCTCCTACAACAATTTCTTCTGAAAGAGTTGAAATTGCTGTTCCTTATTATGATTGGGAAAAGAAAAAAGGTACGTTAACAGAAAATCCTACGGTTAACGAAGCTCCTTACGCATTTTCACAAGGCGATTACTTAACCATAGTTTATTCAGCAAGCGGAAGCTGGTGTGACGATTATTGTCTTGGTCAGTTGCTTTATTTAGGTGGCGACGTTTTGGATCCATCTAGCTGGCATAAACATACAGAACCAATACTTAAAACAATTCCAGATCGTTTCTATGCTCCTGGACATAGCTGTGTTGTTCCAAGTGAAAACGGTGTTTGGTGGATGATGTTTCATGCCAACAAATACTCAGGAAAAGGTTGGGAAGGTAGAGATACGTTCCTTGAACCCATAAGAATCAACGAAAACGGTATTATTGAGGTTATAAATTCGGATGTAAAATTCCCAAGTATTCAAGATGTCGTTCAAAACGCAGGGTTTGTAGATCCGAACGTAACAGGATATACACCAATAGGTAATCCTGCTCGTCAAGGCTCTCCCGACCCGCAAATAGCGTATCATGATGGTAAATATTATTGGATTGGTTATTGGAGCGGTATAGGTGGATTCTTTGCCATTGAGCTTGATGTTTTTAATCCTGAACATTTGGCTGAGTTAAATGATAGTACTAAAAATATATTCACATATGAAAAAGTGAAATTTGTTGGACTTTCTGTGGAGGGTTTGGATACATCAGGGGATGTATGGGCACCTGAATTACATTTTATAGGCGAGTATTGGTACATATATTTTGCGTATTTAGCACCAGGTGCTGATGTATCTGCTCGTAGAATGTACGTTGCGAAGAGCAAAAATAAAAATGACCTTTCAGGTGGATTTGAGGCTCCGCAGAAAATTTATGACTGGAGAAACGATAAATGGGCGATAGACGGCTCTGTGTTTGAATATGAGGGTGAATTATATTTCACATGGTCAGGTTGGGAAGGCGACGTAAACGTTCAACAGAACATTTATATTGCAAGAATGTCTGATCCCATGACGCTTTCCTCTGAAAGAGTTTGCATTTCTGTACCTTCGTATGATTGGGAAAGACAAAAAGGTGAAATGCCAGAAAATCCCTATGTAAACGAAGGTCCAGTTGCGATAACACAGGGGGATTATTTAACGATAGTTTATTCCGCGAGCGGAAGTTGGTGTGATAATTATTGCCTTGGCCAGTTGCTTTTCTTAGGAGGCGATATATTGAATCCCAATAGGTGGCAAAAAATAGAATATCCTATTCTTAGCTCCATGAACGGTTTCTACGGCCCCGGACACAACTGTTTTATTACTGATGAAAACGGTGTTATATGGGTGGTATTCCATGCAAAACCCACGGGAGGAACCACAGGTTGGGACAATAGACATACATATATGTATCCCATAAGAATCAATGAAAATGGTATTGTTGAAGTTGTTGTATCTTAAAACAGACTTCTTTCCCTTGCGGTTGCTTTATCAGGCTAAAAATTGATTTCCGTTTTTTATGAATAGTTTTATTCGCATAGAAAAAAAGAAAAAATGCTGTTGACAAAACGGGAATTATACTGTAAAATACAAAAGATAAATAATTATACTAATTTAAAGTCCGTTTTCTCGGACTTATGGAGGATTTATGATATCAGCAGGCGATTTTAAAAATGGTCTTACTTTTGAAATGGACGGACAGGTAATGCAGATTATTGAGTTCCAGCACGTTAAACCCGGTAAAGGTGCGGCTTTCGTTCGTACAAAGCTTCGTAACGTTATAACGGGCGGTGTTGTTGAAAACTCTTTCAACCCTACAGCTAAATTCCCTCCCGCTATTATCGAACGTAAGGATATGGAATACAGCTATAGCGATGGTGATCTTTACTACTTTATGGATCCTGAAACATACGATCAGGTTCCCCTTAACGAAGAATCACTTCCTGAGAACTTCAAGTTCGTTAAAGAAGGTATGACAGTTCGTATCATGTCATACAAGGGCAAGGTTTTCTCTGTAGAACCTCCCATGTTCGTTGAATTGGAAGTTGTTGATACAGAACCCGGCTTCAAGGGTAACACAGCAACTAACGCTCTCAAGCCCTGCACGTTGGAAACTGGTGCAGAAATCAGAGTTCCTATGTTTATCAACATTGGCGATGTTCTCAAAATCGATACAAGAACAAGCGAATACATTGAAAGAGTTTAATTTCAGAGTATAAAAGAAAAACAGGTTAGCGTAAGTTTGCTTGCGGTAACCTGTTTTTCCTGTGAGGCGTTTATGAATACTAAGAGAAAAATAATTGACGTTCATACCCACGTTTTCCCTGACAAAATAGCAATGCATGCAGTTGAGAATGTGAGTAATTATTACGGTGTAGAAATGGATGAGAACGGAACTGTTGACGGGCTTTTTGAAGGAGCTTTGGGACTTGATGCAAGCTTTGTTATCTGCAATGCCGCAACTAAGGCTGAAAACGTCCGTCATGGAAACGATTTTTTGTTTGAATGTGCAACCCGTTTTCCAACAAAGGTTGTTCCTCTTGGATCAGTTCATCAGGATATGGATGAAAAAAGTATGCGTCTTGAGCTTGAATATATAAAAGCCAAGGGCGGAAAAGGCTTGAAGCTCCATCCGGATTTTCAGCATTTCAAAATAGAAGACCCAAAAATGTTCCCTATTTACGAGGCGGCGGTTGAGTTTGGCTTACCTGTTCTTTTCCACGTTGGTGATAAAAAAACTGTTAATTCCACGCCAAAAGCAGTCAGATTTATAGCAGACAAGTTCCCTGAGTTAGAGATAATCGCTGCTCATATGGGCGGTTGGGTAGCATGGGATGAGGCGGAAGAATATCTTGTCGGCAGTCGTGTTTATATGGATACGTCTGATGCGTTACTTGTTTTGTCAAACGAACGTGTGGTGGATATGATAAACCGTCACGGTGCGGATAAAATAATGTTCGGAAGCGATTTCCCGTTGATGAGCACTTGCAAGGCTTACAATGCCTTTGAAGCTCTTTCTCTTTCTGAAAATCAGAAGGAGCAGATATATCATCTTACTGCAGAAAAGCTCTTTAAAATCGATAAATAAGGGTAATATTTCAATCACTCAATAATATATTAGTATTGGGTGATTTTTTTGAAGAATAATATTGATTCGCTCTTGAAAAAAGAAATCAAGGGCGTTTTCCCCGAAGAAGGGGAGATCTTGGTTAAATACAATATTTCTTATCCTGAAATAGAATTGAAAAACAGCTTCGGAAAAGTGTTTTGCGGATTCTATTCCATGATGGCGAAAAGATTTGAGAGCTTTGCAAAAACAAGGCTTTACAGAGAAGCCTTGCGTTATAGGCAGCTTGAGAATGAATTCCGTCCGTTTGGTGCGGTTCTTCGTTACGTTTGCGCATTTAGTGACGAGAACGTTATTTCTATTGTTACCGATGCATACGTTTATTGTGGCGGTGATAAAACGGAATCAAAACGGCTTTCGCAAAATTGGGATATGAAAACGGGCAGGCTGTTACTTTTTGAGGATTTTTTCACCTCAGAGGATAAAGAACATATTATAACAGGGATAAAAAGCGAAGGACGAATGAGAGAGAAGGCAGGGCTTTCCTGCTTTTTCAAGGATTACGAAAAAAAGCTGAAAAGCGGGTTTTCCAAAAATGATTTTTATCTTACACCAAAAGGGTACGGATTTTTCTATCCTGCTGGGTTTCTTTCCGATTCAAAGGAAACAGAGGTGTTTTTCCTTTTGGGATTCAAAGGAAGTGGAGAATTCAATCCGTATTAAAAAAAGAGAGGTTGTATATGAAAGCTGTAGCATTTACAGGATACCGTCCCGAAAAATTGGGTTTTCGGGAGAGTGCGGATGATAATATGTATCTCAAATTCCGCTCACTGCAAAAAAGAGTTATAAATCGCCTTGTGGAATTAGGGTATACTGATTTTATTTCGGGAATGGCTCGCGGGTTTGATATGTGGGTTGCAGAGGATGTTTGTGAGCTTAAAAAGGAAAATAGTGAAGTGAAGCTTATTTCTGCTATCCCCTTTGACCGTCAGGCTTCAAGCTGGACAGATGAAGAAAAAGAGCGTTACGAAAAAATAAAAACACAAGCTGACGAAATTGTAGTTACGTCTCCTTCTTATACAAAAGGCTGTTTTCATAAGCGGAACAGATATATGGTTGATAATGCAGACGTGGTCGTCTGTTGCTTTGACGGTAAACCGGGCGGAACAGCCTATACAGTTGACTACGCCTTGAAAAAAGATAAAGTTGTCATACAAATAGACCCTGAAAAGCTTGTGGTTTCCATTATAAGTGAAAGAAAAATTTGATAAAAAAGCTCCCGAAGGCTGAAGTGAACCCAAAAGATTAGACAAAAATTAAATATTAAGTTTGTTGTGAATGAGCTCGGTATTGAACTGGGCTCATTCCTTTTAATTTGAGAGAAATTCTATCGTTATTGTAGTAATGTATGTAT
>SVRW01000030.1 GCA_015064625.1 Oscillospiraceae bacterium | reverse complement strand
GTTACGGAGCCTTCGCCTGCTGCGGAAACGGGGATTGCGAGAGTCATTATTAACATAACGACTGTGAGGAGGGATAAAAACTTTTTCATGTTTTTGAGTCCTTTCTGTTTTGTTTTTTTTTTTTTTGTTTTATTTTTATTTTTTTATTTTACGGTATGAAATGAGTCTTGACGTCACAGCCAGACAAAGAGCTAAAAGCATAATTGCAAAGCCACCCCATATACACATAAGGTAACCGTAACTTCCCGTTGAAGGAAGCTCAAACCCTCTGCCATGTATATAGTAGTTTGTGACTGTCGTTTCGTATCTTGGAACGTCACCGTCGTTAATTGTTACAACTTCACCGTAAACGGGATCCCAATCTTCCGTATCCCAGCTTTCTTTGATGCTGTAAACAATAACGTTTCCTGCCTCATCTGTATATGGAAGCCCCAAAAAGCTATCGCTCCAATTATTTTTAAGGCTGAGCGTTACGCTGCGACCTGTGTCTTTGCCGTTGGCGAAAAGCTTTATTGTAACTTGCGCTTTCAGATAATCCGCTTCGGTGGACATTCCCAAATCCCAAAGCTTTGTAACCTTAACTGAGGTTTCAACCTCCAAAGGAACGTTGGTGATTTCATAGGCGAAGCCTGTTATCTGCTCGATTTTTTCTTCGCTTGTGCGTTCCGTCAGGGTTATAAACATAGCCCCAGGACCCCAACCTGTATGAGAACCTGTTCCGTTGGAGTTAAGACCACCCCAATAATAATGGGAATTGTTATAATAGAGGGAGAGAGACATTCCCGAATTGGAGCTTGAAACGGTGAGATTCTGATAATTTGTGTTGCTGTAGGTCAGATAGAAATATGTTCCGTTTCCATTGTATTGACAGGTTATTATCTGTCCTGCTTCATTTGTAAGCTTAACCGTGTTTCCGCTTACTGTAGCTTTCCAACGGGCGAGGGGAGAGGATTTTGCAACGGATTCTGTTACGTATATAAATCCTCCTGAGCTTTCACCTGCGGAAGAAAGATATCCCGAGCTTGTGTTCAGTATATATACTTTTCCGTTCTGGAAACCGCTTGAAGAGCTCCACGCCTCTTGGGAAACGACTATTCTGTCAACCTTTTCTATCTTTGAATAATATCCCGATTTATAAGCTTCTTCAACGCCGTATATAATTTCCGTTCCATCTTCATAATACTTTGGAAGATTTGTCCAGTTATGTGTCCAGTCGTTTTCTTCACTCAATTCGATTTCCTGAAGTCTTCTTACAGTTCCGTCTTTATCAGTAACGGTAAGATAAACCGTAACGGAATCTGCCGTGTGGTCAAGGTTATCGTCCCATTTTTTCAAAGCCTTGACGGTTGTCGTGTCATTTACCCAGCTTGGAGCGTTTGTAGCTACGATATAAGCCTTTTGCGTTTCTTCATCAATTCTGAATCCGTGAACAGTGAAACCGCTTGAGATTATTCCGTCTTCTTCCATAAGACTTACGCTGTAGGATGCTTGTCCGCGTTTATCGATTGAAACGCAGATTATACCGTGGGCGTATCCGTATCCTTCCATGATTGGAGGAGCAGTTTCTTTTATGTAATAGGTGTTACCTGCACTCATGCCCCACATATTTGCTTCTCCGTTCTTTACGGTGAAAACGTTTGTAGGCTCGTCACCGTTTTCGTAAGAAGCTTCGCTTCCCCAAAGGGAAGCGGGAATTGTACAAGCTTTGTCTGTGTATACTGAAAATTCTGCGCCGTTGAGAACGTCTTTTGTAAGAACATCCTCTTTCTGAATGCTGAAGCTGAATCTTGGTGCTAAGTTAAAATATATAGCACAGTTGGATTGTGAGCTTCCGCGTTCAAGATAATAAAAGGTTAAGGTGTGCTCACCTTCTGTAAGGTCGGTTATAGTTCCCGTCTGTGTGCCGTTAACCATAACAACACCTGTTGAGAAGTTGATATCACCGCTTTCAATACCGTGAATACCACCGATATCAAGAACGAGCTTTCCATCAATCAAAACCCAAACGTCATCGTCACCTGAAAATTTGAAGTGCATATCCTTGCCGTATAGGTCTTTGTTTCCGTATTCTCCGTTTGCATCAACCTCGCCCGGAGAGTTGGGAAGATAAAAATCAATATCAATGCTCATTCCGAAAAGGAAGTTTGTTCCAACGTTTGAAGTAGAGTTGTCCTCCGTGTTGTACTTTGCATCGTACATATAATGGATATTGCCCGCGTGTTCCCCGTAGAGTCCGTTGTAAGTGTAGGTTCTGACGTCATTTCCGTTTCCGTTTGCGTATGGAGAGTTGAACGGCAAAAAGTCTGAATAAGAGCCGTCTCCTGATGACTTTGCGGAGTCTGTAGTTCTTTCAAGGTAATCATAAACGTAAAAACGTTCATCGCTCTGGTTGTACGATGCGGCGTTTAGTGCTGAGTCGTAATAGTAATATCCGTAGTTCGGGTTTGTGGAATCTTCCATAACCTGAAACAAATGGTCTGCTGTTCCCAAATAATTCTTTCCGATTATTCCCGTTTTGGAATTTGGATCATAAGATGTATTGGGATTGAAAAGCATATCCCCTAAAGCATCATAATAAAGTCCTGGGTAAACGGTTCCGTTTGTATTTATATTGTTTGTGTTTCTCGGGTATGAGAATTTGCCGTTTGAATCCCAGTCTCTGAATATGTAATTAAGGGTGTTTTTGTTCTCATAAGCAACGATTCCGCTTGTTACAAGGTTCCATGTTTCCGAATGTCCCGACGAATCAACGTTTATCGTTGGATTTAAGGACATAACGTCAAAAAGATAACCGTAATCAAAAACCCTTGTGGTTATAAAATCGTTTGTGCTTATTGTGTTTACAACGTGGGAGTTATATTCCCCGATATCATAAGTTCCTGCTACCCAGTCTGCATAAAATACCGTATTTCCCGTAACGGTAACTTCTTCACCCGGAGCATAATACTTGCTGTTGGTAATATCATACCAGCCTTTTAAAACGTAATTGTATTTCGTTGGTGTCTGCCATTCTTCAGGAAGCTTCAAAACGTCTCCCACGGATACGCTGTAGCTTTTGTCAAGAGACCCGTCAATTCCCATCAAATGACCGTTTGTTCCGTCCAACCATACTGTGCAACGGCTTGTCATTCCGAAATAATACGTTGCGGCACTTCCTTGGTTTCTCGTCATCACAAAGGAGGAACCGTTAAGCATAGCGTATTCAGAGTTACTTCTGACCTTTACACCGCTTCCCGAATTAACGAGAACGCTTGTGTATCTGCCTGAGGTTGTAACACCACCTGAATGGGCATGCATGTATCTGCCTGTTGATACGTTCTGAATATAATATGTGTTAGAGCTTGAATAAGTGAAAGTCCAGAGCAAAGAATCTGTATTTGCAGAGTCTGTCGTTATATTGCCGTTTGAATCAATGTAAATACGAACAGCGTTTCCGTTGCCGTCAAAAGCATAGTAATTACTTCCGCTTTGGGTGTAAAGCACGAAAAGGTTTGTGCTTGTGAAAAGATTCTGATTATAGGTTACAGTTTTGGCGAATGATTCGCCTGCTCCTAAAATGTCAACTCCAATATCGGACGAGTTTTCGATAATAGTAAGGCTGTTTTTCGGTGATACAAGTCCGTATCCTGAAATTGAGGAATCGGAGAGGGAATATACGTTTTCCTTAACTTCGTTTTCAAAGTCACCTTCAATAACCACTATTTCAGCTTGGGAAAATGAAACAACGATTCCCGTTGAATCTGCCTGTCCATTTTGATTTCTGTCAAAAAACACAATGTCTCCCAAAATAGGGGAGTATTTGTTTGAAGGCTGATATATGCCTTTTTCTTTCCATTGTAATCTCATGGCGTCTGCGCCTGAGCTTAAGGGAACGTCTATTCCCGAATAATACAGACAGAAGGATGTAAACATGGTTGACCATTCACCGTACGGATTTCCGTACCATTGACCGTATCTTGTACAGCCGAGTCTTTCGCCCGTTTCGGAAATAATGAAATTTCTTTCGCTTTCCAAGTAGCCCTTCTGTGTTTTTGCAATTAAAACAAGCTTTTCGTAAGCAGGAATATTTTGAGGAACGCCTTTGAAGGTTTCTTCCCACGTTTCTTTTGCTTCCAGATCTGCCTGCATATCGCTGTAACAAGTTGCTTTGTGAATGTGTTCTTCAAGCTGGCAAAGCGTTTTTTCACATTCTTCTGAATGCTTATGTTCTTCCATGCCACAGAAAGCGTCGCCCGCCAACGTTATTGCCGTTGTTTTTAACCACCAGAAAACCCCAAGAACGACTAAAAGGGAAAGTATGGGCAAAAAAGCTCTTACCTGCTTTTTGAATCTGTTCGTTTTACTGACGGTTTCAATAAGCTGCCTTGTTTCCGCTTCTCCCACACTATCCCCCCTTTCGAAATAGGTTTTGGAGTTTATCCTAAAATATCAAAATCGGATAAAGGCCATATTCTGAAATATAATTTTCCAATTACTTGTTCCTTCGGTACACAACCGATAATTGTGCTTCGGCTGTCAATGGACGTGGTTCTTTGGTCGCCCAACAAAAAGTATTCGTTTTCGGGAACGGTGTAAGGAAATTCCACGTCACATTCTCCGAAGCCCTTTTCCGTAATATACGGCTCTTCCAATGCATATCCGTTAAGATAAACCGTTCCGTCCTTTTCGATTACAACAGTATCACCTGGAAGCCCGATAACTCGTTTTATAAGAACCTTGTTTGAATATGCGAAGGCGCAAAGGTCACCGTATTCAAGATTAGAGGTTTTTACAAGAACAACTATTTCGCCGTTCTTCAAAGTTGGCTCCATGCTTGTCCCCGATATCTGCAAAACGGGAAGAACAAGAGTTGCAATAATAGCGGCAACTGCCGCAACTATTATAAGGGCGTATATCGTGCTTTTGAGTATTCTTTTGTATCTGATTTTGTTTCGCTCCCGCTTCAGCTCTTCTTCAAGCATTTCCGCAGAAGGCATATCAAGAATTTTTTTGCTCATCTATACACCGATTTATTTTTTTCTTTGTTTATTTTTCTTTGCTGTTGCTTTTGGGCTTTTCTTTAAATTTTTTGCTTTTTTTGAAACAGCTCCTCTGCCTTTTTTGTCGTCCTTTGTTTCATCGATTAAAGGAATGGACTTTTTGTTTTTTTCCAAAAGCTTTAAAAAAGCATTTTTTTCTTCTTCAAACTTTTCTTTTTCCAATTGCAGAGCATTTCTTTCGGCTTCCAACGCTTCAAGCTCTTCTTCGTGCTTTTTAGCTGAAAGCTCAATGTTTTTCAGGTATTGATCTGCTGCCTTTTGCGCAGTTTCGAAAACTCCGTTAAGCTTTAAAGCGGCTTCTGCAATAGAGCCGGATTCGCTTTGTATTAAATCTTTGTTTTCAATTTTCTTTTTCGCTTCGTCAAGCTTCGCTTCCAATGAATCAGCTCTTTCAGTTTGCTTCAGCAAAAGCTCTAAAATCTGTTTTCTGCTTAGCTTTTTTAACTCTTTTTCTGTCATGTTTTTCTCCGAAGCCATAGGTTTCTTCATAGTAATCCATTATATTTTGGATTATATCACTTTGCGTTTGAAATGTCTATAGTTTTTTTAAAAAAATAAACTTTTTTTAAAAATAATGTAAAATTGTAACATGAAAATCAAAATATACGAAAACCTAATAATAATTAGAAAATCAGAGACTGAACATTATATGCTCGGTCTCTGATTGAAGTGCACTATTTCTTTAATGCCTCCTTATATCTTGAGGGAGTTATAAAAATTATATCGCAATTGGATTTTCTCGTTTCAATGTAGTCTGAAAGCATACTCTTTATTTCAGTATTAAGAGTCATTGCAGTATCCGCTTCCTTTACGTTGGACAATTCAAGCTCTGCATTTGCATAGTTGTTCTTGAAAATTTCGTATCCGTCAAAGCCTGCAATGGCAATGCTTTTGACGTCAAGCTTGTCCAAAAGTCTAAGTAACAGAATCGTAGAGTTATCCATATGTTCCCACCCGCATTTTATAAGGCTTGCAAAGGATACGACGATTTGTTTCTCGGAGCTTTCAGAAGAAATGTTTGACGTTACTATTTTGGAAGAATTTTTTACACCTTCGTCATTCATCCAATAATTGTATCTCTTTATGTTGCTGAAATAAATGTAGTCTTCCTTAACTGATTCGGATTTGAAGTTTATTGTGATAACAATAGCATCGTTATTGTTTATGTAAGCTTCAATTTCTTTTCCATGCTCTGATACAGTTTTTCCGGGAGCGACAATCAGAACGTTTCTGTTTTTAAAATTATTTTTCAAATCTTCGATATTAGCCGAATCGTCAATGTTTGAGGCTAAATAATCCATATATGTTTTTTCCAACAGATCATAATGATATCGTTTTCTGGAAATTGCACCTATTTTATTAAGAATGTATCTTATGTCCTTGTATCTTATGCTGTTTTTCTTGCCAAGATAATAGATATTATTAACGTGTGCACTGTAGCTTCCCGCAATAAAATAGTGGGTATTATATCCCCATTCGCATTTTGAACGGATGTTATCCATATATTCGTCAATGATATCAAGCAAAGCATCAATATTATAGTTGTATCCCAGCTTTGTTACCATATATTCAGCTACAAGCTCTGTTGGCGTGTTACCGGCACCGCGTCCCATTCCGCTTACAGTTGCATCAACCACGACTTGTCTGCCACCGAAGGACATTCTTAAAAATTCTTGCGAAAGCGCGCTGGACATCTGCATATTATTATGGGAGTGGAATCCGATTCTGCTCGTTGAAATAAGATTATGGTCTATAAGACTGTAAACACGTCTGAGGTCTTCAACGTACATCGAGCCGAAGGTATCAACGATAGAGAAGCAATAAGGCTCAATAAGGTTTACCTGCTCGATAAGATCAATAATTTCCTTGTCAGTGTAGCCTAAAATATCAACGGGCTGTACGTAAAGCTTATAGCCCTTGCGTTTGATTTCCTTGCAAAATTCAATAACGTCAAAACGTTCAAACTTGAAAAAACAAGCTCTAACAGCGTCAAAGGATTTGCCTGTGTATTCATCAAGATTTTCTATGGAATATCTGCTGTAATCCGCTAAAACTGAAAAAGAAGTATCTTTTGCATTTTGGGGAACAAATCGCTCTGCATCCACCGAATTTTTGAAAACAGTCTTGCCTTCTCCAAATCCATCGTCTTGCAAAAAACCAATTTCTACAATATCAATATTTGCGTCTACAAGACCGTTTATTATACCGTGTATTGTAGTGTCTCCAAATTTTTTATCAATCAAATACGCTCCATCGCGCAAGGTACAATCAAGAAGTTTTGCGTGATTCATAACAAAATCCTCACTTTAATAATTCAGCCATTACCACTCTGACTCTTTCCAAATCTTTTGGAGTATCAACGGAAAGAGTGTGACATTCAATTTCTTTGAGTTTAACTTTTTTTCCGTTTTCAAGGAAACGGTAAAGGTCAAGTTCTTCTGTAAATTCAACTTGGCTTCTGGGGGTATCAACGTAGAATTGAAGCGCTTTCTTTGAGAATGCTGCAACGCCTACTATTTTTTTGTATTCAAATTCCATATTTCCCTTTGGATATGGTATAGGACTGCGGGATGCCCACATAGCATCGCCCTGTGCGTTTGCAACCGCTTTGATGTTGGTTGGGTCAACTACTTCAACAGGATTTGAAATAGTGGTAATTACGTTGGAGTAGAAATATTCAAGATCATTTTCATCCTTTTCTTCGGGTAATGAACGTTCAATAACTGCTGGATCGATAAGGGGCTCGTCACCGTTGATACAAACGTAAATATCTGCATCAATTTTTGTGGAAACTTCATGAACTCTGTCGTTGGGTGTTTTGTGCTTGTCCGAGGTCATAATAACATTCATGCCGTATTGGTTGCAAACGTCAACGATTCTCTGGTCATCTGTTGCAACATACACTTCTGAAAGACGAGCTGCCTTTTTTGCCTGCTGATATACATACCAAACCATGGGTTTTCCGCAAATATCCGACAAAGGCTTTGCAGGGAATCTTGTTGAACCGTATCTTGAAGGGATAACGCCAATCATTTTTAAGTCTTTCATAAAATTAGTTCTCCTTGTTGAATAAATTATCAAAATCAACTCTGGGAAAAACCTCAAGTTTTCCGCCACGGGTTGCATTGTATACTTTTACGCCCTTTGAATCACAGTACTCTTTCAAATAAATAAACGTCTGTGTAGCGTTATCTATATTGAAAATACCTTTTGTGTTTTCATCTGCATTTTTAACGTTTCCATAATGGTCTTTAACGTTTTTGTCGATTATAAGGTTTCCGTTCTTGTCAGTCATTCGGCTGAAATTATGGTCAACGCCAATTAAATAGATTTCTTTAAATCCCATGTAAACTGCCATCTGAAAAAAGAATCCTGTTACCGTTCCGTTGAGTACGGAATATTTAGCCATATTTTCAGAAGCTCTTATTTCTGATTGGTTAAGGAGTATATTGTAATACGTTGCCGATTTTATATTTAGCCCTTTATACCATTTCCAATAAGCTGGGATGAACTTATACTCTATATCCAGCTCTTCGACCTTATCTTTTATTTCTTCCAAAACAAATTCATCTTCACAAGCGTAATAGGTTGGACGCCAGGGAGTTTTATCAAAGATATTATAAATTCGGTTAGCTCCAAATGATATTATCTTGTTTTGGTGAAGAATTGTCATATCCTCGGGTCTCAGGCTTGGACCATTACCAATTATGAAGCATTTCTCACCTTTATGTATGTCTTTTAGCTTTGCTATCTTTTTTCCATGCTTGGTTTTTTCGTAATTTTTAGACAAATAAGTTTGTCTTCTGGCAATTATAGATTTTATAGGATTCATATGGACTCCAAATTAGAATAAATTAACTTATATTCTGATTATATCAGTAAAAATATAAAATGCAATACTAAAAATCATTTTTATAATTTGATGTATGTTTATAATTATACTTAGAGAAAATTTTGTTTACAATAGATGCTAAAAAAAATGATATTTTTTGGCTTAAAGTTTCAATTTTTAAAAGTTTGAATAAGTGAAAACGTCCCCATTCGATTGTTATGCAAACGAACCAAATGAATAACATTGCCAAAACACTAAATAATATCATTTTGGGTGTGGCTAATTTTCCTATTTCGGGAAGATATTTTAACACTACATCATTTTTCATTAGTTGGTTATTGTGTATAAGATAAATACCAAAGTTCAAGGGGGCTATAAATTTAATTATTTTTATTACATTGTTATTAGATACCTCTATGTTACTGAAAAGAGCCAAAAGTGCAATCGCAGCCAAGACCACGGTAGGGGAATCGTATCTTTCTAATTGTATAAGAGCTGCAATTTTTGAAACTACCGGAATGTCGGAAGAAAAAAAATTAAAACAATCAGCAAAGGTTAAAATGCTGCATGCAAAAAATAATATAAAGCTTGTTGATTTTTTGAGTTGTAATTTATATTTGCCAAAATATGCACCCCATATATATATTATAGCAAGCCATAAAAATGAAAAACCATTTTGAGTGCTTAACACACCATAATGAAAAGCGATGACTGGTAAAAATGAAAACAGTACAAAAAGTATTATAGAGAGTGTAAAATGTTGTTTTTTAGTAAGTGAATTGAGCATTATGTTTATAAATGGAATAAGGAGATATAATCCAAAATATGCAGAAAAATACCAATATCTTCCTGCTGTAAATGGTAATACACTGTGTAATATGGTTCCCAGAGAGTACGTCCCAGGAAATAATATGAAAAATAATAAGGTTATTGCTACAGAATAAAACCAAACCTGAAAATACATAGAAATAATTTTGTGAAATTTGTATTTGACGTTTATCAATATGTATCCACTTGCCAAAGCAAAGCAATTTACTGCGGATATACAAAGAATTTCCATGAATTTTGATGTGTATCCATTAACAGAACCTCTGGCACTTCCCGCCACAACAGCATTCATTGTGTGAATTGCGACGACCATAAACATAGAAAATATTTTAAACAAATCAATGCCATAATTTCTGGCTTTGGGTTGAATAGTAGGGGAATTATTCATAAAACCTCCATTATTTTATTTTTATTTGATAATATTTGGACGTTGTAAAATTCGAATTGCGAAAACTAACCAAACATAGTATTTGAATTAAGTCGATTGTACTAGTATAATTTCACCGAAACATCATACACTTGTCCTTTGGGAATTTTTCGGTCGCTTGACACGGCTTTTACTGCATCCATTTTTTTATAGCCTGCGTTAATGTAATAAAGAAGATGTTCTTCGATGGACATATCCTTCCAGAAGCCTTCCTGTGAATCTGAGGAAGCACCCGAAACGACTATGACGAACTCTCCCTTTTTTGGTATCTCTCCGGATCCTATCATGGAAATTATTGTCGAAAGGGGAGCTTTCGTTATTGTTTCGTTAAGCTTTGTAAGCTCTCTGCAAACGGTTGCTTCTCTGTCACCAAAATGCGAAAATATATCTTTTACATCTTTTTCGATTCCGTGAGGAGGGGAATAGAAAACGATATCACGTTTCTGCGTTTTTAATTCTTCCAAAACGTCAATACGTTCTTTTTTGGATTCTGATAAGAATCCTTCGAAAACGAACTTTTTATTCGTAAGTCCGCTGACGCTTATTGCCGTTGATGCGGCACAGCATCCAGGGATGGGAACAACCTTTATTCCTCTTGCGTGACATTCTGCAACGAGTGCTGCCCCTGGGTCTGAAACTGCGGGTGTTCCTGCATCGGTAATGAGTCCGCAGGTTTCTCCTTGTTCTATGCGTTTTATAATTGCGTCACCCTTGTAAGATTTGTTATGCTCAAAATAACTAACAAGGGGCTTTTTTATACCTAACAGCATAAGGAGCTTACCGCCCACTCTCGTATCTTCAGCCGCAACGAAGTCAACCGCTTCAAGAGTTTCTATGGCACGCTTTGTAATATCTCCCATGTTTCCAATGGGGGTTGAAATAATATAAAGCATATATTATCCCTTCGCCTTCTTTTTATGCTTCATTTTTCTGAGCTTGATATAAAGACTTGGCATATGGTCAACCAAGGTGTCCTTCAAGCCATTTCTGATTTTTGCATAAACGTCGTGGAGAAATACGTAGGTTTTGTATGGAACATATTTGGAAGTAACTCTGAAATCCAAATTTTTCTCATAAAGCTTTCCTAACCATGAAGGCATGGCGTAAGCCCACTTGTAACGTTTTACAAAGTGGTAGAAATAAGCTTCGATGAACAAAACCTGCTCCTCGGGGAATTGCTTCTGAACGAGAGGAACTCTGCAATCAGGCGAAATGACTTCCGGAAGATAGCCTGCCTCTTTTGCGGTTTCATAAAGCTTCGTACCGGGGTACGGATAGAAAATGTTTGGTATAACTCGGTCACTCTTCATTTTTGCATTAAGCTTTATGGTTTTGAGAGCCTTGTGAATATCCTCGTGGGGAAGACCGATTATATTGTAGGTAAGCTGTGCAATTCCGTATTTATGAAACCATTTACTGCAATTTATCATCATCTCGTCCGTTTGATAACGTTTGAGATATTTGAAACGCATCTCCTGGTCACCGCTTTCAAGACCCATGTCAATGGTGTAACAGCCTGCCTCTTTCATACGGCGAACCGTGTCTTCCGTAAGAATATCAAAGCGGATATTTCCTGTGAAGGGAAGATGAATTTCTTTTTTGTAAAGCTCGATAAACTTATCGAACCAATCGGGGAACATATTGAAAATAGCGTCTCTGAAATTGATAAACTGAATATTAGGGTATTTTGAAAGTAAAGTTTTTAAATATAAAATACCGTTTTCGGGGCTTCTGAAACGTGCGTAATATTTCTTGTTTGGATAAACGTTTCTGAATTGGCTGTTTCCGCAGTATGTGCAGTTGTAGAAGCAACCTCTGCTCATCATAACTATAGCCGTGTTTACCTTAACGCTGTCTAAGTTTGCATAGTCGAATAGATCAAAATCGGGAATGGGAATACGTTCAAGGTCGGGGAAAAGGGGGCGTACGGGGTTTTTCTTGAAGCTTCCGTCTTCGTTTTTGAACCAAAGACTTTCTATATTCGTATAATCCTTGCCGTCACGCATTGCATCACAAAGCTCAAGCTCTGCGTATTCACCGTCACCGATGCAAACGCAGTCCACACCTTCTACTGCAAGCACTTCTTCGGGAACTAACGTACAATGATAGCTTCCGCAAATTATGAAAACGTCAGGATATACCTCTTTAGTCCATTTGATATAGGTCTGACAGTCGGGAAAAGCCGTTGTTCTTACAGAAAAACCTATAATATCAAATTCTCCCTTGTCTTTAAGCTTTTTCTTGAATTCTTCCTCTTCGTGAAGATAAAGAAGATGCAGAAGCTCTACGGAATGTCCGCCTTGCTTCAAAACAGCGGAAATGGAAGCAAGACCTTCGGAATAGCTTCCGCCCGTCATTTTTCCTCTCAGGTCTCTATCTGTATAATCGGGGTATACAAGAAGCATTCTTGCATGTCTGCCCTTTAAATCAATCATTTATATATACCGTCCTTTATAATAATCAACTATGTGCATCAAACCATGTTTTGCCGAAAACCGCTTCTGCTATAAGGGGAACAGATAGCGAATATGCGTTTTCCATACCCTCTTGCAAAATTTTTGCCGCAAGCTTTTTTTCGCTTTCGGGACTTTCAACTATAAGCTCGTCGTGAATCTGAAGAATTATTCTTGACTTCATATCACGCTTTTTGAATTCTTCGGAAACGTCGATCATAGCCTTTTTGATAATGTCAGCCGCCGTTCCTTGAATCGGGGAGTTTCTGGCGATTCTCTCCCCGAAGGCTTTGACCGTCTTTTTGGGAGCGGAAAGCTCGGGAATATACCTTCTTCTGCCGAAAAGAGTTGTAACGTATCCTTTTTCGTAGGCATCCTTCACTGTACCGTCAAGGTATTCTGAAATTTTGGGATACGTGGCAAAATAGTCATTTATATATGCTCTCGCTTCTTTAACAGTAACTCCTATATCGTTTGAAAGAGCAAAATCCGAAATTCCATAAATTATTCCGAAGTTTATCGCTTTTGCACGCTTTCTTAATTCGGAATTAACGTATTCCGGAGGAACTCCGAAAACGCCAGACGCAGTCATTGTATGAACGTCATCTCCGCTTCTAAACGCGGAAATAAGAGCTTCGTCCCCTGAAACGTGGGCAAGTATTCTCAGTTCAATCTGCGAATAGTCCGCATCGATAAGCACGTTACCGTCTTCTGCAACGAAAAACTTTCTGAAAACTCTGCCAAGCTCCGTTCTGACGGGAATGTTCTGCAGGTTCGGTTCTGCTGATGAAAGCCTTCCTGTTTGCGTCAACGTCTGGCGGAACGTTGTATGGATTCTGCCATCATCGGATATAACCTTGAGAAGCCCTTCAGCGTACGTGCTTCTCAGCTTTGATAATTGTCTGAAAAGTAAAATTTCATTTATTATAGGATGATGATTGCTTAAATATTCCAAAACCTCCGCATCGGTCGAATATCCTGTTTTGGTTTTCTTGCCATGGGGAAGCATCAGCTTTTCAAAAAGAATAACTCCTAATTGCTTTGAAGAATTAACGTTGAATTCTTCGCCTGCAAATTCGAAAATACGGCTTTCCGCTTCAATAATCCGACTTTCTAAAAATTCAGAAAAGGACGAAAGCCCCTCTTTGTCAACCTTGAAGCCACGCTTTTCCATATCAAAAAGAATGGCGGAAAGCTTTATTTCAAGCTGGTAAAGCTCTGTTTGTTCACGTTCGATAATGATAGCTGAAAGCTTTTCCCGCAACGCAGGGAAGAGGGAAACTATAGCCTCCGGGGAATCGGGAACAGAGGTTTCCAGATAAACCTCCAAGGCGTTCTTTGCACAATTCAACGTTCCTTGATTGCTTCCCGCAACGTACGCCATAAGAGATAAATCGTCTCCATCGCTTTCAATGTCAAAGGTATCAAGAGCGTGAGCAAGGTCTTTTTTGCTCCAAACTGTTATTTTCGAAAAGGCTTTATTTTTTAACTTGCTTGATTCGGCTTTAACACCGTTTTTTCCGTCAAACAAATATATAAATCCTTCTTTTTCAAAAAGATATATTTCATTTCCGAGAATGGATAAATCTGTGTCAAAAACGGGAATTTCTGTTTTTTCGGGTTCAACCTCTAACTTTTCAGCCATAGCACGAAATTCCATTTTCAGAAAGAAATCTCTAAGGCTTTTTTGGTCTTTTTGAGGAATTTTGAAGTCCTCTATGCTTCCGATAGGAACGTCTCTGACGATTTTAGCTAAAAAATAGCTCATTTCCGCAGATTCTTTTCCTTCTGCAAGCTTTTTCTGAATACCTTTTGAACATTTTTCCGCGTTTGCAAAAACGTTTTCAAGGCTTCCGTATTCTTTAATAAGATTGTAAGCACCTTTTTCGCCAATACCGGGGACGCCCGGAATGTTATCGGAGCTGTCACCCATAATGGCTTTGGCATCAACTAAAAGTTTTGGCTCGAATCCGTAGCTTTCCATGAAACTATCAGGGGTGAAAACCTTTGTTTCATTTGTTGCGGCAAGAAAAACCGTTGTTTTTTCGCTTACAAGCTGTAAGCTGTCTCTGTCTCCCGTAACAACAAAGCATTCAAGTCCTGCTTCTTCGCCGAGAGCAGTAAGCGTTCCCAAGATATCGTCAGCCTCAAAGCCTTCCTTTTCAATAACCTTCAAGCCGAGAAGCTCAGATACTTCTTTAGCGTAAGGAAGCTGTATCGCCAGATCCTCGGGCATTCCTTTTCTTGTTGCTTTGTAGCCGTCAAAATGTTTATGTCTGAACGTGGGATGTCTCATATCGAAGGCAACTGCACCGTATACGGGTTCTTCGCCCAACATATTGATGTTTTTACGGATAATGTTTATAAATCCGTATAATGCATTTGTAGGTATTCCTTCCTTTGTAGAAAGAGGTCTTATTCCATAATACGCTCTGTTCAATATGCTGTTGCCGTCAAAAACTATAAGCTTCAAGACTATCCCTCCCATTTTATACAAATACAAGTTAAGTATATCACTTATTTTAATTAAAGTCAATGAAAAAATGCAAAAAAATCCTCGTTACTCGTGTGGAAATAATGAGGAATGTGGAATTTTTTCAATTCGGAATGCGGAATACGGAATTTGGAATGCGGAATTCGGAATTCGGAATAAATGAAATTTTTCTCCCGTTGGTAGAAAAATATTTTTATTATATATAGTAATCAAAATTTGTTATATTCTCATTTGATGGGCTATATCGCAACAATTCAGAGCGGTAGCAATTAAAGTTTTTGGGTACAGGGGCTTTTTTCAAAAAGCCCCTGGTTTTTGAAGTGAACCCAAAAGATTAGACAAAAATTAAATATTAAGTTTGTTGTGAATGAGCTCGGTATTGAACTGGGCTCATTCCTTTTAATTTGAGAGAAATTCTATCGTTATTGTAGTAATGTA
>SVRW01000007.1 GCA_015064625.1 Oscillospiraceae bacterium | reverse complement strand
AATCGCTCGGTTTGAAGTTTCACCCTCGAATTGAGCGTTTTTTACTTGTTTTATTTTTGATTGTTTTAGTTTATTTTTAGATAATTTATTTTTCGAACGCAGTGAGAAAAATTTCCATTATTCCGAATTCCGCATTCCGCATTCCGCATTCCGCATTTACAAAGTTCCGCATTCCGAATTGAATATTTGTAAACTTTCTTAAATATTTCTCTTTTTTTACTTTTTCCTCTTGACAAATGGGAACAAACGCTATATAATAATTAGGCTTTATTGTAAAGGAGTATTTATGTCTTTCGTAAAGTGGCTTCCAAAGGAAGAAACAAAGGAGGTAAAAATGGCAGGATATCTTGAAACCAACGTATCGGGCGAATATATTCTGGATTTTTCTTCTCTCATATCCGGCGAAAAAAAATCGCTTCCATTCGATATAGAGATAAGCTTCCCCAATGATGAAAAGGACATCGTTTCCTGCGTCGGTAAATTTACAGGAAGCGTAGACGATAAAAACGAGGAATTCGTTTTAACCTTTGCGGCAGACGTAAAGCTTCGGGTTTTGTGCTCCCGCTGTGCCGAAGAAATGGATTATTTCGTTAAGGAAACCTTTTCGCTCCCTTTGTGTGGCAAAAAGCCTGAGAGAGACACGGAGGAATTCGAGCTTTTCAAGAAGGGTAAGATTAACCTTTCAGAGCTTGTGAGAGAGTTTTTGATTCTTTCCCTTCCAACTCAGTTTTTATGTAAAAAATCCTGCAAGGGTTTATGTCACATGTGCGGTTCAAACCTTAACGTTGGCGGATGCGGTTGTGAAACAAAAGAAATTGATTCCCGTCTTCGTCCCTTGGCAGATTTTCTGAAGAATTTTGAAGAAGATTGATTTACTGTAAAGCTTTAAAGTACGTTTATAAAAATTAAGATAATATCTACAATCAAGGAGGAAATCAGAAATGGCAGTTCCAAAGAATAAGGTATCAAAGTCCAGAAGAGACAAGAGACGTTCTTCCGTGTGGAAGCTTGCAACTCCCGCTTTGGCAAAATGTGCAAAATGCGGTGCATATAATCTTCCCCACAGAGTTTGCTCCGAATGCGGCACATACGCAGGCAAGCAGATAGTTGAAGTAACAGAAGACAAAGCTTAATCAGCTACATGAGGCGTTTGTTGTTGTAAGATACACAAGCGCCTTTTGTTTTATCCGTCTTTCAAGAGAGGTATTTATGGTTTGTATTTCTTTCGTCGTCCCAAATTCATATGCATATAACGCGGGAATAAAAGCGGGCGATAAAATACTGAAAATAAACGGCAGAGAAATCAACGACGTTCTTGATTACAGATTTGAAACCGTTTCATCAAAGCTTGATATCGTATTTATCCGTGATGAAGAAGAAAAAAACGTTCTTGTTACCAAAAGAGAATACGATGATTTCGGAGCAGAGGCAGAAACATATTTAATGGATGAAAAAAAGCGTTGTAAAAACGCTTGTATGTTCTGCTTTATCGACCAGAATCCAAAAGGAATGAGAGAAAGCATATATTTCAAGGACGATGATGAAAGACTTTCTTTTCTGCAGGGAAATTACGTAACCCTTACCAATCTTGAAGAAAAAGATATAGACAGAATAATAGAGATGCATATTTCTCCCGTAAACGTTTCCGTTCATACAATGAACAAGGAGCTAAGGGTGAAAATGATGAAAAATAAAAATGCAGGGCGTGTTTTGGATTATCTTCCAAAGCTTTCCGCAGGCGGAATAGAAATAAACGCCCAGCTTGTCCTTTGTCCTGATGTAAATGACGGAGCAGAGCTGGAATACAGCTTGAAGGAGCTTTACAAATTGCCTACGCTCAATAGCGTTGCGGCAGTTCCCGTAGGACTTACGAAGCATAGAGAAGGTCTTTGCCCCCTTTCCCCTTTTAACAAGGAATCAGCAAAAAGAGTTATTGAAACAATAAACCGTTTCGGTGAAAAAGCAAAAAAAGAAAAAGGCGTGAGAACCTTTTATGCCTCTGATGAATTTTATCTTAAAGCTGAAGTCCCAATTCCAAAGGATTCCTATTATGAGGATTATCCCCAGATAGAAAACGGTGTGGGAATGCTCCGTGATCACAAGGAAGGCTTCGATTTTGCCCTTGATGAAGCAATAAAAGGAAATCGGAAATATCAAGGCAGAAAAAAATCCATTGCCACAGGCGTTGCGGCTTATCCCCATATATTATCCTTGGTCAACAAATTCAAAAACGCATATCCTGATGCTTTAATAAACGTTTATGAGATAAAAAATCACTTTTTTGGAGAAAGCGTTACCGTAAGCGGACTTTTAACGGGTGGCGATATCGCATCTCAGGTTACAGACGGGGGAGAAATTATTTTGCTTCCCGAAAACGTTTTGAAGCAGGATGAAGATATATTTCTTGACAATATGACACTTGAAGAACTCAAAGAGAAGCTTGGCGTAAAAGACGCATTCACGGTAGGAGACGGTGAAGCTTTTCTTGAGAGCTTATTTATATAAATTATCCACTAACAACAGATAAGGAGGCATATTATGGCAATTATAGCAATAGTAGGCCGCCCCAACGTGGGCAAAAGTACGTTTTTCAATAAGCTTGCGGGCAAACGTCTTTCCATCGTGGCAGACACCCCGGGAGTTACGAGAGACAGACTTTATTACGATATAGAATGGAACGGAAGAAAACTAACCCTTGTTGATACAGGCGGTATAGAACCTAAAACTGACAGCGATATGCTGAAGCTGATGAAAACGCAAGCTGAAACTGCAATAATAATGGCTGACGTTATTATTTTTATGACAGATTCTCGCGTTGGCGTTACGGCTGATGACAAGGATATCGCAACAATGTTAAGAAAAAGCGGAAAGCCCGTTATTCTTGCAGTAAATAAAATTGACCGTGTAGGCGAGCTTCCCCCGGAATTCTATGAATTTTACGAGCTTTCTCTTGATGACCCATACGCACTTTCTGCTTTACACGGAACGGGAAGCGGAGATATTCTCGATAAAGTTGTTGAGATGCTTCCCGAAGAGGAAGAAGAGGAAGAAGACGACGGAATTATCCGTGTTGCCATAATCGGAAAGCCTAATGCGGGGAAAAGCTCTCTCACCAACAGAATAGTGGGTGAAGAAAGAGTTATAGTTTCTCCAATCGCAGGCACAACGAGAGATGCTATAGATACCCCTGTTGAAAACGAATACGGTAAATACGTATTTATTGATACGGCGGGAATCAGAAGAAACGCAAAAATTGAAGACGAAATTGAGCGTTACAGTGTTTACAGAGCATCTGCCGCTATTGAAAGAAGCGACGTTTGTATAATTCTTGCAGATGCCGCAGAGGGAATAACCGCACAGGACGAACGTATTGCAGGGCTTGCTCATGAAGCGGGAAAAGCTTCTATCATCGTTATAAATAAATGGGATACGGTGGAAAAGGATAACAACACCGTAAACGATTTTGTAAAGGATATAAGAAAATCCCTTGCTTATATGCAATATGCTCCTATTCAGTTTATTTCTGCAAAAACGGGACAGCGTGTTGATAAGCTTTACGAGATGATAAACAACGTTCATGCAGAAGCTTCCAAGCGTATTCCCACAGGTGTATTGAACGACGTTTTGGGAGATGCAACCGTTAAGGTACAGCCTCCGACGGACAAGGGTAAACGACTCAAAATATATTATATGACTCAGGTTTCCACCAATCCCCCAACCTTCGTTATTTTCTGCAACGAACCCGAACTTTTCCATTTCTCATATCAGCGTTATATCGAAAACTGTCTGAGAAACACCTTCGGATTTGATGGTACGCCAATCAAAATAATCATCAGAAGAAGAGGCGAAGAAGTATGATTTATCAGACTATATATACGAAATTCGGTATATGTAATTGGTTTAATATAGACGAAGGCGTGCTTTTTATAATACAGATACTCCTTTGTATTCTCGTTCCCTATCTTTTGGGAAGTATAAATTCTGCTATAATACTCTCAAAAAAGATTTATAAAGAGGATATCCGCAATTTTGGAAGCGGCAACGCAGGTATGACCAATATGCATAGAACCTACGGTATGAAAGCCGCACTTCTGACTTTGGCAGGCGACTGTGCAAAGCAGATAGCTTCTATTTTCTTTGCCGCCTTTATCCTTGGCAGAGAAGGTGCATATTTAGCCGGAATGTTCTGTATGCTCGGACATATCGCCCCTGTATATTACAAATTCAAGGGCGGTAAAGGCGTGCTTACGGCGGCAACCATGATTCTTTTCCTCAATCCCGTGGTATTCCTCGTAGTATTCACAATATTCGTTGCAGTTGTAGCCGTATCAAGATATATTTCTCTTGGTTCTATCCTCTCCGCTTTTGCATACCCCGGAATACTTTATATGTATATGACCTACACGAAAATGATTGAAGCATTCCCCATGATAGCATCGGTTGTAATAAGCTTTATAGTTATTTTCATGCATAGGTCTAACATTGCCCGCCTTGCAAACGGAAAAGAAAACAAGCTTTGTCTTACTAAAAAGCAGAAACAAAAAGCTGAAGAAGAACGCCTTGCAGGAAAATACGACGATGACGACGATGAAGATATAAACCCAGACGAGCCTGATGAAAACACGGATTATATCGACACCACGGGAGTTATTTACAAAAAATAATTTCCCAAACCAACCCCTCTCCCAACAAGCAATGAAATAAAAAAAGTAAGATTCAAACAAATAAGAATGATATGAAAAGAAGAAATATTTACGTAATTATTGCAATAGTTCTCCTGATTGTTTTATTTGTGCCATTCAGATGGATTTCCCATCCCAACGGAACTATTGAATATTCCGCCATCGCTGCAAAATATATATATTGGACATCAACTTTAGCGGTTGACGAAGGCGCATTGCAGATAAATACATTCAGGGTTTATTTCTTTCCCGAAAATCTGAAGGATTTTGAAACGTTGAGAGAGGAATTCTATTCTGGCAGATAAGATTTTTAGCTTTATGAAACCAAAAACTTTAATCCTGAAATCATATAGTAAAAGATAATCAAAAGTATATCGTTTTAGATATAATTTTTGTTCTCCTGAAACACTAATGCATAAAATACCGTTTTTTGAATATTATTCATATACTAACGCAGAAAAAGGGCTTAAAACGCCCTTTTTCTTTTTTGTTTTTTTATAATTATAAATATAGGTGTGAAAAAATGTGTGAAAAAGTGAGTAACCACGTGAAAAACAAAAGGAAAATTGATGTTTTTTAACTAATAATATCACTTTTTGCATTTTTATATTCAGTAATCTTGAAGTTTTTCACTCCAAAAGAACCGTTTTTGCAATATCTTCTTCCGCAATCAAAGATGCTTTCAGCTTGCAAGCTTTCCCGTTTTCGTCAAAGGTTACATCCCAAACTTCAGAGATAATTTCGCCTTTTATTTCACGGCTTTTCCATCGCTCAAATTCTTCCAACGCTTTTTTCTCTGCTTCATTTTCTGTCAGAATAATGATTTCTTTCGCCTGCTCCAGATATTCAACACTTTCCACCTCCAAAGGAAGCTTTATATCGAAGATTTCAAGCCGTTTTTTCTCACTTACTGCTACGCATTTTTCAAATGAAGTTTTTTCGTCCGAGAAAAAAGGAACGTTAAATCCAAGAATTTTAAAATTCTTTTTTGTTTCTTCCTTGCCCGTAAGACTTGAAATTTCATATTCGAACGGAATTTCCGTTTCAAATTCATAACTGACGGCTGCTTTGACCTTTCCATATGCGTGAACACTTCTTTGAACGCCAAAGCTCCCCTCCATAAAGGAGCTTATAAGCAAATCCCCTTCTTCAACTACGTCACCGCTTTTCACAGCAGGACTTCCGCCGTATGCTTCTACAGAAATTACAGTACCGCTCTTTTGTGCCACCACGTTTGATGGAATTGAAAGATTTTCAGGCTCTCCCGCCTTTACAGCTCGACGAAGCTCAACTCTTGCCACAGTTCCGCAAACGTTGACGGCAATAAAGGAATATTCACTATGCTCTATCATGAATTGATTTTCAACCGCTCTCACGTTAAGCCTTGGAAGAAACGTTCCTGTCTCAAGACCGCATTTTTCCAGATATTCGCATATTTTCTGCGGGTCTTCCCCGCTTCTTTCCGAAATCTGAACGTCCCACACAACAAGTGATGAAAGGAACAAAAATGCCCAGGCAATAATCACTCCAACCATTATTGCATACCGCTTTTTGTATTTTTCCGCAAGGAAAGGAAGTCCTTTTCGTTTAAGTACAGAAACGTTACAGCCTAATTTTTCTCCTTCTTCAATTATCTTTCCTGCGGAAAAAACCGAGCCGTTTATATTCATAGAACCGTCTTCTTTTATTTCCGTTCCCCAAAAATAAATGCCTTTTTCAGAAAGCACGTTTATGAGCTTTTCTTTTTCCCCTCTTATTTCAAGGAGAGAGCTTCCAAAAAAATTCCTGAACCATTTGTAATAAACGCTCATTTCGTTTTCCTCTTTTCAGCCTCGTCAGAAAATTCCAAGCTTTTCACAAACCCCTTTATACATAAGTTTCCGCCAACGAGCACAGGCATATTAAGTCCTTTTCCGAAAACGGTAAGCTTTCTGCGGTTAAGCTCAAGCTTTATTTCTTCCACCGTATATTTTTCAATGCTTTTGCAGCCTTCAACGTTAAGTACGTCTTTTCCGCCTTCACTCAATATTTCTATTCTGTATTTACCCAATTTCCCACCCTCTCCGTTTTTATATTTATATGTATATTTACCCCTATGCATTAAATATACATATATAAATCGCCAAAAAAGAGAGGATTTCAGGTTATGAGAAAAAAGGCAGTTTTAAGCCTTATTTTTACAATTTTTGCGTTTGTAATGCTTATTATTCCCAATGAAAGAATTGCGGTGTCCATATCAGATTCCCTTGCATTCTGCGGTAAAACGGTAATTCCACAGCTTTTTTTATACGTATGCCTTTCTTCTGTACTTTGGGAATTGAAAATTGTAGACAAAATCGTTTCAGCTTTTCCACGGTACGGCGCAGAAATCTCCGCATTTACTGTAGGATTGCTTTCGGGATTCCCCGCAGGAGCTTTAATCGCAGGAAATCTACAAAGTGAGAAAATAATAACGGATAAACGCGCTCAATATCTTATGCTTTTTTCCAACAATGCGGGAATTTCTTTTATATTTGGATTTGTCGCAAGTTCAGTTGGAAAAAAAGGCGCTTTTTCACTTTTTTTATGTCAGATATTATCATCTTTGTTTTTCGCATTTTTCTTTCGCAAATTTCTTTCCGGCGAAGATAAAAAAACTTTCGTCTCTGGACCCAAGAGCCTTGATTCTTCATTTCTTATAAACGGAATCAGAAACGCCACAGTGAATATGATAAATATTTGCGGATATATCGTTTTTTTCTCTGTATTTTCTGCTGTTTTTCTGTCCGATGCCCCTGTTTTCATAAAGGGAATGGTAGAGCTTACTTCGGGAATAAATTCTCTTTTCCCCCTCGACTTCGAAAAACGCCTTTTCTACTCAGGATTGTTTTTAGGTTTTGGCGGAATCTGCGTTCATTTTCAAATTTTTTCCCTTTGTAACGTGAAGATGAGAAAATTCTTCGTTTCCAAGCTTGCACAAGGATTATTTTCCGCATTTGCTGTTGTTCCTGTACATAATCTTCTCTCAAAATTTTAAAAAAAGCATATACTGAATAAAAAAGTTTTAAAATTATCAAATGTTTACAATTCAATGTAGAACTTTCGTTTTAAACTTGATATAATGTAAAATGAATTGGATTATATCCACACAAATATAGTTTACAACCGAAAGGTATTTATATATGAGAATTTCAGTTAACGGAGGCAAACAGCTTTGCGGCGAGATTCCTATAAGCGGAATGAAAAATGCCGTTCTGCCCATTCTTTTCGCAACCGTGCTTATTGACGGTGTTTGCGTTATCGAAAATATCCCCGATATTTCTGACGTGGAAAACTCCCTGAAAATCCTTACCGCCGCAGGCGCAAAAATAACAAAGCTTGGAAGCGGTATACTTAAAATAGACACAAGAAACATCAATTCTGAGATTATCGTAGACAAAGAGCTGATGGGAACGATGAGAGCCTCATATTATCTTTTGGGCGCGCTTTTAGGCAGATTCGGAAAAGCTTCTGGATATTCGTCAGGCGGATGTAAGATAGGCGAACGCCCTATAAATTATCATCTTGCAGGCTTTGAAGCCTTGGGTGCTAAGGCTATAGTTTCTGACGAGCTTGTGGAATTGACAACAAGCTCCCCCCTTAAGGGAAATATCATAGACGGTCATTTCTCTGTGGGAAGCACTATGAATATAGCTATGGCGGCTGTTCACGCAGAAGGAACTACAACAATAATAAATGCCGCAAGAGAACCTCACGTTGTTGATTTCGCAAACTTCCTCAACGTGTGCGGAGCAAACATAGTAGGCGCAGGAACCTCCACAATAAAAATAAAGGGCGTGGAAGGACTTCATTCTCCTGTTCAGCCATATACGGTAATACCTGATATGATAGAAGCCGGAACGTTTATGTGTGCCGCAGGAATGGTTGACGGCAGCCGTATAACCGTTAAAAACGTTATTCCAAAGCATATGGAATCAACTGTCGCAGTCCTCAAAAAAATAGGCTTGACTGTAACGGAAGATGGGGAAAACATAACCGTCGAAAGAAATGGTGAGCTTCAGGGAACAGACGTAACAACAGCTCCTTACCCAGGCTTCCCAACGGATATGCATCCGCAGGTAATGGTTCTTCTCTGTCTGGCAGGAAAAGGCTCCGTGGTTGAAGAAATCTGGTCTGACCGTTTTGAATACATAAACGAACTTAAAAAGATGGATGCATCTATAGAAAGGCATGCGTCTCTTGGTATTCGTGCATCGCGTGTTATTGCTACAGGCGTATCCAAGCTTAAAGGAGCAGAGGTAAATGCTATGGACCTGAGAGGCGGTGCAGCCTTGGTTCTTGCAGGACTTGCCGCAGAGGGAACAACAGTTATCCGTAAAATAGACTATATTCTCAGAGGATACGACGATATTGTCAAAAAGCTTGAGCAAGTCGGAGCGGATATATATTGGGAAAACGTGGAAGAATAGGCTTCGCCAAGGCAAGAGGCAGGAGGCAGGAGTAATTCGGAATGCGTAACTTGTTCAATTCGGAATGCGTAATTCGTAATTCGAAATAATAAAGCTTGGTTCGAGGATTTACCCTTGAATCGAGCTTTATCTATTTTGAAGTCATAATAAAACAGCAAATTCGAACTAATGTGAGCAAAAACAGCAAGTGCAAAAGTTAAATAGTAAACCATTGCAAAAACAGCAAATGGTAGCAAATGCTATTTTTGCTAATTTTTGCTCAGTAATCCTAAACCTAATCCTAATCCTAAACCTAATCCTAATCCTAATCCTAATCCTAAACCTAATCCTAATCCTAATCCTAATCCTAAACCTAATCCTAAACCTAAACCTAAACCTATGCATAATGCGGAATGCGGAACTTTTTCAATGCGGAATGCGGAATGCGGAATAATGGAAATTTTTCTCACTGCGTTCGAAAAATAAATTATCGAAAAATAAACTAAAACATTCACAAATAAAACAATCAAAAAACGCTCGATTCAAGGGTAAAACCCCGAACCGAGCTTTTTTTATTCCGAATTCCGCATTCCGAATTCCGAATTAAAAATGTGTGATAACTGACACACCTTGCATGATACAATATCAAAGGAGCGATGGGAAATTGGAAATTGAAAGTTGAAAGTTGAAAATTGTAAAGGCTGATGCAAAGGCAAGAGGTAAGGGTAAACAAGAATTTATTTTTCGACCGGTGGGAGAAAAATTACCATAATTTTCAACTTTCCATTTTCAATTTTCAATTAAATAACGTTTTTCGATCGGCGGAAGAAAAATTTCCTTTCCTCTTTCCTTCGCGTCTTATTCAATCTCAAGCTCTGCAAAAAATCCGCTTTGATGAAAGTCAGGATTTTCAAGTAACACGGGAGACCACATTCCATAATGTGCTATTTTTGTTTCATCACCGCATTTATAAAAATTCCCCTTGAAAACGTATCCTTTTTCAAATTCAACACGTTTTCCGAAAAGCTTCTCCACAAGGTCGAAATCGAAAAGCACTTCTACAGTCCAGTTGTCTTCGTTTATATTTGCCTTTACGTCGGGAAGCTTCAAGCCTTCGATAGTATGAGCGTGATTAACTTTTTCATTACGGTTAAGTCTGGAGGTCAGGACAAAAGCACCTGCCGCGTTTGCTTCAAAGTTAACGTACAGCGGTGAAGAATTATCCATAGATGCAAAAAACTCAAGACAACTATCCAGATGCACCTTGTGACCGTATTCCGTTCCCGTTATCTTTGGAGATTTTTCAAAGGACGTAAGCTTAAGATAAAGACCCTTGCCTTTGAGAAGTCCGAGCTGCGCAAAGGATACAGGAGTATACTCATCACCCCATACGTATTTGTCAATATAAGCCTTTGGCAAAGAATCAACTTCTTTTTCGTTTTCAATGGTTTTTATAAAATATTTCATAAAATCACCCTTTGTATTTTTATTTTGAATATTCTGAAAGTGCCTTTCCGTAATTATAAAAAGCCAGAATTTCTTTTTTTGTTTCTTCGTCGCAGTTTGAAATAAGTCCCAAAACGTTGAATTTAACCGAAACGTCTTTTGCTATTACCTTGAATTTAGCCTCAAGGTCGAAGGCTGATATATCAAGAACTGTAACGGTATAATAAAGACCGTCTTTTTCAACCTTTATTTTGCCGTTGGATTTGAATTCAACCTTTCCAAGAACAGAAAATTTAAGCTTCACGTCAACCTTTCCGTCGAAAGCAAGCTCTGCGCTGATAAAGGATATTTCGTCCGATGAATCCGAAATTTTCGTTTCATACCCCGAAACAGTAACCTCCGAGGGTTCATTTATTCCGCTGTACTCAAGCAAAGCTTTTACAACGTTCAAGGTTTTTGAATCAGCTTCAGTTTTTGATACTGCAGTTAAATATTTCAAAGCAGAGGTTGTATACTTCTTTTCTTCCTCACCGTAAACTACCGTGATTTCAATTTCAAGGTCAAGCTGTGTCAAATTAACAGGAACGGAAATAACTCTGCTTTCGTCTATTTTTTTCATTGAAACGGAAAATTTCTCGCCGTCAAAGGTGTATTTTATAAATCCGTCCTTAAGCTCTATAAAATCCTTAACGTAGATATTCAAAGCCAACGTTTCCGAGGTAACGTCCAGATTAACGCCCTCGATACAATCAAGATTTTTCGGGATATACACACTGCAAACAGCGTAGCTTTTCTTTCTGTAAACACCGTAATACAATTCATCCTCTCGAATAGCGCAACCGAAAATTTCTCCGACTGTGGAACAGAATTCCTTATATTTTCCGTCAAGATCAACTTTATATACAACATCTTTTACTGCACAGTAAATTTCTTTACCATGACTGGAAATGGCATACACAGGCTTTTTCATTTCAAGGAAAACCTCAGTTTTTTCCCCATCAGTTTTAAGCACACGCCTTGAACCGTTTATATATTCGTTGGGCTCAATGTAATACCAAAAGCCGTCTATAAATTCCATAGAGCCGGTTATATTTTTATAAAAAGCATTATCGTACAAAGTGCTTTTACATTCGGGTAGAGCTATATCACTCCATATCTTAACGTCGTCAACTCCGCAATTGAGTGCCGCATCAGAGCAAAGAAGCTTGGTATGCTTTTGTCTTCCATGCTTTATTTCCACACCGTTGTATTTTGCCACGGCATCGTTACCCGTAACGTCAACATGATAATATTCCCCATCCAATTTCACAATATTCCAACCGTGGTCAAGGGTATTGGAGCTGACGTAATGACATTCAATGCCAACCGCATCCATAAGATACTTGAAAGCATAGGAATATCCTTGACAAACTCCCTCGCCTCGAACGAAAACAGAGTAAGCGGTAAAAGAATAATCGTCCGTCAGAGTATACGTTGTAAACTCAGTAAGATATTCATGGGCAGATAATATCTTTTCAAAATCCGTCATATTACGGTCAAAACAAACGTTGACAGCTTCCTTGGCGTATTTTTCAAAATCCTTTTGCATAGCTTCAATCTGGGAAAAATCTTCAAAAACATTTTCCCATTCTATTTCAGCAATAATATTATCCTCGTCTGAAAAATTATAGCTTATTGAAAGAGGATACCAGAAAACGTCCGTATTATGACTTTGGGAAAACTGAAGCAAGAATCCTGCTTCGTCCTTGGGAATATTAAATTCCACCACAGAAACAGAGCTTTTTCCTTCCCTCAAAGCATCTGCAAAAGCATCCGATGCACCCTCATAATCCGCAGATAAAGCTTGTGCATCTGCAGAAAAAGAAGTTAAAGCCGAAAAAAGCATAACTGCCACAAATAAAAACAAAGCTTTTGTCAAGCCTTTATTTATATATTTATCAAATCCGTATTTCATAACCTTTTTGAACCTCAGATATTATTTTATTCTATTTTACCATTAAAGAATTTACTTGTCAATAATAAATTGCTTCCGTGATTGACAGCAGATGTAAGTTTTACTTTTTTGAAAATTCGAATTGACATCGCAAAAGTAATATGCTATAATTTTTATGTTGATAAATATGTTTTCAAATAAAGTGTTACGAGGTATTTTTCATGAATAAAGCTTATTTATTTGTATCTTTAGTTCTTTTATCAATTCTTCTCGTTTCCTGTGTGCCAACACCTGAAATTTCATTGCCCGAAGAAAACGAATCATCCGAATCAGTATCTTCCTTGGCATCGGAAGAAAGCGCATTTGCATCTGATGAATCAGAAATCGAATTTGTTAGCGAAGCTTCTTTGGAAGAAAAGGTTTCTCTCCCCTTCGTTCCCTTTGACTAAAGGATATTAAGCTATGCCGTCGCAAACAGAATTCAACCTGAAGCTTGCGGGAAAAGTTTTCAATGCAAAAGTATTTTTCAAAAGCACTAAAGATTTTTGCCAAAAATACATCTGTCAAGAACCGGCTGAAGAAACCGTTTCTGTTATAGACTCCGACGTTCAGAATGAAAAAGCTTGCTTTCCCAATATATCCGAAGAATCAGCCGAAATCTTCGCATTGCACAGAAAGCTTGTCCATTCACTGCTTCACCATAACGTTATTCTTTTTCACGGCTCTGCCGTATGTCTTGACGGAAAAGGATATATTTTCACAGCCCCAAGCGGAACAGGAAAATCAACTCATGCGGAAAAGTGGCACAGACTGTTCGGTGCCTCATATATAAACGACGATAAACCACTTATCAAAATAGACAAAAAAGCCATCGCTTACGGCTCACCATGGATGGGAGAGCATAATTTAGGTGAAAACGCATCATGCCCCATTGAAGCGGTTTTCGTAATTGTAAGAAGTGAAGAAAACCGCATAGAAGCCGTATCTGAAAATGACGCCTTCTTTGAGCTTATAAAACAAACTTATATCCCGAAGGATAAAGAAAAAGCCAATTCAGTTATAAAGCTTGTCAAATCCCTTTCAAAGCTCATAAAGGTATACCGTCTGTATTGCAATATGGACGATGAATCCGCTCAAATTGCTATAAAAGGAATAGACAATAAATGAAAATCTTACGCTTTGTTTTAGCATTAACCGTTATTTTATCTCTTTTTTTCTGTACTTCGTGCGATAACGAAGCTACATCCGCCGAATCACAGCAAAGTGAGTCCCTTTCACAATCCGATTCATTCTCAAAACACGGACTTTCGGGCATCGCTCCAAAACAGTTTATAGACTATACGAAAATCGAAGAAACAGACGTTTCTGCAAAATACGAATTTTCCGTAAAAATTGAAGCTGATTCAGATGCCGAGAGAAAAGCTTATTATAATGAAATTTTGTCTTATCTGAAAAACACCGTAAAAAGCGGTAACGTATATAAGAGGAGTTACGATGCAGCTTTTGACGTAATCGCTTTTGACCCATACCCAGCCTTTGAAGAAAACGTTGAAGAAAACGTGGTTTTGGAATGTTATTTCTATCTTGAAGATAAACCTGAACTTTTCAAACTCACAGTTTCAGATAAAACTACCTCCTCCACCCACGTTTATTCCCTCGCTTTGACTAAATCATAAACAAAGAGCAAGAATAAAGGATTCGCCTCTTTACTCTTGCCCTTTTTCTTTATCTGAAATGAGAAAGCATTTTATTTGATTTAAGCTGTTTTAACACGTAACAGAGGAAGCAATCGAAAATAAATATCGGAAAAGTCAACCAATAAAAAAGTCCCCAAAATATTTATTCATAAATTTATGAATTTTTATTGACATTGATGATGTTTAGTGCTATAATACTAATACATTAGTCAAAGGAGATAAATTATGAGCAAAAAAATACTTTCTTTAGTAATCAGCGTTTGTTTGCTTTTATCAGTAGCATCATCCCTGACCGTAACGGCTGAGGATAATGTCCCACAAGAAGAAACAAATATTTCATCTTTTTATGAAAAGCGTAAATTTCCAACGAAAAAGGTAAACTTGATTTCCAACGATTTCGCAGTTGAAAACGTCGGTGCTTCCGGCACTTGCGGAGAAAACGTTTCATGGAGCTTATCGTCAGCAGGTAATCTGACTATTTCCGGAAGCGGTTATATGTATGACTACAGTGCCGAAGCAGGAGAATTTGCTCCATGGATAGAAAGCTATGAATCTATTAAAAGCATAACAATCAAAAGCGGAGTTCAAAGTATTGGAGATCAAGCGTTTGCATATTGCATCAATCTTACCTCCGTGTCTATTGCACCAACGGTGGAATATATCGGTGCATACGCCTTTGAAAGCTGTGAATCGTTAACTTCCCTTTTGCTACCCACAGGGGTTATGTACATAGGCGATTTTGCATTTATGGGCACAGGAATAAAATCATTAAATATTCCTTTATCAGTAGTTTATATTGGAAGTGGAATAACCGCATATTGTCCTTCACTTAAAAAAATCATCGTCAATAGTGATAACACTTATTACGAAGCCTTGTCAAATTGCCTTATTGACAAAGAAACCAACTATATAATTGCCGCCTGCGAAGGAAGCACTTTCCCGGAAGGTGACGTAAATACCAACACTTATTCCATAGATTCCTTTGCTTTTGCAGGCGTTTCGTCCCTCACAAGCCTTAATATCCCCGCTAATATCTTAAAAATAAGCGAAGGTGCGTTTATAGATTGTGTCAATATATCATCCATAACAGTTGATTCGTCAAGCAAGTATTTCTATGCAAGTAACAACACGCTTATAGAAAAAAATTCAAAATATGTTGTCTTGGGATGCAAAAACTCCACTATTCCCAACGACGGAAGTATTTTTATAATAAAAGGCTACGCCTTCTATAACTGTGACTTACCTTCGGATTTCACCATTCCCAGATCCGTGAACCAAATAGGCGAAGCAGCGTTTTACGGTTGTTCAAACCTTTACGTATACAGCCTCAGGGATAATATAACCAAAATCGGTGCATATGCCTTTGACGGAACCAAAAATTACAACACTCCGGACGATTGGGAGGACGGAGTTCTGTATATAGGCAAATACGCCGTGGCTGTAAAAGATAACTTCTCTCTTGAATACTGCAAAATAAAAGAAGGAACTACCTTAATGGCAGATTCGCTTTTTGCAGGTCAGGTTCAATTAAAAGCAGCATCTTTTCCCGAAAGCCTTGAATCAATAAGCGACTTTGCATTTTCTGCTTGTGTATCCCTTGAGAAAATAGAGTTTTCTCCCCTTATAAATACAATCGGTGAAGGGTCATTCGCTGCATGTATATCCCTTACGTCCGTAATTTTACCCGAATTTTTAGTGAATATAAAAACAGGTGCATTCTCTTTATGTACATCTCTTTCAGAAGTTGTTATTCCGAAAAATCTTCAAACCATATCTGAATATGCATTCTTTCATTGTCCTTCTTTAAATAGGGTCACTGTAAAATCCTCCAATGTCAAAATAGGCGAATACGCCTTGGGATACAATATAGACGAAGAATCATTTGAAATTGTAGCCAATCCCTCGTTTATCATCGTATGCCCTTTAATTTGCACAGCAACAACATACGCAAGCCAAAACAAATTCACAACAGAAAGACTGCCCAAAGAAGTAAAAGATCCTCTTTATATCAACGCAAAATACAACACCATGCCAAATATTCCCGCGAACACGGACGTAAACACGTTCAAGCTGTCTTATTTCGAAAAATACGGCGTCGTAATCAAATCAATTACCAAGGACGGCAAAGAGTTAGATAACAAAGACATCATAGGTACGGGATGTGTTATTGAAACTACGAACGGAAAATACTACACAGCTATAATAAACGGTGACACGGACGGAAATGGAAAAATTGATGCAACAGACTATCTCAGACTAAAAAAAGCATTTTTAGGCGAGCTTGTCCTTGAAGGAGTATTTATTACCGCCTCGGATACAAACGACGACGGCACAATAAATTCCACAGATTATCTCCAGATTAAAAACTACTTCCTTGGCAAGTATGACCTCTACTCATAAAAATCATTGTTTCATAAAAACGGCTGACTCGGTTAATTTCGAGTCAGCCGTTTGTCTATTCAGATTTTAAATCTGTAAAACCCTTTATCTGAAAGATTTTAGCATTTTATTTGCTCTTGCGTATATTTCCTCTACGGGTTCGTCTATGTGATAAACGCCGTTTTCGTAAAGAACTTTACCGTTTATCATGGTCATTTTAACGTTCTGCTTTGAACCACTGTAAACAATATTTTTCGCCACGTCGTGAACAGGTTGCATATTTGGAGTATTCATATCAATAACCAAAAGGTCAGCTTTTTTACCGACGGCTATACAGTCGCAATCTGTAAGCCCCATAGCGAGAGCACTTCCCGCCGTTGCCATCCAAAGTGCGTTTTCTGCGCCAAACTCTGCCGCATCCATATATTTAAGCTTTTGCAACGCACAGGCTAAATACATTTCTCTGAACATATCGAGGGCATTGTTTGAAGCAGGGCCGTCTGTACCTATAGCCATATTAAGTCCAAATTCAAGCTGTTTTTTCAAATCAGCAATTCCGCTTGCAAGCTTGGCATTGGAAGCGGGACAAGTTACAGCCCAAAGATTTTTTTCCTTGAATATTTCCATATCCTCGTCGGAAAGGTATACACAATGATATCCTCCACCGCCAAAATCGTAAATTCCTTTTTTGTCAAAAAGCTGTGTGGGGGTCATTCCGTATTTTTTGATACATTCATCTACTTCATTCTGTGTTTCGCTGTTATGAGTGAAAACGGGGGCTTTAAGAGCTTTTGCCACCTCCCCTATTCTGTCAAGTAATTCTTCTGTAGCTGTATATTCAGCGTGGAAACCCAAAACGTAGTTTATAAGGTCACTCTTGCCGTTATACTTTTCAAAGTTTGAAACAAGCTCATCTGCCCTTTCTGGATTACCGTTTACAGAACCGCACATAACCGTTCTGAAGCCCATATCAATATTTGCCTTAACGTAGTCGTCAAGGAAGAAATACATATCGAAAGAAGAGGTTATTCCGCTTGACAAATATTCAAGGTTTGCAAGCTTTGCGTAAGTGTAAATATGTTCCCCCTGCAATTTATCTTCCATAGGAAAAATTCTGTTGAAAAGCCATTCCTTCAAAGGAAGGTCGTCCGCAAAGGAACGAAGGAAGGTCATCGCAGAATGAGTATGAGCGTTTTTGAAAGAAGGCATAAGTAAATTGCCCTTTAAGTCAATTTCTTCGCATCCTTTGTTTTCATACAAAGGCGTTTCAGATACGCTTATAATCTTGTTGCCGTCAACAACAACTTCGCCATTTTCTATAACTTTAAAGGTCTTTCCTTCAGTCAATAATATTTTTCCGCCGTAAAAACGTTTCAAAACTTTCGTCTCCTCTCCATATTCCCTTTTCTGTAACTATTGCCGTAATAAGTTCGTGGTCTGTCACGTCAAATGCGGGGTTATAGCATTTCGTGCCCTCGCGTGCAACGGGTTTTTCATAAAACATTTCAAAAATTTCAGAAGATTTACGTTCCTCAATAACTATATCATCACCCGTTTTGCAGTTCTTGTCCACAGTTGAAGAAGGACAGAAAACGTAAAACGGAACGCCATAATGCTTTGCAAGCACAGCAACACCCAAAGTTCCTATTTTGTTTGCCGCATCACCGTTAAGAGCAACCCTGTCACATCCCACAAAACAAGCATCTATTTTTCCTTGCTTCATAAGGGCTGCCGCCATATTGTCGCAAATCAACGTACAATCCACGCCCGCGTTCTGAAGCTCGTAAACCGTAAGTCTTGCACCTTGAAGTAAAGGTCTTGTTTCATCGCAATACGCCTTAAGCTCAATACCTTTTTCTTTAGCAAGGAAAAACGTTCCAAGTCCTGTTCCATATTTTGACGTCGCAAGAGGTCCTGCATTACAATGGGTCAGTATGGTATCTCCGGCTTTAACAAGCTCAAGACCGAAGGTTGCAATACTGCGGCACATTTCAATATCTTCTTTGTGAATCTTTTCCGCTTCAAGACGCATAAGCTCCAAAAGCTCTTCTCTTGGAAGCAAAATGTTTTTCTTCGCAACGTTGCACAGACGGTTAACGGCAAAGCTTAGATTTACCGCTGTCGGACGTGAGGAATTGAGATAATCCCCCAATCTTAAAAGCTCGTCAAGAAAAGGCTCTTTTTTTATCTGCTTTGCAAGAACGTACATTCCGTACCCTGCACATATACCAATAGCAGGAGCACCTCTGACTTTAAGATAATATATAGCGTCGTAAATTTCTTCAGGGGTAGATAAAGATATAATTCTTTCTTCAAGGGGAAGTAAAGTCTGGTCTATAATTTCAACGCAGTTTTTATCCTTTGATAAAACAACACTTCCTTCGTTTATGCTCATTTCAAAAACTCTCCAAAACGTGAAACTGAATCAGTAACAAGCTTCTTGAATTTGGGAGCGGCAAGATTTGCAGCCTCCTGAACTTCCTCATGGGTGAGAGGCGTTTCGGAAATACCTGCGGCTTTGTTGCTGATAAGAGAAACGCCAACGATTTCCATTCCTGCGTGACGTGCCGCAATAGCTTCGCATGCTGTTGACATTCCAACTGCATCACCGCCAAAAAATCTGCACATTCTGACTTCAGCAGGAGTTTCAAAGCTGGGGCCTGTAAGCTGAACGTAAACTCCTTCTTTAAGGTCAACACCATTCTCAGAAGCCACTTTTCTCACAACGTTTCTGAGTCTTGAGGAATAAACCTCGCTCATATCGGGGAATCTCGTTCCAAGTTCTTCAACGTTTGCGCCGATAAGAGGGTTAGGAACCTTGCATATATGGTCGTTTATAAGCATAAGGTCACCTGCGTCAAATTCAGGGTTTGCACCGCCTGCCGCATTTGTCACGAACAGTATTTTTGCTCCCATAAGCTTCATAAGTCTTGTTGGCAAAACTACGTCCGTTATGGGATATCCTTCGTAGAAATGAACTCTGCCCTGCATAACAACAACTTTAACGTCGCCCATATATCCAAAAACGAATCTTCCCTTGTGACCCGGAACTGTAGAAACGGGGAATCCCTCAATGGAGGAATATTCAACAACCGCTTCCTTTTTTATCTCATCTGCCAAAGCACCAAGACCTGAACCTAAAATAACCGCCACGTCAGGCACAAAATCTGTCTGCTTTCTCACACATTCAAGACATTTTTCAAGCTTTGCATAAATACTCATATCAAAATCCTTTCATTTATCAAACAAGTTTTTTATATTTCAACTTATCTATTACAATAATTATCTTTTGCGATACTTTTTTCTATCACCACGTTTATTTTACCATTTTTTCAAAACATAGTCAAGTAGTTTTACAGTTCTTTCCTCATACAAGAAAATTTTGCAACAAGCTCAAAACCAGTGCTTTCGTATACAAATCGAGCCGGATTATTATCTCCCGTAAAAAGCGACATAAATTCCGCTCCCATACCTTTAAGACCTGCGCAAAGCTCTGAAAAAATAACACTTCCTATACCGTACTGCCTGAAATCCGTATGAACACCGATTCCACAAAAAAGACCTCTTTTCCCCTTCGAAACGGAAAGCGGGCCTGAATATCCGATAACAACGTTATCCTTTACGGCAACGACGATTTTTTCGTCAAGCCTCGACATAACGCTTTTGCGCCATCCTTCGTTTTTTATATTTTCAAAAAGCTCCGAAAAACCCGTATGCTTTTCCTTATCAAAAAAACATACCTCTATACCCTGATTATTTAATTTTTCTTTTTTCTCTTTTATTTTTTCTCTTTCTTCAAACTTGTTCAACTGCATATAATAAGCGTTTTGGACAGCATAATCGTAAAATCCACAGGCTTTAAAAAATTCATATCCCGAACCTTTCATATAAACGCCCGGAACTCCCGGATGATCGTGTGGCTCATGATTGGGAACGAACCAGGAAAGCTGACACGGATTATAAAATATACAATCCAATCTCTTTATCTCTCTGTTTTCCTTTTTGATAGCTTCCGTTAACTCAGAAAATAATTCTTTACCAAATCCCCTACGACAAACGTCTTTTCTGACCCCTATATACGAAATATACCCTGCTATTTCAGAGACAGTACCAAAGGCAAACCCCAAAACCTCACCATTCGCATCCTCTTTAACAACGCCCATAGAATTATATTTATCGGAGCAGAAAAGAGCTTCAAACCGTTCTTCATCCAAGGGCTTGAACACAACCTCTTTAGCGTTGGCGTAGCTATTAAATATTTGGATACATTCTTTTATATGCCTTTTTTCAAACTTCAAATTATCACCGTTTTCAAACTATAAATCAATAATTTCGTCTTCAAAGTCTTCGAGATATTCCCATACTTCATCAAGGATTTGAAAGCTGTCTGAAAGCATATAGGAATACCACTCTTGGCCTTTCAAAATAAACATTTCATGGGAACATTTGTACGCTTTCAAGTATTCATCGCGGTATATAACAACTCTGCCTGTGTTGGTTCTCAAAACGCGAACCGTTCTTTCATCAATGCCTTTATTGATAAGAGCATTTGCAAGTGCTTCGGAATAACGTTGCTTTGCATCGTCATAAGCGTATCTTGCTCTTACTATCAAAGCCGAGCAAACAATCAACCCCACCAGAATCAATATTTCAACTATAACGAAAACGGAAAATATTTTTTCATCCTTAGGAGTAAAATCCGCCATTTCCCTGCACCCCGTAGCCCACATAGTTGCGAAAATAGCAAGAAACATCAGAATAATAGTTCCGCATAAAAAGAATGTCCTCAACCATAAGGTTCGTTTTTTCGATTTGAAGTTTATTTCTTCTTTTTCTGGATCAAATATTCGCTGTCTTTTGTTTTCGTTAATCTTTTGGCGTATCAGCGCAGCTATTTCATCATTGTTCGACAAATGGGGCACACCTACCCCCTTTCGTTTAAATACTATCATCAGCCCATCATTCAAGCTGAATACGTCTACAATATCACAATATTCAATTATTTTTTCTTTGAACAAAGAATCTCTTAATTTTATCTCACGGTCATAAAGCTCTATACTATATAGTTTGAATTGAGCTTCTTTAATTGCCAAAATTCCGCTGAAAAGGAAACAAAACAGACATGCTATAAAAGAAAAAAACCATACTGCATCTTCATTTTTCTTTAACTTAATTCCCAATTCAAAGAACAAAAGCGCAAAAAATATAAAGGCCATAGCAGTTATTATGTTTTGAAAAAACACCTTTTTATTTCTTTTAAATATTCCTTTTGCAATAGGTTTGTTTTCTTTCATAAAATTCCTTTCCTTCTTTCATAAAATTCCTTTCCGAATTTGCATAAATAATACCTGTAAACTAATATTTTTGGATTTCCCATAAAAATAAGCTACATTTATTTTATCATTCACTGTAACCTTTGTCAAGTTTTTGCTAACAAGTTGTTATAAATATCTTTCTCGACAAATACTATAATTCGTATTTTGACAACATAAAACGGATACCTTGCGTCAAGCAAAGCATCCGCATTTTTAATTATGAAAATCAACATCTTGATTCTTTAACTCAATCCAACAAATCGGGGTCTTGCTCAAGAATATCTTTCCACTTTTCTACGTCACAGTTTGCACCGAAAACATAGTGTTCGTCAAATACTTCTATCCACTCTTTTTCAACACCCGCGGTAAGATCCCTTTCGGGTTCAAAAGTGATAAGCTTCTTATCCTTTTCGATTTTAGGATCAGGAACAGGGATAGCAGAAAGCAATGAACGTGTATAAGGATGGAGCGGTCTTTTGAAAAGCTCCTCCGTCTCTGCAAGTTCAACAATTTCACCTTTATATATAACGGCAATTCTGTCTGTAATGTATCTCATAACTGAAAGGTCATGAGCAATAAACAGATACGTAAGTCCGCTTTCTCTCTGCATCTCCGCAAGAAGATTGAGAACCTGAGCACGAATTGAAACGTCAAGAGCTGAAATAGGCTCGTCAGCAACGATAAGCTTGGGATTCATAACGAGAGCCCTTGCAATACCTATTCTCTGTCTCTGACCGCCCGAAAATTCGTGAGGGAAACGGCTTGAAAACTCAGGGAGAAGACCAACCTTCAAAAGAGCATCAATAACCATTTGATGTCTTTCATTTTTAGGAACACCTAAATTTTTAAGACCTTCACCAACGATATAGTCTATTTTTGCTCTTTCGTTAAGACTTGCCATAGGGTCTTGAAAGATCATCTGAACTTCTTTTATAACCTTTTTATCAAGAGCCTTTGGAATCTTTCCGTTTATCTTGTCGCCGTCATAAATAATATCGCCGCCGCAGGTTGGCAAAATACGCATAACCGCTCTGCCAATAGTTGTTTTACCCGAACCGCTCTCGCCTACCAGACCAAAGGTTTCGCCCTGATAAATATGGAAGCTTGCATTTTTCACGGCAAGAAACTTGTTTTTCCCTTCGCCGTATGCGATATTAAGATTCTTGACTTCTAATATTTTATTTTCTTTATTTATATTTCTCTTAGAAACTGTTTGTTCCATTTGAGTTTCCTTTCGATTACGTGTTTATGACTGTTCCCCGTTATACTTTTTATATCGGGGGTCAAGAAGCCACGTTTTCGCTTTATGTGTTGGAGAAACCTCGAAATAAGGAGGAGTTTCAACATAATCGATATTCAAAGCTTCGGGATTTCTTGGAGCAAAAGCATCTCCCACAATTTCTCCGAAAAGGCTGGGGGGCGTTCCCTTGATTGAATGAAGGTCGTTCCCCTTTTCCGCAATATTGGGAAGTGATTTCAGAAGTGCTTTCGTATACGGATGCTTTGGATCATAGAAAATCTCGTCGCTGTTTCCTATCTCAACGATATCTCCTGCGTACATAACTGCAACACGGTCTGCAATATTAGCAACAACGCCAAGGTCGTGAGTTATAAATATAACCGTAAGATTATATTTTTCTTTAAGGTTTTTAATAAGCTTTAAAACCTGAGCCTGAATCGTAACGTCAAGAGCAGTTGTAGGTTCATCACAAATGAGGATTTTCGGATTACAAGCTATTGCCATAGCAATAACTACACGCTGACGCATACCGCCCGAAAATTCATGAGGATACTGCTTGTATCTTCTTTCTTCATCACCTATTTCAACGTCCCTCAGGCATTTGATAGCTTCAAGCTTTGCTTCTGACTTTGAGATTTTACGATGAGTCATAATAGCTTCTGCTATCTGATCGCCAATGCTTTTAAGAGGATTAAGGCTTGTCATAGGGTCTTGCATTATCATTGCGATTTCCTTGCCTCTGATGCCTGCTTTTTCCCACTTTTTCTGGGAAAGCTTTGCAAGATCAGTTCCGCCATACATAATGCTTCCGCCACTTATAAAGCCGTTCGAATCAAGAAGTCCCAAAAAATTCTTGGTAAATACGGATTTACCCGAACCGCTTTCTCCAACTATAGCTATTACTTCGCCTTTGTATATATCCAAAGAAACCTTTCTTATGGCGTGGAGAACTTTTCCTCTGAGCTTGAATTTAACTTCAAGGTCTTTTACGGATAAAATAACTTCTGTTTTATTGTTTTCCATATTCAGCCTCCTCAACGATGGTTTTTCGGGTCAGCGGAATCGGAAAATGCATTACCGATTACGTAGAAAGAAATAGTAATTGCAGAAAGGATAATAACGGGATAGAAAAGCTGATAGCTTTTCGCTGTGCTGAGCAAAGCTCTTCCATCGTCAATAAGCCTTCCAAGGCTGGGAATCTTTATAGGAAGACCCAAACCAATATACGTAATGAATACTTCGCTTCCGATAACGGAAGGAATTGTGAGAGCAATTCTGAGCATTATAACAGAAACAAGGTAAGGCAAACAGTTCTTATAAAGTATTCTCCTTGTAGGAGTACCAAGACAACGGGATGCCGTATTGTAATCTCTGTCACGAATTATAAGTATCTGGTTTCTGATAAAACGAGCCATCTGAATCCAACCCGTAAGGCACATAGCAAAAATAAGGGTAGAAATGCTTGGCTTCATAATATAAGAAATGAGAATAAGCAAAATCGTATTTGGAATATTATCAAGAATGTTGTATATTTCCGTAAAGATAAAATCAAGTCTTCTTACGTATCCCCAGAGAACGCCTACGATAATACCGAGGATAGCCTCAACCAAAGCAACGCACACGCCAATGAAAAGGGAGTTACGTGTACCCGCCCAAAGACGCGCCCAAAGGTCTTGACCGTTTCCGTTAGTACCTAAAATATATTTGCCGTGAAGGTTGAAATATTCCTCTCCGGACATTTCAATTATCTGAACCTTACCCGTTGACATATCAAAGCCGCCGTTAACTGTATAGTTCAGCTTATCATCACCAACAATACCTATTTTGTTGAGAACGCAGTTCACCTTATAGTTAAGATAGGGCTTTACGTTCTGGGCAGTTTTCTCACGTCCGTTAATGTCTGTGTACGTATTGTAAAAGTTAGGGTCATGTTGTCCTGGGAGATAAGGCTGTATAACTGTAAATCCCACTACGACAAACATCATAACCACAAGAAACATAGCAAATTTCTGTTTCAAAAAGGCTCTGAAGGTACATCTCCAATAAGAGTAGTTGCTATATCCGATTCTTTCAACGGCTTCTTCGTCAAACTTTGCTCGTGAGAACAACTCTTTTTCGCTCATTTTGCGATTTCTTACGTCATCCTTCAAGGCTTCGTTAAGACTGTTTTCTAAATTTTCCGTCTTTTGACCTTTTATTGAAAACTTTTTCATTATCTGTCTCCCCCTTTCTCCGATAACGTTATACGGGGATCGATAAATACCATAAGCAAATCACCCAAAAGCAAGCCTATAATACCAACTGTAGCATAAAGCAGAACGATTGCCTGAACCAGATTGTTATCCGATTGCTGAACGGACTTAACCAAAAGACCGCCCATACCGTTTATACTGTAAAGGGATTCAACGTAAATAGAGCCGATAACAGTATTGAGGAATGACGTAGGTATATATTGAACCATGGGAACAAAAGCATTCTTGAAAACGTGTTTGAACATTATCTTGCCTTCGGAAAGTCCTTTTGCGCGGGCAAGACGAACGTAATCCTTGTTAAGCTCGTCAACCATATATCGCCTTAGCCACATTCCGTAATAAGCAATATTACCAAGGGACATAGAGAACACAGGCAAGAGCCACCAGAATATGCTCACGTCCTCGGAATAAATCATAGGTATTCCAAAAAGGTTTGTTCCGTAATGCTGTATAAAGAGATAGTATACCGCCGCAGGAGCAGCTTGGATAAATACTATAAACACAGTACCGAATTTGTCAAAAAACTTTCCCTTGTACTTTGTCATAAGTATACCGAGGGGTATACCCAAAAGCAAAGACAACACCAAAGAAGCAGAGCCAAGCTTTATGGATACAGGGAGTTTAGGCAAAAGGATATCCACAACAGGAACGTTTCTCTGTATCTTGTTGGAAACGCCCAAATCACCCTTTAACAAGTTTTTATAAAAATTTATTATTTGCTTTGGCATAGGGTCGTTCAGCCCCATGGCATCCAGCTTGGTTTCTATTTGCGCATCTGTCAGCTTATCAAAATTATCAAAATAACCTTCTATAGGCATTTGACGAACCAAGACAAAAACAATAGTGATAATTATGATAAGTGTCAGGAGCGATCGCGCAATTCTTTTTAACAAATATTTAACCATTATGTACTATGCTCCAAACTTCAAGTTAGTGCGGAACGAAAACCGCCCCGCACTAACAGAATTATCCTTTATTCACCCGAAAGGGTAAATTCTTCAACGAATTATTTGCCTTCTACTGCGTTTTTGTTGTTTACGAATTCTTCCATTGTGATGAAATGATCGTAAAGCTTCTGACCCTTGTATCTCAAAGTAGAAATACCGAAGGATGCAAACTGACCTTCAAACGTGTTAAGTTTTGTTGCAACGTATCCCGCAGGAGATGCACCGTAAGGAATTACCAATGCGTGATCGATAAGATATGCTTCAGCCTTTGCAAATGCTTCGTAACGAGCATTGATGTCGGATTTGATTTCTTTTGCTGCTTTAACAAGGGCATAATAACCTTTGATAACTTCAGCAGAAGCACCGCCGTCTACAACGGACTGATACATAAAGTTGTATTTGTAACCGTCATCAACGGATTCCTGATAGAAAGGATCTGTCCATGTTTCAGGATCCTGATAGTCAGCACCCCAGTTACATTTCATGAATGCATATTTTCCGGAACGTCTTACTTCTGTAAGGAAGTTGGAGGAAGGACCTGCTACAACAACAACGTCAATGAAATCTGCTCCGAGAACAGTTTCAAGCTGCTGTTCGAGAAGACCGCATTCGCCATCCCAGCTTGTTGTATTAGGATTGTAGGAAACGAGCATTTTTACAGGGAACGTTGCACCTGCAGCTGTAAGAGCAGTTTTTGCTGCATCTCTGTAGCTTACAGCCTTTTCAGCATCGCCTGTTTTTGTAGCGTTGATGCCGTCAAAGGGAGCAAGAGCGGAGAAATCTTTTCCGTCATTGTTTGTGCAGAAGGTTGAAAGAGTAATTGTATTGTAAACGTATTCTTCAGGATTGTTTGCTTCAGCAAGACCCATAAGAGCGTTCTTGTTCATTGCATAAAGAACTGCTTTACGGAAATCTTCGTTGTTAACAGCAATTTTCCAGTTTTCAGGTTCATATTCTGCGTCAAATTTGGGGTCAAAGTTGAAGCAGTAGAAGTAAGAATAGTCAACAGATGCTCTGGATTGGCTGATATACTTCAATTTTTCTTCGTTTGCAAGCCAGTCATCAGCAACTTCAGTATCAATATCTGCGTAGTCGATTTCGTTCTTAAGAACCATATCGGGAGCTACTGCTTCTGATTCTGCATTATAGATATATTTAATTTCTGCGATGTAAACCATATCTGCATCGTAGTTAAGGTCGTTTCTCTTGAGAGTTCTCTTTTCGTTAGGAACGAATTCAGAGAGGTAGTATGCACCGCAGTAGTACATTTTGTCTGCTGCTGTTGCAAATTCTTTACCCATTTCTTCAACCATAGGACCGTATACGGGAAGATATGTGATATAAGTAAGAGAAGAAAGGAAATAAGGACATTCTTCAACAAGAGTATATGTAAGAGTGTAGTTATCAACAGCCTTAACACCAACTTCGTCGAAGCTTATTTCAGCCCATGTAGCAACTTCGTTGCCATCATCGTCAAATTCTTTTCCGCCTGCATCTTTGAATGCAAGACCGTTGTAATATTCTTCAGCATTTTTAATTTTGCCGAAAAGGTTCTGAACGGTTGAGCTTTCGTTTGCGGGATTAAGAGAATATTTGAGTGCAGATACGAAGTCGTTAGCAGTAACGTCTGCTTTTGCAGCGCCTGTGTGGTCAACCCATTTCTGGCCTTCGCGAATCTTAAAGGTCCAGGTAAGAGTTGCTTCGTCATAAGTCCAGCTTTCAGCAAGACCTGCTTTAAGAGCACCCTTGGGATCGTATTCTACGAGAGAATCTACGGTGTTTGCACCAACTGTCATCTCATTAGAGTTAGAAGTTGTGAGATAGTTGAGCGTGGAAAGTTCGCCTGAATAAAGAACACGGTAAACGCCGTCTTTAACGTAGTTAACTTCTGTTTCAGCGTTAGAAACGTTAGAAGCGTTCTGTTCGCTTGCATCTGTGCTGCTTGTGTCAGAGCCGTCGCAGGATGCCATAGCAAGGCATACCATAACGAGACAAAGCATCAACGCAATAATCTTTTTAGTCATGTTTTCCTCCAAAATTAGTTTTTTGTTTAAATTTTTTCTTTCTTATTCTGCATTTGATTCGCAAAAATATTCTCAACCACAGATTAAAAATTATATTACCACATTTACGTTACTTTGTCAAGTATAAAATCGAAATTTGTATCACAAACGCGATTTTAAATCCATTATCTCCCCTTTAAAGCCTTTATTTACTGTATTTATATTCGTTTCCATGTATATTTTCCATGGTTGACAAAAAGATTTTTCGAATGTATAATCAAGAAAAAGGCAGGAGGCTGTATGGAAGAAAAAAATTTCAATAATATGCTTATCGAATATAAAAGCGGGCTATATATCCCCACCCATAAAGAGCTTTTTGAAATCATTTTTCATTATTCTTTCCCTGAAGATGAATACAAAAACGTTGCTGAGCTTGTATACAAAAAGCTTTTTTGCGAGGGCGGAATATTTATGCCCGTCCCTGAAAAGCTTTTCGAAGGAGAAATAAAAAGCGAATACTTTCCTTTAATAAAGGCTCTGATTTCCATAATGAAACTCTCCTCGGAATTGAATACAAAAGAAAATATTCTTGACTCCCATAGAAGTGCAGGAGAATTTATAAAAAATTTTGTCGGGAGCAACAAAGAAGAAGGGCTATATACCGTGTTTATGGGGGAATTCAACAACGTGCTCCACGCTGAAAAGACCGCAAATGGAGATTTGGGTTCAGTTTTTATAGACGTTGATTCAATGATAAAAAGAGCAAATGTGCTTTGTGCCAAAAAGGTTATTATAGCTCATAACCATGCAAGCTCATATATGAAATATTCCATGGAGGATTATCACGCTACAAGGAAAATGGAATCGTATTTTTCAGCATCAGGAATAAAGCTCATGGAACATTTCGTTGTAAATAAAGGTAGATATTACGGAATTTTATACGACCTTGCCGATACGGATAATTGGAAAAGGTAAAGTAAAATGCGGAATGCGGAATGCGGAATTCGGAATGCGGAATTCGGAATGCGGAATTCGGAATAAAGGTAGCTTTTCTCTCTGCGTTCGAAAAGCAATTATATAAAATATTTTTCGACCAACGGGAGAAAAATTTCCTCCCCTCCTGCCTCTTGCCTCCTGCCTCTTCCCTCTTGCCTCCTGCCTCTTCCCTCTTGCCTCCTGCCTCTTCCCTCTTGCCTATTCTCTCTTGCCTTATGGTTTCGACCAACGGGAGAAAAATTTCCTTAACTTTCAATTTTCCATTTTCCATTTTCAATTTAAAAGCGGAATGCGGAATATAAAAATGCTCAATTCGGGGCGTTGAACCTTGAATTGAGCATTGAATTAGACTAATATTTTATATAAATGATTTTCGAGCGAAGCGAGGAAAGATAACTTTTTTCAAATATTCACTTTTTAATCTTCATAAAAAATCGTTTTGCCGCCGCCAAAACAACCAAAACGCCTAAAGCAGCAAAGGCTGCTATAAAAATATTCACGTTTGGCAAGAACGACGTTGTTCCGTCACTGTTTGTTATCTTGTCAGCGTTTTTCAAAACCGCCTGCCCTATGTACGGGCCTAATACGCCCGGTATAAGAACTTGGGAGAAAATTCTCACTCCTTGGAACATACCCGATTTTCCCATCGGAGTCAAGTCACGTATTTTTGCGCCAAAAACCGCCATTGAGCAAAGATAACCGCACATCATAAAAAGCGAACCAATAAACACCGGAACCATGCTCTTTGCAACGACTAAAACCACGTATCCCAAAGCAAGAAAGCAAACAGAAAATGCGGAAGAAAAATCAAATCCCTTTTTGTCATACACCTTGCCCCAGAAGAACGTGGCAACAGCGGCAAGAATAACGGCAGGAGCCATAATCAGTGTATAATTTGCCATTTTCAACGTCTGCTCATAGTAGATTATCAAATAAGGCATAAAAATCTGTATGGAAACGTTGAAAATAATAAACATCAAGAGATGAAAATACAAAGAAAGATTTTCTTTGACAGTTGACGGTAAAAAGCCGTATACAACGTTTTTCAAGTATCCGCTTTTTGTCGGTACGTTTTTATCCTTTTCTATAATAAAAAACCCCGAAATACCAACAACTATAACACAAACTCCTATAATAGCGAATATTGATGTCCAGCTTTCCGATTTGTTCAGGTCAAACGCCATGAATCCGCCGAAAACTGCAAGGACAGCCAGCATTGGCATCATAGAGTTTATTCCCTCTGCCGCACCTCTGTTTGTGCTGTCAGTCATATCCGTGACCCATGCGTTAAAAGCCGCATCGTTAGCAGTAGAGCCGAAAAACGTCATCAAGCAGTCAAGGATAACAACAAGGGAAATCCCAACCGTTGCAGCCTGAACCGCAGTACCTACCACTTTTTCTATAAGGTCAAGCCGTAAAAAACAGAACGTAAAAATTGATATTCCCCAAAGTATATATCCACCGCATATAAAAAGCTTGCGCTTTCCTATTTTGTCAGATAAAGCGCCCATAAACACAGTGGTAACAGTGGCGGCAACGGCACTTGCGCCTACCATAAGAGAAATATCCTCAGGAGACGCGCCAAACATTTTATACATAAACACGTTGAAATACATATTTTCAACAGTCCATGCCACTTGCCCCATAAAACCGAATATGGTGAGAGCAAGCCAAAATTTTGATGAATGCATTTTTTTAGTCATACATCAACACGCCCTCGATTTTCTTTCTGAACTCCGCGCAATCATTTTCCGCACGCTTGAAGCAGTCATTCACGGAAAAATCTTCTTTAAGAATGGAATCATCACCGAAAAGCTTTGCTTCAAAGTTACCGCCGTTCAAAAATTCAAATTCTTTGTATTTTCTTATTTCATCAAGAAGATACATTCCTGCATCAAAGGGTCTGTATATATCTCTGTCAAGAATGTGAAGCTGAACCCCGCCGCATCTTTCCCCCTTGTGTTTGCTGAACGTTGGGGTAAAATACGCACTTCTGAAAACAACACCTGGGAGTTTTTTAGAGTTAAGAGCATCTGCCAGCTTTTTTCCGTCGATAAAAGGCGCACCAACCATTTCAAAAGGAATGGTTGTTCCTCTCCCTTCGGAAATATTAGTTCCCTCAAAGTAGCAGGTCGCAAAATAGTTAATGAAAGAATTCACCGTTGGAAGATTTGGAGAAGGAAGGATAAGAGGCATACATGTTTCATCGTAGTACATATCTCTTTTCCACCCCTCGCAAGGGATAACCGTAAGCTCACAGCCCATATTTTTTTCTTTGTTTATATAGGTCGCAAATTCTCCCACGGTAAGAGCATATCTTGCGGGGATTGCGTATTCACCAACCCCGCTGGAGAAATTCTCATCAAGAGTAATGCCCTCCATAATAATTCCGCCGACGGGATTAGGTCTGTCAAGAACAACAACCTTCTTCCCTTTTTCCGCACAAAGCTTCATTGAGCGGGTAAGAGCATAAATGAAGGTGTAATATCTTGCTCCAACATCCTGTATATCAAACACCAGAATATCGAAGGTATCAAGCATTTCATCCGTCATATGCTTGTTTTCACCGTAAAGGCTATAAACAGTAAGACCCGTTTCAGAATCAATATACGTGGAAATATGCTCGCCCGCCTGAATATCTCCGCGGATTCCATGCTCGGGAGCAAAAAGCGCGGTTACGTTATATTTTTCCGCAAGAACCTCGTATGTAGGGCGAAGCTTGGCATCAACCCCTGTTGGAGCGGTTAAAACGCCAAGTCTTCCTTCCTTCAGAATATCAAGCTTCGATAAATTGTCAATTCCGGCTTTAACTGTTTTTCTCATAATCTATTATCTCATGAAAACTTCGTTGATCTTTTTGTAATATGCAATATCTACGTTTTCTATTGTTTCCTCTGTTGTTCTGTACATCCAGTTACCCTCAGCAGTACCGGGAACGTTCATTCTTGTGTCAGAACCGAATCCGCACATATCCTGGAAAGGAAGAATAGTAACACGTGCGTTTGAACGCCAGAGAACCTCAATAATCTTTCTACAGCCCGGAGCGTAGAATCCGCCTTCGTCCCAACGAACTCCTTCAGCAGAGCAATAACGCATAGCACGTTCTCTGTCCTCATGATCCATAGAGAAAAGTGCGCCAAGAAGGGTATCGTTATCGTGAGTGCCTGTGTAAGCAACACAGTTTTCGGGGTAAACGTGAGGCGAATGTTCGCTTTCCTCCTTGCAGCCGATACCAAACTGAATAATTTTCATTCCTGGGAATGCAGTATCAGCAAGAAGCTTTTCTACGTCCTCACCAAATTCGCCCAAGTCCTCCGCAATAATTGGCAATTCTCCAAGAGCGGCTTTGAGGGCTTTGAAGAGCTTCATTTTAGGGCCTTTAACCCATTTGCCTTCCTTTGCCGTTTCAGCACCTGCGGGAATAGACCAATAAGAAGCAAATGCTCTGAAATGGTCAATTCTTATTATATCGTGATATTTAAGGCTGTTTTTAATTCGTTTTATCCACCATTCAAAGCCTTGCTTTTCCATTTCCTTCCAGTTATAAACAGGATTGCCCCAATACTGACCGTCCTCAGAGAAGAAATCAGGAGGAACACCCGCAACAGCAGATGGAACGTACTGATCGTCAAGCTGGAAAAGTTCCTTGTTGTTGTAAACGTCTGCGGAACGGAGACTTACGTAGAAAGGCATGTCCCCTATTATATAAATTCCCTTGGAGTTAACGTATTCCTTGAAAGAAGCCCATTGCATATCAAAAAGATACTGAATGAAAATGCAAAGCATTTTATCTTTTTCATCTGCTTTGTTTTTGTCCCACTCTCCCATAGGAATATATCCGTTTGCTTTTGCAACTGCAAAAAATTCTGCATATTCTTCTACCGATGGGTTTTCTTTGGCAAAAGCAACCGCTTTTTCCAAAAGCTCGGGAGATGCATTGCTAAAAGCTTCTTCAAGAGCAAACATTCTTGACTTATAAATAAACTCATAATCAACAGAATATGGTGAGCCTGCGTATTTGCAATTTTCAAGAGTAGCTCTGGAAATAAGACCTACCTCGCAAAGCATTTCGGGGTCTATATAAAGATAGTTGCCCGCAAATGCACCGTCGCTGGAATAAGGTGAGTTTGCATCGCCAAGAGGATTTATGGGCAAAATCTGCCAATAGGTAAATCCGCCTTCTGCAAGGAAATCCGCAAATTTTCTTGCTTCTTTTCCCACAGTACCAATACCGTATTCACCTGGCAAGGAAGAAATGTTCATAAGAACACCTGATGAACGCTTTAAAAAACATATTTTTCTCTTTTTTTCATCTGAACAAATAAAACCTGACATAGTAAACTCCTTTGTTTTAGTTTGCTCCTGATCGGAGACCTCTTTTCGGATAAATTATACCACATAACACCGCATAATGTCAACCATAAAAAAGCCTTTTATATTTAACTGTTTTATCAAAAAACACAAACCGCCGCAGATAATCCGCAGCGGTTTTGAAAATATTACGTTTTTAAGTTAAACACCATGTGGGAATCAAAAATTTGGTTCTTTCGTCAGGGATGCTTTCATCTACACAGTATTTCCCTTGAATTTCTTCTACCAAATCCTGATAAATTTCACTAAAGGACATATCCGCAAACATATCTATAGAGTTAAGATTTTTAGTCCACGTGGGCGCAATACCATATAAGGAATAAGGAAGATTTTCCGTTCTCTCCTCAGTAAACACCCCATTTGAATTTCTAAACCTCAAATCTCTCATTAAAACAATGTATTCCCTACCCACTTCCGTTAATGGAAGCTGAGGGTTAAATCGGCTTGTTATAAGTTGATACGTTCCTTTACCGTTTGGCATGAGATGTACAAAATCCTGACCCGCTGTGAGTTTTTGGCCAACAGTAAATTTATCTTTTCCGCTTTCGGATAGAATCTCAGTTATTGTAAAAGATACTTGCATGGAATTATAATCGGGATCTACATACTTTTTCAAATCAAGCTCTTTGCCTAATCTTGAAACCGATGAATCCACACCGTCAATTCGTATTTTGAGCAAAAATGCAGAATCAGGATATTCCATTGTTTCTTTTTCCAACGTTGCTAACGATGTGGCAGAATAGTAGCTATATGAATCCAACTTTGATTTTATGGACAAATTCATATTGTATTCGCCTAAAAAGCTGGATTTTACTCTGAGAAGGTCCGTACTGTCCACAGCTCCGTCCTCATTAACGTCCGCAGCTTCTAAAAATGCACCGTCAAGTTCAATATCTTTCAGAATGTGTTTTTTCAGTTTAAGATAGTCCGTGGAGCTTACCAAACCGTCACCGTCCGCATCTCCCGAAAGCACAGTTATATAGTCGCCAAGAGCGTCCTTTGCGCTAAATCCGCTACCCAATGCTTTTTCCAAATCAGCAGAAACACCTTCAGGGAGATTTAATTTATATCTTTCAAGAAATTCTCCCACAGTGTAGTTTTCGTATAGCTTTATGTACTGTGTTTCCGTCGCCGTTTCAGCGGAAACACCCAAAGCAAAGCCACTCAATGACGTGGATAAAATGAGTGCAGATAAAAGAGTATTTTTAAATTTGGTCTTCATATTTTATGCCCCCTTTTATGTAATGTGTTTTTTAAAAAACAAGACCGTTTTCACTTTTAAATCTCTACAAGCAATTAATAATTTGTGAGTTCTATTTAAAATAAAACCACTTTCAGCCTATAGTTTTTTCAGTTTTGCGCGCTATTAGGGTTCAAGTGCAGCACACATATTTTCGTGTATTTCTATGAAAAAATTCAAGAAATTAAATTAATGATTACACCCATTGTGATATTCCCATTTACTTTTAAGGTTTATAATGTCAAATGCTTGAGGTGCAGCAGAGGTGTCGGGAAGGGGGTCAATAACGTAGCCATTTATAGTATATTCAAACAAGCTACCACTATTCATCACAGAATAAATTTCATGTGTTTCAAGTGTATTATCAACACTGCCTTCAAAAGTATGTCTGTTGCCCAACGATATCCCTTCGTTCGGATGCGAAAGCTTAAGCGCATGCCCCACTTCATGAGTAATAACTGCAGAAATAGTTGTTAATTGTTCCGTGCTTCCAGTTTCATAAAGTAAAAATGGATTATCTTGCCATGTATCATAATCGTTCAAAACAATCGTTGCGCTATTCCAATCTTCTGCTAAAATTGAGGAATGATTGTTTACATCCCCATTAGCTAACATTACGCCAAACGCATCCCCTTGGACTCCCTCAACAGATATTTCATCACTCGTGGTGATTGTAACATAAAATGGAGTAATTCCGTTTGGAAACGAATCGTTAGGGCCATAAATAATTACATTTTCAGAAATTCCATTCCATTTTGTAACTGCTTCTTGTATTCTTGATACGCCAAAGGTTTCACCAAATAAATTGCTGTTTAATAAATCATCTGAAAGTAAAATCTTCACATGAGCAACGCCATTATAAATACCTTGGTTGTATGTGCCTTCCCAAAAAAAATTATATCTTGCTGTATCTATATATGTAAACTCCCACTGATCATTAATGCCATCTTCTGAGAAAAAATAAACATTAGACGACGAAGCTGACAAACGTGTATTGCTATTATTTTCAATAACATTTCCAGTATATATATTACCATTTTGAGTTACAGAAATTTCAAAAGAATTTGGGAATTGTGGTGTGTTATAGCACAAGTATGCGTAAGCACTACACGCTGAAAGTTTATATGCTCCAAATCTTTCTTCGCCTGCTGGCCTTAATCCAACTGCAGTGATAGAATATTTATTGTTTATTTCATCTCTTTTAATATACCACAGCAAACTTCCTGTTGCTTCAGGAGTACTTGCTGTGTTTTCGGTGAACATTTCCTCTATAGTGTAGTAATCTATCCTGCCAAAAGAAGTACGAACTGTACAATAGCTCCCAGCGCGAATATTTGTGTCCAATCCCAAATTTTTAATTAAATACATACCATCTGGCAAAACAGGTTGTTCATCTGCCATGGCTGTATTGAAACTTGAAAAATTCAGACTTGATAAAACAATTGTGATTAATATGACGAAGAAAGTAAGTTTTTTTATATTTTTTTTCATGATATCTTTCCTTTTCAATTTTTTTGTATTTTCAAATTGGTAAAAGCATGCTTAAAGACATTAAAATATCGGTATCACCTCTTTGTTAAAATAGACGTTTTGGAATGCCAAGCAGGAGACAGAGATGTTTAATTTTAAAAATTTTAACAACAGAATGTCAAGAAGCAGCTTAAATACTTACTCTTTCATCCTCACTCATCAAACAGAGAAGAACCCCACTCAGTTAGCGTCCCCTTTATAAACATTTTTAGCCATCATATCTTTTTAGTTTTTCGTTTTTTTGAAAATGCCTCTTTTTGAAAATGCCTCTTTTTTTAAAATTAAAACAAGTCCGTTTTCATTACGTAAAATGTTTTATGCGGTCTTTTCCGGCCATTGGACGTCCCCCTTTCAAAATGCTTTAAAGGCAAGTTTATATTTTGAAAATAATTTGCCCCTCTATATATATAATGTATTAAGCATTCCAAAAGGTTACATTTTTTTGCAAAAAAAATTTTCAAAAACGTCTTTTTGTGCAATTGCACAAAAAACAAGTTTGAGATTTGTGTACTTTAACAATGTTTTTTTGCAAAATGCAAGCCAATTCTAAAACGAAGAAGTTGATACAATCTTGAACTTTTTTGGGGTGCATAATAGATTTAGATACATTGTCGGAGGCAGAGACTTGTCCCAAACCACTAAAACAACGGTGTCTTATCCGTTTTCTGCTCTATTTAATGTCGAATTCGCATCATTTTGAAAAGCGTTTAAAGTTTCACCCTCTATCACCGAAAATCTACGCTTTTACTTTATCGCCCCTTTTACAATTTGTCAACCACAAACAGCTTATTTAGGACAAAAAAAGGTTCCCTTCTCCGCAGAGAAAGAAACCTCATTTTTTAAATTACAATTCAATTACTGAACAACTGTAACCTTTGTGATGTGGGGGTTTGAACCTTTGTACCAATAAACAAAGCCTTCAACGTCAATAACCTTACCAACTTCAAGTGTGCTTACAGTCTTATAAACGTCTGTTTCAGGGTCTGTAAGGTAACGTTCAACGCAGAAAGAATAGCTTGCGCCGTTAAGACCAAGTGTTACGTAAATATCGTCACCAGGTTCACCGTTTTTGAACTCAACCTTTTCAACTGTCATGCCCTTGAATACTGCAAGCTGGTTCTGATAGTTGATAAGATCTTCTGTTGCGATAACGTCTGTAAGATCAACAGGTTCTGCAATATATGTGTCTGCACCTTCAATGATTTCGAAAGTAGAACCTGAAGCAATTTCAACTTCACCTTCCCAAATGGTTTTGAAGCCCGTTACACGAATCTTTGTACCGGGAACGAGTTTTGCAAAATCTTCTTCTGAGCAAGACATTTCATAGATGAAATATGCACCGTCTTTGTCCTGTGTATAGATAGTAGCTTTGTTATCCCACCAGGACTGTTTTGCCTGAACGTATGCTTCGATAACAACTGCTGCGTCAACTTCAGCTGCTGCATATTCAGCATAAGTCATAACTTTAACGTCGTCTGTAGATGCGTCTGTGGATGCATCTGCGGAAGCATCAGTAGAAGCATCTGCGGATGCGTCAGCAGATTCTTCTGCTTTGGATTCTTCTGCTTTGGATTCTGTCTTGGATTCTTCTGCTTTGGATTCTGTTGATACTGCGGAAGAATCATCGCCATTACCGCAACCAACAAGAACTGTGGAAAGAGCAAGTGCTAAAAGCAACATGCAAATGGTGAATTTTTTCATTTTTTATTCTCCTAAAAAATTTGTGTTTCGGCTTATCGTCCGAACAAAGCATATTATATACCAATTTTTTTAAAAGTCAATAGTTAATTTGAAAGTTATTTTTCGCTATCAAATTCAAAAATTATTGAATTTCACTAAATAATCGCCGTTTTTATCTTCTCACTATTCATCATCGGTTTCAACGTTTATTTCACCATCGGAACATATAACCGTATGATTGGCGGTTCGGGAATCGTAGTAAGAGTCCGAAAAATTCTTCTTCCACTCGCTCATAGTTCCTTCGTAAATTATCTTTTTCAACGATTCACAATCTCTGAATGCATTTTCGCCCAAAGACGTAACAGATGCGGGAATGTTTATCTCCTCTATCGTAGAATTGCTAAAAGCACTCTCTCCAACGGAAACAAGGTTATCAGGAAGAATAACGCCTAAAAAGTTGGAGTTTGAAAATGCGCCCCGTCCGATTTCATTAACCGTCGAAGGAACTTCATAAACTACGCCGCCCTTTGCCGCAGGGTACATTATCAACTTGGTTTTATCCTTGTTGAACAAAACTCCGTCCACAGACGAAAAATGCATATTTTCCTCGGATACGGAAATTTCGGAAATGCAGGCAGAAAGCACGAAAACACTTTCTAATTCGGAAGAAACACCTTTTCCTATATAAACCCTTTCCAAATTTATACATCCGCCAAAAGCACCTTTGCCGATTTCCGTTACAGAATCGGGAATAGTAACAATATGAAGATTTGAATTATTACAGAAAGCCATTTCGTCTATAATCTGAATGCTTTGCGGGAAATCCACTTTCTTAAGATTTTCGCTGTTGAGGAACGCATAAGGAGCAATCTTCACAATCCCTTCGGGAATAGTATACGTTTCATTTTTCTTAACGTTGCAATAATAAAGGAGCGTTTTTTTATCCTCGGAGAAAAACACACCGTCCTCGCAAACCAAAAACGGATTTTCTTCATTCAAAAAGAATCTTATATCTTCATGGCAATCATCAAAAGCCGACCAACCTATTTCCTTTAGTTTTGACCCCATATGAACTGTTTTGAGTTTTTCACAACAGGAAAAGGAAACACAACCCAAGCTTTCAAGACTTTCGGGAAGCTTAACACTTTCGAGTTCAATGCAAAATTCAAAAGCATTTCTTCCAATGGAAACAACCCCTTCGCCAAAATCAACCTCTTTAAGACTTATACAACAATCAAAAGCAGAATCTCCGATTTTATTCACACTGTCGGGCAACGTTATTTTTTCAAGTTTATTAAAACCGTAAAAAGTATCTCCCGTCACGGAGGTTATTCCTTCCTCAATTACAAGCTCTTTTGCTTTCTCTGCATACTTATCCAACGGACATTCATAATAGAAATCAGGCATATCTCCCTCACCTTTAATGGTAAGAACGTCGTTTCTGTATTCCCAACTTATATTGTCGTATTTGCCACCACTGAAAACATAAGAAGCCAACAACGCCATACCCGCCACAACCAATACCGTTAACGCTATGAATAAAATTATTTTCTTTTTCATATCTTCGTATTCCTTTCGCATTAAAAATTCAAAAAAAACGGAACCGTACTACTTGTAATAGTACGGTTTCATTCTATCATACAAATTTTACTTTGTCAAGTCCTTTTTCTTTTTAAAAGCTGAATAAACAGAAAAGAAAACAAGCACAGTCCACACGGATATAAGCGAAGCGATGAGAATTTTCGACTCTTTCGGAAGCTCGCCAAGGTCCTTTTTTCCCTCTTTTGCATTGGTGGGAGAAAGGTTATCGAGTCTGTAAAGGGAAGTCATTTCCTTGTAAAGATTATCAATATAAGTCTCATCAACGGTTTGACCTCTTCTGACGGACTTTGTTACGTCTTCTATTAACTGCCCCGCCGCATTTCTCAAGGATGCAGAACCGTTGAAAACAGGGGTAACAAAGGTTTTATCAGTGTTATCGAGAAGGAGCTTCGTTGCATCCAATTTAACGTTGTAATAAAAGTCGTTGTCCTCACCGCTTCTTGACAGATAATCCTTATATTCATCCGAGCTTTGCGCCTTTGAGGTTACAGGAACGTATCCTTCCGTTTGAGAATAAGCAATCTGAACGTCATTCGTAAGAAGGAATTGCGTAAAGAGCCATGAAGCAAGAACTCTGTCAGGATCTTCCTTGTTGAACACGCATACGGAAGGGCCTTGGGATATCATAGTTGGGTTTTCCGTATCATACTGGGGAATAGGTTTGACAACCGTATCAAATTTAACGAGCTGGTCTTCCGCTATATCAATAAGGGGAGCGTTTGAGCCCATCCAAGTTGCTCCCGCCGTTGAGTCAACGGCAAAAATACATTGACCTGCATTGAGGTAGTTTGCAGGATATCCTGTAATTTTAAATGTGGAAAAAGATTTCGCTTTCGCATATGGAGCAATATTCAACAAAAGCTCTTTTGCAGTATCGTTAAAAAGGAGAATTTCCCCTTTATCCGTTGAATAACCCGCTTTTTTCTGATTCAAAATCTGGATCATCATATTGTCCGTCGATTTATAAATAAAAGGTATAAGAACTTTTTGACCGTTAACGGCAAAGTTCCCGTTTTCATCCTTCGCCATAGCCGCCTCGGAAACCTCGAAAACAAAATCCCAAGTGAGGACCTCAGGAATCGTATAACCCAGCTTTTCAACGTAATCCTTGTTTATATAACAAGCCTCCGTAGAACGCATGAAAGGAAGGGCGTACTGTGTTCCGTTTATCTTTCCTTCTTTCAGAAACTTATCAATTATTTCACCGTTTTTAACGGAATCGAATTTAACCTCAGTTCCTCCCAAACCGTATTTTTCGTCCGCCATAAGCTCATCGAGGGGGACTACAACGTTTTCACCCGAAAGATAAGTTGCAATATGGTCGGGGTACGTTATGCATACGTCAGGAGTGGTTGACGTGGCAATATTGGTTATAACGTCATTATATATATCGTTATAGTTTGTATAAAGCCTTAAATTTATCTTGATATTGGGATAGATTTTGCAAAAATCCTCAATAGCTTTTCTATATATATTTGCCTGAGTTATATTCGTATCGTTTTTTGCCCAGAAGGTCAACTCAACCTCTTTGCTTTCGTCAAACTCCGAAGGAACATCGAAGCCAACAAGCTTTCCACCACCGTGGCAGGATGTCAAAGAAAAAACCAATACAAACGTTAAAAAAAGGCACAGTTTTTTCATCCCTTGATTCCCCCTCTCGCAACGCCTGCGCTGATTTTTTTATGGAATATAAGAAACAACACGATAAGAGGAAGTGAAACAACCACAACCGCCGCCATCATAGCGGGAACGTTTTCTCTGCCGAAGCCGTTTTCCCTTATCTCCTGTATGCCGTTTGACACAAGGAAATAATTCTGATCATCCGTAATAAGTCTTGGCCAAACGTATGAATTCCAGCATTCAACCACCTTCAGTATGGTAACTGTAACTATGGTAGGCTTGCATACGGGAACTATAACCCGAAGAAGATATTTGAAATCAGATGCACCGTCAACCTTGGCGGCATAATATATCTGATCGGGAACGGAAGCAAAATTCTCTTTAAGGAGATAAATATAGAAAACCGACGTTACCGAAGGGAGAATAAGTCCCATGAACGTATTTCTCATATCAAGATTGGTAACTGTTACAAAGTTTGTAATAACAACAAGCTCGTTGGGAATCATCATAAGGGACAGAAGCAAGGTAAAAGCCAAATTCTTACCCTTGAATTCAAGGCGGGCAAAGGAAAAAGCCGCAAGAATGCTGACTATAAGCATAAGTGCAGTAGTTACCACGGTGTAAAGAAGAGTGTTGAAAAAATATTTTCCCAAAGGAACTGCGGTAAACGCCTGAAAATAATTTTCAAAGGTGGGAGATGCGGAATAAAATTTAGGTATATACTCCGACGTATATTCTCCGTAGCTTTTGAAGGATGAAAGCACCATCCAATAGAAAGGGAACAAAACGACTAAAGCCCAGAATGCAAGAAGAACGTATATAAACACTTTTCCCGTTTTTTCTCTTGCATCGCTTTTTTTCTTTTTTGAAAGAACAGTTTTTTCCAAAGAAGCTCCCCCTTTCATTGATATTTAACGTGTTTCTTGCTGACTGCAAGATTTATACACGTTATGGTAAGTACAATAGCAAAAAGTATAATTGCCGTTGCCGAAGCGAAGGAGGGATATCCCCCACTGTCGCCGTAAAGCATATCGTAAATATATCCAACTATTGTATTCATTTCTGCAACGTTCAGATCAGTTCCGAAAATAGCAACCGCATCGCTGTACGCCTTGAATGCGCCGATAAACCCCGTTATTATAAGATAGGAAAGAGTTGAAGATATAGAAGGAAGGGTTATCTTCATAAAAACGCGGAATTTTGGCGTTGCATCAACCTTTGCGGCTTCGTAGTATTCCTTGTTTACAGAAGCGAGGGCAGTTGTCAGAACGAGAATTTTAAAGGGCAGAACCGTCCACACAGTATAAATGCAAAGAGTAAGCATTTTGGCGAAATAAGGGCCTTCAATAAAATCAACGGGAGATATTCCAAAAATCCCCAAAAATGAGTTTACAAGTCCCACAGAATATTCGCTCTTTTGGAAAAGAATCATAAATACGAGTCCTACCGCTAACGTATTCGTTACGTAAGGGAGAAAATATATAGTCTGAAAAAGGTTTCGAATCCTCTTGACAGATGACAGAGCAACGGATATTGCGAGAGCAAGAAGGGTTGAAGCAGGTACGGTTATAAACACAAGTATAAGAGTGTTTTTCAACGCCTGCAAAAAATATGGGTCACGCAACACGTAGGAATAATTGTAAATCCCCACCCCGAAATGCGTCTGTGACGCAGAATTATACCCTTCCTCAAACGAGTAAATAAACACGTCTATAAGAGGATAAACCATAAAAACGCCAAGAAACAAAAAAGCGGGTAATAAATAAAGCCAGCCTTTTAAATCATTCTTTTTCATATACTTCTCCAAAATAGGCTAAAAACTAACATTTTCCCAAATTATAACACATATAAAGGCTTTCTGTCAAGAATAAAAGGGAGCTTTTTTCGCTCCCTTATATTAAACCATACTCTTTTAATAGCTTTTCCATTGCGTCCCCTTCGTATTCCGTAAGTGGAAGTCTTAAATCTCCACCGCACATTCCTAAAAGTTCTGCGCATTTTTTCACAGGAACGGGATTAACCACAGAGAAAAGACCGTCCATAAATTTCAAATAATGCAAAAACAGCTTTGCAGCTTCTTCTTTTTCTCCCTCGGTATACAGCGTATATATTTCTCTCATCACAGATGGGATAATATTTGAAGCAACGGAAATGCAACCATCACCGCCCAGCGACAAAAAAGGTAAAAGCAAATTATCGTTTCCCGAATAAATGCTTACCTTTTCTCCGCACAAAGCAAAGGTTCTCGCCGCTTCCGCCATATCGTTTTTTGCCTCTTTGATTCCGCATATAACCCCTTCATCACAAAGCTTTCCGTACATCTCAGGCGTAATACTGACTCCAGTTCTCGTTGGAACGTTATATGCAATTACCTTGCCTTCAGATACGTTTGCAAGACCGCTATAATACTGTAAAATACCTTTTTCCGTTCCTTTATTATAATAAGGGGTTACGGCAAGAAGTCCGTCCGCTCCTTCTTTTGATGCAAATTCTGCTAAATGCTTTGCCTTCTGATAATCATTACTTCCCACACCTGCAATAAGGGGAACTCTGCCTGCGGTTATCTTTATTGCAAATTTAATAACCCCCTCCTGCTCCGCTATTGAAAGGGTTGAAGCTTCACCCGTAGTTCCGCAAGCTATTATAGCATCAACGCCTGAAAAAATCTGTAGCTCAATAAGGTTGGCAAGTGAAACGTAATCCACCTTACCTTCACGAAAGGGTGTTATCAATGCTGTTCCGATACCTTTAAAAATAGTTTTTTTCACAAAACACTATACTCCTTTATTATTTACTCACCGAAAAATCACTTCAAAAAAGCCTCGCTTTTTGCTATTGCTTTTTTAAAGGTTTTGCTATATAATACTTTCGGCACATTATTATTGTATTTTGTGTTTGCCAATATTGCTATTACTTTTTATATATAGGAACGGTTTATTTTATGGACTTTACAAAGCTTTCAACCTACGATTATTTTTTACCCGAGGAGCTTATCGCTCAATCACCTGCAGAAAAAAGAGATAACTCCCGATTGCTCGTTATTAACAAAGAAACGGGAAATCGTGAGCATAAGCATTTTTTCGATATTCTCGATTATCTAAAAGAAGGAGATTGCCTTGTTATCAATAACACAAGGGTTATTCCTGCGCGAATCTTCGGGAAAAATCCACGTCGTGCGGGTGAAATTGAAACTGTGCTTTTATCAAGGGAAAAAGTATCGGGTAACGTATGGCAATGTCTCGTCAAGCCTGGCAAAAAGGCAAGAATCGGAGACGTTATTGAATATCCCGAAGGTCTTTCGGGAAAGATATTGAACGTTATCGAAGATGGCGTTCGCCTTATCGAATTCAATATGGATACAGAATTTTATTCCGTTCTTGATAAAATAGGAGCTATGCCCCTTCCCCCATACATTACGAAAAAATTGGAGGACAAAGAACGCTATCAAACAGTCTATGCCCTCCATAAAGGCTCTGCCGCCGCACCAACTGCGGGACTTCACTTCACAAACGAGCTTCTCGCAAGGATAAAAGAAAAAGGCGTTGAGGTGGTTGAAATCTTACTCCACGTTGGTCTTGGTACTTTCCGACCTGTAAAGGAAGAAAATATTTTAGATCATAAAATGCATAAAGAGTATATCGAAGTCACACAAGAAGCCGCTGACAAAATAAACAACGTCCGCAAAAAAGGCGGACGAGTAATTGCTGTAGGAACAACTTCTTGCAGAACCCTTGAGTCCGTAGCTGATGAAAACCGCGTTATCCATGCATATAGCGGAGATACGGGAATATTTATATACCCAGGCTATACCTTCAAGGGTATCGATGCGCTGATTACTAACTTTCACCTTCCCCAAAGCACCTTGCTTATGCTCATATCCGCCTTCGCAGGCTATGACAACGCCATGAACGCATACCGCGAAGCCGTGGAAAAGCAGTACCGCTTCTTCAGCTTCGGCGACGCGATGCTGATTATATGAAAGAAATTGAGATTTTGATTTTCAAAAAAACGTTGGCAAAATAGGATAAATCCTATATAATACAGGTGTAGAATAAAATATTTCATTTTCACGGAGAATAATAGATGAATGAAATTAAAATCAGATATTCGAAAGATGCACTGAAATTTCTGTAAAAATTAGACAAAAAATCTGTTGGTAGAATCCGTGATGCTATTACGGGATTGACTTATAATCCGCCAGTTGGAGATATCAAAACGATGCAGGGCTACAACGACGGAAGGAAACGACTCCGTGTTGGATCGTGGAGAATTATCTATAGACACGAAAATGAAGAAACGGTAGAGATCAGCTTTGTAATCGATATTGGCAATCGCGGAGATATATACAAATAAGGAGGAGTCTTATATGTCAAGTATTGTAATTGAAGCAGCACGCTTAATGGATGTACTTCCAGAAGCAGACAAGGCGTTTGCTTACGAGTTTATCAAAAAATTAGTTCTTGCTTGGGATCCGGATTTTACTAAAGTTACCGCAGAGGAAGCAAAGAAAATAGAGGATGCAGAAAAAAGCGGTTACGTTGATGCAGAAGACATCGATTGGGAGAGCATTGGAACCGATGAGTAACACAACCTATACTGTTGAAGTAGACGAAATTGTACAAGCATTGATTGAGGCAAGACACGCTTCAGGAATGACACAAAAGGAATTGTCCAAGATTACAGGAATTGCCCAAGGTGATATCAGTAAGTTGGAAAAGGGAAACGCTAACCCTTCCTTACGTACCTTAATACGACTTGCTGAAGGGATGGGAATGCAATTAAAAGTAGAGTTTGGTCCTGAAAGTCATTGAATTACTATTTACCGATTGGTTTGTGCAACCTTACCAATCGGTAAAATTATATATCATCAGCATAATAGGCTTGATGCTTATTCAATAAATCTTTTATTGAATGAACAGATAAAAAATGAGAGAGAATAGATAAGAGAAAATGAAGCTTTTTGAAACCGCAAAAAGCAACCGATTTAAAAAAATTTTATAAATTGTTTTTCAAACGCCATAAATTATATTGACAAATACATACAAATTATATATAATATAATAGAAAGGTGGTGGAAAAACGCATGGCGCAGACAAATGTTAATATTCGCCTTGACGAAGAAACAAAAAAAGCGTTCGATGCTTTCTGCAATGAAATTGGGATTTCCGTTAGTGCAGCTTTTAATATCTTTGCTAAAACCGTGGTAAGAGAACAAAGAATTCCTTTTGATATATCCACAAGAACTCCTAACGCAGATACAATAGCAGCGATGAATGAATATTACGAAATGAAAGCTCATCCCGAAAAATATAAGCGATATCCTGATTTTAAATCTGCTGTAAAAGATGTGTTAGAAAATGCTTGACATAGTATTATCCAATCGCTTCAAAAAAGACTTGAAGGTTATATCGAAACGAGGATATGACTTGGATTTGCTTGACAAAGTAGTAGAAAATTTAGCAAGCAACATTCCATTGGAAGAAAAGTATAGAGATCATTCGTTGACAGGAAATTATGTCGGATTCAGAGAATGTCATATATTGCCTGATTGGTTATTGATATACCGCATAGACGAATCAGAAGTTGTATTGATTCTTTCTCGCACAGGAACTCATAGCGATTTGTTTTAATTTTTACCGATTGGTTTGTGCAACCTTACCAATCGGTAAAATTATATATATCATCAGCATAATAGGCTTGTGTAAATAAAACAACTAAATACACTCGCAACATTTCATAACGTGTAAAAATATAACGTAATATGTTGCAGAATTTGATTTTAATTTTTGTAAACGACAAGCTATTTTAAAGCGTTGAACAATCATATAAAACTCATGGGGCTGTTACACTAACCAAATCAGTGCAACGCCCCATAAATTAAATTATTTTCACATCAATTCATCGGGGATATCAATAACGCCGTGGAAAACCGTTTCCGCTTTCCCTCTCATAATTATTGAATAATCCTCATTACAGATAATTTCAAGCTCTCCGCCTATCAGGTGAACCGTAACGGGAACGCCTGCTTTACATTTTCCAAGGCGAACAGATGATGCTACGGAAGCGCAAGCACCCGTTCCGCAAGCCAACGTCTCACCGCTCCCCTTTTCCCAAACTCGCATATTGATGTTTGTTTCATCTGTACATTCAATAAATTCGGTATTTACACGTTGCGGGAACACTTCGTGATTTTCGAACAAAGGACCGATTTCAGATATATCAAGAGAAAAAACATCCTTTTCAAAGATAACACAGTGAGCACTACCGGTAGACAGCGCAGTTATTTTATATTCTTTTCCTTTTACCGTGATGATCTTATCAATAGCCTCTCCCTCAAACACCGTGGGAATAACCTTGGGATCAAAGCTTGCTTTTCCCATATCCACGGAAACGCTTTCAACCAATCCGTCATCACCAATATTTAATGTCAGATACTTTATCCCCGAAAGAGTTTCTATGGAAACCTCTTTCTTTTTTATTATGCCAAAATCGTACAGATATTTTCCAACGCACCTTACAGCGTTACCGCACATTCCACCTTCGCTTCCGTCGGCATTGAACATACGCATTTTCGCATCTGCAATTTTTGAAGAACAGATAAGAACAAGTCCATCGCTTCCAATGGAAAAATGTCGTTTTGATACAAGTCTTGATATTTCATTCGGATCAGACGGCTCTTTATCAGGGCAATAAACGTAAATATAATCGTTCCCCAATCCATGCATTTTGGTAAAATTCATTTTCATGATATAAGTCTTTCTCGTTTATTAAAGGTAGCACTCACAAAAATTATATAATAAAATATTTTCGACCGCAGGGAGAAAATTTTCCTCAACGTTGCTTTGCAACATTTCATTCACCGAAGGTGAATTTCACCGCCTTGAGCGATTTCATCCACTGAAAGTGGATTTCATTGCGAAGTGGAGCTTCGCTCAACTTGCGTGTCTTTCGTCAATCTTCTTTTTCAGCTTTCTTACAACCATCATATAATTTGCGGCAAGCCTTCCCGAAAGCACCAAGTGAACGCTTAAAAGAAGTAACGCCAAAAAAGTGAATACACCGTATTTTTCGATAATTATACCGCTGTCAAGATATTCTGCAAATTTAGCAGGGAGAACGTTAAGTCTGTACCAGGACGGGCAAAGCATTTTGAATATGTTATACATAAAAACGAGTAACGCATATACAAAGCTTCTCATAGCGTATTTTCTCTCCGTGCTGAAGAAAACAAGCTGTGCATCAACACAATCAAAAATATTTTCCGCAAACTTTCTTTGTTGCTTTAAGTAAACCGAAACCATTGAAAAAACAATTAAAACACAAATAATTGCAACAATACAAAAGAAACCCATTTTATAAGCGGGAATAGCCGCCGCTTCCGTTGCTTTTCCAAATAAGCTCCAGCCAAACATAGCGGTAAGGAGAAATACGCAGTACGTAAGAAGATAAACTTTTATAAAAATACTTTCTATCAAAGTCAGTATAGAATACATCTTTGCGCCTATAGGAGAATATTTTCTCTCTCCCTGCATTTTGGAAAACATCAGAAAAGTTGATGCAGCAGAAAGCAGAAAGAAAACGCCACCCATCCACGCAACGTGGGAAGAAAACCCACCTATGATAAAAAACAATGCCAGAATAATTTTTATTATTCCATGAACCAGCATTTCCGTTGAACCGAAGATTGCCCTCATTCTGTTTTTCAAAAAGGACTTTTCCGATTCGTTTGCATTAGAGTTAAAAAGATCCATAATATTTCTCCGCCTTTATCAATATCCGCTTTTTTTCAGAGCAGCGGCAACAAAATCATCCACTTCAAAGCTATCGGAGGTTGCTTTTCCCGAAGGCTTTCTGGAATTATTCTTTATATCCGCAACGCTTCTGTGACCTGCGGCAAACCAATTTTCGAGGATTTTCCCCATATAATTGAAATTGATTTCGTGAGTTTTATCAACCGTCACTTCGTAAGCCAGTCTTACCACCTCAAAGCCATAACGCATTTCTTCAAACCAACGGGTAAAGAATTTTTCTTCCTTTGAAGAAAGAGCCCTGTTGCCGAATCCGCAAAGAGATTTGAATTTTGAAATCTCCGTATTCGCTTCTTCTTTTTGTTTCAGATAGTCTTCAAGCTGTTCATATGTATTCACGCCCGAATCGGAAAGTGAAAGGGCGGTTTTCATTATGTATTGCATGGAAGTTTTACCTTTTTCAACGCAATAATGAATAACCCCGCAAATGAATTTTGCATCAAGGCCTACGTAATCAAAAAGATTATACAAGGAATTAAGGTCATTTCTGTTAAGGTTAGCCTTCCCGAGACATTCTGCCGCAACGGATGCAACGAATTTGAATTCCTCATTTTTCTCAAGAGCGTCAGCGATAATCTCACCGTCGTAGCTCTGAATAAGGGAAGCCTGAGCCATTTTCTTTTTAGGCTCGTCAGAAGATTTTGAAACCTCAAAGAGTCTTGCTCCACGAAGATATCCTACTGCGGCTTCAAATTCATCCTTGGACATTCCGAGAGCAGAAGCGGCTTCCGAGGTGGTACAGCTCCCATTGGCACAAAGGTATAAAAACAGCTTGATCTCGCCTTCATTCATCCCTTTTATGCAATTCATAACCTTTTTAGGCACTATAAAATATTCATCAAGTCCTGTAGCGGTAATACTTTTTTCGTTATTCAAGTCCATTTTTTCATCCTTAAATCAAAGAACTATAAATCCGTATTTTTTTCTGAGATTCTCCACCTGCGAATCTTCAAAATCACATTCTCTATCGTAAATACATCTTCCCGCATATAGAGCAACAGCCTTTTCAAAAAGTGAAACACTTGAAGCGCCAAGAATGAGAGGAGTTTCAATGGAAGACATACTTTCTATGAAATTCTCCAATTCTTCCTCTTTTTCGATGTAAAGTCTGAAAAAAGAAGCCTCGTCCTTTTCGGGTATTGAGAAAATCAAATCCTCATCACATGGAGTTCTTTCGGGAATATCATCAATTTTATCAATAAGGAAAACTTCCTTATTTGAAGCGGCATACATCCCTGAAGAAGCAACAGAAAGTGGTTCTCTGCTTGAAAATTTTTCATACAGCTCTTTTATATGTGAAGGCGTTGTTCCGCAACAGCCGCCTATAAATGATGCCCCTGCTTTTGCCAATTCCTCGTATTTTTCAGCAAAAACCGCGCTGGAATCGGGAAAAACGTTCTCTCCGTTAACAAGAACGGGAAGACCTGCATTAGGCTTTGAAATAATAGGCACAGACGAAATTGGATAAAGCTTTTTTACTATTTTCGCCATAGATTCCACGCCTGAAGAACAGTTAACTCCAAACGCATACGCTCCCCTTGCGGTAAGTGCAATTAGACAGCTCTCGGGAGAATCTCCGCATAATGTTTTCCCACTCGGCTCAACCGTTACAGATGCAATAATCTTCTTATCGGAAACCGCTCGAACACCGTCAAACGCCGCAAGGCATTCCGCAAGTGACGAAAAGGTTTCCAAAACGAAAAGATCCACGCCTGCTTTATCAAGAGCCCTCGCCTGTCTCATGTAAGCGTTTTTTATATCATCGTAGGTAGCATCTCCCAAAGGAGCAAGTAAACATCCCGTTGAAGAAATATCACCTGCAACCTTGGCTTTTCCGTTTGAGGCAATTTTAGAAATGGATACCAATTTTGCGTTCAACGTTTCCGTTTCATCCTCAAGGGAATATTTACTTAACGATATAGGGTTTGCTCCAAATGTGGAGGCGTATATTATATCAGAACCTGCATCAACGTATTCCTTTTGCAAAGAAATTAAAACGTCGGGGTTTTCCGAAACCCATTTTTCAACGCATACGCCTTGCGGAAGTCCCGATTTCATTAAATTTGTTCCCGTTGCTCCGTCAAGAAAAGTAAATTTCATTAAAACATCCGCCTTTCAGAATTTATCAAGAAAGCAAAAACCTTCCCGAAGGAATAATGCTAAGCTCAAATATAGAAGCGTTGGTAAGAACACCGCCAAAGAACGTGTTAAACCTTAACGTAAGCTTTCCTCCATTCTTTGTAAGTCCGTTTTTTATTTTCAACGCTTGAATAATTCCCGTATGTACTTCTGCATCAAAAAAAGAATATTTTGTCAAGGAAAATTGGCATTCCTTCTTCTCTGAAAAGAAGGAGCTGAACCGAATACCAAGCCCGAAATACGAAAAGAAAACACTGCTTTTCGATTGTTCTTCAGGCGTTACGTGAATCTCGAATCTGAAGGGGGAGTTCCCTTCTCCGAAAAACAAAGAGACGCTTCCGTCACGTTCAAAAATTGCTTCTCCTTTAATGTTATTAAAGGATATTTTATCATTTTTAGGGAACGGGTCAAAACCGCCCAACATAGAATCTTCTCCTCTGGGAACAACCTCACCGAAAGGATGGGGAATACGTTTTCCCGTTATTTTTGCTTTAATATCTATTTTCATATTATTCCGTCTGCGCCGTGGCAGAATTTATCAGTTTTGTAATAAGCTCAGTATAGGAAATGCCGTCAAACTCCATAAGCTTGGGATACATGCTTATGTGAGTAAACCCAGGCAACGTGTTTATCTCGTTGAAATACACTTTTTCACCGTCAACAAAGAAATCAATTCTTCCAAATCCCTTGCAACGCAAGGTGGAAAAAACCGTTCTTGCCGTTTCTTTGAGAAGCTCCTCTGTATCTTTTCCCAAAATCGCAGGAATGTGGAGAGTGGCATTGTCATTTACGTATTTTGAATCAAAATCGTAAAATTCTTCGGTTACAATCTCACCGGGAGATGAAATATACAATCCATCGGCATCGAGAGCGGCAAGCTCAACCTCTCTGCATTTTATGTATTTTTCAATAAGAACTCTGTCATCAAGGGAAAAAGCCGTCTTCACCGCTGAAATAAGCTCATCTCTGTTTTTCACCTTAGCCGTACCAAAGGAAGAACCCTCGGAAGCGGGTTTTACGAACATAGGATAAGAAAGCTTTTCTTCACATTCAAGAATAACGTCGCCACCGAAATCCTTTTTCGATGTACAAACCCAATCTACTACAGGAACACCGGCTTTTTCGCAAAGCTCCTTGGCAATAGCCTTATCCATACAGCAGGCAGAAGATAAAATACCACATCCAACGAAGGGAATACCCGCCAAGGAAAAAAGTCCCTGCAACGCCCCATCTTCTCCGCCTTTACCGTGAATAATGGGGAAAGCAACGTCAATTCTTAAAGTATCAAACTTTTTTGCAGGCTTGTCGAACAAAAACAATCCATGTTGAACTGTACAAGGAGAAATAACAGCAGGAACAAGGTTTTCCGTATCCTTCTCCCAGCTACCGTCCTTTATTTTTTCAGCATCCCCATTATATACAAACCAAACACCTTTTTCGGTTATGCCAACCTTAATAACGTTAAACAAATCATAAGATATATTTTTCAAAACCGAATAAGCTGACATCAATGATACGCTATGCTCGGAAGAAGCACCACCGAAAATAAGCGCAACGTTTTTCTTTTCGCCCATGAATGTTTTTCCTTTCGGATTAAATTAAATAATGCATATTGCTATACATATTTCAACACATTCTACATTATACATCAAACAAACAAAAAAGTAAATACTTTTTATTAAAAATGCATTTTAAAAAGAGAATGCCCTGTGCACGTCGTCCTTGGCGGATAACCTGCATTCAGGGCAGCCTCTTTTTTAACCGATGGTATTATTGCTTTTTATTTTTTGATTATGTGCAACAGTTAATGTATGATTGAGCAATCAATGTTGATTTTACGTAATCGCAATCCTCGCAAGCTTCAACCTCATAAATTTCCTTAAGGCATCTTGGAGCACTTGCATTTACCTTATGAGTTACTTGAGTTGTGGTTGATTCAACAAGGTCATGGCCAAAAAGGTTGCACCAAAAGCCTCTTGCATTGGGATTTGTACTTTCTCCCAAAAGATGAGCTTCGATTTTCGTTTTAAGCTCGCTTGAAAGACCTTCTTCAAAGATAAATTCAATATGGGTTTCTTCGCAAGTCGTTTCTTCCGCAGAAACGCTTGAAAAAGAAAGGGAGAAAAGAAGAGCTGAACAGATTAAAATGCTGATTATTTTTTTCATGGCGTTGCCTCCTTAAAAGTTTCTATGGTTTTGATTCCTTCATCATAATTTTCGGTGACTAAGCAATAATACCAATTTCCCATTTTAAACATAAGCTGATATTTTCCATCTTTCATCTCATAGCAGAACACTTCCGTACCGTTCTTCAATGTTTCTTTGGTATACGCAGGAATGTCATTCTGTATACCATATTCATCATATGAAACAGCAATCAAAGAAAAATGATATCCGCCCTCAGAAATAATAAACGTTATTGTGATTTTACCATCATATTCATCTATATTTATCTTCTTGAATTCCAAAGATTCAGGATAATAAAATCCTTCAAAACCTTTCGCACGAGCCATTTCTTCTATGGTCGCATAAACGGACGCCTTATCGTTCTTGTATACGCTTATTTTTCCATCCGTCATTTCACTTCCCGCAGGAAGATCTTTATAATTAAACCCAAAGAATTTTATATCTCCAAAAATATTTTTCCCCGTTGCCGCGCCCGTTATCGTCAACCCCAAAATAGATGCAGCAACTATCGCCGCTATCAGCAAAGTTTTTCTGAATTTTATATGCTTCAACGGCTTTTCTGAAACGTCGCCATTTATAATCGCCTTTAATTCATCGTTGTCGCAGGACAAATCCTTCCAAAATAACTCGTCGTCCTTAATTTTCTCGTACTTTTCTTTTAATTTTCTATATTTTTCGTAAATTTGATCTTTAGTCGGGCAATAAATTTCTTTGCCGTAAAGCTGTTCTAAAATAAGCACACATTCATCCACAAGAACGGCATCCATACCTTTATTCCCTTTTTGTATTTCTTCGTCAATTGTACGTTGAAGGAAACCGAATATATCTTCTGAGGAGAACGAGAACATATTTTCAAAATTTATAACATTTTCCATATAATCTTCCTTTCCGTCGATTTACCGCACGCCAAATTATTTTGAGGTTATTTCTCAGGGAGTTATACCGTTTTCTTGAAGAATACGAACAACCCTTATTCTGATTCTGCTTTTCCTTACCTTCGATGCGCTTATGGATATGTTATATTTTTTCGCCGCTTTTTCATGAGGTTCGCACATCACAAAATAAGTATTAAAAAAATCTGATTCCGTTTTGGTCAGTTCTCTTGAAAGTATATCTTTTATGTAAGAAGTATTCCCACAGAAAAGCAGTTTTTCTTCACTCAAGTCATCAATATTAACAGCAGAAACAATAGATGCCCTATTTTCTTCTATGCGATTCTTATTTTTTATCAAAAGATCGACTACTTGGAGCATCCAATAATCCAAGTTTTCATGATTCAGATCTTTATACTTTTTAATCAGAACCATAAATGTAGCCTGAACAATATCTTCTGCATAACTTTGATCAATAAGTCTTACTGTACTATATTTAACTAATTTAGGCATTAACCTTGCATATAATTCCGCTATGAGCTTTTGATCATCATCTTCCAATTCGCTGCAACACAAAAAAATAAAAAACATAATCTTTATCTCCTGCAGATTTTCGATTCGCTCGTAATTATTATACCAAGTTTTGTTCGCAATTTAATGTCAATTATGAAAACTTTTTGAATTTTAAAATTTACAAAAGAAATTCGCAAAGAATGTAACCTTTTGCCATTCTCGTTACATATGTCAAAAAAAGTGAAAAACCAAGTAAAAATGTGAAAAAATTCGATGTGAAAATGCACAATTCCTCGATGCATTTTTTGTACAAACATACAAAAATCCATTTTTCAAAAAAATCACATCAGAAAGTGTAACCTTTGGGTATGTTCAAAACAGTATACTTATAGAGGCACAAATCATTTTTAAAAAAATCCAAAAATAATTTCAAAGGAGGCGAGTCCAATGCTCATTTGAAAAACGCATACCAAAGCTCCCGCAACGAAAACGCACATGCTTGAATCAGATGGTTTTCTATCACGCTAATATGTTTAAATATAAAAAATGATTTTACCAAATGGAGGTTAAATGAGTTATATAAAAAAATACTTATTTATTTTATTTATATTGTCTTGCACGGCGATAATGTGTTCTTGCCATATAGAAGAAATATCCTCGTCTTATAACCCATTATCATCGCCTTCCAATTCGTCCAAAGAAAACGTTGACGACACTTCATTTGAAGAAGTATTAAGCGCGGTGTCTGAGGAGGAGAATAGCAAAGCTATACATTCTGCTGAAAGCTTAGAAACAAGTGAAAATTATTCGGAACAACCAAGCGAAAACGAAAGCAAAACAGAAAATTCGGTTGAAGATGGTTCTTCTAACGTCTCGCAAGATGATTTAAACGGCATGGGAGTTAATTCCATATATGATAATGAATACGGAGGGTATTACAGACGATGCTTGTTATCATTGAATGAAATAGGTGAAATTATAGGAAATGATTTATTAGATCCGTATTGTAAAAAAACTTTTTATGAAAATGGAATTTATAACGAAGAATATGACCAGCTTCCAACACTAATATATTTTATAAGAGAATTCGGAATAGAAAAAGAAGACTTTATACGCGTTAATAATATTCATAAAGACCATCTTATATCGGTTGGACGGGAATACGAGGAGTATGTTTTTTCCGACAGAGAAATAGATGTTATTTTTAGCGGGGATGAGGAACTCATAAAAAAAGAATTAAAGTTAGATACTGCATTTTTGTACGATGGCAAACTCTATGATATATATCAAATTTATTATCTTGCTGAAAAAGATGTTGGAAAAATAAAGGAATTTGCGGCAAATTCTGATTTGATAACGTATCTCGAACACATGAGTCAATACGAAGGAGTTATTAATAATATTTTAGGTTATTCCGAAGATCCAATGTTTTATAATAAACCAATAGACTTTATAATTAGTAAATTTAAGAGTTGAATCAGTCCGGCGGAGACAGGGGATAGTTCAAAGCCGGTGAAAAAGTAAGGTTTTAAGCCGATAAGCTGTCTCTCTGCGTGTTAAATTTTGCAAAAATTGCTTTTGCATCCTCGAAAAGATAAAAGAGCAAAAAACGGTGAAGCGGGCGAAGATTTTTCGCTCTATGCAGAGTTGGTCTAAAACAAATATTTACAAAATGAGCTGTTATGCTAACCTTAGTTAGTTTAACAGCTCATTTGTCATGCAACGAAAAAACGGGCGAAATCGCCCGTTTTAAACTAATTTATAAATCCAGTTCACCATAAATCCCGAAAGAATCGCGATAAAAACGCCAAGATTCAGGATTTTGTTTTTGAACAATACCCCATCCTTAAAAAAATAAAGAAAAAGAACAGGAACTGACCAAAACATAGGATGATAACGGAACGCCTCTCTGAAATCAAAAGTCAAAGCCTTCATCAGAGCATGGGTCATACCGCAACCCGGACAAGATACACCTGTGACATATTTAATAAAGCATGATACGTCGAACAAATCCAACAAAGCATACATCAGAAATATGCAAGGAAATATCAATAGCTTTTTCTTGAAACTTTGCAAGGTTTAGAACAATGCGTTGGGATCGTATGTATATTTATCAGTCAATATCTTAACGAAGTCGATCAACATAAGAATAGTGCTGATACCGCAAATGAAAGAAGCAACAATTTTCACAATACCTTTCTTTGTCTCTCCCATCACAAAGTTGTGAATACCGATGCTACCAAGGAAGAAACAAAGCACCGCCATAAGAATCTTATCTTGTCCGTTAAGTCTATCTTTAGGCTGAGCGGTAGCGACGCCGCAATTCATACAAACAGATGCATTAGGAGCAAGAGCAGCTCCGCAGTTGCTGCAATAAGCATTTCCTTTGCCTTTTTCAACACCGCAAGCCAAGCAAATAGCCTGATTGTCGTTCATCTGTTGACCACAATTTTTGCAATACATAGTATTACCTCCGAAAAAATAAATATGTCACAGTTCGGCAAAAACCGCCATTCCATGTTAAAAAAAGTATATCACAATTATTTTGGCTTGTCAACCCCGTTTTTCATCTTTAGTTAACATTTTTCGGCAATTTCCCTCATATATTAAAATTTTCCCGCAAGCTATTTAAGCCTGCGGGAAATTAAATCAGTAAAGTAAATTTGTACCGAGGAAATGGTTTTTGATTTTCAGATAGTCTGTAGCATCAATAGTTCCCTTTTGGTCAGTATTTGCCGCAATAGCGTAAACACCTTCAACGTTTATCTGCTTAAGAAAATGCTTTTTAACGGAAAGATAGTCCGTAGCATCAATAGAACCGGAGCCGTCAACGTCACCGTAAATTACTACAACTGCGGATTCGCCTCCGCCCTCTGACGTAACAACGTAACCCGTACCTACCTTTTTACTTACTCCGTTTTCAGTAACGGCAACTTCACCTTCGAACATAGATGCAAGCTCATCCTTTGTAAGACCTGGTTTAACTCCGTAAATATATCCATCAGATACGGTAATGCCACTATCCGTGGGAATAAGCTCGTCTATAATGGGCATTGCTGTGGTTGAGCAGGAAGAACCGTTTGCATAAACCTCTGTAAGCTTTTTGTAGTTTGAAGAACCTGGGTCTGTTCCCTTACAGCTTGTTGCTTCAAAATTATACGTTCCATAGGAAACCTTGGGATTGAAAACAATTTTAAATACAATCTCTCCGTTATTTCTGGCACCGTCACCATTTTCCGCTTTTACATGAGCAAATCTCATATAAATCTTACCTGCAGAAGTGTCGCAATACGTTCCGATATCTTCCCAAAGCAGCTTTTTTCCATCCATGGGAGCAACTTTGATATAATTAGCGGAAAGATCATTTCCAGAAGGATAAGCAGGAGTAAATGCGGCTGTATTGTAGCTTACAACGAAATCCACCCCAACAATTCCGTAAGTTGCAGTAATATTATTTACAGTGCAAAGAAGCTCAAACTGTCCGTTATCCTTGAAATTTTCTTCACATGAAAGAGTGATGTCAAATTTAGGCGTGGGGTCAATAGGATCAGGAACTACAACCGCAGAGCTGCTCTGAGGTGCGCTCCAGATTTCTATTTCACTAAGTGAAAGAACGTAAGAAGGCGAATAAATAGTAATGTAAACGTATCTTCCGCTTGCTTCAGAATCCAAAGTATAAACAAAATCGAAATAAGTGCTTCCCGATTGGAGAACTCTTTCATATTTGTAAGCACTGGCTATTGGCTCTGAACTGTCAAGAGATTCAGCAGCAGCAATAACAACTTGTTCTGCTCCAAAGTTCCTGTTACCTGCAACACAAACGTTTCTGAATTTAACAGTTTTTATATCATCCTTTACTGCACCAAGGTCAAAAATCAACGTATAGAAATGCTCCGTACCTACGTATGCAACAGATGTTCCCTTTGTTTCGACCGTCGCTACGTTACCATCGGTGAGAAGCTTCCCATTGTCTTCAAATCCTTCAAGGTATTTAAGCTCGGGAATAGAATAGGAAATTCCGTTTGAATAGTTCACAATAACAGGCTCTTCGTCTTCAACAACAGGGTTTCCGCTTCCCCAGATTTCAATCTCACTGAGAGAAAGAACATAAGTATCAACAGTAACCATAGTTATCTGAACGTAACGTCCAACTGCTTCCGTACTAAGCTCATAAACGAAGTTAAAACAATCCGTTCCATATTGAATCTCAGACTCATGAGTATAAGTATTTGTAACGTTTCCTACTGTTTCAAGGTTTTTGGAAACGGAAATAGTAACTGCATCATCAGTAAAGCCTCTGTTTCCCGAAACGAGAACGTTCATGAATTTGATTGTTTTGATATCGTATTTAATTTCACCGAGGTCGAAAACAAGTGTATGCACTTTATTAGTTCCGCCGTATGCAACTGTAACGCCTACAGCTTCCGTAGTACCTACAACACCGTCAGTAAGAAGATTTCCCGTATCTCCCATACCCGCAACGACTGAAAACGCGCTTGACGTATAGGAGTTTCCTTTGGCGTAGTTCGTAACCACAGCACCTGCTGTAACTTCAAAAAGAAGCGTAACAACGCCAAGAACCATCAGCGAAGCAAGAACAAGCGCAAGAACACGACGAGTGGCATTAACTTTCATAATTTAATCTGCCTTTCAGAGCTTTTTATTTAAATGAATATAATCTGTTGTCATTATACAATACAAACTTAACTTTTTCAAGTTTATTTGTCACTTTTAACATATGGTTAATTATTATTTTTCATATATTTTAAGAATTGAGGCAAATATGCGCTTTCCATCTCCGCAACTATAAGATTCCCCTCGTCCGTATACTCGGAAGAAATTACCGTTGCTTTTTTATAAAGAGCGTTTGAAACCTCCATATTGGCGTATGGAATAAGAAATTCGCAAACGCATTTTTTGCTTTTTACAATTCTTTCTATCTCTGAGAGCAAGCCTTCAACGCCCTCTCCCGTTTTTGCGGATATTCCAAAGCCCTCCTTGGGAATAAATTCTCTGTTTTCGCAGGAATCGATTTTGTTATAAACTCTAATTACATCCTTTGCGCCTCCGCCAAACTCCTCCACAAGAGACTCCGTAACCGCATTTTTGCGGAGCTGTTCTTCAACGCTTTCGGAAGCGTCTGTCAGAATCATAACTATATCCGCGTATTTCAGTTCTTCAAGCGTTGACCTGAAGGCTTTCACAAGATGGTGAGGAAGTCTGTCAATAAACCCTACCGTGTCAGTGAGAAGCACTTCATTTCCCGCAGGAAGCTTCATTATTCTCGTAACAGGGTCAAGAGTTGCAAAAAGCTTGTCTTCCGCAAGAACGCCCGCTCCCGTGAGCGCGTTAAGCAAGGTTGACTTGCCTGCGTTTGTATATCCCACTATTGCAACTGTTGGAAGCCCTTTTTTGCTTCTCGATTCCTTCTGCAAGCTCCTTGTGCGTTCAAGCTCGGAAAGCTTTTCTTCCAACGCTTCAATTCTGCGTTTTATATGACGTCTGTCTGTTTCCAGCTTGCTTTCACCGGGACCTCTCGTACCGATACCGCCTCCAAGTCGGGAAAGCTCTTTCCCTTTTCCCATAAGTCGGGGAGCTGTATATCGAAGGCAGGCAATCTCCACCTGCAATTTACCGGCCGCGCTGTTGGCGTGGAGAGCAAAAATATCAAGTATAAGCATTGTTCGGTCTATAACACGGCAACCGACAGCATCCTCAAGATTTTTAATCTGTGAGGGTGTCAGTTCAGCATCTGCAATAACCAGATTTACTTCTCCGTTATTTTCAATGAACTCGGAAAGCTCTTTCGCCTTTCCCGAACCAATATACGTGCAAACGTCAGGCTTTTCACGGTTCTGAGTCATTCTTGCAATAACCTCACCGTCTACCGTTTCAACAAGACGTTCTAATTCGTCCAGCGTCGCTTCATCCTCACCTATGGATATAAGCACCGCTTTTGCATATTCACTTTCAAATTCTTTGGTTATTTCCATAAAACCTCTTTTTATTTTACTTAATATATAAAGTATACCACAAAAAAGAATTTAGTCAACCCCGAATAGAAATCAAGTTATTGCAATTTTTTTGTATTTTAAATTCTACTTATTGTCAAAAAACATCCATAAAGAAATCCTTATAAAAATATCTAAAAACAGTTGCAAAAATCGATTTTTTATGATATTATAATATAGATATATACTAATGAAAAAAGCGGAAGCGTTTACAGCTTCATCGAAAGGATAGAAATTATGGCAGACAATGTAAAAAAAGTTGTTAAATTTGGCGGAAGCTCTTTAGCCTCTGCAGAGCAGTTCAAAAAGGTTCACGCAATAATCACAGCAGAGGAAAGCAGAAGATACGTTGTTCCTTCCGCGCCCGGAAAACGCTTCAAGGAAGACGAAAAGGTTACAGACCTTTTGATAAAATGCCAATCTGCGTCCGCAAACGGTGGCGACTACACGACAATTCTGGAAAAAATCAAGGAAAGATACTATTCAATTATAGAAGAGTTGGAGCTTGGGCTTTCTCTTGAAGGCGAATTCGAGCTTATTGCAAACAAGCTGAAATACGGTTGCAGCAGAGATTACATGGCAAGCCGTGGAGAATACCTCAATGGTATTATTTTAGCTTCATATCTTGGATACGAATTTATCGATGCGGCAAAGGTTGTTGTTTTCGACGTAAACGGAAAATTCCTTGCAGATGAAACAAACAAAATAATGTCCGCAAGACTTGCAACAGTAGAAAAAGCTGTTATTCCCGGCTTTTACGGTTCAATGCCCGACGGAACGGTTAAGACCTTCTCCAGAGGCGGCTCTGACATAACGGGAGCTATAGTTGCAAGGGCAGTAAATGCTGACCTTTACGAAAACTGGACAGACGTTTCAGGCTTCTTAATGTGCGACCCAAGAATAGTTGAGAATCCAAAGCCTATTTCCGTTATCACCTATAAGGAATTGCGTGAACTTGCATACATGGGTGCAACCGTGCTTCACGAGGATTCAATTTTCCCTGTTAAGCAGGCTGGAATTCCCATTAACATCAAAAACACAAACGCTCCCGCTGACCATGGAACTCTTATCGTTACTGATGGAGATGAACACAAGAGCAAGGATATTATAACAGGTATAGCAGGCAAAAAGGACCTTTCCATAATTCATCTTGAAAAGGATATGATGAATGCCGAGGTTGGATTCGGAATGAAGGTTCTTGAAGCACTCTGCGATATGGGTATTTCCTTTGAGCATCTCCCTTCGGGAATTGACACGATGAGTATCGTTGTAAATACCTCCTACATCGAAGGCAGAGAAAAAGAAGTTATAAACGAAATAAGCGAAGCAGTTAATCCCGACGTTATCCATATTGAAAACGGAATCAGCCTTATTGCCATAGTTGGCAGAGGTATGAAAAATGCCCACGGAACAGCATCAAGGATTTTCAAGGCTATTGCTTCGGAAAATATAAACATCAGAATGATCGACCAAGGGTCAAGCGAGCTTAACATCATTATCGGTGTGGAGGAAAAGGATTTCGAAAAAACTCTCCGTGCAATCTACAAGGAATTCATAGGTTAACATGAAGGGCGAATACCTTTCAATAAAGAAGGAAGGCTTCAGCGAGTATACGGAAAAGCGTTCCGTTTTCTACGGATATACCGCTCCCGTAGCTACAGAAGAAGAAGCCGTAGCTTTCGTCAAAAAAATAAAAGAAAAGCATTCTGATGCAAGGCACAACGTATATGCATACGTTCTCCGCGAGAACAACATTCAACGTTTCAGCGATGATGGTGAGCCTCACGGAACAGCGGGGCTTCCCCTTCTCGACACGTTGAGAAAGCAAAATATTACAGACTGTGTTATAGTTGTAACCCGATATTTCGGTGGTATACTTCTTGGCACCGGAGGACTTGTACGTGCATATTCAACATCGGCAAAGGATGCGGTTGAAGACGGTGAAGTTGTAACATTCACCCTTTTCAAAAAAATGGAGATAACCGTTTCCTATTCCGATTATCAGAAGGTTGTTTATTACCTTGATAAACGAGAAATCAGCCATACAAACGCTGAATTCGGCATGAACGTAACATTAGTCGCTCACCTTTTGCCCGAAAAGTATACAGAGGTTGAATCTGCCCTTATGGATATGACAGGCGGTAAGGCAATAGTTGAAAACGTTGGAGAAACGTACAAGGCAAGATAGGCAGGAGTGGAATTCAGAATTCGGAATTCGTAATGCGGAATAAAAAAATATGCTTTTCAACAGTATGGAGAAAAGCCACCTTTATTCCGAATTCCGCATTCCTCATTCCGCATTATAGAAAGGATTTTTTATGGAACGCTACGCTTGGAAAGCAAGAATACTACCTGGAAAAAAGGAAGAATACGTCAGACGTCACGATGAAATTTGGCAGGAAATGCTCGATGTTCTGAAAGAAGCAGGAATCAAGAATTACACAATCTGGAACGTAGGTGACGAGCTTTTCGGCTATTATGAATGTGAAAAAGGCATTGAATATGCCGCAAAGGTTCAAAGCGAATCCCCCGTCGTTGACCGTTGGAACGAATATATGAAGGACGTTATGGTTATGGATATGGATCCCGTAACAGGCGCACAGCCGCTTTTGGAGCAGGTCTTTTTTTTAGAGTAGGTAAAAGCATTTATGAAAAAAACAAAAAATCCCTTGCTTGACAGCAAAATTTTTGTTCCCGATGCGGAGGCTCACGTTTGGGAAGACGGTAGAATCTATCTGTACGGTTCATTTGATATCGTTGGCAAAAAAGACTATTGTAGCGACGTTTACCATGTTTATTCCTCTGATGACATGATAAATTGGGTGGATCATGGAGTCGCTTTTTCACTTGCCCATACTACATGGGCAAAGGACTGCGGTGCGCTCTATGCTCCCGATTGTGCTTACAAAAACGGAAAATATTATCTTTACTACTGCGTGCCCGACGGAAGATGCGGTGTTGCCGTATCAAGCTCACCTGCAGGGCCTTTTTCCGACATTGGACCAATTGAAGGGGTTTGGGGCATTGACCCTGCTGTTTTTATAGACGATGACGGTCAGGCATATTTATATTGGGGACAGCTCACTTGGTGTCACGCCGCCAAGCTTAAGGACAACATGACGGAAATCATCAAAGATACCGTAACAACTCCTCTTACCATAGAAAAGCACGAGTTTCACGAAGGAAGCTCTGTTAAGAAAATCAACGGTAAATATTATTATCTTTTTGCAGATACCCACAGACATGGGGGCCGTCCTACTTGCCTCGGATATGCAGTTTCAGATGAACCCCTTGGAGAGTTTGAATACAAAGGGGTTATTATTGATAATTTTGGATGCGACCCTTTTGTATGGAACAATCATGGATCCATAGAGCTTTTTCAAGGTCAATGGTACGTTTTTTATCACCGTTCAACCCATGGCTTCGAATTTTCAAGACACGTTTGCGCAGAGCCGATTTTCATAAATGAGGACGGAAGTATACCCGAGGTGAAGCAGACCTCTTTTTTGGGACATGCTTTATCAGCTTCGAACCATATCCCCGCAAACACAGCCTGTTTCCTTTCGGGTAACGTAAGAATTGCTGTGGACGAAGAATCCGAAAACCATCTTTGTTTGCGGGAAATAAAGGATTCTGACAGTATGGTTTTCCGCAGTTTAGACTTCAAAGGTGAAAACATATTCGCCATCAGAATGAAAAACGACCTTCCATGCAAGGTTTCGATTTACGCAGACGAGGTTTTAGTGAATGAATTGGCAGTTCTTCCCTCTGAAAGCTTTGTAGAAACCAAAACCGAATTTCGTTCAATAAACGGAATTTACGAGCTGAAGCTTGTTTTTTCGGGCGACTTTAATAGTGCAGACGTTGATGAATTTTACTTTTTTAAACAATGATATATTAAAAGGTAATCTGATATGAAAAAATTTTATTTATCAGCCGTATTTTTATTATTCGTACTCACTTTTTTTATGACGTCCTGTCAGATTTACGTTGAAACCTCCGGTGCGGACGAAACTCTTGAAGACGAATCCGTCCTGAGTGTTTCGTCTGATGAACTTGAAAGTGTTGAACCAACGTCGGAATCCGAAAGCGTTGATTTTTCCGAAGATGTTTCAATTCACGAAGCACACGTTTTTTCTGATTGGGAAACAAAAAAAGAAGCCTCCTGCAAGGAAGCGGGACTCGTTGAGCGGGTATGTACTGTTTGCGGTTTTTCAGAATCAGACGAAACAGAAATACTCCCCCACACCCAAGAAACTTTACCGGCTAAAGACCCTACCTGCACGGAGCACGGATTGACAGAAGGAAATTTCTGCACCGTTTGCGCATTTATAATAACAGAGCAGGAGGTTATTTCTCCAACAGGACATAATTACGTTGAAAAGGAAAAGGTTGAGCCAACTTGCCAAAAGGATGGTTATACTCTGTTCAGCTGTGCTTGCGGAGAAACCTACACGGGAGAAGCAACACCTAAGCTCCCCCATAATTACACAGAAAAAATCATTGAGCCTACTTGCAAAAATGACGGCTACACGTTGCATAAATGCACAGCTTGTTCTGATTCATACAAAGACAACTATACAAAAAAAGGTCATGAATACGTTCAAACCGTAATTTCCCCCACTTGTAAAACGGAAGGATATACGCTACACAAATGTAGCTCTTGCGGAGACTCCTACAAAGACAACAAGGTTGATAAAACCAAACATTCTTACACAAGTGCTGTGATTTTACCAACGCTTCTTGACCAAGGGTACACAAGGTATACCTGCTCTTACTGTAAAACATCCTACAAGGACAATTATACGGATTACAGTTCAATTTGCAGTTCTGCCTATGCAGGCAACAAAAAAGTTCTTGCACAAGGAATTGACGTTTCAAAATGGAATCACAAAAAAGATGCAGACGGTAATTTTATACCGCTTGATTGGGTGGCAATTAAAAACGCAGGTATTGATTACGTTATCATAAAAGCGGGTTCAAACGTAGGCATAGACCCGACCTTTGATATGAATTACGAAGGCGCAAAAGCCGCAGGTCTTGACGTTGGGGCGTATTATTATTCCTACGCTCTCAACGTAAACGACGCCATAGAAGAAGCAAAGCAATTTGTTACATACGTCAAAGGCAAAACCTTCGAATATCCTTTATACATGGATTTCGAGGACAGCTCCCAAAGAAGCATTGCTCCTTCCGTAAAGACAGAGATGATTAAAAGCTTCGCCGCAACGCTTCAAAGAAACGGGTATTATGCCGGATTATATGTGGGGAAGCATTGGATGACCCCCGAATACAAGGTACTTGAAGCTGACAAGCTTATTGGAATGATAGATATCTGGTTTGCAAGAATCGACTCATCCGAGTCCGTAAGCATAGATCAGACTTACACGTGGAATCCCGAAGACTGTCTGGGTCACGAGGAATTCGGTATGTGGCAATACGCTCACAAGGGCGTTTTCTCCTTTATCGAGGATGAGCATTTTGACCTGAACTACGCATACAAGGATTATCCGTCAATAATCAAAAAATTAGGACTGAACGGTTTTTCGGGAGAAAGCAAGGAATACGTCTGGGTCATTGTAAGGAACCTTAACGTAAGATCTTACTGGGATCTTTCAACTGCTAATAACGTTCTCACTGTAGCTCACTTTGGAGATAAATTTGAAATCATCGAAAAAACCGATGAATACGTGAAAATAAAATTCGAAGGAACAGAAGCATACGTCAGCGCAAACCCTGCCCACGTTTCATTTACAGAGCCTACAAGCTGATATATAAAACCTTCACACAATCAAAAATGCTGTTTTGAAATTTCGTTTTCAAAACAGCATTTTCGTTATTTATGTTTTTGAAAAATATTTTCAGTCCCACACAGGTTAACAAAAAAGTTTCTGCTACTTTATTCCTTTTAGCGTAAGGGAAATTTTTCCTTTTGCAACGTCAACACCAAGAACCTTCGTCTGTACAACGTCACCTATTTTCAGAACCTCTGAAGGATGGCGGATATATTTATCGCAAAGCTGAGATATATGTGCCAATCCTGATTGATGAACACCGATGTCAATGAAAACACCGAAGTCAACAACGTTTCTGACTGTACCGCTGAGAACCATACCCTCTCTCAAATCCTTAATATCAAGAACGTCTGTTTTGAGAATAGGCTTGGGCAAATCATCACGAGGGTCTCTGCCGGGCTTTGCAAGCTCGGAAAGAATATCAGCAACGGTAGGAAGTCCCATACCAAGCTCACGGGCAAGATTTCCAACGCCGATATCCACAGCCGCTTCTTTAACAGTTGAAAGTCCTCCTTTTTTCAGTTCATCCAAAGTGAATCCGCAACGGGTGATAATAGATTCAGCCGCCTCGTATGACTCAGGGTGAACCGCCGTATTGTCAAGTGGGTTATCACTTTCAGCAACGCGGAGGAAGCCTGCACACTGTTCAAATGCTTTTGCTCCAAGCTTTGGAACCTTAAGAAGCTCTTTTCTTGATTTGAATGCACCATTTTCTTCACGGTATTTAACGATATTTTTGCAAACTGCAGAAGTGAGTCCCGAAACTCTTGAAAGCAAAGCGGGAGATGCGGTATTAAGGTCTGCTCCAACGCTGTTTACACAGTCTTCAACAACACCGTCCAAGGTTTCTGAAAGGCGTTTCTGAGGCATATCGTGCTGATACTGACCAACGCCCAATGCCTTAGGATCAATTTTAACAAGTTCAGCAAGAGGGTCTTGAAGTCTTCTCGCGATTGAAACTGCACTTCTTAAGGTAAGGTCGAAATCTGGGAACTCGTCTGCCGCCAATTTGGAAGCAGAATAAACGGATGCACCTGATTCGTCAACCATAACGTATGCCGCACCGCATTCGGGAAGTTCTTTCAGAACCTCTGCGGCAAATGCTTCAGTTTCACGTGATGCCGTTCCGTTACCGATGGCTATTGCCTTGACGTTATGCTTTTTGATAAGCTTTTTGATAAAAGCCTTTGCTTCGTCTATTTTTGTTTGAGAATGGGTTGGATAAATAACACCCGTATCAAGAACTCTGCCCGTTGAATCCACAACCGCAACCTTACAGCCCGTTCTGTATCCAGGGTCAAGGCCAATGGTAACGTATCCCTTTATAGGCGGTTGCATAAGAAGCTGTTTAAGGTTAACCTTGAAAACCTTCATGGATTCTTCGCAGGCTTTATCTGAAAGGTCACGTCTTATTTCCGTTGAAACGGAACTGAAAATAAGTCTGACATAAGCGTCCTCTGCCGCTTCTTCAACGGCTTTTGCGGACAATGTGTTGTTAAGAATTACCATGGAAAGAATCTTTGCCATAGCTTTATCTTTATCAAGCTCGACGGAAACCTTTAAAGCCTCTTCTTTTTCGCCACGGTTAATAGCGAGCACTCGGTGCGTAGGAACAGTTTTAAGAGGTTCTCTGTAGTCGTAATACATTGTATATACAGTTTCTGCTTCAGCATCCGCAGCCTTTGTCGCAATCTCACCATCGCTCCAAAGCAACGCACGGAGAACCTTTCTGATTTCTGCATTGTCGGAAATGTTTTCCGCAATAATATGTAACGCACCTTCCAAAGCGGCTTCTCTCGTTTCAACCTCTAATTCGGGGTTAACGTAGCTTTCAGCCATTTCGAGAGGGTCTGTAGTTTCTGTCTGTGCAAATATAAGATCTGCCAACGGCTCAAGTCCTCTTGCTCTTGCAACGGAAGCCTTAGTTTTTCTTTTTGGTCTGAAAGGCAGATATATATCGTTGATTTCAGCCAACGTCTTCGCTTTGTTCAAAGCCTCGTTTATTTCATCCGTCAGCTTTTCCTGTGCGGCAATAAGCTCTCTCACTTCCTCGCGGCGTGCTTCCAAAGCTCTCAGATATTCAAGCTGTTCAGCTATTTCACGAATCTTCTGATCGTCCATTGAACCGTGAAGCTCTTTTCTGTAACGAGCGATAAACGGAATAGTGTTTCCTTCATCAAGAAGGGTTATTATATTAGTAACGTACTTCTCGTCACAATTAAATTGTAAAGATAATTCTTTTGCGAAATCCATATACATTATAATTCGGAATGCGGAATTCGGAATTCGGAATACTGAATTCTTCTACGCTATGACATTCCTTCCCTTTCGTTGTCTTGTTTTTAGGTAATTCGGAATGCGGAATTCGGAATACTGAATTCTTCTACGCTATGACATTCCTTCCCTTTCGTTGTCTTGTTTTTAGGTAATTCGGAATGCGGAATGCGGAATTCGGAATTCGGAATACTGAATTCTTCTACGCTATGACATTCCTTCCCTTTCGTTGTCTTGTTTTTAGGTAATTCGGAATGCGGAATGCGGAATGCGGAATTCGGAATACTGAATTCTTCTACGCTATAACATTCCTTCCCTTTCGTTGTCTTGTTTTTAGGTAATTCGGAATGCGGAATTCGGAATTCGGAATACTGAATTCTTCTATGCTATGACATTCCTTCCCTTTCGTTGTCTTGTTTTTAGGTAATTCGGAATGCGGAATGCGGAATTCGGAATTCGGAATACTGAATTCTTCTACGCTATAACATTCCTTCCCTTTCGTTGTCTTGTTTTTAGGTAATTCGGAATGCGGAATTCGGAATACTGAATTCTTCTACGCTATAACATTCCTTCCCTTTCGTTGTCTTGTTTTTAGGTTAATTTTCTTTATCGTAATTTGGTTTTTGTGTTTTTGTTATAGATACCAAAATTTTTATAATTTCCTGACAATCCAAATAAATGCTTTCATAGGCTTCATGGCTAATAAACTCACTTTCATGAAGCAATTCGAGCCAATATTCTGTTTCGCTCGCTTCTTTAAGAGCAACATTCAGTTTTGCATAAAAATCAGGTTTTGTTTGTCCTCGGACCGCCTCTTTTACATTTGCACCAATACTGGTTCCACTTCTCAAGATTTGCCTTGACAAAACATATTCATTTTTCTCATTTCGTAAATATTTGTATAATCTAATAATACGCAATGCAAATATTTTGCTTTTATCAGCAATTGCGTTTTCGCTTTTCATCCTGATGCACTCCTGTTCAAAATTCCGAATTACGCATTCCGAATTCCGAATTTGTTATATGCAAATGTATATCATAAACCGCAGAAGAGACACGATTGATAAAATATTGCGTATTATATCCTATATAATCCGTAAGCACAACAAGAACGTAGGGACGTTCTCCGCAGAAAACTATAGCGGCATCGTTGGAAGCGTTTATATCCATGCCGTATTTATGGGCAACCTCATATATACACTCCCCGTTTTCGTCCTTTGGTAAGCCGTTTCTTACGAATTTGTTTTCATTAGCCTGTTTGAGAAGCTCCACATACCAAACGTATATTTCGTTTCCCGTTTTTGATTTATGGTACAAATCCTCAAAAGCCTTTGCCACAACCTTTGCATTAAGCTGATTTATACCGTCCTTATAAATATCTCCACCGTAATTATTTCTGCAGAAGCTTCTGAACTCACCAAGCTTGCAAGCCTGATTCAGAAGCAGAGAGAAAGCTACGTTGTCGCTGTAATAGATAAGATATTCTATAAGCAAACGAATGGAAAGCTTTGCACCAAGCTCATAATCCTTGGATATCTGAACTGTACCCGTTCTGTCATAGCTATACGTCAGAGTATCGTCAAAGCTTATTTCGCCTCGCTCGATTTTATCAAGCAAAGCCATCATAAACGGTGCTTTTATTGTACTCGCTCCGCCAAACCATCTTTCCGCATTATACGTAATCTCAAACCCTGTTTCGAGGTCAATATAGTACATAGCGCAAGAATATGGAGCATCGTCCAGAATTTTTTCCAGCTTTTCCGTCAGATCCGTTGGAATATTGTCGGGCAAAGTCAAGGTTTCAGGGGGTACGTCCGTTATCTTATAGCTACCCGTAGACAATATCCGTTCCACGTTAGCCGTGGTTATATCACGGAAATCGTCTATTTCAAGTCTTTTGGGCTGAGTAGGTTGTTCTTCAGCGGAAGCACCAAGAGAAAAAACCAAAGTTGCAAAAACAGTAAGCAGACACAATAAACGCAAAGCAGTTTTTTTCATAAATCAATACCTTATTTACCGATAAAAAAACTCATCATGTCACAGCCTTTGTTTATTCTCAGCTTTCTGCTTCTTGCAGTTTTTTCAGAGAACACAAAGTCTGTTTCCTTTACTTCCTTTTTGCTGTCGTATATAAAGAAAGGAACCATTCCTCTCGTATGCGTGCGTTTGGGGATTGGGGTTGGATGATCGGGAAGAACCAGAAGTCTGAAATCCTCCCCTGCTTTTTTTAGCTCGTTTACAATATATCCTATAATTTTTTCATCTATAAGCTCTATTGCTTTTATTTTTGTTTCAAGCTCGCCACGGTGTCCGCATTCGTCTGGGGCTTCCACGTGAACGTAAACCAAATCCTTGCCCTTTTCTAAAAGCTGTGAAACCGCCTCACGAGCCTTTGCTGTATAATCAGTATCAAAATTTCCCGTTGCACCCGCAACTGAAGGAACCTCCATGCCGGCGCAAACGCCAATACCTTTTATCAAGTCAACAGCGCATACAACCGCACCTTTAAGTCCGTATTTTTCTTCAAAAGACGGCAAAAACGCTTTTTTTCCCGGACTCCATGGCCAAAGTGAATTTGCTTTTTTCAAGCCTCTTTTCGCTCTTTCCACGTTTACGGGATGATTATTAAGAAGCTGGAAGCTTTCCTTCATAAGCTTTGTCATAGGCTGACTTTCAGCTTTATAAGGAAGATATTTACCTATCTGTCTTCCTATAATATCATGAGGACGGGAGAAATCGTCGAATTCAAAGCAGTTTTTCCATATCATACAATGGCGGTAGCTTACACCTGTATAGAACCTTCTGTATTCAGTCCCAAAAGCTTCCTCCACGGCTTCTATGAGTATTCTTGCTTCTTCCGTGCTTATCTCGTCAGATGAATGGTCAAGCATTATTTTATTCTCATATTCTTCACCTTCGTCAGACAGTGCAACGAGATTAACTCTTACAGCCGTATCCTCGGTAGCCATAGGAATTCCCATGCTTGCCGCTTCAAGAGGAGATCTTCCTCTGGAATATACAAGAGGGTCATATCCCATCAAAGCAAGATTTGCCGTATCGCTTTCGGGAGTCATTTCAGGTGGAACCGTAAGACACATTCCAACAGATCCCGCTTTAGCCAAACGGTTCATATATTTTTTGTCAGCGGCAGCCATAGGGGAAACACCGCCTAATTTTTTCGATTCATAATCTGCCATTCCGTCAGGAATAACAACAACGTATTTCATGCCTTTTTACCTTCCTTGGAGTTAAACAAAATCAAAAGTCAAATATCATCCTGCCGCCTGAAGCCCATTTGCTCCGTACATCGTAAGATATTCGTCAACGGACAAATTGTTATCATAAATGTACGTTGCGGCTTCAACGCCAAGATATCTGATATGCCATTCTTCTGGCATATATCCCGTTATCCACTGATTTTCTTCCGTGTAATGAATAACGAAGCCGTATTTATGAGCGTTATCAAGGAGCCATTCGTATTCTTTCGTTTGTCCGAAATTGCTGAATGATACGCTGTCAGTCTGAACGTCTAAAGCAAGACCCGTATGATGCTCTGAATACCCTGGACGTGCGCTGTAGGTATCAACGTTTTCTTTCGTATCGTTTTTCAGATAGTTATTATAAAGATTTTCCTGATATGCATAAGTTCTGTAACCGGACATCCCTATTATGTGATATTCAAGCTCCAAAGCATCCGCAGAAAGTCTTTTAAAAGCATCTGCCGCCTCTTTAACCAGCTTTACACTCTTTCCCGAAACCTTGCAGGAAGCATCAAGCTCAACAAGATTTGCAGGCTCAAAACCTCTTTCAACGTAAGAATACTTATTCACAAGGATAAATATTCCGTCTTCTTTCTTTGCGGGATAAACGTTTGTATAATAAGGTCCGTCAAGACCAATGTTAACGTAGGTTACTACTTTTTCGGGAGAAAGCTCAGGCTTTTTATCCCCGTATGCTTTATATCTTTCTTCGTTTTCAGCCTTATACCATGCAACTGATGAATACTTTCCTTGAGGTACATCCTCGGAAGCATTTTCAGAGCTTTCCTCTGAAACGTCTTCGGAAGAATCACCCGATGTTGTGCTTGATTCAAAGGACGTCTCCTCTTTACGAGAAGAAGTTGATGATTCATCGTCTGCCACGGAGCTTTCAACATATTTACTTTGATTCATGGCTTCGCTTGAATCGGTTGAAATATCGTTTCCGTTCTCAAAGAACTTAAAAGCAAGAACTGCCAACACTGCGCCGATAATCAGAAAAAACATTGCCACAAAGCCTGTAGAAAAGCTCGAAGAACGTTTTTTCTTTCTGCTTCTGCTCTTTTTTTTGCTCATAACTTTTTTCCTTTCATCAACTTTTTATGGATAATTCTTTATCTCTCTTCCATGGGAGAATATTTTCTGTGTTTCGCAACGTTTTTATAAGCAGGACGAATTATTTTTCCCGCATTTATTATTTCTTCCATTCTGTGAGCACACCAGCCTGAAATTCTTGCTACTGCAAAAATTGGGGTGAAAAGCTCCTGTGGAAGTCCTAACATTCTGTAAACGAATCCGCTGTAGAAGTCAACGTTTGCACAAACGCCCTTGAATACCTTTCTTCTGCTCATAATAACCTGAGGAGCTAATTTTTCCACACGGCTGTATAGCTCAAACTCTTTCGTCATGCCGTTTTCTTCAGCAAGACGTTCAACGAATCCTTTAAGCACCTTTGCACGAGGGTCGGAAAGAGAATAAACAGCATGGCCCACACCGTAAATCAAACCGCTCTTATCAAAAGCTTTCTTGTCAAGAACGTCGTTGAGATACTTGATAATTTCTTCCTCATCTTCCCAATCCTCAAGACGCTCCTTTAGTTCGTCCATCATTTTGACAACCTTGATATTCGCGCCGCCGTGACGTGGTCCTTTAAGAGAGCCCAACGCCGCCGCTATGGCAGAATATGTATCTGTTCCCGTGGAGGTTACAACGTGAGTCGTAAACGCAGAGTTGTTACCGCCGCCGTGGTCTGCATGAATAATAAGGCAAAGGTCAAGTGCTTTGGCTTCAATGTCTGTAAACTTTCCGTCAGGACGAAGAAGATTAAGAATATTCTGAGCCGTTGTATATTCAGGGTTTGGTGTTCTGATGAGAAGATCACCAAAATCGTGATAATGCTTGAACGCCTGATAGCTGTAAAGGGCAAGCATAGGAAACGTTGAGATAAGCTGTAAGGACTGTCTTAAAACGTTTTCAACGGATATATCGTCAGCATTTGCATCATACGAATAAAGAGTGAGAACACTTCTTGCGAGGGAATTCATAACGTCACGGCTTGGAGCTTTGAGAATAACGTCTCTTACAAAGCCTGTGGGAAGTATTCTGTATTCATTGAGAAGCTTTTTGAAGCCTTCAAGCTCTGATTGTGAAGGAAGGAAACCGAACAGCAGCAAGAACGTTGTTTCTTCGAAACCGAAGATGTTGCTCGCCTCATAACTTCCAACCATTTCTTCCATGTCAATACCACGGTAAAAAAGCTTACCTTCGCAGGGAACGTATTCAGCATCAACTATGGAATAGGAGTGAACCTCTGCTATTTCTGTAAGTCCCGTCAGAACACCCTGACCGTTTATGTCGCGAAGTCCTCTTTTTACATGATATTTTTCGTATAAAGCAGGATCAATATACCCGATATCCTTGGCAGTTTGTGCCAATCGAAGAATTTCGGGGGTTATTTTTGAATATTTAGGATCAATTTTGCTCATTTAATATCCTCCATGAAAATTTTACAGCCCGAAAACGAGCCCTATAACTGCTCCTACACCTATAAAGGCAACAGGATGAATTTTTTTGAATTTAAAAATACAAAAGGTAAGCAGAGCGAATGAAATTATTTCAACTCCATTTACGGCTTTTAAAAAATCGCCTGTGGCTTTCCACACCTCTGCGTTCCATATCATAGCAAGGAAAACGCTTCCCATAGCTCCGCAGATAAGACCTGCCGTTGAAGCTCTGACACCTGCAAAGGACGCAGAAATGTATTTATTGGTTTTGAATTTTTCATAGAATTTCGCAACAAACAAAACCGCAGTAACGGAAGGCACAACCAAAGACAAAGGGGCAATTACCGCGCCTAAAATTCCCCATAGTCCGCTATCGAATTCACCCGATATGGCTTTAAAGCCTGCGTAGGTTGCCATATTTATACCGATTGGTCCGGGGGTAGATTCGGAAATAGCTATAAAATCCGTAAGCTCCTGCAAAGTGAACCAACCGCGGTTTTCGCTTATTTCCTTAAGAAAAGGTATAGTTGCAAGCCCGCCTCCAATGGCAAAAGCACCTGTTTTGAAAAATTCAAGCATAAGCAAAAGGAAGGTTTTCATTTTTCACTATCCTCCGTTGCTTCTTTTGAACTTTTTTTCATTTTACCGTCGATTATCCGAAATCTTATAAGAGATGCGGCGAGAACAGCAATAACAACAATTATAGGAGATAAATTCAATATTCCTATTGCAACAAACGCAAAAACCGCAAGAATAACGGAAAAAATATTTTTAACGTTTTTCTTTATCATTCCCACAACCGTAGTAAACACCAAGGCGCAAACGGCTATGCTTATACCCTTGAAGGCACTTGTCACGTACCTGTTATCCGAAAAAACGGAAAGCATATTCGCAATAATCGTTATAATGATAATAGAAGGGGAAATAACTCCGAGAGTCGCAAATACAGAGCCTAAAACTCCTGCCATTTTGTATCCGACAAAGGTTGCCGCATTTACGGCAATAACTCCCGGAGTACATTGGGAAATGGCATAATAATCAAGAAGCTCTTCTTCGCTTACCCAATTTTTCTTTTTTACAACTTCCCTCTCGAGAATCGGAATCATAGCATACCCGCCGCCAAATGTAACAGCACCGACTCTGAAATATGTCAGAAACAAGTCCGCAAGTATGTTCAAGAAAAACACCTCTTTTGCTATAGATAGTATATTTTACACTATTTTGCAGAATTTTTCAATGGTTTCTTGAAAAATTCCCAAAAAATATATATTTTTTTTATTTTAAACATATATCTGGGTGCATACCCCGTCGAAAAATATATAATATTGCTGAAACGAATGGCAAACAAAGCAAAATATCATACCGCCTTTTTGTCATATTACATCCTGCATAGACATATTCATATACCAAAAAAGAAATTTTTGGAGGAATATTTGAATATGGCAAAAAATGATATTTACAAGGATATAGCCCAGAGGACAGGGGGCGACATTTACATCGGAGTTGTTGGTCCCGTAAGAACGGGAAAAAGCACGTTTATAAAAAAATTCATGGAAAAGGCTGTATTACCCAATATAAAAGACGGATTCGTAAAGGAAAGAGCAACAGACGAAATGCCGCAATCTGCCGCGGGAAGAACGGTTATGACAACAGAACCCAAATTCATTCCCGACGAAGCGGTAGAGCTGACGTTGGGAGAAAACGTTTCTTTCAGAATAAAGCTTATAGATTGCGTGGGATATCTTGTAGACGGAGCACTTGGACATTTTGAAGACGGTGAGCCAAGAATGGTTATGACACCATGGTCAAAAGAAAGAATGCCCTTTGAACAAGCGGCAGAAACGGGTACAAAAAAGGTCATTGAGGAACATTCAACTATAGGTATTCTTATAACGACCGACGGAAGCATTTGCGACATTCCGCGAGAAAGCTACGTTGAAGCGGAAAAGAAGGCTGTTTCTCAGCTCAAAGCCATAAACAAGCCCTTTGTAATTTTACTTAACTCCGCTTACCCCGATTCATCAGAGGTTTTGACACTTTCCAAAAAAATGGAAGAAGAATATGGCGTTTCCGTCGTTCCAGCCAACTGTGCCGAGCTTACGGAATACGATATAAAGGAAATACTTTCAAACGTTTTACTTGAATTTCCCGTTAAAGAAATTAACGTCGAAATACCGCTCTGGATCAGAAATCTTCCAGCCGAGCATCCACTCAAGGATCAGATATTAAAAGGCGTTCGTGCATCGGGAGAAAATATATCAAAGGTTCGCCATATAACGCCTGACTCCTTTGTTTTTGAAGAAAATGAATGGGACGTTTCCGTAAAGCCTCAAAAAACGCTGTTAGGGCAAGGGAAAGGACTCCTTTCCGTAGTTGTTCCCGAGAAAGTGTTCTACAAAATTCTCGGTTCAGAAAGCGGATTTGAAATAGAGGGTAAGGAAGACCTTATCGAGCTTCTTACTTCCCTATCAAAAGTAAAAACAGAATACGATAAAATTGCAGATGCACTTACAGAGCTGGAAGAAACAGGTTACGGAATCGTAATGCCAACGGTTGACCAGTTATCTCTTGAAGAACCTGAAATAGTAAAGCAATCGGGAGGATACGGTGTAAAGCTGAAAGCCTCCGCTCCATCTATTCACCTTATTAAAGCAAATATAGAAACAGAAGTAAGCCCAATGGTGGGAACAGAGCTTCAAAGCGAGGAATTGGTTCAATTTCTTCTTAAAGAATTTGAAGAAGACCCAAAACGAATATGGGAAACCAATATGTTTGGAAAAACTCTTCACGAGCTGGTGAAAGAGGGGCTTAACAGCAAAATAGCTCATATGCCCGCAGATGCCCGCGTTAAGCTTTCTGACACGTTGCAAAAGGTTATCAACGAGGGAAGCGGCGGCATGATATGTATACTTTTGTAAAGAAAGGGGCAAGTTATGACCCTCACATTCAACACCTTAAAGGATAAAGAGGTTATCTCCGTAACAGACGGAAGAAGGCTCGGATATATCTGCGATTTGGAAATAGACACCTGCGGTGGAAGAATAAATTCAATACTTCTTCCCCCGCCCGGAAAATATTTCACCATTTTCAGTGGAAAGGATATGTGCAGAATCCCTTGGGACTGTATAGAAAGAATCGGAAGCGATATCATACTCGTGAAAAACTTTGAGTTACTTTGCGAAAGAAGAAACAAACCCTGAATATTTTGATTTTTCTCGTCCTTTTATTCGGCTGTTGCATTATCAAAAATAGTGCAACAGCTTTTTTTCGCCTATAATAAAAAAGGAGCAAAAGGCTATTGCCCCTCACTCCATTTTTCCACGAATCAAACCTCAAGCTGTTTTGATAAAAATATTGCTCCTGTGGAAATAAGCTTCTGCTCCGTTTCCCCGGGTACGTGTCCATTCTCACCTGCAACACTAATAACGCCGCCCACAACCGTTCCGTCTGCAACTATAGGAGATAAAAAAGAAACTCTCCCCTCTCCGTCTTCCGTTATTGAAGGCGTATCCGTAAGGCTTCCGCTTGATGCAAAGCTCTGACGCTTTTCAAGAAGTCTTGAAACGGATGCAGAAATAGGCTTTTCAAGCAAATCACGCTTCGGTGCGCCTGAAACAGCAATAACGCTGTCCTTGTCGCAGATTACAACAGGTATTCCGCTGCTTTTGTTTATGGCATCTGCGTATTGAGCGGTAAAAGCACTTACGTCACCAACGGGAGAATACTTCTTGAATACAACCTCTCCGTCCTTCCCCGTGTATATCTCCAAAGGCTCGCCATCCCTGAGCCTCAGCGTACGTCTTATTTCTTTAGGAATAACTACTCTCCCAAGTTCATCTATTCTTCTCACAATTCCTGTTGCTTTCATATATCAAAAAATCTCCTTGTTTTACAAATTTGTACTGTTAGTATCTGTAAAATAAGGAGATTTATACTTCAATTTATATTATTTAAACATAATTGAGTTGAGAACACCTTGAAGATATTCCTGTCTGCCGCTTGACGGAAGCTTCGGCGCGCCCATATCTTCGGCAATTTTTGCAAGCTCTGAAAGATTTGTATTTCCGTCAACAATTTTTTTGCCAATTCCGCTTTCAAAGCTTGAATATCTGTCTTTGACAAAATTGTCAATTCTGCCGTCCTCAATTATTTCAGCCGCTTTGATAAGCCCTAATGCAAAAGTATCCATTCCAAGAATAAATGCATGGAACATATCATCGTAGGTATAACTGGGTCTGCGTGTTTTTGAATCGAAATTGAAACCGCCCGTAAGACCGCCAGCTTTTATCACCTCATACATACACATAGTTGCTTCATATACGTTTGCAGGAAATTCATCCGTATCCCATCCGAGCAATAAATCGCCTTGGTTAGCATCTATAGAGCCAAGCATTCCATTTATGGCAGAAACACGCAATTCATGCTGGAAAGTATGTCCTGCAAGTGTTGCATGGTTCGCTTCGATGTTCATTTTAAAATCTTTGTCAAGACCATACTGACGAAGGAATCCTATAGCCGTTGCGGCATCAAAATCATATTGATGCTTCATTGGTTCTTTAGGTTTTGGCTCTATGTAGAAATCCCCCTCGAACCCAATTGAACGACCGTATTCAACCGCCATTTTCATAAGTCTTGCAATATTTTCCTGCTCAAACTTCATATCGGTGTTGAGAAGTGTTTCGTATCCCTCTCTGCCGCCCCAGAAAACATAGCCCTTTCCACCGAGCTTAACGGTAAGGTCGAGAGCCTTTTTGATCTGTGCCGCCGCAAAGCAGAAAACGTCAGCAGAGTTTGTAGATCCTGCCCCGTTCATAAAGCGGGGATTTGAGAACATATTGGCAGTACCCCAAAGGCATTTGATATTTGTGCCTTTCATTTTCTCAAGAATGTAATCTGTAATCTCATCAAGGCGGCGATGGGTTTCTCTGATATCCTCAGCTTCGGGTACAAGGTCAATGTCGTGGAAACAAAAATATTCTATACCCAGCTTTTTCATAAACTCAAAACCTGCATCAACCTTTGCTTTTGCATGGTCCATCGTTCCTTTTTCCGCACCGAAAGATTTATCGCCCGTATCACGGCCAAACATATCTGTTCCTGCGGCGCAGAGATTATGCCACCAAGCCATAGCAAACGGCAAATGCTCGCCCATGGTTTTGCCAAGGATAATGCGTTCTTTGTCATAATATTTGAAGGCAAACGGATTTACGCTTTCTTCGCCTTCATATTTAACGTTAGGAATATTTGGAAAAATCTCTTTCATACTAATCTCCTGCCTTTATGCTTTTAAACAAATTTTTGAGTGACGGATATATCTTTTTGAATTTATTATATTGTGTTTCATATCGTGCTGAAATATGAGCATCAGGGGAAAGTGTCTTTTTTATTTTGACAAATTCCTTTGCACAATCTTTAACGTGGCTGAACTCTCCGCAACCTACCATTGCCAGCATTGCTGCACCAAACCCTGGACCCTGTTCGGTCTGCAAAAGTGTGATGTCTATGTTCAGAACATTGCAAAGAATTTTTTGCCAAAGCTCAGATTTTGCGCCACCGCCGCAAAGACTGCTACACGTGGTGTTTATTCCCTGACTTTTGGCTATTTCAAGATTATCACGTATGGCAAAAGCTACCCCTTCGAGAACAGCGAGAAGCATATCACTGCGTTTCGTATCCATTCGCATACCAACAAAAGCTCCCCTTGCGTCAGTATCGTTTATGGGACTACGCTCACCCATAAGGTAAGGAAGGAAAAAAACGTCGTTCTTTCCAAGGCAATCATCAGTTATTTCCTTTTGCTCGGCTTCATAATCGTCAGTTTTTAAAATATCTTCGCAAAACCATTTATTGCAGGATGCCGCAGAAAGAATACAAGCCATAAGATGATATCCACCGCTGGCATGGCAAAAGGAATGCAACGCATTGTTTTTATCGACAGAAAATTCGTTGGATGATATAAATACAGTCCCCGAAGTTCCAAGGGAAATGTTGCATCTGCCGTCTGTTACAGTTCCAGTTCCAACTGCCGCCGCCGCGTTATCTCCCGCGCCTGCAACAACATTTGTATCGCTATCAAGTCCCAGCATTTCTGCGACCTCTGGTAACAAGCTTCCAACAGAATCATAGCTTTCAAATAATTTTGGCATTTGCTCATGCGTTATACCGCATATTTCCAGCATCTCGTCCGACCAACGCTTGTTTTTTACATCCAACAAAAGCATTCCCGAAGCATCGGAATAGTCGGTGCAATGTACGCCCGTAAGCTTATAGTTAATGTAGTCCTTTGGAAGCATGATTTTGCTGATGCGACGAAAATTTTCAGGCTCGTTTTTCTGTAACCACAGAATTTTCGGTGTCGTAAATCCTGCAAAAGCAATATTTGCGGTAAGCTCAGACAGCTTTTTCTTTCCAACTACCTCATTCAGATACGCAGTTTCCTCGTCTGTTCTTCCATCGTTCCATAGAATAGCAGGACGTATAACCGAATCAGCCTCATCAAGAACAACCAATCCATGCATCTGTCCGCCAACACCAATACCCGCAATTTCATCAGAACAAATATCCTGCACAAGCTCTTTTACGCCTGATACAAACGCATTCCACCAGTCATCAGGGTTTTGTTCGCTCCAACCAATGTTTGGATAATATACAGGATATGAACGAACCGACGTTCTTATTATTTCACCGCGAGAATCAACCAACAACAGCTTCAATGATGACGTTCCAAGATCAGCTCCTACATAGTATTTCATAAAACCCCTCTTTTAAATTTCATTATTAAATAATAAATTCAACTTTTATAGCAAAATATATATTTTACAAAAATCTCCTTGTTTTAAACGGTATATTCCGCAAAGCAAGGAGATTATGTCTACATAAATTTATATCAAGTGTTCTTCATTATAACTGAGCCAACACATTCGCTTACGTGTTCACAGGCATCGGCACAAGCTTCAAAGCAATTATAAATATCACGCATGGAGACAACTGCAAGCGCATCCATAGGATTTGTCATAAGCGCGCGCATGGAAGAAAGATAAAGTCTGTCACATTCTTCCTCAACGTCATTGAGCTGAACAATAAGCTCATGGATTTTCTTTGAACGCTTAAAGTTTTCAAATTCTGCCATAAGCTCGCAAAGAAGCCCACAAGAAAACACTATCTTCTTCGCAAATTCAATAACGGAGGAGTTCACCGATTTGATATTATAAATGTAGAACTTCTGCAAAACGTCTTCAATGGTATCCGTAACCTGATCAAGATTCTGGCTGAGCATATCAAGGTCTTCGCGGTCAACAGGAGTTACGAACGCTTTTGCAAGAGCCGAATTCATTTCATGCTTCTTTTTGTCTGCGCTATGTTCAATCTCGTGCATATTTTTGATCATCGTCTCAATGTTATTGGGATCATAGTTTTCAAGACATTCCACAAGATATTCTGCCGCTTTTTTGGAAAGAGCTGTGCTTTCTACAAAATTATCAAAATAAAACTTATCGCCTTTAGCCATTTTAAAAATTCCTTTCTATCAGGTAAATATAAGCATAAAAAGTTTAGTCATCAAAAAACCTACAAGTCCGCAGCCTGGGAAAGTTAAAACCCAAGTCAGAACCATTTCCTTAACTACACCGAAGTTAATAGCGGAAACACGCTTAACTGCGCCTACACCCATAATGGACGTTGTTTTTGCATGGGTAGTGGAAACGGGAAGTCCGAAAACTGAACAGAACACGAGGGAAAGTGATGATGCGATATCTGCGGAGAAGCCTTGATATTTTTCAAGCTTAACCATATCCATTCCAACGGATTTGATAATTTTCTTTCCGCCCATAGCAGTTCCTGCCGCCATTACTACGGAACACAAAATCATCAGCCACATATAATCTTCTGCGATGTTGATATCCTTTGGCAAGCCCTGTCCCTTTGACATATATACGCAAAGGAGAATTACACCCATAAATTTCTGACCGTCTTGAGCGCCATGCATAAACGCCATTGAAGCCGCACCAACGATCTGCGCACCTCTGAAGAAAGGCTCTGTTTTAGGACGGTTTGCGTTATAGAAAATCATTGTAACAAGCTTACATACAAGCCAACCCAGTCCAAAGCCGAGGGCGACGGAAATACCTATTCCGTATAAAACCTTTATCCATTCACCGCCGTTAACGCCTGCGAAGCTGCCGTGAATAGCTATTGCACTACCTGTAAGACCTGCTATAAGAGCATGGCTTTCACTGGTGGGAATTCCGAACAACCAGGCGAGAGTTGCCCAGAGAACTATTGCAAATAAAGCTGCACTCAAAGCTATAATAGCTTTGTCAGGATCATCACCGAAATCAACCATCTTTGTTATTGTTTCCGCAACCGTTGCGTTTACAAGAGTCATTACGAAAACGCCAAGGAAATTGAAAACCGCCGCCATAAGTATTGCGGCTCTCGGAGACATACACCGAGTTACAACACAAGTGGCAATAGCATTAGGAGCATCCGTCCAACCGTTTACCAGAATAACGCCAAGCGTCAGCATTACAGCGATAAACAAAAGCGGATTAGCCGTCATCTGACTCCAGAAAGCTAAAATTGAATCCATAAGCAGCCCCCTTTAATTCCGACCAATTACAGTTTGGAGTTGAACATATTTTTAAGTCCGTTTTTACCCGAACGGTTTACATTATATCTTATTTTGTCGTAAATGTCAATATAATTTTCTTCGTTATTTTTCCAATTCGGATTTGAAATACGCGCTGGCAAGCTCGGTTACAAGATTATAGCTTTCCGTTCCCGCAGATTGTCCTTGACTCTGAAGCATAGTATCGTTTATCGTCCCTGTGACGTTTGAAACAGAATCCATCCTCGTGCTTCTTATAAAATCTATATATGCTGAATATTCCTCTCTGTAAACCTTTGGAGCATTATAAAACGTTTCCTCATACAGATTTTTATCCGTCGTATAAACCGCATCAAGCAAATAATTGAGAAGCTCCGTATATCCGCTGTATCTTATATAACTGTCATTACTTTCCATACAGACGAGGAATGCAATGAAATTCGCCTCGTCTTCCCTTGCTATTCCGCGCTGATGAGCCATTTCGTGAGCTATGGTATATGGAATCATAAAATCGGGATAAGCCGTACTTATATTGGCTTCGCCTGTGAAAAAGGTGTAAAATCCCGATATCCTCGTGTAGGGCATAAGCTTTGATATAATAAGCGGTTTAGGATAAGAATAAAAATCACCAAGGAAGTCATATTTTTCGTCACTGTCACAAAGGGAGTCGTAAGCCAAATTAAGCTTGTAAACAAGCTCAGAATATGAATATGGCATGAGAGTTTTTCCCGTGTTGTCAGAAACTATTTCTTCTTCAAGCTTTTCTATTTCCTCAGAGACAAAAACCGCCGCATTATAGACGTCATCTTTTGTTACGCTCTTACGGTCAAGTCCTAATTCTTCATCAACAGGCTTTCGAAAATAGCAAGGCGCAAAAACAGAAAGATAAGTTGATACGATTAAAAACAAAATTCCAAGCATAATATATGAATTGCGGGTCATACGTTTCCCTTCATCCTCGTCAGGGGCAAAGAAAAGAAAAAGTATACAAAGAGGGATAAGCAATAAAAGAAATCCTTCCGCAAGAGAAAAAGGAAAAATGGAGGTGAATCCCGCAAGAACAAGCCTGACCCATGAGGACGGATATTCCGAAATAAAATCCGCAAAATTTGAAGAAGCACGGCTTGCCACGTATATAACAACTGAAACCAAAAGATAGGCGAAAGCACCGCAAAAAAATCTATTCCTTGTATAAAACGTACTTTTATTCTTCAAAATCGTAAACTCCTTTCTTCGACCATTATAACGCATAACAACGTTTTTTTCAATCCTTTTTTGCTTTTATCAATGAATTTATTCTGTTTACAAATTATGACGAAATCGAAAAAAGTCTGAAAAAGCTAAAAAAATTTACTTTTTGGATTTATTTATAACTTGAAATAATCCTTCATATAAAGTATTCTTATACCCAAAGTGCTTGAAAACGGCAAAAAATATAGTATAATGTATGAAGCCGTTGACAATAAACAACGAAAGATGACAGAAAAATTTGCGAGGTTAATTATATATCATGTTAAATAAGCTGAAAAACGCAAAGCTGTTCGTTTTGTGTGCTCTGCTTTTGACGGTGATTATTCTCAGCGTTTCGCTTAATAAAGATGAAGAAAAGAAAGTTTCAGAGCCTGAGCTTAAAGAAGGCTATGAAATTCTGATCGATTCAAAATCCGTTTGCGTTCTTGACAGTAAGGCAAATGCAGAAGCGCTTGTTGAAGAATTGCTTTCAAAAGCCGTCAGATATTACGGTACGGACGGAAAATATTCCATCCTCAACAGAATAGATATAGTAAAAGGTGAATTTGATCCCGACGTATTTTATTCCGAAAACGAAGCTGAAAGCTCCATGGGAACAAACGTTGTTCTTGGCGCACCAACGGTAAGAACTACAGAGGGAGAAAAAATAACCGTAAGCTTATCTGACGTATCATTCACTGAAAAATACGTTGAAACAGACTTTGAAACAAAATACGAATATACATACGGTGTTAACCAATCCTACGAAAAGGTAATTTCAGAAGGCAAAAAAGGAACTATTAAACAGATTTACGAAACGAAAGAAATAGACGGAAAAACCGTTCAAGAAACCCTCGTTTGGGAAAGTGTTTTAAGCGAACCTGAAATTCAGGTTATCGAAATCGGTGTTACGCCTTCAATGCAGCTCGCATCTGCAGAGCTTGCATATTTCATAAAACCGTACGATGGAGTTATTTCTTCAGATTACGGTTACAGATACTTAAACGGATATGAATTCCATACAGGAATCGATCTGGTCGCAAAAAGCGGAAGCTGTTACGGCAAAACCGCAGTTGCGGCTGCTGACGGTGTTGTTGTGGAATCGGGATATTCTTCCTCCCGTGGGAATTACGTTATAATTGAACATGAATACGGATTTTCCACCGTTTATATGCATTTCAAAAAACGTCTCGTATCCGAAGGCGATAAAGTCAAGGCGGGAGACCCCATAGGAACAATTGGTTCAACAGGACGTTCCACAGGACCTCACCTTCATTTTGAAATACGCCTTAACGGAAAACACACAGACCCTGAAAATTATTTAAGCTTTAAATAAATCTTTATTATTTTGGAGGACCATTATGGCAATCAAAAATGCACATCTTGCAGAAGTTTATGAAAAGACAGTAAAGCGCAACCCTAACGAGCCCGAATATCTTCAGGCTGTTAAAGAGGTTTTTGAATCCCTCGACCCCGTTGCTGACAAACGCCCCGACCTCGTTGAAGCCGGCGTATTCGAAAGAATCGTTGAACCCGAACGTTTCATTATGTTCCGTGTAAGCTGGGTTGACGACAACGGCAAGGTTCAGGTTAACCGTGGATACAGAGTTCAGTTCAACTCCGCTATCGGTCCTTACAAGGGCGGTATCAGACTTCATCCTTCCGTAAACTCATCCGTTATCAAATTCCTCGGATTTGAACAGATTTTCAAAAACTCCCTCACCTCTCTCCCTATGGGCGGTGGTAAAGGCGGTTCCGACTTCGATCCCAAAGGCAAGAGTGACGGAGAAGTTATGCGTTTCTGCCAGTCATTCATGACAGAGCTTGCAAAACACATCGGTGCAGACGTTGACGTTCCTGCAGGCGATATCGGTACAGGCGCAAGAGAAATCGGTTATATGTTCGGTCAGTATAAGAGACTCCGCAACGAATTTACAGGCGTTCTCACAGGTAAGGGTCTTACCTACGGCGGTTCTCTCGCAAGAAAACAGGCTACAGGCTACGGTCTTTGCTACTTCACAAACGAAGTTCTCAAAGCTAAAGGCGATTCCTTCGAAGGTAAGCGCGTTGTAGTTTCAGGTTCTGGTAACGTTGCAACCTATGCCGCAGAAAAAGCAATGCAGCTTGGCGGTAAGGTTATCACTATGAGCGACTCCGCTGGATACGTTGTTGACGAAGACGGAATCAAGCTTGACGTTGTTAAACAAATCAAAGAGGTTGAAAGAGGAAGAATTTCCGAATACGCAAAACGTGTTCCTACAGCTCAATATTTTGAAGGCTGTCACGGCGTATGGACAGTTAAATGTGACATCGCTCTCCCCTGTGCAACTCAGAACGAAATCAATCTTGACGATGCAAAAGCTCTCGTTGCAAACGGAGCAAAGGTTGTTTGCGAAGGTGCAAATATGCCTTGTACTCCCGAAGCAGTTGAACTCTTTATTTCAAGCGGTCTTGACTTCGGTCCTGCAAAAGCAGCAAACGCAGGCGGCGTTGCAACAAGCGGACTTGAGATGAGCCAGAACTCCATGAGATATTCCTGGTCCTTCGAAGAAGTTGACGAAAAGCTTCATACAATCATGCAGAACATCTACAAAGCAGCATACGAAGCTTCCGTCGAATACGGTGTTCCAGGTAACCTTCTCGTTGGTGCAAATATTGCAGGCTTCCTCAAGGTTGCAGAGGCTATGAAAGCTCAGGGCATCGCATACTAAAGCAAACGTTTCACGTTTGTTTTACTGAAAAACTAAACAAAAAGCTATATCAAATGCGTTAAAGTACTTGATATAGCTTTTTTTATTTAAAAAAGGATATAAAACGTGATAAAGGGCAAAATGCAAATATGGCATTTTGTTTTTTTATTTTGCTCCTACGGAGGTTTTCAATTCGGAATTCGGAATGCGGAATGCGGAATATAAAAATATTTAAATGCTTTTTGAGAGAAGCGAAAAAAGCCTCATTAACTTTTGGCGAAGCCAAAAATTTCACGAAGGCGAAGCCTTCATTTCATCCGCTGGAAGCGGATTTC
>SVRW01000006.1:16691-98568 GCA_015064625.1 Oscillospiraceae bacterium | reverse complement strand
ACCTCGACCTTGGCAAGGTCGCGCTCTACCAAATGAGCTAAATCCGCAGGTGGTGCCTCCGGTCGGAATTGAACCAACGACACGAGGATTTTCAGTCCTCTGCTCTACCAACTGAGCTACAGAGGCGCATCTAAACCCTTGCAAGTAGGTTGTACCGGAAGTGTTTAGAAGTTGGCGATCCGGAAGGGGCTCGAACCCTCGACCTCTAGCGTGACAGGCTAGCGCTCTAACCAACTGAGCTACCGGACCATGCTTGCTTAGTTTATTTTCAAGCGGTCTCTCTCAACCGCGAGATAGATTATATCACATCGGAATCCATTTTGCAATACCTTTTTTTAAAAAAAATCATGTTTTCACTAAACGTAAAAAACATCCTTTTTCATGTTGTGCTTTTTGTGCAAAATATCCAAATTGAAATATTTTTTCTTTTCAAAAAAACTTTCAAATGCATTTTCAGTATACAAATCCCCATTTTAAAGTTAAATCGTATTTAAAAAGCAAAAAACGTTTTTACGCGTTTGAAGAGTGTCATACTCAAAATCCACCGCCAGCCGCATTTTCGTATTTTTCAACTTTTCGTGCGAAAAACATATACTGTTACAAAGCGAAGCAAAGGAGACGGTTATATGAGAATAAACAGATATTTGCTGGGAACGGCACTTTTTACTTTCGGTGCAGGAATGCTTCTTTCCTGTCTTCTACCTGCGTTCATTCTCGTATGTCTGCTTGCTTTAATACTTTTAGCTACAGGCTTTATACTTCTGAAAAAACATTGAACGCATAGAGATTGGAGAGCTTCATGAGACTTTACGTTATTAAACCTCCTGCATTTTTAGTTCCCATTTTGAGAAAGCTATTTGCGAAATAACGTTTTTTGGGGGCGTTGCATTTCTTGCAACGTCCCCTTTTCACAAATACGTGAATCTTACTTTACTTCTTGCTATACAGTTCTTTTACGGTAAACAAATGCCGCACCTGCCGCCGCCATTACTGCAACAACAGTAAGCGTTATTATAATACCGCTGTCAGATGTCTGTGGCACGTCACCCAAAAGTCCTTTACCCGAAAGATCTATTTCGAAATAAGCATTATTTTCCAAGGTATTTGTTGTAAAATCAACACCATAAACCGCAACGGGAGCACCTGCTTCAATGTCTGAAGCGGTTACGTTTCTGCCGAGTGCGCTTTCCTCGGAAACAGACGTACTGTTTTCATCAGTCAAGGAGGGGAAAACAAGTATAAATCCGTTTTCAGGAACGGAAACGTTGTTTACTGCCGTACCCGGTGCATAAACTTTCTCTACCTTGTATTTATAAGCTGACTCACGGTATGCTGCTGTTTCTGCAACCGAACCGCCTTCACTGACTATCGGAAACGTTCCTTCGGAAGTTACTTCTTCACTTGCTTGTTCTGAAGTTACAGGAGGAATCTCCACAGAGGAATCAATGGAGGAATCCAAAGAGCTATCCGTTGAAGCACCGCCTTCAACGTCTTCACTTACATCACTTCCAAGAATACGGGGAATAACCGTTACAACGTAATGATTGCTGAAAGAATAGTCTTTTCCTTCGCCTGACAACGTTCCGCCGTATGAAGGTGTATAAATAACTGTCTCATTTTCTTCCACGGCAGTATTTATTGAATCAATGCCGAGAGTGAATATATTCGCCGCATAAGCCGTAAGTGTAAAACACAAAGTTAAAGCCAATGCGACAATTACTGTTTTTTTCATTACATTTCTCCTTATTTTTTGTTTGCCTTAACGACTTTTTTACAAAAAAGCCGTCGGATTTATTTTTTTCGATTTATTATTTTTTATTCTGCCAAAAAATAAATAAACTTTTTTTCAAAAACCCCTTTATTATTCTCACGAAATAGTGTATAATACTATACTGTATAAAAATATCAAAGGGGGTAAATTTTTTCATGACAATCAAAGGCTGTGAAATTCTTGAGTTTGAACCTCTTTCAAAATATTCATACATGAAAACGGGCGGAATGGCGAAAAAGATAATTTTTCCGCTGAACCGTGACGGACTTTTGAACGCTTTAAAAGCTGAAACTGACTATTACATATTAGGAAACTGCTCAAACGTTCTTTTCCCCGATTCGGGAATAAATAAACCCCTTATAATCACCACAAAAATGAAAAAAACTGAAGTTTTTGACGATGGCGAGTTTTTCTATATAACATCTGATACAGGTGCATCGTTAGGTCACGTTGCTTATCTCGCCTTGGAAAATTCTCTCACGGGACTTGAATTCGCCCATGGGATTCCAGGCACAGTAGGTGGTGCTGTATTTATGAATGCAGGGGCTTACGGTGGTGAAATAAAGGATGTTTTCCACTCTTGCATTTGCATTGACCAAGAAGGAAACGTTAAAATTATGAATTGTGACGAGATGGATTTTTCCTACAGAAGCAGTATATTGCAAAAAGAAAAGCTTATACTTGCCAGCGCAACATTCAGGCTTAAAAAAGGGGAAAAATCCCAAATCAAAGCTTTAATGAATGACCTTATGGAAAGAAGAAGGACAAAACAACCTCTTGAATATCCAAGCGTAGGTAGTTTTTTCAAACGCCCCGAAGGATACTTTGCCGCAAAGCTTATTGAAGATGCAGGACTAAAAGGCTTTTCCGTAGGCGGAGCACAGGTTTCTGAAAAGCACGCAGGCTTCGTTATAAACGCAGGAGGTGCAACTACTGCAGAAATTCTGGCATTGGGAGAACACGTGGAAAAAACCGTTTTCGAAAAATTCGGTGTAAAGCTCGAACGAGAAGTCAGAATAATAGTTTAACTACAATTTATATAATGCGGTAATAATGTATTAACCGCAAAATCAACTTATTTTGAAAGAATTGAGAAAATGTCGTTTTCAAAGGATGTAAAAAAATATTTATACGAAGCACGTGAAAGCGGGAAGGATTGCTGTAAAGCTTCCTTTGACGCAGGTGTGAAAGGAATAACCGCTGAATTTGGATGCAAAAAATGTACAGCTCAATACATAGCAGGAGTTTTTTGTGAATACGGAACAATGAGCGACCCTGCAAAAAGCTTTCAGCTTTTCGTTTATCCAAAAGAGGAAGTGGAAGAATTCATATATTCTCTTCTTGAAGAAGGCGTTTCAATTTCCTCAGGAAAAATCCGTGGCAAAAAATGCTTTTACTGCAAAAGCTGTGAAAGCGTTGCAGACTTTTTAGCTTTTTGTAAAGCAACACCTTTTGCCATGAGAGTTTTTGAAGAAGGGGTTGTCAGTGAGGAAAGGGTTCGGTTGCAAAGAAAGTGCAACGCAGAGGTTGCAAACATAGCAAGGACAACTGCCGCCGCAGGCGAACAATTGGAAGCCATAAAGCTTCTCAGGAAATACGGTATGCTTGAAACGTTGAAAAGCGAGCTGAGAGAAGCCGCTATGCTCAGAGAAGCATATCCCGAAGAAGGATTGAGTCAGCTCGTTTCCCTCTCCCCCGTTGCCGTAAGTAAATCGGGGCTTAATTACAGATTGAAAAAGCTTGTTTCCATGGCAGAGGAGTTAAAATCGGAGGATATGTAATGACGGTTTTGCGTGTATATACCGAATATTCTCTCTTTGAGGGTGAATGTCGCGCAAACGAGCTTATAGACAGAGCCGTAGAGCTTTCCTATACAGCCGTCGCCAAAACTGACAAAGGCACTCTTGCATCATCTCCCGAATTCTGTGAAGAAGCCAGACGGAAAAACATAAACCCTATAATAGGATGCGAGGTTTCCACGTTCAAAGCAGGAGAGAAGCTTGATTTACTTCTTCTCGCAAAAAACAACGACGGGCTTTCTGCCCTTAACGTTTTTTCTTCCTTTGCTATGACAGAAGGAACCGTACCGCCACATATATTTCCAAAATACGCACAAAATATAATAGCCGTTCTCTTAAACCTTGAAGAAATATTCAGAAAGAGTAAAGACGGAGCAGAAAAATCTCTTTTAGCAATGAAAGAGTGTTTTTCGGAATTTTATGTGGGAATTGAACGTATTCCCGAAGATTCCGCAGAGCAAATAGAATCAACCAAAGCTATATACGAATTCTGCAAAAAAAGCTTTGTTAAATGCGTTATTTCGACCCCTGTTTATATGACAAGAAAGGAAAGCGGAGAAATCCTTTCATTCCTTGAATATATAAAGCACGGAGAGATAACAAAAGAAGAACATCCTTATTATTTAAGGGAAATACCCGAGCTGAAAAGCCTCTTTTCCGATCTTCCCTTTATCTGGGAAAACACGGAAGCCATAGGGAAAAAATGCAACGTTTCTTTCGACACGTCAAAATTACATCTTCCTTCTTTTCCCACAAGTGATGCAGTTGCTTTGTTAAGGGAAAAAGCAGCGGAAGGACTCAAGAAGCTTTGTCTTGATAATAATGAAAAATATATAAATAGGCTTGAAGCCGAGCTTTCTACCATAGAGAAGATGGGGTTTTCCGATTATTTTCTCATAACCGAGGATTTCGTTTCCTATGCCAAGGAAAATGGTATTCCCGTAGGTCCCGGCAGAGGGTCGGGTGTTGGAAGTCTTACTGCATATGCCCTTGGAATAACAACTGTTGATCCTGTTGAAAACGGACTTATTTTCCAGCGTTTTCTCAACGAGGAGCGGGTTACGATGCCAGATTTTGACATTGATTTCGGGGATGAACGCAGAGAAGAAGTTATAAACTACGTCAGAGAAAAATACGGAAAAAAACACGTTTGCGGAATTGCTAACTATTCACGATTCGCCTTCAGACAAGTTATCCGTGACGTTGCTTCATATCTTAAATGGGATGCTTCCGAATTGATAAAAAACATTCCCGATAAAACAGGAATAACCGTTGATGAAGCAATATCCCAAAGCAAAGAATTGGAAAAAGCGGTTTCATTCAGCAAGAACGCAAGAGAAGCTGTGAGAATTTGCAAATTGCTTGAAGGTAGACCAAGAACCGTTTCTTCCCATCCTTCAGGAATAATTCTCACAAAAGAACCTGCTGTTTCTTACGTTCCGTTAATGTCTGTCCAAAGCAGTAACATGACTCTGACGCAGTACTCTATGGATACCTGCGCAAAGCTTGGGCTTCTGAAAATAGATTTTTTGGGGATAAAATATTTAACAGTTATCGATAAAGCCAAAAAGCTTATCAAAGAAAGATATGGTGAAGTCTATACGGACGCACCGCCCGAAGATGATCGGGTTTACAAAATGCTCTGTGATGGAGATTCAAGCGGTATTTTTCAGCTTGAAAGCCAAGGAATGAAGGAACTTTTGAAAAAGCTTCAGCCTTCCAACATGGACGGGCTTACAGACCTCATTTCCTTATACAGACCAGGACCTAAAATATACATTGATTCATATATTAAGGGGAAAAAAGATCCTTCTTCTGTTTCCTATCCCTTTGAAGAAGCAAAAGCCTCCCTTGAGTCCACCTACGGCTGTCCTATATACCAAGAACAAATAATGAGTCTTTGCAGAGATGCCGCAGGATTCACGTTGGGTCACGCTGATATCGTAAGACGTGCAATGGCGAAAAAAGACAGCCTTAAAATGAAATCTGAAAATGAAGCGTTCGTCAAGGGATGCGAAAGCAACGGCATCGATAAAGAAAAAGCTTCCGCCCTTTTTGAACAGATAAGCTCCTTTGCAAAATATGCCTTCAACAAAAGTCACGCTGTGGCATATGCAAAGCTTGCATACGAAACAGCATATCTAAAACGAATATATCCAAGGGAATATTTTTCCGCAAGGCTCGATAGTGTGGCGGGGCAATTCAGCAAAATATATGAATATTCCCTATCTGTTCGTAAATTGGGTTTTGAGCTTCTCCCTCCTTCCGTAAACCGCTCGGATTCCTGCTTTTCTCCCTGCGAAGAAGGAATTATATATGGTCTCGCTTCTATAAAAGGCGTTGGCATTGCCGTAGCAGATAAAATAGTTAAGGAGAGGAAAAAAGGGGGAGAATATACGTCGGCAGATGATTTCATTTCAAGAGTCGGAAGTACCATAGGCTCTACTGCCGCAGTTGCTCTTGCAAAATCGGGCGCTCTTGACTGCTTTGGAGAAAACAGAGCAACTCTTACTAATCTTTGCGAGGATACGATTTCTGCGGGAACGTTTTCATCTGCAAGTGATGCGCAAATGACTCTTTCCTTTGATTCGCCTGCGCTTCTTAATTATCCGAGAAGAAAAACGGAAGAATATGCAGAAACTGACCTTCGCATTTTTGAAAAAGAATATACGGGCGTTGATTTTTATCATCCTTTGAAATTACAAAAGGGCGAAAAGAAATACGCCTTATACATAAAGCTTACCGAAAGCAACAGAAACAATCTTCCTTTAGTCATGGAAAAGCTTTCATCGGACTCAAAGGATTGCGTTGTAAGAATCTACGACGAAGCTTCTGGTAAAACGGCAGAGCTGAAGGATGCTTTCTTTAAAAATTCAGAAAGCAACCTGTCTGCCATCAATAAGTTAATGGGTTCAGACAACGTTAAACTGAAGGCTTTGGAAAGGAACAACAAATGAACGAGAAAAAAAACAATAAAAAATTCACCAATAAGAAAGCAAAGAATTACAGTCTGAAAATGGTCAAGGGTACTCTTGCATACCCTTTGCAAATAATTCTTTTCATACTGTACAAGATGATGACGTACGTGGTAAACGTGCTTTTCACGCTTCTTATGATAGGAATAGTTACAGGTATTGCCGTAGGTGCCGCTTTGGTTATGTACGTCAGCGAATACGTTGATGCGGAATACACGGGACTTGATAACCTTCAATTCGAAAGCAGTCTATCAACGTCTATTTATTACATTGACAAAATGGGCAACGAAGTAGAGCTTGAAGCTGACAGACTTCACGGAACAGAAAACAGACTCTGGGCGGAATACGAGGAAATTAAAACCTCCCCTTATCTCGCCAGTGCATTTATCGCTGTTGAAGACAAACGTTTCTTCGAGCATAACGGCGTTGATATACGAAGAACCGGTAATGCTTTTTTGAACTTTATTTCTCCTTCGGGCGACAACTCAGGCGGTTCTACCATAACCCAACAGCTTATCAAAAACGCATCGGGTGACGATGAAAAAACGGTTGAAAGAAAGGTTCAGGAAATTCTCCGAGCCTTGAACGTTGAAAAGAAATATTCAAAGCCCGAAATTCTTGAAATGTATCTTAACACCATATATATGTCACAAAGGACAAACGGTGTTAAAGCTGCGGCACAGGAATATTTTGGGAAAGAGCTTAAAGACCTTACCCTTGTTGAATGTGCGGCACTCGCTTCCATACCAAAATCCCCCACGAAATACGATCCAATAAGAAACCCAGGGCATAACAGAGACAGAAGAAACCTCGTTCTGAAGCTTATGTGGGAGCAGGGTTATATTTCCGAAGAACAGTATCTTGAAGCGAAAGACACTCCTCTCGTTCTTAAAAGCTCAACAGATGAGGATTACGAAGAAACTATCCACTCCTATTACGTTGATGCAGTTATTGACAAGGTTATTGAAGATCTTATGGAAGAATACGATTATGATAAAGTAACTGCAACGAGAATGGTATTTTCCGGTGGACTTAAAATAATAACCACTCTTGACCCCTCTGTTCAAAACGCATTGGAAACCGTATTTGAAGATGACAGCAGTACCTACCTTTTCCTCAAGGGCGAGAAAGAGGATAGCGTTGGCGGTGTTAAACCGCAGGCGGCAATGGTCATTATGAACCCTGAAAACGGAGACGTTTTGGGACTTGTTGGCGGCAGAGGCGAAAAGAAAGAAAGCCGCGGTCTCAACAGAGCAACACAGAGTAAACGTCAGTGCGGTTCTTCCATAAAACCTCTTACCGTATATTCTCTTGCATTAGAAAAGGGACTTATCACATACGGCTCTGCTGTTGACGACGTTCCTACAATGATTATTGACGATAAATATTGGCCCGGTAATACGCCTTCAGGCTTCAAGGGACTTATTTCAGTTAACTATGCGGTTATGAAATCCCTCAACACAATAGCTGTTGACCTTGTAAACAAACTCACTCCTCAGGAATGCTTCAGCTTCCTTACGGAAACCTTAGGATTTACAAGTCCTGTTGCAAGCACAATGGTTTCGGGAACAACGTATTCCGATATAGCCGTTTCTCCTATGGCTCTCGGTTCTTTCACTTACGGTGTTACGACCCTTGAGATGTGCAGCGGATACTGTATGTTTGCCAACGGTGGAGAATCATACACGCCAAGATTCTACACCGAAGTAAGAAACAGCAGAGGAGATATTATTCTTTCTGATAAAACGGGTAGAGTTACAACTGCAATTTCAGAGCAAACTGCATACGTTATGACTTCCATTATGAGAAACGTTGTTTCAAACGCCGCAGGTACAGGTTACAGAGTAACGTTGGATAACACATACGGTGTTGAGGTTGCGGCAAAAACAGGTTCAACCAACGATGACCGTGACAGATATTTCGTAGGTCTTACACCCGAATACGTGGGAGCTTGCTGGTTCGGTTACGACAACAACAAGGCTCTCAGCGGTTATTCCGTAAACCCCGCCCTCTCACTTTGGGACAACGTTATGAAGTTCATATATCAGGACTTGAAAGACTCAAACACCAAATACAAAACCAAGTTTGACGTTCCTTCGGGTATTATCAAGGTTAAATACTGCACAGTTTCGGGCAAATTGCCTTCAGAAGCCTGCGGAAAAGACCTTTATTGCGAAATAAACGGTGGAAACTGTATTGAGGAAGGGTATTTTGCCATAGGAACACAGCCCACAACAACTTGTGACAAGCATATTTTAGTTGATTGGGACCCAACAACGAAAGCCGTTTGCCTCGACGGATGCGCTTGCCCATATACCAAAAAAGTTGCACTTCGTCTTAACTACAGAGCTTTTGAATCCTACGTTTCCGTAAGCGACACCCAATATCTGTATCATCCCGTCCCTGCAGGGTACGTTTTCCCTGAAAAGGAATCTGTTCCTTTCTATGCCAACCTTCCCGAATACGAAGGAGTTAAGTTCTTCGGAATCAGCTCATCCATAAAGAAGCCGTACAACAGAGTATGCCTTGAGCATTACCATAAGGACGAAGAAATTCCAGAGGACAATACGCCTTCGGAGGACGGAGAATGGTAACAGAAAACTACGCTGATGAGGAAATATACGAAAAAAGTCCCATAAACGAAAGAGTTATTCTGACCGAACGAAAAAACGGTTTCAGAATGGGAACGGATTCCGTTCTTCTTTCAAAATTTGCAGGAATACTCCCTCACGAAAAGGGTATGGATTTAGGAACGGGAAGCGGGGTTATCCCCTTGCTTCTCCTTTCCGAAAACAAAGGGAAAGAAATAAAAGGGATAGAAATTCAGGAAAGTCTCCACAAGCTTGCTTTGCATAACGCAAAGGAAAATGGCTTTGAGGATAAATTCACCCCGATTTTAGGTGACATCAGAAATATATCCTCCTTTTGCGAAAGAGAAACAATGGATTTTGTTACGCTAAATCCCCCATATTTTAAAAACGGAAGCGGAAAACAGAGCGAAAGCCTTGAAAAGCTGACAGCACGTCACGAAATGAATGGTGTTATCGACGATTTTTGTGCCGCCGCTTCATATTGCCTTAAATACGGTGGAAAGTTCTATGCAGTATTCAGAGCAGACAGACTCACAGAGCTTCTCTATGCTATGAAGGAAAACCGAATAGAGCCTAAGCATATAGAGCTTATATATAAAAAAGAAAAGGTTGAAACAGTACTCGTCCAAGGGACAAAGGGTGCAAAGGCAGGGCTTAAAATAACAGTTAAAGAAACGTCTTTGGTTCAATCAATGCGGAATTCGTAATGCAGAACGCGGAATAAAGAAAGATAATTTTATAAAAATGCTTTTTGAACAAAGTGAAAAAAGCTGCCTTTATTCCGAATTTGACAAAGCTCCAAATCAAATATTATAAAAAAGTAAAATGAAAAGAAACATTTTCTCAAAAGTCGCTTCCTTACTTTTTGGAACGATAATGATTTTAAATTCAATATGCATTTCCGTTTCTGCCGAAGAAAAAAATCCTTTTTCCTCGGAGGATTCATTGCGCAAAAAAATAATTGCTTCCGCTTCTGACAAAGGACGGGGTACTTGCAGGAATATTCGCGTTATGGGCGGGTCTGATGCATACATAGTGACTTTCAGAGAAGAAGCTTCATTTAAAGATATAAAAGACGCATTAAAGGGATATAACTACAGACTTCTTGCGAGTAGCGAAGAAAGAGTTTTTCTCGTAAGAATTGAGGAAAACAGCGAATTTTTACAAAAGAACAAGGAAATTATAGAATTTTTCGAAAAAGACAAAGAAAAAACTCTTTCTGCATATTATCCCAACGATACGTATTCTTCGGTTTATGAGCTTGAGCTTATCGGAATGCATGAAGCATGGGAATACGGATTCGGAAAAAGAGAAGTCATTGTTGCTGTAGTTGACAGCGGCGTTGACAGAGATCATGAAGATTTACAGGGCGCAAACATACTGTCGGGGTACGATTATGAAAACGGTCAGAGCATCGTAAACGAAGACGTTACAGGACATGGAACGAAGGTTACGGGAATCATAGCCGCAACGGGAAACAACGGAAAAGGATGTTGCGGAATTGCGCCCGAATGTACAGTTTTGCCAATCAAGATAACAAACGGTGAGGGAAAGGTTTACACCTCTGATTTTATAGACTCTTTGTATTTTGCCGCAGATTGCGGTGCTGACGTAATAAATATGAGTCTTGGAAGCTATGAAAAGCTTGAGAGCGAAGAAAAGGCTATAAAATATGCAAACAGCAAGGGATGTATTCTCGTTGCCGCATCGGGAAATGAAGGAAACCACAAGGATTATGCAGGAATGAAATGCTATCCTGCTTCATACGACGGTGTTATAAGTGTTGGTGCAGTGGACGAAAGCGGAAACAGCTGTGTTTTCTCCCAGTATAACGATGCCGTTGACATTTCTGCCCCAGGAAGCGGTCTTTCACTTCTTTCAAGCGGCGGTGGATACGTTTCCGATTCAGGAACATCATTTTCCACGGCTTACGTCAGCGGAGCGGCAGCTTTGGCGCTCTCCTTACTTGACGAAGGAATTGAAATGAATTCAGACCAATTTGATTTCCTCATCTCATCCTATGCATCGGGGGAAAACGGCTTAAAAACGGGAGCTGGAATACTTGATGCAGAGCAAATGATTATTCACACCAATTTCCCTCTCGTATCGGGAATTGAAGACGGCAAGGTATATTACGACAACGTAACTTTGTTTTTCAACAGAGGCAAGGCTTTTCTCGACGGTGAAAGCTTTAAGAGCGGTTCTCTTTGCAAACACACAGGAGAACACACTCTTGTCGTTGAAGACGGCGAGAAAAAAACAGAGGTTCACTTTACAACAGACAATCTTCCTCTCAATTGTGTTTTGAAAGAGGGAGACGGATATTCCTATATAACGTTCCCATTTGGAAATGCAACTCTTAACGGGCATCCATATACCTCGGGAGATCCCATAAACACAGACGGAACACATACTCTCGTTCTCAAAGGACTTTACGGAAATCAAAAAACCTTTGTGTATGACTTATCATTTTCGCCTCCTTCTGTATGCGGAGTTGAAAACGGAGAAATATATGAACATCCCGTAAGAATATCTGTAGCAACAGGGGGAAAAATATATCTTAACGGCAAAGAACAGCAAAAAGAATTCACGGTTTTCGAAGAAGGGCAGTATACACTTTTAATAAAACAAAACGGGAATTTGAAAACAACCTTAAATTTCACCGTTTCCTATGAAAACTCGTCTTTTGAAAACGAAGAACACAACCCCCATAAATACGCAATTTTTGATTCTTCCGTTTCAAATTCTTCGGCTGAATACGGCTTTGGCGTTGTGGCAGTATGGAACAGTATAAACCGTGGAATCAGACTTTTTGATTCTGAAACATTTACCCTTGTCAAATATATAAACGTGGGCGAAAACATTAAATCTGTTCATTTCGGAGAAGAAAAGCTTTATATCGCAGGAACAAACCACGTTTTTGCCATAGACGGAAGTACAATCAAGGGTTCGTCCGAGCTTATAAGTATTTACGAATTCAAATTTCCTGCTTCATCCGCTGACTTTGATGAAAAGGTTTTATATTTCGCGGAAAGCAGTTCTGTAAATTCAGGGACAATAAAAAAACTTTCCCTTGATTCTTTCATCGAAGAGGACGTCTGCTTCGTCAGAAGCATTCCCGACGTTTTGTCATACGACACTTTAACAGATTCAGTTGCCTTTGGAAAGAAGGACGAAGGAAAAATATACGTATCTCCTATCTCGGGTGAAAGTGTCAGTGTTTTCTCTCCTTTCAACGATACAAAATCGGGATTTATATTTAAAAAAGGTAAAATAGCTTGCAATGGGGAAATATTCTCCGTGGAAGAAAACAAGCTTGTTTTTTCAGTTTACGATAAAAAGGCGTTATACTTTGACGGAAAGGTTCTCATAACGGAAAAAGGAATATATGACACAGAAACCTTTGAAATAAAGGGATTCCACGCTATGGAGCTTTCAAGCGTCAATTATTCTTCGGGAAAATACTGTGCCGCCTTTGGTGACGTTTCCCTTTACGTTTCAAAAGCACTTCCTTCCGCAACGTGTAACGTATCCGTAGGCGGAAAAGTTCAGAACTCGGTTTTTGTTGAATTCAGTTCAATCTCGAAAAAAATATCCCATTCTATAGTTCACGAAGGGACTATTTACGCTTCAGGGAATGAAAACGTTTTATATATATTAAACAGCGAAACTCTTGAATATATTTCAGAAGTATTCCTGCCGTTTGTTCCAACAGGAATTGAAAGCCACGGAGAATATATATACGCTTATTCTGACAGAGTTTGTATTGTTGCAATTTATATTCCTGCAAATAACACACTTGTGCAGGTAAACACCCAAGGCTGTATATCAGACCTTGACGTCTGGGGTGAATATATAGCGTTAATCAGCAAGGGCTCACTTTATATTTACAACACTGCAGGCAAGCTTATTACAACCGATGAAAGCGGAGAATATCTTTCCATAACTATTTCCCACGATGGCAAGAATTTATATGCAACTCATTCCAGAAGCTTTTACAACGTTCTCACCTCTTATATCCTTCCCACACTTGAAATTGAATACGAACGTATTCTTGAATACGAGGCGGACGATATTTTCTGCGACAGCACTTATTTATATATCAACACTGCGGCTTATCTGACGAGAAACGGAAACATTGCCGCATCATGTGCCGCTAAAATATACGGGCGAACCTTCAACACGTTTATCACCTCAAACGGACTTTTTTCAAATGATAGCTATATAAGCTTCTATCCTTTACGTGCCGATGAATTTATTCTGACGGAAAACGGAAAGCTTTTCCTTTTCCGCGAGGATGGAATATATATATCAGAAAACGTATACGGCGGGGATTACAATACAGATCCCGTAGTTTCGGGAATTGAAGACGGTGAAAATTACACTGGGAAAATTACCGTTTCATTTGAAAAAGGGATTGCATATCTTGATGGAAAACGCATCTTTTCAAATTCGGAAATAAGCGATGGCGGAAAACATATTCTGACAGTTGTTCTTCCTTTGGGGCTTTCCTTGGATTATAGTTTTTCCATAAATGCCTCTTTGACAGGTCTCCGAATAAAAGGCGGGAACACCGCTTTGAAGGTCAACGACACGATTAAGTTTGAAGTTGAATTTCTACCTGCAGGTGCGCCTGAAGAAAAAATCATGTTTTATTGTGAAGACGACTGCGTAAGTGTTACATCAGACGGTCTTCTTACAGCGTTGAAGCCTGGAGAAGCAACTCTTTTTGCCGCTACAGATGACGGAAGATTGGTTACCGATATAAAAGTTTCGGTTCTTTCTTCAATGCTGACGTTCACACCCTCGTATCTGGGTATTGACAGAGCAAACGGTATTCTGTACGGAGTTTCTTCGGGAACAACCGTAAGCGGACTTATAAATTTCCTTGATTCATCCCTTCGTAACGATGCTGTAGTCTATGATGGCGAAAACAAAGCTGCGGGAATCGTTAAAACAGGAATGAAAATCGTCCTTCAAAACAAAAAAGGTGAAATTCTCGACAGTCTTCTCGTTTCCGTTACAGGAGATTGCAACGGAGATGGTAACGTGGATATAGGCGACCTTGCAACAGCCTATCAACTTATAGGAAATGAAAATGCAGAAGCTGTATTTATAAAAAGTGCCGATTTCAGTAACACAGGTACTGTAGATGTGGCAGACACCTTTACCTATAAGGAAATAATTTTAGGAAACGAAAAAAACGTTTCGTCTGCTAACGCAGAAATACCTTATTTTTCTGGGAACGTTAATCTTGACGCAAAACGAGAAGAGGACGGAACGATTACTTTGACGTTGTTAGTAAACGGTGATTTTTCAGAAATACTTGGTGGAATTTCGGGGAAAATACTTTATAACAAAAATTCTCTTACCTTTATATCCGCAAACAAAACAGGACTCATTCACGGAGTGGAAGAAACAGACGGTGAATTAAGCTTTCTTACGGTTTTTGAAAACAATTCAGCTTGTATAGAGCTTACTTTCCTTTCTTCCTCTGATGCTGAAATCTCCTTTTTCGCAGAAAACATAAAAATCTTCTGTAAAGAAACGCAAAAAACAGAAAAACTTTCTGCTACGCTGAAATCGTCTGAAAAGGAAGAGCTTTCTTCACTTATACCTTCTACAGGTACGCTTATACCTGAATTTTCCCCCAACGTATTTTCCTATGCGTTAAGACTTCCTTTCGGTTTGAATGAAGTTGAATTCAAAACCGCAAACGGAGAAATTCTTGAAGCATTCGGTAACAAAAACTTCTCTGACGGTGACGTTATAACCATTTTATACGAAGATACGGAATACAAAATAACCCTTATTATAGAAAAAGAGCTTAAAGAAGATGAGTCTGTTTCAATCTTGCTAATAGTTCTTGTTTCAGTTTTATCCGTAGCAATCCTTGCGTTATTGGCTATAGGAGTATTTTGGGGATACAAAAAAATGGTAACCACAAAAAGTAAACCAATAAATTAAAAATTTCCACTTGAAATATATAAATATATGTGGTACAATGTTATAATCCAAGAATATTTAGTATGTGGTAAAATGTTATAATCCAAGAAAATTGGGATTTGCGTTTTATTAAATTACGGAGGTTTATCATATGGGCATATTTATTGCTATTGACGGCTTGGATGCCTCAGGAAAACAAACACAAACAAAAAAGCTTTGCGATTACCTTGAAGCACAGGGACGAGCATACAGACATCTTTCTTTTCCAACTTATGATGAAAAATATTCTGCTCTTGTAAAGCTTTATCTGAGCGGTGCTTTTGGAAAAAAGCCATCGGACGTTAATGCTTATGCCGCATCCACGTTCTTTGCCGCAGATCGATATGCTTCCTATATGGCAGACTGGAAAAAGGATTATGACGAAGGAAAAATAATTCTTTCCGACAGATACACAACGGCAAATGCGGTTCATCAGCTCTCAAAGCTTCCAAGAGAGGCATGGGATGATTATCTTTCATGGCTCTGGAAATTTGAATTTCAGCTTTTAGGGCTTCCAAAACCCACAACGGTCATTTTCCTTCAGGTTTCTCCCGAAACCTCTATGAAAGCCGCAAAAGCAAGAGCTGAATCGGAAGGCGGAAGCGTTGATATTCACGAAGCTTCCCCCGAATATATCCAGACCTGCTTTGATGCCGCTATGTTTGCTGCGTCTGCTTTGGGCTGGCACATTGTAAAATGTGACGACGAAAACGGATTCAGAAGCAGAGAAGATATTTTTGCGGATATTTTGGAAATAGTAAACAAAACGGAGCTTAAATAATGCCTTGTCCGTACAGAGCGTTGTCTTTCGCAGATAAACGCCCATTGGAAAGCTTTTTTCGTGCAGTATACAACGAAACGGATGAGGTTGTATCCGCTTACATCAACTGTGCTTTATCTTCGGGTAGAACTTATGTCCTTGATGCAGGTACAGACTCAACGTTTATTGTTTCTGCAATAACGGTTATAGAAAACGAAGAAGGAGTAAAATTTCTTGTCTTTGGCGGAACTATCCCTTCTCTGAGAAATAAAGGGTTTTTCAGAAACGTAGTAAGCTTCGCCATGGAGAAGGAAAAAGGACGTTTCGTTTGCTTTCCAAAAAACAAAAAAATGCATTCTTTTTTGAACGAGCTGGGATTTACTTTCCCATCCTTTGCCCTTGAATGTTTTCTTTCAGGAAGTCTGAAAAAACCAAAGCTTCATATGACATCCGCAGGTAGTTCTTCCATTCATCTCATCAGAGAAAAGCACTTGGGCGATGACGGCTTTTCGGACGAAGCGTTTTTGATGCTTATGCTTATTTCAGAGCAAAGGGCGGACAAATATCCATAACAGGAGACGGTTATATTGCCTATTTTCCAACGGACGAAAAAGGGAAATATAAAATTGTTGAATGTGCAGTAAGCGAAAAAACGGTTTTATCACTTTCTCCCGCTTTCGAAAGCTGTATTTTGCCCGCAAGACGCAAAGCAGAAGCAGATGCTGCAGGAATAGAATATAAAATGACAATAAACGCTCTTTCCACATTTGATATGGGTGAAGGGTTTGTAAACCCAATGTTCAGATATTAAGGTTAAATAATTCTAAATAACATAAAGCGAGGATTACTTTCTCATGACAGTATTATTTTTGTTGGCAGATGGTTTCGAAGAAACAGAACTTATAGCTCCCGCTGATATTTTAAGAAGAGCCCAAGCCAACGTAAAGCTTGTGTCCATTGAAGAAAATATAATGGTTACAGGTTCTCACGGAATAAAACTCTGTGCCGATATGACAGCCGAAGATGCATCAGAGCTGGAATTTGATGCCATTGTTTTCCCAGGCGGACTTAAAGGGACAGAAAGACTATCTAATTCCGTCTGGACTGAAAAATTCCTTAAAGTCGCCATGGAAACAGGTGCATACATTGGCGCAATCTGTGCCGCTCCAACAATTCTTGGAAAATTCGGATTGTTGGAAGGCAAAAACTTCACCTGCTATCCAGGAATGGAAGAACAGGTGGAAGAAGGAATATACGCAGAAAAACCCGTTGTTTGCGACGACGTTTTCATAACAGGTGAAGCTATGGGTTCATCCCTTGAATTCGGATTTCAGCTTTGCGAGCTTATTATGGGAAAAGAAATAAGCGAAAACGTTAAAAACGGAATTTGTTATAAATAAATGCGGAACGAGGAATGCGAATTAAATAAACTATTCCGAATTCCGAATTACGAATTACGCATTCCGAATTGAAAAGGAGATTGTGTTGTGAGTAAAAAAGTTATCAAAATATCCGGCGCGGCATTCACAGCACCGATTCTCGTTCTTTTCGTAATGATTCTGCTGTGGGCAAGCGGGGCGTATCTTAAGAGAGCATCAGCATCAGGAGAAAATGTTTTTCTCTCTCTTTGCATAGTTCAGATAATCGCTTTTTTTGCACCGACTTTGCTTTATTATCAGCTTAAACACAGAAAGCTTTCCACGTCACTTCTCGTTTCTCCCATAAGAGTGAGTCACGGCGTTTTCGTTGTATTTGCCGCTTTGCTGTTTTTCACAGGACAAATTTTGCTGAGATATTTTATGTTTAAATTTTTTGGCGTAACGGTATCAAACACATCAACGGTAACAATAAGCGAAAACGTTCCGCCGATACAGCCTATATTGGCATTTTGTGTTATTCCCGCCGTATGCGAAGAAATTTTCTTCAGAGGCGTTATTTTAAGCGAATACAGAAGCTATGGGCTTCTGAAAGCTATTATTATATCTTCTGTGTTTTTCGCATTTTCCCATTTTTCTTTTGAAGGTTTTTTCTTATATTTATTCGCAGGATTTATGCTGGCGTTTATAACGTCCGTATGCCGTTCGGTTTTCCCTGCAATGATTCTTCATTTTGCAAACAATATGCTTGATTTATATGCGGGAGATATTTTCGAAAACAGTGTCTGGTATGATACAAATATGTATTTTTTCAGATTCATGATAATTCTCATTTTTCTCATATCCCTCTGGCGCGTTTTTTCAAGAATGCAACATATATATATACAGTATTCCGAAAAGCCCCCGAAGGAATCTCTTGGGGTTACAAAACCTGCATCGGGAGCCTTTCGCTCATCCACATTGCTTTTGCCCATAGGAGCATATCTGCTAATAACCGCTATATCGGGCTGAGTTTACGGAAAGGAGCTTCATTTTGAACAATTCGCAAGATAACAAAAATGACCTTTTTGAAGAAAACAAATCCGTTTTCAAGCAAAAGGACGAATACAGTGTTACTGAAAATCAAATAGATGAATTTTTTGAGATGGTAAACGAAGACCCTCTTGCTTCTCCCGAGGAAAGTGCAGAGCAAAAAGAACGTAAAAAAAGGATTTTCAAAGGGAAAAAGCGTAACCGTGAGGAAGAAAAAAACGGTGGTCTCATTTCGGGCGTGGCAAAAGCCGCCATTTACGTGGTTTTTGTTATGATTTGTTCTTTGTTTTTGTCATATTTCATCATTACCGCAGGAAATGATATGTTCGCTCTCGTTAAATCCCAGACCCCAGAGAAGATTTCCATAAGCAGTGATGACAACTACGTGACAGTTTCAGAAAAGCTGAAAGAAGCAGGCGCAATAGAATACGATTGGCTTTTCAAAATGTTTATTATTTTTCAGGTTGATGACACTTCAGAGGTGAAATTCATCGAAGGGGATTATCAGCTTGAAAGCGGTCTCAACTATACCCAGCTTTATTCAAAGCTCACAACCGTTCCTTACGTTAAAAAGGAAATTCGTATCACAGTTCCCGAAGGATTCACGACAGACCAAATTATTGATATGCTTGTTAAAGAGGGCGTATCAACAAGAGAAGAGCTTGTGGACGTTATAAACAATTATCCGTTCAAGCACGAATTCGTGCAGGAGCTTGAAGCGAAAGGATATTCAAAGAACAGGATTTATCGTCTTGAAGGGTATTTATACCCCGACACCTACTATTTTTACGAGGATTCAGACGCAATTCAGGTTATAAATAAGTTTCTCAACAACTTTGACGACAAATTTTGGGATGAATACGAGGACACCTACAAAAAGACCTGTGAGAAGATAGGGCTTACCTTTGACGAGGTCATAACACTTGCTTCTATCGTTCAAATGGAAGGCATAACACTTTCCGACTTTGAAAACATTTCTCAGGTTTTCCACAATCGTATAAATTCCAAATCTCTTCCAAAGCTTGAGTCCTGCGCCACGGTTCAATATATTCTTGAAGAAAGAAAAGATATTATAACCGATGCGGACACAAGAATTGATAACCCATACAACACATATATGTATGAAGGACTCCCTCCGGGAGCAATATGTAACCCAGGAATAAACGCCATCGAATCAACGATTTTCCCCGCTTTCGACCAGCAAATGCTGAAGGAAAACGGCATCAAAACAGCTTATTTCTTCGTTTCCGACCTTGCGGGTAACATCTACTACGCTGAAACACAAAGAGGACACGAAAAAAACAAAGCTAAAGCCGATGAAATAAACGAAAAGATTCTCAACGGCGATTATTTTGAAGAATAGCCAAGGGCTTTTTGAACTGGGGGATTTTGAAAAATCCCCCAGCCCCCAAAACTTTTAATTCGCTATGCCCTCGGATTTCAAAAAAACAATTCAACCGCGAGACTTTCAATTTAGTGTATGGGTATATAGACACCATATTTATAGATAAAAAATCAGTTTCTTCTTTTTGGTATCTTTTTCTTCTTTCCAAAGAAGAAAAAGTACAACACAGTACAATACATAATAATAAGGTGCAAATAATTGAAAAACTTATTCAAAAAAAAGATTATAATAATTTCAGGGCATTATGGTACGGGAAAAACAAACGTTTCCGTCAATTTAGCTCTGAAGCTTAAAGAAAAATACAACGAAATAAGCATAACAGACCTTGACACAGTAAACCCATATTTCAGAACGGCAGACAATGCCAAATATCTGGAAAGCAAGGGTATAAAAACAATTCTCCCCAAATTTGCCAACTCAAACGTTGACATTCCCTCTTTGCCCGAAAGTCTGTTTTCAATTTTTGATTCAGAAGGAAAAGCTATAGTTGACGTTGGCGGGGATGATGACGGTGCCGCTCCTTTGGGATTCATGAGAAAGCGTGTTGAAGAAGCGGGCTACGAAATGTATTGCGTCTGCAACTTTTGCAGGCCCCAGACTTCTACAGCGGAAGAAACAGCTTGTCTTATGGGTGCAATAGAAAGAATGTCGGGACTAAAATTTTCAGGACTTATCAATAACACAAATTTATCCTATGAAACAACCCCCGAAATAGTTCTTTCGTCAATTCCCAAAATGGAAGAATTAGAGAAGATAACGGGCTTAAAAACCGTATTCACTACAGCTCTTTCTTCCCTTTCTCCCGCTCTTGACAGCGTCCCCGACATAGTTTATATAGAAAATATTACAAAACAGCTTTATTGATTGAAAAAAAATAATTATATATACTCCAAATCGAAAGGAAAAAATAAAATGACAAAGCTCACGTTTAAAACAGACCTTTGCAAAGGTTGCGGACTTTGCGTTCTTGCCTGCCCCAAGAAGCTTTTGGCTCTTGATGAAAAAGTGGTAAACGCAAAAGGATATCACCCTGCGGGTATTACAGACCAAAGCGCATGTATCGCTTGTGCAATGTGTGCAATGATGTGTCCCGACGTTGTAATTAAGGTCGAAAAAGACTAACAAAAGAGAAAAAAACTAATTTTAAAATAAAGGAGACTTAAAAAATGGCAAAAAAAGTCTTGATGAAAGGCAATGAAGCCTTGGCAGAAGCAGCCATTCGTTCAGGTTGCCGTTTATTCTTCGGCTACCCTATCACACCTCAGACAGAACTTTCTGAATATCTTGCAAAAAATATGCCCAAGGTTGACGGTCTCTGCCTTCAGGCAGAAAGCGAAATAGCTGCAATCAATATGGTTCTCGGTGCAGCTTCCACGGGCGCACGTGTTTTCACGTCCTCATCTTCACCTGGAATTTCCCTTAAATCCGAAGGTATTTCTTACATAGTTGGCTCTGACCTTCCTTGCGTTATTATCAACGTACAGCGTGGAGGACCTGGTCTTGGCGGTATTCAGCCTGCACAGCAGGACTATTATCAGGCAACAAAAGCATTGGGTCACGGCGATATGCATTTTATCGTTCTCGCCCCTGCATACGTACAGGAAATGGCAACTCTCGTTGGCGAAGCCTTCGACCTTGCTGATATCTACAGAATGCCCGTTATGATTCTTGCAGACGGTGCATTGGGTCAGATGATGGAGCCCGTTGACTTTGAAGCAAAACGCCAGCGCGTTCTTCCCGAAAAAACTTGGGCAACAACAGGTCACGGCGGAAAAAGACCCCATAACATCGTAAACTCTCTTTACATCAACCCCGATGAGCTTGAAAGAATCATTCTTGAAAGATATGAAAGATACAAAGAGATCGAAGAAAAAGAAGTTCTCTTTGATACTTATATGGCAGATGATGCGGATATCCTTATCGTTTCTTACGGTATCACTGCAAGAATTGCAAAAACAGCTATCAACATGGCTCGTGAAAAGGGAATCAAGGTTGGTCTTTTCAGACCTATAACTCTCTGGCCTTATCCCTCCAAGCAGCTTGCTGAATATGCAGATAAGGTTAACGCATTCCTTTCCCTTGAAATGAACATGGGACAAATGACGGATGACGTTAAGGTTGCAACAAGCTGCAAGAAGCCCGTATACCACTATGGACGTACAGGCGGCGTTATCCCCACTCCCGATGAAGTTCTCGAACAAATCGTTAAAATCAGCGAAGGAGGAGCAAAATAATGGTAGTATTTGATAAACCTAAAGCTCTTACAGATATTCCTTTTCATTATTGCCCAGGTTGCACACACGGTATCGTTCACCGTCTTGTAGCTGAGGTTATCGACGAGCTCAACATTGAAGGTGATACAATCGGTATTGCACCTGTTGGATGCTCCGTATTTGCTTATAACTATTTCGGATGCGACTGCATCGAAGCTCCCCACGGCAGAGCTCCTGCTCTTGCAACGGGTGTTAAGAGAGCGCTTCCCGATAAATACGTTTTTACATATCAGGGCGACGGCGACCTTGCCGCTATCGGTACTTGTGAAACGGTTCACTCCAGCGCACGCGGCGAAAACATCACTATTATCTTTATAAACAACTGCGTTTATGGTATGACAGGTGGACAGATGGCTCCTACAACCCTTTTGGGTCAGGTTACCACAACCTCTCCTTACGGACGTAAAAAAGAAATTCAGGGTTCTCCTATAAGAGTTTGCGAAATGCTTTCCACGCTTGACGGTGTTGCATATGCAGAACGTGTTGCAGTTGACTGCGTTAAAAACGTTCGTGCCGCAAAAAAAGCTATCAAAAAGGCCTTCACTTTGCAGGGTGAAAAGAAGGGACTTACAATAGTAGAGGTTCTTTCAACATGTCCTACAAACTGGGGTCTCTCTCCTGAAGCATCTCTTGAATGGCTCAGAGAAAACTCCATGAAGCAATATCCTTTGGGCGTTTACAAAGACGTTACCGCAGAATAAGAAGGGAGAAAAACGATGAAAAATTTACTTCTTGCCGGATTCGGCGGTCAAGGTATTCTTTTTGCAGGCAAACAGTTGGCTTTGGCAGGTATGGAGGCTGACAAGCACATCAGCTGGCTTCCTTCCTACGGTCCCGAAATGCGTGGCGGTACGGCTAACTGCTCCGTTATCATTTCTGACGAGCCTATCGGTTCTCCTCTCGTAACAAAGCCCGACATTCTTATCGCTATGAACGGACCTTCCTTTGACAAATTTATTGACAAGGTCGTTCCAGGCGGAATCGTACTCGTTGATAGCTCTCTCGTTTCGCAGAAAACGGACAGAACTGACATCACCGTTGTTTACATTCCTGCTACAGTTATGGCAAACGAAAACGACCTTGTAGGCGGCGCAAACGTTATTATGCTCGGTCAGCTTATGAAGGTTTCAAAGCTCTTTGATTTTGACTTCTTCGTTGAATGCGTTGTTGGCGAAACCGCAAAGAAAAAACCAAAGCTTGCTGAAAATAATAAAAAGGCTTTGAATTTGGGATACAACTTTTAATTCAATGCGGAATTCGTAATTCGGAATTCGGAATAGTGGGACGCACAATTTTTGAAGAAAAACCTTAAATTTTGGCTTTCCGATTATTCCGCATTCCGCATTCATAATTCCGAATTAACTACGGTAAGGCTATGATTAAAAACATGCGTGTTTCCGCCGTAATATTGGGGGCGGGAAGCGGTACGAGAATGGGAAAAGTGCTAAAGCCGTTTATAAAGCTTGGCGGTGTTACGTTGTTTGAAATGGTACTTGAAGCCTTCTGTTCATCAAAATATATTGACGAAATAGTTGTTGTTTCAAATTTTGAAGACAAATTCCGCGAAAAAGCACAACCATTCGCAGAAAAATACCCGAATATCAATTTCATATATTCAAAAGGGGGAAAAACCAGAGCGGATTCCTCCTTTACGGGCGTCAAAGCTACGGGACGGAAAACTGACATTGTTGCCGTTCACGATTGTGCGCGCCCTTTTATAACCGCTACTCAAATTGATTCCTTAGTTGAGGAATGCTTGGCTACAGGTGCTGCTTGTGCTTGCACAGCCGTTACGGATACTATAAAATACAACAACAAAGATGTGGGGATGGTATACACCCCTGAAAGAAAATATTTGCTTGCCGTTCAGACTCCGCAGGTCTTTTTAAAAAAGGTTTATATTGCATCATACGGTGTTTCTGTAAAAGACGAGGTGGAATTTACAGACGAATCATCAATGGTTGAACGTGCAGGATTTAAAGTAAGTTACGTAGACTGCGGAAGCGAAAATATGAAACTTACCACAGAATACGACGTCACAATGGCAAAGGCTATTGTATCTTTGAAAAAGCAAGGGAAAATTTAAGACAATGCGGAATTATGAATGCGGAATGCGGAATAAATGCAGCTTTTCTCTCTACGTTCGAAAAGCATTTTAATAAAATATTTTTCGACCATCGGAAGAAAAATTTCCTCGATTCGTAATTCCGAATTCCGAATTTCGAATTGAACAGTGGGGTATAATATGAGAATAGGAATCGGTTACGATGCCCACAGACTTGTGGAAGACAGAGAATTGATAATAGGCGGTGTTAAGATTCCCCATTCAAAAGGGCTTCTGGGACATTCCGACGCAGACGTTCTTCTTCATGCCGTTTGTGATGCTTTGCTTGGTGCGGCAGGGCTTGGAGATATAGGTAAACATTTTCCTGATAAAGACCCAAAATATAAAGGAATTTCAAGTATGCTCCTTTTGGAACATACTGTGTCTTTACTCAAAACAGAGGGCTACAAGGTTGTGAATATCGATTGCACAGTAGTTGCCCAAGCACCAAAAATTGCCCCTTATATTGATGAAATCAAACATAATATCGAAAAGATAACGTCAGCTCCCGTCAACGTTAAAGCAACGACGGAAGAACATATGGGCTTTACGGGCAGGGGCGAAGGAATCTCCTCTCACGCAGTTGCGTTGATAGAATTAGAAAAATAATTAGTTTCTTCTTTTGCTTCTTTTCTTCTTTTCAAAGAAGAAAAGAAGAATAAATAAAAATTTCGGAGAAAATCTTATGGCGGAAAAACTCAATTATATATCAGAAAACATAAAAGCGGGTATAAGACTAAACTCGTTGAAAACCGACCGTTTCAAGACGAACCTGCTCACTATAAACGTAATAACACCACTGAAAGAAGAAACCGCTTCAAGATTTTCGCTTCTTACAGACGTGCTTACAGCCGCTTGCGAAAAATATCCTTCTCTCGTTGAGCTTGGAAAACGCATGGCAGACCTTTATTCTGCTTCCGTTAACGCCTTCGTTCAGAAGAAGGGCGAAAAGCAGATTGTAGTTTTTGAGCTTTCACTTATCAATAATGAATACGCATATGACGGAACGGATTTATTTGACGAAGGTACAAAGCTTCTTTCCGAAGTTATGCTACACCCATACCTTAAAAACGGAAAATTCGACACCGAGATAGTTGACCGTGAGAAGAAAAATCTTATTGATTCCATGAAGGAAAAAATAAACAATAAAGCTTCTTTCGCTAACGACAGATGTGGAGAAATAATGTGCGAAGGCGAGCCCTTTGCTCTGGACGCAAACGGAACAATTCCAGCCGTTGAGAAAACTACCGTAGACAGCCTTATGGATTCATATAAGGAGCTTTTCTCCAAATACCCCATTGAGATTTTTTATGCGGGTAGTATGTCCCATGAAGACGTTAAAAGCTATATAAACAAAAACATTCACTTTCCCGAAGGTGAGAGAAATATTACCTCTCAGACAGTTATAAAGGAAGCGGGAGAGCTTAAAGAGGTTGAAGAATCCTTTGACGTAAGCCAAGGAAAGCTTATTCTTGGATTCAGAACGGATTTTGTTCCGAAAACAGACGAAGAACTTCTTGATATACAGCTTTTCTGTGATATTTTTGGTTCTTCTCCTACAAGCAAGCTCTTTATGAACGTGCGTGAAAAACTCAGCCTCTGCTATTATTGCAGACCTATATACACAGCTCTCAAAGGCGTTATGCTTGTATCAAGCGGAATTGAAACTTCAAACTTTGAAAAGGCTAAAACCGCTATTTTAACAGAGCTTGACGCCATGAAAAACGGTAATATTTCCGACGAGGAAATGGAAAACGGAAAAAGATCCGTTATCAATTCATTCAAGATGGTAACAGACAATTTGGGTGGAATTATTTCTTGGGGGTCTGTTCGCCGTTTGTATACGGATGGAAGAATCGCTACCCCCGAAGAATTTGCAGAAAAGGTTGACGGTATAACAAAAGAGCGCATTGTAGCAGTTGCGAACAGATTAATGCTTGACACCGTATATTTACTGAAAGGAGAAGCCGAATAGGAAAGATGGAAACAAGAGAAAACAAACGCTTAGGCGAAAAATACTACTATACAAAGCACAAATCGGGTCTTGATATATATCTTTTCCCAAAGAGCTTCACCACAACTTATGCGGTTTTTGCTACAAAATACGGCTCTATCGACAGAGTTTTCAGAGTTGAAGGAGAAGCCGAGGATACAGTAATTCCCGACGGTCTTGCTCACTTTATGGAGCATAAGCTTTTCGAAAATGAAGACGGAACAGACGCCTTCTCCAGATACGCAAAATTTGGCGGAAGTGCAAACGCATATACGTCCTTTGAAAAAACTGCATATCTTTTTTATGCAACAGACAACGTTAAAGAGAATCTTGAAGTTCTTCTTGACTTTGTAAGACATCCTTATTTTACAAAGGAAACCGTTGACAAGGAGCAGGGCATTATCGGTCAAGAAATCAAAATGTATGACGATCTTCCTTCGTGGAAGGTATATTTCAATATGCTTTCTGCCCTTTATCAGAACCATCCTGTTAAAATAGATATTGCAGGAACGGTTGATTCCATTGCAGAAATAACCCCTGAAATTCTTCACAAAACCTATAAATGCTTCTACAATTTATCCAATATGGTTCTCTGTATCAGTGGTAATATTGATATGGAAACGGTCTTATCCGTTGCTGACAAGATTTTAACCTCGCCCGACGAGGAAATAAAGATTGAAAGAAAATATCCTTCTGAACCAGATGAAATAGCGGAAGAAAAAATAACGCAGGCTCTTGACGTTGCAATCCCACTTTATAACATCGGATTGAAATTGAAGCATCCCGAAACATCCGAGGGAAAATATAAATTCTTCGTTGAAAACAATATTTTGTTAACCCTTCTTTTTGACGAAAGCAGTGATTTTTATGGCAAGCTTTACGACGAAGGGCTTATCAATGGAAAATTCGGTGCAAATTATGAAGCCTTCAGAGACGTTGCCCTTGTTTGTATTGGCGGGTCTGGAGAAGATCCTGACGCAGTTTTCAACTCCATAAAGGAAGAGTTTGAAAAACGTCGCAAGAATTTCTTCACGGAAGAAGAATTTGAAAGAGCGAAGAAAGCTCTTTATGCCGCACAGCTTTCATGCTTTGACGGCACAGAACAGATAGTTTCCACATTTTTGTCTCTTATTTTTGAGGGAATGGATCTGTTAGAGCTTACAGACTATATTGCAAATGCTTCATATGAAGACGTTAAACGTTGTTTCGAAGAAAACTACAGAACAGACAAAATGGCTATCTCCGTGATAGTTCCAAGACAGTAAGGAGACCTATATGAAGCATATTATCGGCTTTCCTGGACTTTTTGAAGAAAGATTCGTCGTCGACAGAGTTGCCTTTGACCTTGGCAAGCTTTTCGGTTCTGACAAACCTATGTATATTTATTGGTACGGACTTATTATAGTAAGTGCTATGATTGTCGCATACGTTTATGCTATGATTCGTGCCAAAAAGTCGGAAGGCATCATAGAAGACCATACAATGAATATTGCTCTTTTCGCTTTGCCTCTTGGCATAGTAGGAGCGAGAACCTTTTACGTTTTGACCAATATTGACCATTTTGATTCGTTGAAAGAAGCGGTTTTCGGAATACGTGACGGTGGACTTGCGATTTATGGTGGGATTGTTTTCGGACTTATCACAATTCTGATTTATTGCCGTATCAAAGAATTAAACGCATTAAAAATGCTTGACGCCATTGCTCCCGCAGTTATGATAGCGCAGGCAATAGGCAGATGGGGTAATTTCTTTAATGCTGAAGCTTACGGAAGCTCTGAAGGTATTAAAAACTTCATATTCAGAATGTCTATAGCAAATTACGATACCCCCTACGCTATGAAATACGTACATCCTACCTTCTTATACGAATCTCTCTGGAATATTTTAGGATTTATTATAGCAAACATAATTTACCGCAAAAAACGAGTAAACGGTCAGATTTTATGCTTCTACCTCGCTTGGTACGGCATAGGCAGAGCATTTATAGAGCTTCTCAGAACCGACAGCTGTATGATTTTCAGCAGTTTTGGTTACAGAGATCCCTTGGATTTCTTCGGCACCGCAACAAAACCTGGACTTAAAGCCTTCGTTTATCTCAGCATACTTCTTGTAGTTGTTGGTATCTCTCTTTATTTCTATCTCAGAAAAAGAGCGTTTGAAGAAGAAGAGGAGCTTTATGAGTTGAGAGAATCTTTTGGATATGATTACGAAAACGACGAAGAAACCTTAGAATCCGTAGAAGCCGCGGAGAACTACAATGATACGGTGGAAACAATGGACAAGCCCTATATAGAAGACAAAATCCCCGAAGGGTTTGAGATTCCAAGATGCGCACCCGATGAAGAAGATTCTTGTGAAGACGGATACGAAGAATAAAAAATACAAATAAAGGTTAAAAAATGAGCACAATAATGGACGGAAAAGCTCTGTCTTGTGAAATCAGAGCTGAAATAAAAGCAAAAATAGATTCCCAAAAGGAAAAAGGCATAGAAGCTCCTTCCCTTGCGGTGGTTTTGGTTGGAAATGACCCTGCATCAAAAATTTACGTAAGAAACAAGAAAAATGCCTGTGCAGAAGCGGGAATCACAAGCTATGAATACACTCTACCCGAAACTGCTACGGAGGAAGAAGTATTAGCTCTCATCGAAAAGCTCAATTGCGATGAAAAAATAAACGGTATTCTTGTTCAAGTTCCTCTCCCGAAGGGAATTGACGAGAAAAAAGTTATTGATACCATATCCCCTGAAAAAGACGTTGATGCTTTTTCAGAAAGCAACATAGGAAAATATTTTTTAGGAAATGCAAAATTTCTTCCTTGCACTCCTGGCGGTATTCTTCACTTGCTTGACAAATACGAAATAGACGTAAACGGAAAAAACTGCGTTGTTATCGGAAGAAGCAATATCGTAGGAAAGCCTATGGCACTTTTGCTTTTGCAAAGGAACGGAACTGTTACAGTTTGCCATTCAAGAACAAAAAATCTTGAAGAATATACAAAAAATGCAGATATTATTATTGTCGCCATAGGGAAACCAAAATTTCTTACAGGTGATATGATAAAAGAAGGTGCGGTTGTTATCGACGTCGGTATAAACCGCTTGCCCGACGGCAAGGTTACTGGTGATGCTGATTTCGAAAGCTGTAAAGAAAAAGCTTCATTTATCACCCCTGTTCCAGGCGGAGTAGGGCCTATGACTATAGCCCAGCTTTTACTTAATACCCTTGAAGCATCAAATGATAAATAGTCTAATACGCGAAAACAAATCGTTTTCGCGTATTTTTTATAAAAAACCGCCCCATTTATACAAATGGAACGGTTTTTGTATTATGACAACACTATACAATTAGCATTTTACCAAGGGCGAGTGGGTCTGTTTCCACCCGGGCCTCCGCCCATGCCACTTCCGCTATTTGTGATAGTGGAGGATTGTGTAACAGATGCAAGCTGTGACCCGCCTGTATACTGATTTGAAGGATAATATCCGCAGGTGTTTTCGCCGACGCCTGTACCACCGGTAAGGATCTGATAATTATTACCCGTTGAAAGTCCTGAAGACGAGAACACTATATGTCCAAACTGTTTTGTCGTTTTGAAAACGCAAAGAACAGTTCCAGAGCTGTTTTTAATAGCTAAAGTTGTTCCTGCGTTTCCCGTTGCAGTTACCGCAAAGGCACATTGGGTTGATGAGGCCGAATTTGAAAGACATTCGTTTGCCATTCCTGAGCTTCCCAAGGAAAGCAACAATCCACCTGTTATAGAAAGAGCACCGTTATGATCCATTGAGCTGTTTCCACCGTTTGTAGGGCCTTCACAGAATATTTTACCGCCTGAAATATTAAGATTTCCATTGGAATCAAGTCCGTCGCCCGATGCGTTCACGTATACGAAGCACTCACCGCTGAAATTAAGACTATAGCTTCCCGAAGAACTTGCTCCAGGGAACCATCCACCGCTTGAATCCGCACCGCCTGCGGCATTGAATCCATCATCTGAGGCGGTCACTTTAACGAAAGCCGTACCGTTTACATATATATTAAGTCCTTCAATACCTTCGTTGGATTTGGTTATTTCCAGTTCGCCACCACTTATTGTAAGAGTTTCTTCCGCGTGTACACCGTCGTCTCCCGAACCTGCAACTACCTTACCGCCCGTCATTGTGAAACTGCCGTTGGAATGTATGGCATCGTCAGATGCGTTTATATACATATTGCAATTTTTGACGGTGATGGAGTTTCCTTTAATACCCTTGTAACTCTCCGTGTCTGTAGAGCTTACTTTATTGGAAGAACCACCGTTTGTGGAAATAGTAATATTATATCCCGAAGGAACAACAACGTTTGTTCCTGATGGAATTGCACCGTTATATATTTCAATTTCACCTATACGCAAAATATAGTTTGACGTGGCAGAAGCTGACATATGAATTCTTACGTATTTAACATTTGTGGCGTTTCCGCTTATAACCGCACTGTAACCGTAATCCTGATACAAACCGAAAGCAGAACCGCTAACGCTTCCGAACACAGAACTGAAATCTGTTCCGTTTGATGAAGTGTAAACTGTCACGGAATCAGGCAATCCTCTGTTTGAGCTTCCTTGTCTGAGTCCCATGTTAATAACAATATTTTGAACGTTGCTTACAGAAGCCAATTTAAAGTCTACCGTTACACCACCGTTTGAACGAGTTACCTCTACCCAATCTCCCGATGTATAACCTACCCAGCTTCCGTCATTGATAGCTCCGCTTCCATAACCCGATGAATCAGCACTCCACGTGGGATCACAATAAAGAGCATCCGCAGAAACACCTCCTGTTGAAATAACGTAGCTTCCGCCGTTCGATTTTGAAGCAACGTTTGAAGATACTTCAGCTCCCGATGCTTCATTCCCAGAAGAAGAACCGTCATATCCGTTGTTTATAACGAGGTTTCCGTCTGCCTGTATACCATCGTATTTTGCAGTAATAGTCAATTTTCCGCCCGTAACGTCTACATCTCCCTGACCAACGGTTACACCGTCAGATGCTTTTACTCCATCTCCCAAGGAAGACGTGATGGTTATTTCACCACCGCTTATACCAACGTAAAGATTACTCTTTATTCCGTTTCCCGTACAGTTAAGAATAGAAACGCCTCCAGACACGTACACGGCAGAATCACCTTTGAATGCATTATCTGCATTGGTTACTTTAATAGTTCCGCCTTTAACGTAGAGATAAGTTCCCTGGAAGCCTTCACCTGTAGGAGAAGTCACAGTTATAGTTCCGTTATTTACGGTAAGAGTGCCTGCTGTTCCCAATAAAGAATCACCTGAGGCATCGAAACAGTCAAGTCCCGCGTTTACGGTTATTGTGCCACCGTTTACGTTCAAGGTATTAGTTGCTTTTATTCCGTTTCCCGTACACGTTATATTAACGTTACCGCCGGAAATTTCAGCAGAATCTGAAGATTTTATGCCATTATCAGCCGCAGTTACGTTAACCGTTCCACCACTCATTGTGAAAGCTGTTGCCGCTTTAACGCCTTCACCCGTTACAGAAGCGTTGAGAGTTCCACCAGTTATATCAAAAACCAATTCGCTTTCGAAAGCGTCGCTTCCTGCCGCTTTAACTGTTGCTGTGCCTGCGGAAATATAGATTCCATCGTTTGAATGGAAGCCGTCGTTCACAGCGTTAAGCACGTTAACGTTTCCGCCTTCAAAGAAAATTTCGTCGTCACTCGCAACTGCATGCTTGAAATTGCCCGTAACATTGAGAGTTCCTTCACCCTTTATTTTAAGGTCACATTCCGCAAAAATTGCGGCTTTAGATGCATTTGTATAGGTCGATGCATCTGTCAGAGTATTTGTTGTTCCATCAGCTAAAATAATATGACCGTTCTTTGCACTTTCAAAAAATACGGGTCCGTTTTCCTTACTTGAAAGATTAACTCCGCTGAAATGGAGCTTGACGTTATCCTCTGTGCCTGCCTTAACAATAATATGTCCGTCGCCGCAAGTCCCTGTAACCTTATAATCCCCTGCTACAGTTACTGTTGCTGTTGTTCCCGAAGCGGAAGCACCAACACCCGATACATTGACGGCAGATTCTGTGAAATGTATAGTTCCCGTATATTCAGAATTTTCCTCCGAAACTTCTTCGGAGCTTTCTTCAGTGCTTTCCGCAGAAGATTCTTCAGAAAGAACGTCATCGGAAGTATCCTCTGTAACGTAAGAATCTTCATACAAATCAAAATTTCCTAAAAAATGCGCTTTGATTCTGAGATAGTCTGTAGAATCAATTGAAGCACTTCCGTCAACGTCCGCGGCTACAAAATATGCACTATCAAGAGTTATTGTATTAAGACAATAATATTTTATACGAAGATAATCTGTTGTATCAACAATCCCGCTTCCGTCAACGTCCCCCATTACAACTGCAAGGTAAGATTTCTGCTCAATATTTACAGTACATCCTGTGCAGACATAAGCCTTTGTTCCATTAGCAAAGGTTACAGTTGTTTCTTCCTCTATGGAAGTAATTAAATCGGTTGGAGTAATTTTTTCGGGAATCCCCTTCAGATATTCTCCCGAAATAGTGAGATTATACTTTGTGGAAACACTTGCCGCCCATGCATAAATGGGAGATAACGTTGTCAGACACAAAAGCACAACCAACGAAAACGCCATAAGTCTGGTTCTTTTCATAGCTTTTCTCCTGAAAATATTTTTTGAATATGCTACGTATCATTTTATCGGTTGAAAATTAAAAAAACCTTAATAGGAAAATTTTTTTCAAAAAAAGGAACGTATATGCACGTTTTCGAATAAAATATATCAAAAGACATAGCAAAAGAGAGTCGAGCCAATAATGTTTTTTGATGGAATTTTGTCTGTCTCTTTATTGGTTTTCCATGAAAAACGCGCGTATTCCCGCGGAAAAGATACCTCTAAAATCCAAAAAAAATTCCTATCAAAAAATTTCCTCGGAAATCATTCCTAAACCGAGAAAAGATGATTGTTGAGGATGAATCAATTTTTAGGAGCGATGGAATACTTTACGTATTTCGAGCGACAAAAAAGTGATTCAGACCAAAAAGGGATTTTCTCGGCATTATGGGTTCGACTCTCTTTTGCTATACGCAAGGAGGTATTTATACGGACCGAAGAGCTGCATACGGAACTCTCAAAATTTTCGCCTTTGAAGGCAACGAAAACTCGCCGATGGAAGGCGTTTTTGTTGAAATAGAATCGGAAAATCTTAGCGGATATACCGATTCCGAAGGATTTCTACTTTTCACTCTGCCATCAGTCCCCTCTGAATTTTCCTATATTCCCGAATCAGTTGCCCCTTTCGGAGTTTACCAAGTCGTTGCATCAAAAGAAGGATACGTCACAAGGCGATACGTTGACGAACAAATATTCGAGGATATAACAACTTTAAGAAAGGTTGACCTTTCAAGAAGAACAGAGGATTCTCCAGAAGAACATATCGTAAAAACTCCGAAAACAAGAAGAATTTCTCCTGCATCCACACCAGACGTTGCAACCACAGCTGCTGTTACGTTTGGTGAGGTCGTTATCCCAGAGGATATAACCGTTCATTTAGGCTCGCCCTACGAGCCTGCACAAAACGTTACAATTCCTTATACCGAATATTTGAAAAACGTTATCGCAAGCGAGATATACCCCACATGGCCCGAAGAAGCAATTATCGCGAATTTTTATGCTCAAAATTCAATAACACTCAACAGAGTATATACGGAATGGTATAAATCCCAAGGATATGACTTTGATATTACAAACACAACTGCTTTCGATCAAGCGTTTTTCTATGACCGAAGCACTTTCGAAGAGACGAACGCCATCGTTGACCGTCTTTTCAGAAATTACGTTTCAAGGAGAAATTCCCAAGAGCCACTTTTTACATCATATTGCGACGGAAGGCAGACTATGTGCCAAGGACTTTCCCAATGGGGAAGCGTTTCGCTGGCACAGCAAGGGAAAACTTATTTTGAAATTCTGACAAATTATTATGGAAACAATATAGAGATAAGAACTGCACAGCTTCAAGCAAATCTTTCAGATTCATTCCCTGGAAATTTATCTGTCGGCTCGTCTGGAGAAGCAGTTCTTAACGTTCAGAACCGTTTGAACAGAATCGGAATAAACTATCCCCAAATTCCCTTTGCTTTTCCCGACGATTCCATTTTTGACGTAAATACGGAAATCGCCGTCCGAGCGTTTCAACGTATTTTCGGACTTCCAATTACGGGTGTCGTTGACATGCAAACATGGTACGAAATACAATATATCTACACCGCTGTCAAACAGCTTGCCACGTTACAATCCGAAGGAGAGCGGGAGGAATCGGACGAATTTGGTGGGAGAGACCTTTCCCAAGGGGACAGAGGAACGGATGTTTTAAGAATTCAGCGATATTTATACAGAATTTCGGATTTCTTAAACGGTGGGTATTCAGCCTCCCCGCCTACGGGAGTTTTTTCAAATAGCACAAGGGAAACTGTAAGGCAATTTCAACGTTTTTTCGACTTACCGCAAACGGGAATTATAAACGAAGAAACCTGGAACAGAATAGTAAGCGTTTATTATTCCGTTCTTGAAAATCTTCCCGAAGAAGAAATAGCTTTGGAAAGATATCCCGGCGAGCCAATACGACAAGGCGCGGAGGGGGAAAACGTTTTATTTATTCAACGTGCCTTAAACTCCATAAGAAATACAATTTCAGGTATAAACTACGTTTCGGAAGACAGCCGTTTCGGTCCTGCCACAGCTACAGCAGTAAGACAGTTTCAAGAGTTTTTCTCTCTTACCCCTGATGGAATTGTAGGACCTTTAACGTGGGAAAGGATAGTGGAGGTTTATTACGCTACACTAAACGCGGGAACGTAAAAAGATGCGGAATAATAAAAAATGCTTTTCCCTAAAAATCGTGAAAAGCATTTAATTTCATTAAATAATTATTTCAAATCGTATTCGTATAAATCTATAATCAGAATATTGAGCTTAAAATTTATATTTTCATTTATTCCGAATTAAATGAACTATTCCGAATTACTTCTTATTTTCGCTTATTTTTTGTTGAAAGCAATCGTAAAAGGCTCTGTTGGGTTCGAATTCAACTAACATCCGTTTGCCGTTGAATTCGCAAACATAAATTGCGGAAGCAGCACAGATATTCTGATTAAAATTATATTTTCTCGTAATATATCCGTATTCCGAAGCGTTTTTCTGATATGACTTCTTATCCGTAAGAACAACGGTTTCGGACAAAGCGAGGGAGCATACCAACGTCACTTTATTTCCAACCTTTTTTCTCACCTCGAAGCTATCTTCCGTAAGGGTGTATTCCATCTCGGTCATGGTATATCTGACAACCATATTTATCCCCACGGCGAGAACAGCTACGAAGGAAATCTGGTATATCCCATGATAAGACGCAGACGTTGTAGAACAAGCCGCAGTCACAAGAGCAAGAACTGCGAAAAATCCTATAAGCAAAACTGCTTTTTTAGGGTCACGTTCAGGTTTACATTTAATCATTTTTTCATACACTCCTTGGGTGCGCATATAATTAAACAAGGCTTATAGCAAAAAAGAATCAATACACAATACTGAGAAAATCCATTTTTGTTCTGAATCACTTTTGCTATAGTCATTATAGAAAGGCAGGTTTTCAAATGAACAATTTTCCCAAAGAAAAAATTCTCTCCATGGATGACGAAGCGCTCAAATCTCTCATTATGGAGATAAACGAAAAGGCAGGCGGAAATCCACAAAGCGCAAAAAAATTATCAGAAGATATTCCGTCTTTGAAAAATCAGATATCGAGAATGAGCGAAAAGGATGCTGAAAGGCTCATAAGTAAAATTGGAAACCAAAAGGCAGAGGAAATTTTGAAAAGACTTGGAAACATTTAATCACAGGAGGTGTTTGAAATAGATAGTGAAACCGCAAAAAAAGTTATGGATATACTATCCAATCCCGAAATGCTAAGTAAAATTTCAGCATTGGCATCGGGAATATCAACGCCCGCACAGTCACCAAAGCCTGAAGCCGTTCCCGCGTCATTAACCCAAAATCTGCAAAACATCTATCAGCCTTCCCATTCGGATTCAAAAGCTGACCTTCTTTTAGCGTTAAAACCTCTTTTGAAGGAAAGCAAACGGGGAAAGGTTGATGCGGTTATAAAAGCACTCACAGTGACTGCAGCGGTTTCAAAAATAAAGGGAGGAGGTTCAGTTAATGTTTAACAGCTCCTACGGCGGAATAGAATCCGACGGTATGATGAACAGTTTTAGACAAGAACCAATCGCTACACAAAACAACGAAGCTGCTGAAGCCTCGGTATTCAAGCAAAACGGATACGAAAAAAGCGGCAAAAAAGGATTATTCGGATCATCTTTCCTCAAAAATATTGAAACCGACGACCTTATTCTTATAGGGATTGCCCTTCTTCTCCTTCTCGACGGAGACGGGGACAACGATATTTTTGTTTTTATTATTGCCGCATTGGTGCTTTTGTCATAAATGTTTTTCTTTGGGCTTTGAAGACGTCTTCAAAGCCCAAAAAATTATGCTTTTTCTTTTTTTCTTTCTTCCTCATAAACGAGAAAATCAATGTAGCTTTCAGCCAGCTTCCTTGATTTTGGAGGAAGGCTTTTTATTTTTCTCACAACGTCACCTTCGGAATGAGGTCTTACAACCCTTTCGGGAACAATATGTCCCGAAGCAAACATAAGATCGTCAAAGGTAACGCCTTCGGCGCAATGCTCTGCTATTTTTTTGATAAGCTTCGGTCTTGGAGGATTCTCCTGCGCACATAAAACAAGTTTTCTCATCTGTACGTAGCTAATATCACATTCTATAGCAAACTGCCTCAAGCTACGCTCGCCTCTCGCTTTTTCAAGAAGCATTGATAATATGTTTTTTCTGAATCTTGAAGTTTCCAAAATATGTCACTCCTCGGTTTTAATAAGTGCAGCGCCAATGGCTGTGGCATGGGATGCATTTTCGGGGATGATAAATTTAACAGGGAAGGTTTTTTCAAAATTCTCGAAAAGAACCTTTGCCTGCGGGAAATCTGAAAGCTGACCTATGAGAATAATATCACTGCAGCCCTTTTCCCTTGCGGCAAACATAGCAAGCATTGCCGCCGTTTCAAAGATCATATTTATAATACCCAAAGCTATATCTTCTGTTGTAGCGGTATCGCTCATTTTCCCGAAGTTTGATGCGGTTATGTCAGCAGACAAGGTCGGTCCTATTTCTTTTTTTGAAATATCCTTTATACGCAAATCGATATTTTCCAGATTTCCCGATTTTGCTACTTCCACAATGTGAGAAATATCGTTAAGACCGAGCATTTTTTTGGAAAGTCCCATAAGAGTTCCGCCACCAACGCCCGTTCCGCCCAAATATTCGGAAACACCGTTTCTTTCAGCGTAAACAAGAGAAGTTCCCGTACCAAGACTTACTATAATAGCCTTATCACATTCCGTAAGGTACAAGCCCCCCTCTGCTCCCGATTGAAATTCGGAAACGCTTATTGTTTCAATTCCGTATATGTCCGACGTTATATATGCCGCGCCAACGCCTGTTACCATTATTCGCTCAACGTCGGAAAGCTTTATTCCGTTATCTGCGATAAACTTTCCGAAAGCACCGTATACGGATGCAACGGGATCACTTGATTTTACTATAAGGGGAGATAAAAGCTCCCCTTTATTGAAGCCGACAATTTTCGTTGTACTTCCGCCAACGTCTATTCCTATTCGGATACTCATAAATTTGTAACCCTCGCTTTTAGAAATTCAAAAGTCATAGCTATACAAGCCTCTGAAACTGTCTCTGAAGGATTCGATCATTGTCATCGTAAAAAGCAACTGTATGCTTTTATCTTATGAACAACCTCCACAAGTAGAACAGCTTCCTGAACAACCGTTTGCAGGAGAAATAGCTGCTGTTATAACCTCATTTATTGTGGAAAGCATTGAATCAAGCTCAACCTCCGCTTCCTTCATTTCCTTCATAGAAGCAACGTTCTGAATCTGAACCATAAGCTCGTCAAGTCTTTTTTCAAGATCTTCAAGAACTTTTTTGTCAGGATCTTCCTTCTTTTCTTCTTCCTGCTTAAGAATATGCTGAACGTTATATTCTCTGATAAGAGCGTGAGCTTCTTCGTCGCTTATATATTTTTCTTTTGCTTCGTTGTATCTTTTTACTGCGGGGTCTTCTCTCAATTCGTTTGCGAAATCACCCAAAAGGGTCAAAAGCTTATCTGTCATTTCTGTATCTCCTATTTTATAATAATATTTTTTTGAAAAAGAGTTTTTATTTTTTGGTTTCTTACTTTTTTGTTATATCTTCTGATACAAAGATAAGTTAAAACTGTCATTATTATTGCCATTATCATTGAAAAAGGACTGAAAAGTAAGCCTATCCAAAATTTGTCAACAATAACGTTTCCCTCACCGTCGGATATGGCAACAAAGTTATTTTTGAAGATTTTACCGTCTGCGGTCATTACTTTATCTTTTTTAGAATCGTATTCTTTATAAACCTTTTCGGCAGTTTCCTTATCCGTTGCTCGGGTAAACCTTTTTACGCCTTTACCGTCTTCAAAAACGAAAACCTCGCCTACGTCATTGAAAGCATAAAGCTTTCCGTCCATACAGGCAATACCACCGTCATACGATGGCGCAAGCGTTTCAGTTTCCCCCGAGGGAATCTGATATCTTTCTTTAAAATTGCCTTTTTCATCATAAACGTTTATATCAAAGGTACGGCTGTAAAACACGTATACTCTGCCCTTTCCGTCAGCGGCAACTCCGTCTATTTGCGAAAGAACGTTTTTTTCTGTTTTCTGAATAATTTTATATGATGCGGAAGGGTTTCTGTCCTTCCCGCCATAAATCATAAAACAAGCAAAAAAGCCCACAAACAAAGTAAAGCACAGAATGGCTAGCAAAGCAGAGCGTATTATGGATGCTTTTGAATAATAATATTTATACGTTTTGGGAGTTTTAGACGTATTTTTCTTCTTTTCCATTATTAGCCCCTCTCCCTGCCTTTCAGAATATATGCCGCCGCAGAGGTTATTTCAACGTCTGCAAACGTTCCAACCATAGCGTTTCCTTCAAAGTTCACTATTTTGTTTCCCGATGTTCTTCCCGAACACATTCCGTTTTCGTTGGAATCGCAAAGAACTCTGACTGTTTTTCCAACGTATTTATCGTTCAATTTGTCTGCAATATCGTTTTGAACAGAGGAAAGAAGCTCAAAGCGTCTGACCTTTTCTTCGTGAGGAATCTGATCCTCCATTTTTGCCGCAGGCGTTCCAGGGCGGGGAGAATACAAAAATGTGAATATCATATCGAATTCAACCTGCTTTATGATATCAACTGTTTCAAGAAATTCCTTTTCCGTCTCTGTAGGGAATCCGCAAATAATGTCCGTTGTCATAGTTATTCCAGGAACAAGGGATTTTATTTCAAGTGCTTTTTCCAGATATTTTTCCCTTGAATATCGACGGTTCATTGCGGAAAGGACTCTGTTATTTCCCGATTGAACGGGAAGATGAAACTGCTTTGCCACGTTGGGAACGTCCCTTATCACTTCGAAAAGCTCACGGGATGCATCCTTTGGATGCGAAGTCATAAATCTAAGGAAATATTCTCCGTTAAAGCTCCCCGCACGTTCAAGAAGCTTTGGGAACGAGATATCGCCTTTATATGAGTTTACGTTTTGACCGAGAAGCATTATATCTCCATAGCCTCGCATTACGAGATTTTCAACTTCAGCAAGAATTTTTCCGCTTTCTCTGCTTCGTTCTCTGCCTCTGACGTATGGAACAACACAGTAAGTACAGAAATTATCACATCCATACATAATGGAAACCTTCGCCTTGTGGCTACTGTTTCTACGCAAGGGTAAGCCCTCTGCTATAACACCAAATTCGTTATGTGGCAAATCGCTTATATAAACCGAGCGTTTTTTTGCGGTTTTTGCATTTCTTATAATCTGAGGAAGCATATAAAGCTTGTCCGTCCCGAAAACGAAATCTACGTACGGATAGCTTTTCATAAGAGCCTCTCTACGCTCCTTCTGTTCCGCCATACAACCGCAAACGCCAATAAGAAGCTCTTTGTTCTGCTCCTTCAGCTTTTTGAATTGACCCGTTCTTGAAAGAGCCTTCAACTCCGCATGCTCCCTTATGGCGCAAGTGTTTATGAGAATAAGGTCCGCTTCCTTCGGGTCGTCTGTCTCACCGTATCCGGCTTTTTCGCAAATTCCTGAAAGTATTTCACTGTCTGCCTCGTTCTGCTGACAGCCAAAGGTGAGAATACATACCTTTTTATCGGTTTTATTATTAAGTTTATCTGCAATTTCAAGCTGAGCTTTTATCTGCTCTGCTTCAACAAAAATATTGTTCATTCTGGTTTCTCTCGAAAATTATTTATTAAAAAAATGTACAAGCACAAATAATATCTTTAAGACTTTCTCTGCATTTTAAAGAAAGCGGGTCAAGATCGTTTATTGTTACGCAACCGTATGAGCTTGAAGAATGAATTATTTCTCCGTTACCCATATATATAGCAACGTGTCCTGGATAATAAAGCAAATCTCCCTTTTTAACCTCGTTCCATCCAATTTTGCGGAATCTGGTCTGGAAATCGGGCTTTGCATCTCTGAAAATATAGTATCCGTTAAGATAATAGGACATAAAAGCCAGTCCAGAGCAATCAATTCCCGAAACGGTCTTTCCGCCCCAACGGTAACAAGTTCCCTCGTATTTTTTCGCAGTTTTAACGATAAGATCACGAAGCATTTCTTCGTTTTCGTTTTTTCTGTCCTCGTCGGTTTTCAGCTTAAAGGGAGCAACGAGACGATGGAAAACGTACATTTTTTCCCCATTTGGAGTAATTATCTCTCTGAAACGGTTATCCTCCGCCGTCTCTCCAAGTTTAACCCTTGCTCCTCTTGGAAGAGAAGCCGTAGGTCCATGGTAAAGCTTAGGTGCAACGTAGATATCAGCCGCAGGAGCAATAACTATTCCGTCAGGCTCATAATCCGCATCTATAACGGAATCTTCCAAAACGTATCCCTCATAGCCGTATTCTGTTTTTATTTTTAAAAAACCGTTTGCCCTTTCAAGAAGCTCGCATTTCATGCCGTATAAAGCTTCGTCGATATGCTGCGAAGAAAGCTCTGGCTTGTCGAAAAGGGAAACTTGTCCTTTTATAAATACCATAAATACCTCTTTTTTCATTCTATATTATTTGCATAAACTGATAAAACTATAAAAAACTGCAAGAAAGGAAAAAACAATGATTAAAAAATTCTATATATCTGCTTTGGCATTTTTTCTCTGCATTGTTTCTTGCATAAACGCAAAAGCAGAAGGTTCTTATAACTGGCATTTCAAATCAGGAAAAGAAGGAGAACAACCCATCCTTTTCAGTGGAAATCCAATAACAAATCATCCTGCATTATTATCTATAGGAAGCCCTGACGAAAAAGTTATATACCTCACTTTTGACGCAGGATATTCAACGGAAAACGTTGAAAAGATACTTTCAATTTTAAAGGAAGAGGACGTAAAAGCGGCTTTTTTTATTCTGCCCGCAATTTATAAATACACCCCGAACGTAGCAAAGCAAATGATTGATGACGGACATCTTATCTGCAATCATACAACAACTCATAAAAACGTTTCAAAGCTCTCTTTTTCCGAATTCGAAAAGGAAGTTAGTTTTGTAGAATCAGAGTTTGAAAAATACACGGGTCATAAGATGGAAAAATTTTTCAGACCGCCCGAAGGCTCGTTTTCGGAAAACACCCTTGAATTCTGTGAAAAGCTGGGATATAAATGCGTTTTCTGGTCATTTGCCTATGCGGATTGGGACAACAACGCTCAAAAAAATCCCTCATGGGCTAAAGAAAAGATACTTTCCAATATTCACAACGGGGAAGTTTTGCTCCTCCATCCCAATTCAAAGACAAACGCTGATATTTTGAAAGACGTTATAAAAGAGTTGAAAAGCAAGGGTTACACCTTCGGAAGCCTCCACCAACTTTCAAAATATAAAGAAAGCCGATAACTATTTTTTAAGTTTTATTTCGTTGTTTATAAAATCAACGGGCGTGTTGTTTATAAGGTCTTTAACAAGAATAGGGGCATCAAGGTCAACCTTTGTTATACCCTTGGCGGCGGCAAACTGAGCCGCCGCGGCAACGCTCCAAGGTCCTTCCATCATACAGCCCAGCATACATTCTGCGCCATATTCTGAAGAAAGAGCGTGAATACGTTCTGCCTCAAAGAGTCCTCCGCATTTCATAAGCTTTATATTTATCATATTCGCCGCTCCGCGTTTAAGGATTTCCTTAACGTCATAATAAGAAAATGCACTTTCATCCGCAAGAACTGGAACGGCTGTATTTTTCGTTACGTATTCAAGCCCGTCAATATCACGGTAATGAACAGGCTGTTCAACAAGCTCTATATTCATTCCCGTTTCAAGAGCGGCTTCGCAAATCTTTACAGCATCCTTTGCTTCCCAAGCCTGATTTGCATCAAGTCTGACGGGAACGTTTTTAGGAATTACAGTTGCGATTGCTTTAATTCTTTCAATATCTTCTTCGGGTTTCGTTCCGAGCTTAACCTTCAAAACGTCGAATCCGTCTTCAAGAGCAGCCTTTGTATCTCTTATCATAACGTCGGGAGCGCCAAGGCTTACGGTAATATCGGTTTTCAGACAAAAATCACCCTTACCGCCCATATATTCATATATAGTTTTGCCCTCTTTTTTAGAAAGCAAATCGTAAAGAGCTATATCAACTGCCGCTTTGGGAGAGCTGTTATGCTCCATACAATCCCTTACAAAAGGCAAAAGGGACAAATCAAGCTCAAGACCCACAAGACGAGGCTTTATATATTCCTCCACAGCGTAAATTATCGAACCCACAGTATCCCCAGTAATAACAGGAGTCGGCGCACAAGCACCATACCCAACAAGACCTTCGTCCGTATGAATTTCAAGAACGTAATCACGAATTACGTCAAGTCTTCTTTTTGCCGTTACAAAAGGCACTTTCAAGGGCATATCCTCGGGATAAATTTTAACGTCTGTAATTTTCATAGTAATTCTCCGAACGGTGAAAATTTATATTTACATTTTCATTATACTTCATACACGCCAAAAAGTCAATATATTAACAGGTTTTATTTTGCGGTTTCTCTTGACAACCAAAATGGAAAATGATATTCTATATATAACATTTTAAGGGTGGTATAATGCAGATGACCGAAGCAGATCTTAAAGTAAGAATCAAAGAGAATAAATGCGGTTTTTTTGTTTTTTACGGAGACAATGAATACTTGAAGGATTACTATGCTTCCATTTTAAGAAAGGGTGTAGCAGGAGATGATTTCAACTATTCCCGCTTTGAAGGTGATAGCTTTTCTTTTTACGATATAGAAGGCTTCCTTGGAACTTATTCCTTTATGAACGAAAGAAAAATGCTTGATGTTTCCGACCCGAAGATTCTTAAATGGAGCGAAAAAGAACAAGAAGCTTTTAAAAATCTCATTTCTGACAGCTTCGACGACGTTACGGTTCTGTTCGTTTACAGAAAGGATGAATTTGAATCCAAGCTTATCCCTCCCTCCAAAGCTCCCGCGAAACCGACAATATCGTATGAGCTTGCCGTTTCAATGTCAAAAAATTGCTTTTTCGTAGATTTTCCTGCCTCTGACACAGCAAAGCTAACAAATTGGATAAAACGCCATTTTGAAAAGGAAAATATACCAATTTCCGACGATGCTGCCCATCATCTTATAGATTTCTGCGGAAACGATATGTATATTCTCAAAGGGGAAATAGACAAGCTTTGTGCCGTATGCGAGAGTGTTTCACCTGTGGAAATAGAAAAGTACTGCTGTTCCAACATAGAATATCAGACCTTCGATCTATCCGAAGCATTATCTCAAGGAAACGCAAAAAAGGTTAAGGAGATTTTCCTCAATCTCAAATTGAAAAAGGCAGACCCTCTTGTTATAATGGGAACGCTCACCAAAAACTTTTACGATACACTTCTTGCAAAAGAGGCAAAAAAATCGGGTGTTTCTTCCGCGATGCTTTCAAAGGACTTTTCCATGAATTCATGGGTAGCAGAAAAACGCATGAGGAGTGCCACGAGCGTAACAATTCAATATCTGGAAAAAGCAATTCACGAATGCTCTGAATGCGACAAAAAGCTGAAAAGCTTTTCCGCAGACCAATACGCTCACATAGAGCTTTTACTCGAAAAGCTCCTTTTGAAATAACAAATCCGAAAGGAAAAACAGATTTGGAAAAGCTGAATCTTAAATACACGGTAATAGTTGAAGGGAAATATGATAAAATAAAGCTTTCAAATATTATTTCTTCCCCTATCATAGAAATAGGCGGGTTTTCTATTCTGAACAATCCAAACAAGAAAAAACATATACAGACTCTTGCCAAAGCCTCAAAGCTTATAATTCTCACAGACAGCGACAAAGCAGGAGGTTTTATTCGTTCACGCCTTAAGGGCATTGTTTCAAGGGACAGACTTATAAATTTATATATTCCCAAAATCAGCGGAAAAGAAAAGAGGAAAAACGCCCCATCCGTAGAAAATCTTTTAGGAGTTGAAGGAATGGAAGGGGAAGTTCTTCGAAAGCTTCTTGCCCCATATGAAGAAGAAAATTCTGTAGAAAAAGTAACTTCTTCTCATTTCTGGGATGCAGGACTTTCGGGAAAAAGCGATTCCGCAGAAAAACGAAAAGAATTATCAAAGGCTTACGACTTACCCGAAGATTTAACTGCAAAGGCTTTATTGGATGCAATAAATTCATCAGGCGGGCTTGAACGTTTCCTTCAGACCATAGAAAAGCTTTGGGGTAAAAAGGAAAAATCAGATATGAAAACAGAAAAAACCGTTTCTTTCTACACGCTTGGATGCAGAGTTAATCAATACGAAACAAGAGGAATTGCAGAACAGCTTTTCAAAAACGGATTCAAAATCGTTCCCTTTGGAGAGCAATCTGATTTTGCATTTATAAACACTTGCGCGGTTACAGCTGAAAGCGAAAGAAAAAGCCTTGTTGCCATAAAAAAAGGTGCAAACGCATCAAAACACGCCATAGTTGCGGGATGCTATTCAGAGCATAAGCCTGAAAAGGTAAAAAGCATGAAGGGTGTTTCTTTCGTGGTCGGATGCAAGGAAAAAGAACGTTGTGTCGGTGCAATAAAAGCTTTGGCAGGTATGGGAAATGAATTCGTTCCTCTTTCAATCTGTAACGCACCCCCAAAGGCTTTCCCATTTATTTCCGCTTGCAGAGCGTATGTTAAAATTCAAGACGGATGCAACGGAAATTGTACTTATTGCCTCATCCACAAGCTCCGTGGAAAGTCAACAAAAAGAGATATTGTTGACGTTTTATCAGAAGCGGAAAGACTTGCAAGCGCAGGCTACAAGGAAATCATTTTAACGGGAATCGAAAGCTCCGCCTTCGGCACGAAGGCTTTAACGGAGCTTATCAGAAAAATCGGGGATATTCCACAAATAAAGCGCATTCGTTTAGGCTCTCTCGACCCTAACGTGCTGACAGACGAATTTATTTCCTGCATAAAAGAGACAGAAAGCTTTATGCCTCATCTTCACCTTTCCGTTCAATCTCCAAACAGCAGAATATTACGTCTTATGAAACGGCCTTACAACGGGGAAAAATTAAGACAGAGAATAGAAGCGTTAAGGGAAGCTATTCCCGAAATAATGCTTTCTGCGGATATAATAACGTCTTTTCCGACGGAAACAAAGGAAGAATTTGAGGAAACCTTGGAATTTGTAAAAAAATACAATCTTTTACACGTTCATGCTTTTTCATTCTCTCCAAGACCGGGAACAGAAGCATACGGTATGGATGGTAAAATTCCAAAGGACGAAGCAAAAGAAAGAAACCTCCGTCTTATAGAGGTTTCAAAAGAAATAAAAGAGAATATTCTTTCTAAAAGGCTGGGTATACCTACGGAAATCCTTGTTGAAAGCTTTGACGGAGAATATTTCAAAGGACATACAAAAGATTTTGCGGAAGCACTCATAATATCCGAAGGATGTAAAAAAGGCTTTGAATACGCCGAAGGGGATATAGTTACGGTTACTCCTGTTTCTGTAGAAAATGGATGTATAATTTGCAAAAAAGGATGAAAAATGATTAGAGAGTCAGAAAAGGATTTTTTAAATTCCTTATTCGAGGAAGAAAAAATTGCAAAAATAAAAGGCTGGGACTTTTCCCATCTTGACGGACGCTGGGAAGATGAAGAAGTTCTCCCTTGGGATTATAAAAAGACTGTTTTAAACTTTATAAATCCCGAAATGAAGCTTCTCGATATAGATACAGGTGGTGGAGAATTCGTTTGTTCGTTGAATCACCCTTACGAAAATATATTCGTAACGGAAAACTATGCACCAAATTTTGAATTCTGCAAAGAAAGGCTTTCCCCTTTAGGAATTACCGTTAAAAATGCATCCGTACATTCACTTCCATTTGAAGATGAAAGCTTCGACATTGTTCTGAACCGCCATGGCGACCTTAATGCATCTGAATTTTTCCGAGTACTGAAAAAGGGTGGTATTTTCATAACTCAGCAGGTGGGAGCATACAACGACAGAGAATTTGTGGAACTGCTCATGCCCGATACTGCCATTCCCTACCCTGAACAAACTTTGAAAATCCAGAAGGATAATTTTGAAAAAGCAGGATTTGTAATTCTCAAAGAAGGTGAAGCTTTTTTTCCTATAAGATTTTTCGACGTAGGCGCACTCACCTGGTTTGCAAAAATCATAGAATGGGAATTTCCCGACTTTTCCGTGGAAAAATATTCGGAAAATCTGATAAAAGCGAAAAATATCATTGATAAAAACGGATATATCGAAGGAAAAGCTCATAGATTTTACTTTGTTGCAAAAAAATAGATAATGTTTTTTGCTTCCAAGTAGTTATCTTATTTTATCAAGATCCCAATAATATTGAAACAAAATATCATACTTCTCACCGCTATTTCACAAATTAAAAAAATAAAGTTAAATTGAAATAAAAAATCGGACGTCTGCCGTCCGATTTTTGTGTTTTATATAATTTTTAAAAGCTTCAAAAGTCCTGGGATTTCGTTTTCGAAGTTTACACCGTATTTTATATCGGTTTGTTCACGGTTAGTACGTTCGATACAGTTGCAGGTATAATCTACAGCAATACGTGCCGAATCAGCAAGGTCAAATCCGTTAAGCAACGCAGAACCCAAAGCACTTCCGAAAACGTCTCCCGTTCCGTGATAATAGCCGTCTATTTTCTTTCTGAAATAATAATTTGGTTTTTCACCCGCAACAACAGATGCTGCTCCCAAATTATAATCGTCATAATAAACACCTGTGAGAACAACGCCTTTTACTCCCAAGGAGAGAAGCATTTCCAAAAGATTATTTATATAGCTTTCCGAGTATGGTCCTTCCTTATACTCCTCGCCAAGTAAAAAGCAGGCTTCCGTAATATTGGGAATAATGATATCTGCCTTTGAACAGAGCTTCGCCATACGCTTTGCAAAATTTTCATCAAAAATAGAATAAAACTTTCCGTTGTCAGCCATAACGGGGTCAACTAGTTTCACGCAATTTTCTCCTGCAAAATCATTAAAAAGACCTTCTACTATATCTATCTGTCTCTCTGAGCCAAGATAACCGCTGTATATACACTCAAATTTTCTGCCGAGGGTTTTCCAATGAGCGGTTATAGGATCAAGCTCATTCGTAAAGTCGGCAAAAGTATAACCTTCAAAACCGCCCGTGTGGGTTGAAAGCATGGCTGTTGGCAAAACAGATGTTTCTATTCCTGCCGCAGACATTATAGGCAAAGCAACCGTAAGTGAACAACGGCCTATACAAGATATATCATGAACGGCAAGAGCCTTTTTTTGTACGTGCATAAAAACACCTCAACTTGAATAATAACATAAATTTTGTACGCTGATATTATCACTTTTTTCTTTCGTTGTCAAGCAGTTCGACAAACATTCACATCATTGAAACAAATTATTCAAAACAGAAGACAAAAAAAGTCATTCACTGCACTTTTCTATCACATTTAAAACAAATCGGGGCTGTAAAAAAACTTTACAGCCCCTTGCCGTCGGGAGAAACGGCAATTTCAGAAAGGATTAACTCACAAGAGTTTTCCAATGCTAAAAACAGTTATTCTTAAATATATCTTTTCTTTTTTCTGGATACTATCAAAGCAAATCCAGAAGCTGATATTGCAAGCATAATCATCCAGAAAACAGCTTCGGCAGAATCGCCAGGCTTTGCAGGAGGAGTTTCAACGTATTCGTTTACAAATTCAACGCTCGGTTGAGGAACACCGTCTGCATCATAAAGGTGAACCGCAGAATGAAGTATTCCCTTACGGTCATCTGTAATATCAACACGGATTCTGTAAACCGTATCGTCATAAAGTATACCGTCTTTTTCCGCTTGTTCGTAAACCTCTTTTACAAGATAGTAATATGAACCTGCTTCTTTATATTCGATTTCTGCAAAAGTGATTCTTCCGTCTTCGCAATTCTTTACGGTTTCAATAACTTTTCCTTCCGTCCAATTTTCATCGGATTCCAGAAGAACAAATTCGAACATACCTTCTTCAAGAATTTTTCCAACAAGAAGCTTCGTACCCGGAATAAATGCATATGCCGTCATAGGAACGTATTCATTGATGAAAGAGATATTCTGTACTTCTTCACCGTTTACAAATATGGAAGCATTCACTTCAAGAGCACCTGCGCCATTATCGTAAACTTCAATCTTTACTTGATATCTTGTTTCATCATACTTAACGCCTCTGAGAACACTTTCTGCCAATTCGTAAACGGTGAAATAATATTCTCCCGCTTTATTGAAAGTAAGCTTTTCGAATTGGAAATGTCCGTCGGTAAAGTTTTTAGCCGTATAGCTCTTTCCGTTTTCAAGAACGTTTCCGTCCTTGTCAGATTCAGCCATAACGAAAGTAAATTCGTCATTAAGGAGCGGTCTGCCTTCGAGAACTTTTTCACCATTCAGTACAAATTCTGCTTCTTTTGCAGTATAAGTATTTCTGAAGGTTATTACGTTTCCAACTACCTGAGCCACGAAAATTTCTGCACTCAATGCACCGTCGCCCCTATCGAAAACGTTTATTCTTACGTTATAAACAGTTTTATCGGAAATGATTCCGTCTTTGTCCCTACTTGTTTCAACAACGGTGTAATTATAAATTCCAACCTTGTCAAAAGCGAGACTTCCGTCAAAGGTTACCTTGCCTGTGGCATCGTTTCTGCCTGTCAGGACAGCTTTGTCACCTTCACGAACCTCAAAGGTGAAAACATCGTTTTCAGTAAGTTCTCTACCGATAAGTTCTTTTCTTACGTCAAGATCCACTACTATATCTTCGGGTTCATATTTGTTTACAAACACAAGTTCTCCGTCTTCAAGCTCCTTGCTGTATTTAACTTCAGCGTTGAGCTTTCCGCCAACACCTTCTGCAGTTACGGTAACGTCAACCTTTACAACAGAGGTATCGTATTTCATAGCATTTACTTTTTTGTCAATTTCCTTAATATAGAACGTATATTCGCCAACCTCGTCAAATATTACGTCAATAAGAGTTTCACCAACTGCATCCGTTGGAGGAACGTCAATACTTAAAATTCCGTTTCCAATACTTGCGGTGATTGTGCAATCCGCATCAACATAGAGTCCGAACTCGTGATGTGCAAGCGTTGCCAGAGAACTTCCAGACAAATTCTCAAGCTTTTTCTGAATAGGAATACGTGCAACAGCAGGAGTTGTGTTATACTGAACGTTTGTGAAGCTTGGGTCAATAATCCAGTTTCCGTTTTCATCTTTCTTAAATTCTCTGCCTGTATGCTCGGAATGGATTCTGAGTATCTTCAAACCGCCCGACATATAAGTATCAGTAACAACTATGGAGAAGGTATGATATACGGGGTCATACAGCATTCCGTCAATTTTTTCTTCGTCTGCAGGAACGTATTCGTAAAGCTGATAAGAGTAAACCCCTGGGATTGAATAAATTTCAGTTGAGAAATCAAAGGTAAACGTTCTTGATTCGTTGTTAACGGTTTTTCTACCTATTTCAACCCAACCGTTTTCATCATGTCTTTCAAGAATTACTGTGAATTCCGCATCTCCCCAATTTTCTATTGGGTTTCCATATTCATCGTTGAGATTTTTCACGCCCGACAAAATAACGGTCTCGCCTGAAACTTTTTCATGAACGTAGTAGTTGACAACTTCAACAGACGTTGAAGTGGGAGTAACATTTACAACTCCATCTCCTCTTTGACCGTTTTCTCTGTAGGATGCTGTGAATCCCGTTGGTACGTTTTCTTCAACAACAGATACGGTTGTGCCAACAGGCAAGTCGAATATTTCTATCTGTTCGTTATGACCGAGAGTAACGGTGGGGAATTTTCCGTTTTCATCCGTTGTGAGAGAAAGTACAGATTCGTCTCCCGAATGTAAAACTTTGTATCTGGCGTTTTTGCTTCCTACGCCCGAAAGGGTTATCGATACGTCAAATTTCTTTTTATATGGAATAGTGTATTCCGCTCCAAGCTCATGCTCAACAGTTTTAGTTACTGTAACGTTGCCCGTTCCTCTTTTCACGTTTACAAAATCCGCAGAAAGAATTTTTCCCTTTTCCGTAACGATAACAGCAGAAGTCTGCTCTTTTGAACCGTTCACTGATAAAGTAGTATATTCAAGAGTTTCAACCTCGGTTAAAACGTATGTGTTTCCAACGCCCAGACCAATCACTGCAATGCTCTCGCCTGCTTTGAGAGAAACGGTTGTTTTTCCGTTTTCAAAAGAAACCGTTGTTTCGGTTGTATTACCGTTTGCAGACGTTTTAACGGCTTTATACGTTCCGTTCGTTTCATTTTTGCTTTCAACGGTGAAGGCGAATTCATAGCTTCCGCTATCTGTGCCTTCCACGGATTTGCTTATTTTTATACCGCTCGCGGGACGAACACGGATAATACCGTTATTCCCCAAAGTCGCTCCTACTACGAAGCTATGGTCAGCTTCGCTTACAAGATGACCTTCGATATCAACGAAAGGAACATATGATTCTCTAAGGGTATTTGTTTTGTTTGAGGTTTTGTTTACTATATATCCTTCTGTATCAACGTGAACCGTTCCAAAGGGAACGTACCACGTTCCGTCCCCAAGTGCTTTCACAACGCTTATAGCTTCAGTGGAAAGCTTATGGTAAACAGTTTCAAGTCGGGGAGTATTTCCGCCTGAATAAACCTTCATAGCCTGATAATATTTTCCGTTTACATCGGGAGCATTTTGTCCAATGTATTTTTCATAAGCTCCGTTTACAAGCTGGTAAACAGTTGTGCTTTCCTGGAAATAATATTTTTCATTCTGATGCGAAGGTCTGAAATAGGAATAGGCATTCACCTTGCCGTAGCCTATGGAATTATCAGTTTCATATTGGTTCGTATAGAAATTAACAGAACCGTCTTCGTTTGTATTTTCTGCAACGTATGAAGGATCAACAACATTTCCATCTGCAACTGTAAGCTGATTTATGTTCTTATTCAATCCGATTTCGTAAACAAGACTCATAGGAGCGGTTGCGCCTGAAACGTCAAAGGATGAAACTTTTCCGTCTCTGTCAAGTTTGATATCGTAATTCACCATAGGAATAAGGGAAGCAGGAACGGAGAAGATAACCTTCTGCTCGCCTGTAGCCATGCTTTGGCGAACCTGAACCGTTGCATACATCATATCGGATTTTGATACGCCATGGTCTTCGTCCACTGCGCCGAGATAACCGTAACTCTTTATGATAAATGCAGGTCTTGTTTCATCTGTAAGGGCGGGGTCTTCAGGATTGGGCATTGTTTCTATGCCCTCATACCAGAACCCAAGAAATTCGCCCTTTGCATTTGCATACCAACCGATATAGTTGGAAAATTCTTTATCATTTTTATAGCTCAACTGACCTTTATTGTAAGCCTGAGCAATTAAAGCTTCTGCAATACCTGCATCTTCAATCCCTAAGCGGTTTTTAACAGCATTTACCATTTCCTTGCCCAAGGCTGTGGGAGCTGTGGCAGTTCCGAGGCTTCCGCCATCTGGTACAAAGTTAGAAGCAAGGTCAGCCCCTGAGAAGAGGACGTCTCCGATTACGATGCCTTTAATATCGGTAACGCTCATATATTTTCCCACGTTGTCAACGAAAGAAACGTAGCCGTCGTGGTTTTCGTTATCCTCAACAAGAGTGGGGAAATATCTTGACTGCAAAGCAATCTTGTCAACTATGGACTTGAACGCTTCTGAAAGTGCATCAGCATTTGATGCTGTAAAGGATTGGTCAACGTAATATTTTTTTGAAATATCGGATGGGAACAACGTTCCATCTTCAAGGACAGCCTTTTTTACACCGTAGGTATATTCAGTTTTATTACCATATGAACCCTGATTATAATTCTGAACCTTTATGCTTACTTCACCATAGGTCATAAGGGTCTGCCAATAGCTATTGATAACGTAGTTAACCAAAGCTTTAAGGCGTTCTGTTTCTGTATAGCCTTCGTTGTTCTCTATAACCTTTGAAGCCCATTCATCGTTTGCTTTGGGGTCCATAATGTCCATGCTTATGCTGTTTCCCAAGCTGAGAGTGTAGAACAAAGGCGTTGTATCAACGTATTTTGCATCTATTTTTTCTTTGGCATAAGCTGCTGTAAGCTGAGTTACAAAATCAGTTTCCGCATTATTTCTGTTTGTAACCTGATTATTACCCATTTTGAAATCTTCTTTTTGGGTATAATTGTTAGTTGCTGCCGTTGGTTCTCCGTCGGACATAAGCACAATTACGGGAACTCTGGAAACACCTGCCTGATATTCCGCATTTGCAGGAATAACGGGTTCAATATCGTCTCTGAGGAACTGATTCATAGCATCAATAATGCCAAGCTGTGCATATGTTCCTGCTACGTCCGCAACAACGTGAGAGCCTGATACAAAAGCACCTGCGGAATTACTTACACCGCTGTTTACGTCAACAGATTCAAGTCTTGTGCCACCCGAAACCGTTGTTTTGAGGAAGTAATTTTCAGAATGAGAATAACGGTCAAGAGGAAGGAGGACTTTACTACTGTCAGCTTTGGATTCCCAAAGAGTTGAGCCGCCAAAATATACGGAAACCCCAACTCTGTTGTGAATATTCAAAGATTGAAGTGAGGTTATAGTGTTGTTTACGGCATCAACCATAGTATTGACCGTTGCGGGATCTCTGCTTGGATACATAGAGCTGGAAAGGTCAAGAACTATCATCGTATCTGTAGGAACGTTTGAAAGTCCTGATACGGATTTATTGGAAGCTATAACGGAAAGAGCCACAAGAAATCCGTTTTCATCATTAAGACTGATTCCGTAATCCTTGAATTCGTCGGCAGAAGTGAAAACGGATTTATCCGTCCATACACTGCCTGCGTTTTCGGTATTCAGCACATCTGAACCAAAATAGGTTTTCCATAGATCCTTCGTGCTGTCATCAGCAATCTTTGTATATTCAGATTCCGCCAATGCAGATTGCTTTACAATCTGAGGCACGGAAACCAACATACAAAGAACAAGTATAAAAGATAACGCTCTTTTGAAAAAAACTGTTTTTGTTCTCATGGTTGTTTATCCTTTCTGTGTTGAAATTCTTCGTTTGTGCAAATCCCTATCATATCTCCCGAGGTCTCACACAAAAAATATCTGCACGAACCGCAATCCCCATAATTTGCATCTGCATAAGGGCAGTCACAATCCGTAACGTTGACCCATCTTCTCCCCTTTGGTGTTATCCGAGGGGATTCTTTAAAATTCGGGTATTCGTTAACAAAATCACCTATTTCTTCATCGAAAACCCGTGCTACTTCCACGACGTCACCGTCAAGCTTGAAAAAACGTAGGTCTTGTTTTATAACTCACACCCTCTTTCGTTCTTATTACGTTAATATATTAACACATTATAAACAAATTGTAATGAGTAATTTTCAAAAAAATTAAAGCATATGATTTTTTTATTTTTCGAGAGCTTTAACGGCTTTATTGATAATTTCAGCTTGTTTAACGTCAATTTTCAAACAAAAACAAAGAAAACCACTTGTTCGTTTTAACGAACAAGTGGTTAACATTTTATTTTTTATCTGAGCATGAATTTTTCTAACGCTTTCTTGCTGTTTATCTGCAATTTATCATATATATAGGATATATAGTTTGTTACGGTTCGTTCTGACAAATGCATATGCTCAGCAATTTCCTTTATTCTCCAGCTTCGGCTGTAAAGCATAGCTATAGTAAATTCCGCATTCGTCAGAGTTGTTGCAACGAGTCTGTCGCTTCGTTCGTTGTATACCTCATACCAGGAGCTGTTATACTGCTTAGAAAAATGCATTATCTTTTCATAATATTGAAAATAGTCTTTTTTCAATACGTTTTCTATAAGTCCGCCTAAAAGATTATAATGCTCAACAAAGGGCATAATAAGCTCCTCATCGCAGGCAAGCTTCCACGCCTTTTCCATGCTTTTTTTAGCTTTTTCCTTTTCCATCAGATTTATATGAGCCATAGCTGAAACAAGATGAAGATATATTTCGGGGATAACGTAGCTTTCTGTTTGCAAATTCAATGCCATTTCCGCAAATCCTAAGGCTTTCGAATAATTTTTTTCGAGATACTCATCGTAAGCCATAAGATAACAGCCAAAAAGAAGTAAGCCGTCGGACAGATACTTTATGTATTCACGTATTCTCGGTACGTCTTCAAGTGGAAGATGAAGCTGAAGCTTTGCCGCAAGGGATGAAAGAACGGTTAGTGCCGCAACACTTTTGTTGCTTCCCTCTTTGAGACTTTCAGAAAGATTTTCAGCCATGATTCCCGATGCATATTTACTTTTCACAAGATGACCCCTTGAAAGATTGGAGAACATACAATACAAAGAGGACATTGAACGAACAGTAGGCTCTGGGGAATCCATAAAAGGCTCCGCTTCTATGGTACATTCCTTCAGACAAGCTTTATAGTAATACTGCTCGCAACGAGCCATCGCTCTTTCTTCTTCGCTTTTAAGTTTAGAAATATATTCAGAGATGCTTCCCCCTGTGTAAAAACGCATCAAGGGAAATGCCGCCTTGGACAAATGCTGTTGTGGAGAAGATGATTTATCCCCAGGTCTTATTGCATCTGTCGGAATAAGCCAATCCCTCCCCACCTTATGAGAATAAGGGATTTTTCCTTCTTTTGCCCATTTCTGAATAGCTCTGACAGTAACGCCAAGTCTTTGTGCCGCTCTGTCTGCCGTTTCAAAATTCAATATACCGCCCCCAAGCTATTAAAAAATCAGTTCCCGTTTTATCAGCTTATAACCTCGCCTACGATTATATCAGTCATATAATCCCTACAATTTTCAAGTTCTTCTGCAATTTTAACGTTTTCTTCTCCCGTTATTGGATCAAACATATACTTATAGCAAAACATTGCATATCCGCTGAAATTGTCTTTTCCAACAGCATATTCAAAGGATCTTTGTAAAACGTCCTTGTTTTCTATCCACTCGTTTTTTCCCGTTCCCGCATACTGATCGCCGTCGCCCTCGTATGCGCTGACCGCTTTTCCAAAGCTCATTCCGCACATAAATCTGATATTTGGGTTTGTGGTGATGGCAGACCATCTTTCATAAGTATCAGGAAAGCTCCACGTCTGATGCTCCATTCCGAAATATATCTGAGGCATGATATAGTCCAGATATCCATCATTTGAAAGCCATGTTCCCACGTCTGCAAAATATTTCGTAGACATACTTTTAAGATTTCCCGCAGGAGCAATTCCGAAAAGCACGGTTTCATTTTCGGCTTTTATAGCAGAATATATGCCCGAAACAAGCAAATTGAGATTGTTATATCTGAATTTCTGTAACGTAAGACTTGTATCGAGTAATTTTGCTGCTCTATATTCCTGATTATCAAAATCTGGGGTTTCACCGAAATAGAAATAATCATCCATATGAACACCGTCAACGTCATAGTTTCTCACTATTTCAGAAGCTCCGTTTATAATAAGCTGTCTTACGTCCTCGTATGCAATATTCAGATAGTTGAGGTTCTTATATTCATAAAGCTTTCTCGTGCCGATCCATTCGCTCATAACGTATCCGCTGTCTATCAATTTCAAATTGTCGGAAGACATTCCACGCATTGGATTTATCCAGGCATGAAAGCTTATCCCTCTTTCGTGGGCTTCGTCTATCATTATTCTGATTGGGTCGTAATCAGCAAATCTTCCGTATTTATACAGAACGTAATAAGACCAGGGATAATATGCGGATGGATAAAAGCTGTCCGCGTTTGGTCTTACCTGAACGATAACTGTGTTAAAGCCCAGAGTCAATAAATTATCATAAGCCTGTTCCACAAGCTTCGTGAATTCGCTTTCCGAACGCTGTTTTTTATTGGAATAATACACAGAAGAAAAATCAAACTGGGATATCCAGCAAGCCTTCATGATATCATAGTTTATAGCTTTATAATCCTTATTTGCACCAATATCCTTGAAACCACGGTTTGAAAGGGCTTTATCCTTTTCTTCCATTTTAAGAAACCTCTCATACCCTGCCATATCGATTATGACAGGTTCTTCCGAAATTTCCTCGGAAGCTTCCGAAGAAAAATCCACACCGCCGTTTCCCGAAGGAAATTTCTTTTCACAAGCTGTAGAGAGTAAAAAGGTCATACAAAAAACAATAAATATACTGAAAAACTGTTTCATTAACTTCACCTTTTTTGAGTTCTTAAATATTTCTCTTTAATCATTATACATTATTAAAAAACCGTTGTCAATATTCAAAAAGTGCTGTTTCAAACAAGCTTTTTCGTGTTCAAAACAGCACTTTATTTTTATACTAACATCCGATAAGAGCCAACGTTTCTTTATTTTTGAGCCTCAGATTGTCGGATATCATTGCTATAAACTCAGAATTGGTTGGTTTTCCTCTTGAAGTCTGAACAGTATACCCGAAAAATGAGTTAAGAACGTCTACGTCACCTCTGTCCCACGCAACCTCTATAGCGTGACGAATGGCACGTTCAACTCTTGAAGAAGTTGTATTATATTCTTTGGCAACTGCAGGATAAAGAACTTTCGTTACGGAATTTATGTAATCCGTATTGCTGACGGTCATTATAATTGCCGTTCTCAAATACTGATATCCTTTGATATGGGCAGGAACGCCAATCTGATGAATTATTTTCGTAACCTGTGCTTCTATATCAAAGGGTTCAGAAGCAGGCGGAGTCGCAGGTCCTCTCCTCTTGCCATTATTTGCACATTTTTCTATACGCTCAGCAAGAACGTTCCAATCCACAGGCTTCAGCATACAATACGCCGCTCCATTCTGACAACATTCTTCAAATAAAGATTGATTGTTGAAATTTGAAAGCATTATGAAAGAAGGAAAATATTCCCCAAACTTTCTTTTGCTTTCCTTAATAAGCTGGAGTCCGTCAATTCTTCCTAAATAAAGCTCTGATACAACTGCATTGGGACGGAATCTTGCAATTTTTGAAAAAGCATCCATTCCGTCAATAGCTTCGCCCACTACGTCAATATTGAGCTTTCTCAAATTCATAACGCAATTTCTTCTGAATTCTACGTTGCTGTCAACTACTATTACCTTTGTTTTTCCATGTGTCGATTGACCGATTTGGCTGATTTGATTGTTTTCCATTGATGTCTCTCCGTTTCTTTGTTATCAGGCGGAACAACAAACCGCAGATTGTTCTTCGTTTTGTTGTTCTCGCTGTCATTATTTTACATTTCTGTCAAATTATACCATTTTTAAATAAAAAAATCAACCCCTTTTTCCAAAAAAGTATCAAAGTACGCCAAAAATCTTTCGACACTTTTCGAGGGTGACGTTTATTCCAAACCCACTAAAGAGAAAAAATGCCTTTCGCAAAAAATCGCGAAAAGCATTTTTGGTTAATTTATTAAATTGTTTTTTTAAAATTATCAGGATTCATCCGCTTTCTCAGTGGAGTCGAAGTGTCCCATGTCAATTAAGTATTAGAAAATAATCTCTATAATAAGAACTACAATTGAAAGTATACTAAATAAATCAAACTTGTAATCATCAATTGCGTTTGCATTTTTGTCTTTTATAATTTTTGATTTCACAAGAGCAATGTACCCGCCAAACAACGCAACAATCGACACTAATACATTTAACCATGCAAAACTATCGATGATGCTCCATATAGCAAAAATAATATATTCAAAAACAAAAAACAATCTTCTTATAGGTTTTTTTGAAAAAAATGTCATCTTTTCCTCCTGGATATAATCTTCTTTTTGCGGTCACGACTTTTTTACATCGCCAAGGCGATAGAAAAAAACGGTGCGATTGGAAAAATAGACCTCGAAGGCGTACCAACGTACGTCGAGCGGGGATATTTTTTCAAAGCAAAAAGAAATACTATTTCTGAAAAATTCGAAGAATTTTTTATTTCCTTGATGGTACAAAATAGAAATCAAAAAAATTTATGTCTTATTTTTGCGGTCACGACTTTTTTTACATCGCCTTTTTTACATTCTTTCTATTATTTCCATTATTCTTTCCGCAGACTCCACCTTATTTATCTCATCGCGGAGAGATGCGCTTCCATATCGCCCTTTGGTGTACCAGCTCAAATGCTTTCTTGCTTCTCTGACGGCAATATACTCGCCTTTGTTTTCAATCATCATTTTTATCTGGGTTATTATTGTATTTTTAAATTCCTCGTCGGAAGGCGGTATATATTTTTCCCCCGAAAGTGCGGCCTTCACCTGCCTGAATATCCAAGGATTTCCCATGCAAGCTCTGCCTATCATAACACCGTCACAGCCCGTCTCATTCATCATAGAAATAGCATCCTCGGCTGACGAAACATCACCGTTTCCGATAACGGGGCATTTAACGTTTTCTTTTATCTTTTTAATTATAGCTCTGTCGGATTTTCCGCTATACATCTGCGCCGCCGTTCGTCCGTGAACGAAAATAGCATCTGCGCCTGCAGCTTCAAGAGCAAGAGCAACTTCAAATCCACCGTCTGTATCTTTTTCAAAGCCACGGCGAATTTTTGCAGTTACGGGAACGTCAACCTCTTTTTTAACCGCTTCCATTATCTCGCCGCAAAGGCGGGGATTTTTTATGAGTGCAGATCCCTCTCCCGACTTAACCGCTTTCGGTACGGGACACCCCATATTTATATCAATAACGTCAGGCTTCATATCCATAATTATTGAAGCCGCTTTAGCTATATGATAGCTGTCGCTTCCGAAAAGCTGTATTGCTATAGGGCGTTCTTCCTCGTGAAATGAGGCGTATGTTCTTGTTTTCTTATCTCCAAAGCAAACGGCTTTCCCCGAAATAAGTTCCGTCGTTACAAACTCCACACCGTTTCTCTTGCATATTCTTCTGTATGCGCTGTCCGTCACGCCTGCCATTGGTGCGAGGAACAATCCGTTTTTGATTTCCAAATCTCTTATTTTCATAGAATCAGTTTACCGTATTTTCTTCAAAATTGCTCATAAAAAATGTTTTTGCGCTGTTTTCAATCATCTGATTTTCTTCGCTCTGATATTTGCAAACCTCAGATGCAAGACCTTGCGTTTTTTGGAGGATATCAAAATCCGCAAAGGATGCGGTTTTGAATCTTATTTCTCCGTTTTGTCTTTTTCCGAAAAATTCCCCTGGGCCTCTCGATTGAAGGTCTGCTTCTGCAACCTTGAAGCCGTCTGTTGTATCACATAAAACCTTTAATCTTTCACGGGTTTTTGCAGTTTTATTATCGCTCATCAGAACGCAATAGGATTGCATGCTTCCTCTGCCAACACGCCCTCTCAACTGATGAAGCTGAGAAAGTCCGAAACATTCCGCGTTCTCTATAAACATAACAGTTGCATCGGGGACGTCAACCCCCACCTCAACAACAGTTGTGCTTATAAGTAGCTTCGTATCTCCGTATTTGAAGCCTTGCATAACCTTTTCTTTTTCAGCTGAAGTCATTTTTCCGTGAAGAATATCACATTTAATATCGCCTACGGGAGTTCCCACAAGATTTTTCGCGTATTCCACAGCATTTTTCTTTTCGCTTTTTTCTTCTTCATCTTCCACAAGAGGACAAACTATGTAAGCTCTCCCTCCTGAATCAACGTTTTTCTTTATAAATTTGTATATACGCTCTCTGTACGAAGAATCCACAGTATAGGTTTCAACCTTTTTTCTGCCCAAAGGCAACGTATCTATTATGCTTACGTCCATATCACCGTAAAGCACAAAAGAAAGTGAACGAGGAATAGGCGTTGCGCTCATTACGAGGGTATGAGGAACGGTAAATCCGTCGCCACCTGTGAGAAAAGCTCGCTGGTCAACGCCAAAACGGTGTTGTTCATCAATTACCGCAAGTCCCAATGCTGAAAATCTCACGTCCTTCTGAATCAACGCATGAGTTCCCACGATAACGTTTATTTCACCCGATGCAATTTTCTGTTTTGTTTCTCTTTTTTCCTTTGCTGTCATAGAACCGCAAAGTAAGGCAGTAGTGATTCCCGTCCCTTCAAAAAGCTTTTTGAAGGTTTCAAAATGCTGTGTTGCAAGTATTGCCGTTGGGGCAAGGATAGCGGTTTGGAATCCGTTTTTTGCCGCAAAATAAGAAGCGGCGGCGGCAACAGCGGTTTTACCGCTTCCAACGTCACCCTGAACCATTCTTACCATGGGATAGCCCTTGCACATATCGGGAACGATTTCAGAAACCGCTCTGTTTTGTGCCTCTGTCAATTCAAAGGGCAAAAGCTTTTTGAATTCAGAAATATACCCCTCATCGCTCATTTCAAAAGCTTTTTGCTTTTCCTTTTCACGCTTCAAGCATCTGAGAGCTACCTGAAACAGCAACAGCTCTGTAAATGCCAAAGTTTCTTGTGCTTTTTCAAGAGATTCCTTGTTTTCAGGAAAATGCATTTGAAAAACCGCCTGATTCAACGGCATAAGAGAATACTTTTCTCTTACAGAAGATGGCAATACGTCTTTAATATTTTTCATCTCTGAAGATAGAGAAGATATTATTCTGCTGAAAACCGACGACGTTAGTCCTGCTGTCAAGGAATAAATGGGATATATATTCTTCATTCTTTTTTCTTTGTATATTTCTATAGTTGGAGAAAGTATCTCCATACCGTAACGTCCCAATGCGGCTTTCCCAAAAAGTCTATACTTTTCTCCAACAACCAACGCTTTTGCCGTTTGTTCTCTGTTAAAAAGCGTGACAACAAGAGTGCCCGTTGTATCTGCAAAGAACACTCTTGAATATTTCAGATTATTTTTTGCCGTATGAAACGTAGGCGGGTAGGAAACTTCAACCACAACGGAGCAAACCTCTCCGTCACAAAGGTCACATACGTTTTTAACGTTACCTCTGTCCTCGTATCTTCGTGGGAAGAAGCAAAGCAGGTCGTGAACCGTATGTATTCCAAGCTTTTCAAGCTTTTTTCCTCTGACCTCGCCAACGCCTTTTACGTATCTGACGGCTCGGTTATCCATTACAGATTCCCCTCAAAAGTTTAATTTCAGCCGCATAACCCTCAACGTCATTGGGAGTTTCAAGAACGAAAGGCAAATCTTTTAAAGAAGGATGAGTAATAACTTTTACCAATGCCTCAAGTCCTATATTTCCCTCTCCGATTTTGGCGTGTCTGTCCTTCTTGCTTCCCAAAACGTTCATACTGTCATTAAGATGAATTGCTTTCAGCTTATCGAGTCCTATTACTCTGTCAAATTCCGAAAGAACTCCTTCTAAGTCGTTCACAATATCGTATCCACCGTCAAAAATATGGCAGGTATCAAGGCAGAATCCCACCTTATCTTTAAGATGAACTTTATCGTATATCTGTCTCAATTCTTCAAACGTACCGCCTATTTCAGAGCCTTTTCCCGTCATTGTTTCAAGAAGGACGGTTGTGGTCATCTCCTCGTAAATAACACGGTTCAAAGCATCAGCTATCTTTTCTATTCCAACCTCCGCACCCTGACCCGTGTGTGCGCCCGGGTGAAGATTATAATAGTTATCAGGCAAAAGTTCCATTCTCATTATATCATCTGTGAGAACGTTTATGGCATATTCCCTTTTGGATTCTTCCTTTGCCGCAAGGTTCATAATAAACGGAGCATGAGCCACAACTTTAGCAAAGCCCATTTCCTTCATATAATCATTAAGATTCAAAATATCGTCCGTATTTATGGGCTTTACAGAACCTCCGCGGGGATTTCTTGTGAAAAACTGAAACGTATTTGCGTTTATAGAAGTGGCAACCGTTCCCATTTCAAGAAATCCGTCCCCGACGGACAAATGACATCCTAAATTCATCAAGTTAAAACACCCTTTCGTTTTACAACTTTATATAAGCTGTTTTATATTTATCGTAGGTTACGTAACCCGGTTTACTGTGAGGCGGTTTTTTAACGTATCTCGCCAAGGTATAGTCAACGGAAACAACGCTTCCTTCCGTTGCCTTTGAATGTTTGGCGGCAATAGTTGCGGCTTCCGTCAAATCCTCATCGGAAGGATTCATACCCTCGGTGTAAAGCACGGTATGTGACCCAGGAATATTCTTAACGTGAAACCAATAATCATTCTTATCTGCCCCGAAGGTGAGAAAATCGTTCTGAACGTTATTTTTCCCCACTTTGACAACGAATCCGCCTGCGGTTACAAACTTCAAAGGCTTTGTTTTTTGTTTTTTAGCCCCTTTATTTCTTCTGCCCTTCAGATATCCTGCCGACGAAAGCTCATCCTTCATTTCCTCAAAATCCTCTGCTGAAGAAAGACGAGATATAAGGTCGGATACGGATTCCATATATTCAAGCTCTTTTTCAGTTTGAGAAATCTGCTCAATCAATGCGGCTTCCGCCCTTTTCATCTTGGCGTATTTTTTATAATACCGCTCTGCGTTTTTTGAAGGGGATAATCTTTTATCAAGTTTCACCTTTATAAAACCGCCATTTTCGTAATCCGCAAGCTCTGCCGTTTCCATACCCTGCTTTAACATATATATACTGCCGATTATGGCATCCCCCGCCCGTCTGCATTCTTCCTTTTCCGCGCATTCGAAAAGGTCATGTTTTTGCGCTTCAAGCTTCTTTTCAAGGCGGGAAAGAACGTTTTTAACGGTTTTAGTCAGGTCTCTCGACCTTGCGGCGATTCGTTCCGTTTTGCTTTTTTCTTCATAATATATATTGAGAGCCTCTGACAAGGATTCGGGATATTCCTTTTTCATTCCATCATACTGAAAAAGGTCAACGAAGGAAATTTCCAAAGCCTTTCCCTCACCGTCATATACAATACAAGGCTTGGATTCACATTCAAAAATACTGCAAAAACTCGAAAAAAGCTTTGATTTATCCGCATCTTTGCAAACAACGTCCGTATTCCCGAAGGCACGGCAAACAACCTCTTTCGCAACTAATGGAGAAAAGGATAAAAAGTTATCAAGAATAACCTTGTGACAAAGTCTGTCTGCATTTTCATCCAAAACGAAAGCAAATTCTTCCTCTGTCAGACCCTTTGGAGAACGTTTTTGCTGTTTGGGCGGTTCTTCGTATTTAAGACCTGCCATTATTCTTCGGGTAGGTGACGTTATATCAGATTGATAGAGAGCGGAAATTACAACGTCCTCACTGTCGCATAGAATAATATTGCTATGCTTTCCCATTATTTCGGCATAGATTCTTTTTTTCTGTATATATCCCATCTCGTCGGCAGAATCAAAATCAAAAACTATGACTCTTTCGTTTTCAACCGCAAAAACGTCTGTAATTCTCGCACCAACAAGATGCTTTCTCATAAGCATAATAAATGAATCAGGGTCAGAAGGATGCTCCCTCTCCCCCGAAAAAACGGAAACACGGGGACTAGACATAGAAGCGGAGATAATAAGAAACTTTTTCTCCCTCATAGGCGTATAAATAAGCATATCAAGCTCTACCGCTTCGGGACGGAATATTTTATCAACTCTGCTTCCAACGTATTTTTTCAGCTCTGGCGCAAGACGGGAACAATAAAGAGCGTCAAAGGGCATATTATTCCAACACCTTTCCGTCTGTTGTATAAAGGCAGAGCCTTGTTATCTGACTGTCCTCCACACCGTCACCAAGGGCGGCAACAACGTATGACGGATTGAGAATCGTCTGTGGCATAGAAACGACCAAAACGTCGAAAGAACCGTCTTCGTTTACCTTGTATTCTTTAATGAGAGGTTTTATATCAACCATCTCGGTTTTACTTTTGGATTTTTTCATAACGGGTAAAGCTCCCGCAAGCTTGTTTTCGATATCTTCTGCTTTGAGAGAGGATTTAAGCTCTATATGATATTTGGCAAAGCCTAAATTTTTCAGTTTTTCCACAGGTGGAGCAACCTTGAAGATTTCGAATCCCACGGGAAAAACAGTTTTCAACTTTTCAAATACAGTTTCATAAGAAACTCCGTCTTCTACGGCAATATCGAAAATCTCGTATTCGCTTTCCTGATAAATTGAAAGGGGTAAAGCAAAAACAAGCTTCGGATGAGGGTTGAACCCCTCTGTATAAACGATAGGAAGCTCACTTCTCAAAAGAGCGCGAGTTACCGCTCTCATCAAATCAAGATGAGATATATATTTAAGTTTTCCTTTTTTCTTGAAAAATACTCTTACAGGAATCATATAATCACCTTTTTTCAATTCGTAATTCGGAATCAAGGAACATCATCTAATTCGGAATTCGGAATGTAGGAAATTTTTCTCCCTTGGGTCGAAAAAGATTATTTAAATTCGCTTTTCGACTTTCAGGAGAAAAGCTTCAATTATTACGCATTACGAATTCCGCACTAAGTCCTTGCCTCAGCTCATCTTAAGGCACAGCTCTGTTTTCTTTTATTTTTGCTGTTCAGAACCAACTGCGCCTGTAATGATAGTGCTGGCATCCTCTGAGCCAACGTAAGTGCTTGGAAGTTTTCCGTCCCATTGTTGGATATAGTAATATTGAAGCAGCTCTTCTGTGATGCTTTCTGCAATGGCTTTATTTACTGCCGCATCTTTTTGACCTGCATATTCTGCAGCATCCGCTTGAATTTTTGCAACCTCAAGGTCTGCTTCAGCTTGAATTTTCGCTGTTTCTGCAGCGGCATTCGCCTGAATAACAGCCATTTGTGCCTGAGCTTCCTGCTCCATAACCTTTTGAGCTTGTTCTATTTCAGCTTGAAGCTTATTTTGTGCCGCTACTTGCTTTGCTTCAACAGCATTTGTAAATGCATCTGTAAAATCCATATCCTCGATGGCGGCAGAAACTACTTGTATGTTATATTTTTCAAGGCTTTTTTTAAGTACGTTTTCAATAGCGATCGCAAGATCCGCACGTGAACTAATAAGCTCTTCCGCATTGTAACGTGCAGTTACAACCTTTACCGCCTCTGCAATATTGGGAACGATTATGGTATCATAATAAGATATTCCTACAGTTTTATATATTTCCTGCGCATTGGATTTATCTATCTGATAGTTAAGGGTATACAAAATGGAAACTTCCTGAATATCGGAAGAAAAGCAAGCAAGGTTAGCACTTGCCTTCTGTACTCTGTTATCCATCATAACAACCTTCTGCCAGGGTGCTTTGATGTTGAAGCCTGCGTCGTACGTTTCACTTTCAACCTTTCCGAAAGTTGTGAGAACGCCCGTATGTCCTGTTGGAACTGATGCCATACATCCAAGAAAAATTATTACACCCGCAAGGACAACACCGCTGAATACTGTAAGTAAAGAAAATTTTCTCAAAGGTGTTGTAACCGTCTGAATGGGATTTCCCATTTCATCCTTTGCGGGAACGCCCTTGCTTTTTTCCTTTGTAATTACCTTTTTATATGAGAAAAAGAATATTCCACCGAAAATTCCCGCCAATAAAATTATCATACCTATAACAAATTGTATCATTTCAAATCTCCTTTTAAAATATGTTTTTATGCTTTAATATCAAGTTTTTTGCCCAGCTATATTCTCACCTTACGCTAAGTAAATCATCGAGAACAGTGTTTCAAACTTTATCAAAATAAAGACGGGTTTAGCCCTCCGCAGGAGCCGCAAGCGGAACATTTTGTTCTGCAATCGGGAGTAGTTTCCTCTCCGTATGCTTTTTTTGCCTCGCGGATAAGGAACTCTTTGCTAACCCCACAATCGATATGATCCCAAGGCAGAATTTCTTCAAAAGGAATTCTGCGTTCTGTGAAGAATTTTGGGTCAATTCCCGCTTCTTCGAATGTTTCAAGCCACTTATCGTAATCAAAATATTCATCCCAGCTATCAAGACGAACGCCTTTTTGAGATGCAATCTCCAAGGCTTTTCCTATTTTTCTGTTACCTCTTGCGAAAACCGCCTCTATGGCGCTTGTTTTCGCATCGTGGTATTTATAGGAAATCTTTCTCGAACGTATAGCCCCTTTGAGAAGCTGTTGCTTACGCTGGAATTCCTCAACAGAATTCTGCGGTTCCCATTGGAAAGGGGTGAACGGTTTCGGAACGAAGCAAGAAACGCTCATTCCTATCTGAATGCCTTTAACGGGGCGTTTTTTCGAAAAATACGTATCGAGAATCTTTTCACCCACGTCTGCAATCCCCAAAACGTCCTCGTCCGTTTCAGTAGGAAGACCATTCATAAAGTAAAGCTTCATGGAGTTTCTGCCTGCTTCGAAAGCGGCTTCGCAGGACCCCAGTATATTTTCCATAGTTATATTTTTATTTATAACGTCTCTCAGTCTTTGCGTTCCTGCTTCGGGAGCAAAGGTAAGACCGCTCTGACGCACGTTCATCGCCTTTTTCAGAAGGTCTTCGTAGAAGCTGTCAAGACGCATTGAAGGCAAAGAAAGGTTTATTTTCTTGTCTTCCGTCCAGGAAAGGAGTTTATCCAACAAAGAATCGAGCTGTGTATAATCGCTTATGCTTAAAGCAGAAAGAGAAATTTCTCCGTATCCTGTATTTTTAACGTTTTCTTTTGCGTATTTATCGAGAACCTCCGCGGAACGCTCTCTGTATGGACGGTAAACAAATCCTGCCTGACAAAATCTGCATCCCCTTATGCATCCTCTGAAAACCTCTAACACTACTCTGTCGTGAACGACTTCAACGTAAGGAACTAACGGGCAGGTAGGATAGAAAGAAGAATCCATATCTTCTACAATGGTTTTTCTTACGGTTTTTGGAACGTCCTCAAATTTTGGTGATATGCTTTTCACCGTTCCGTCTTCGTTATAGAAAACATCATAAAGAGAAGGGACGTACATTCCTTGGGAGTGGCTTATGTGACGAAGATATTCCGATTTGCTTTTGCCTTCTTCCTTGAAACGCAAATACTCTTTCGCCATATTGGGAATTGCTTCTTCGCCCTCGCCAATGCTGAACAAATCAACAAAGTCTGCCACAGGCTCAGGGTTATAGGCACAAGGACCGCCTGCTACGATAAGCGGATAATTTTCTCCTCTTTCATCGCTTCGCAATGGTATTCCCGCAAGCTTCAGCATATCAAGCATTGTCGTATAACAAAGCTCATACTGCAAAGTGAAGCAGATGATATCGAAATCCTTAAGAGCATCTCCGCTTTCCATAGTGGAAAGGGAAACCCCACGTTCAACCATAAGGGTTCTCATGTCTTCTGCGGGAGCGAAAGCACGTTCGCACCATATATCGTCGCTTTCATTTAGACACCCCATAAGAATTTTCATTCCAAGATTTGATTCCCCTATTTCGTAAAGGTCGGGAAAACAAAAAGCGACTCTCAACTTTATTTTTGATTTATCTTTTATAACCTCACCGTATTCGCCGCCGCAATATCTACCTGGGCGTTCTACAAGCTTAAGCAAACTCTTCATATATTTTCCTACTTTTTAGTTTTTATTATTGAAGAAAGATTTTCAAATATCTTTCTCGCTGTATCGGGTTTATTCATTGTGTAAATATGTATATTATTAACGCCGTTTGCAATAAGATCAATTATCTGCTCCGTTGCGTAGGCTATTCCCGCTTGTTTCATAGCTTCGGGGTCATGAGCGAAGCGGTCTGCTATTCTCTTGAAGCGTTCAGGAACATTAGTTCCCGAAAGAGAGCATATTCTGTCTATCTGTTTTACGCTTGTAACAGGCATAATTCCCGCAAAAACAGGAACGTTTATCCCAGCTTTAAGCATTTTCAAAAGATATGCATACAAAACGTGGTTTTCAAAGAACATCTGTGTTGTCAGGAATTCGCATCCCGCATCTATCTTGTATTTCAGATTTTCAATATCCGCATCCAAGGAGGATGCTTCGGGATGTCCCTCAGGGTAACACGCGCCACCAACGCAGAAATCTCCAAAAGCCTTTATCTCTTTCGTAAGGTCGGAAGCGTGAAGGAAATCCTTTTCGGGTTCACATCCGATAGGAGCATCTCCTCTGAGGGCAAGAACGTTTTCTATTCCCTTTGATTTAAGGTCGGAAAGCACCTCTCTTGCTTTTTCTCTGTTACAGCTTACGCAAGTAAGGTGAGCAAGAGCCGTAATTCCTCTTACGTTCTGTATTTCGTCCGCGACGTCAACGGTTGTTTTTCTCGTCCCGCCCCCTGCACCGTACGTAACGCTCATATATGCAGGTGAAAGCTTTGCAATTTCTTCAACTACGGTTTTAACCTCGGTCAGAGCCGTTCCCGCTTTGGGAGGAAACATTTCGCAAGATAGGGTTATTTCATTGTTTTTTACTATTTCAGATATTTTCATTTCTTCATTCTTTCCTTAACGTCATCAATGGCATCGATTATCTGTCCGTTTGCTTTCTTTACAGCATCAACCGCCATATCGTATTCGCAATCTGTCTGTGACATAACGATTCTTGCCGCTCTGTCCAGAAGCTTTTTATTCGTAGGGCGCATATATGCAAGGTAGTTACCGATAACTCTTCCGATTCTTACCATCGCACCCGTTGAAATCATATTGAGGATAAGCTTTTGTGCCGTCCCTGCTTTCATTCTGGTCGAACCGCTCACAACCTCAGGACCAACCACGGCAACTATGGAAACGTCTGCAAACTCCGCCGCCGCAGGATTTACGTTACAAGCGATAGATGCAGTCTTTGCTCCAAGCTCCTTTGCGTACTGCAACGCTCCCTTAACACAAGGAGCAGAACCGCTTGCAGAAAGACCGATGCAAACGTCTTTTTCGGAGAAGCTTGCTTCTTTAAGCTGAACAATTACGGAGTTTGTGTCATCCTCTGCCTTTTCAATGGCTCGGAATGCCGCTTCTTTGCCACCCGCAATTATTCCTTGAACTATTTCGGGAGACGTTCCGTAGGTTGGAGGACATTCGGAAGCGTCAAGAACACCAAGTCTGCCCGAAGTTCCTGCTCCAACGTAGAAAACTCTGCCTCCGTTTTTAATCGCATCTGCACAAATATCAATAACCTCTGCAATTTCTGGTAAAGCCTTTTCCACCGCATAAGGCACGGTTTTGTCTTCGTTGTTTATAAGCGTTGCTATCTCCAACGCATTCATCTTGTCAATATTTTTGCTTTTTTCGTTGTTGCCTTCCGTTGTAAGAACGCTGTACTCGTTTACGTAGCTCATAAAGATACACCTACCCATTGTTTATTCTTTCATAAGTTAGATTATATCAGCACCCGCCTCAAAAGTCAAGGATTTGCAGGGGACTTTTTTCAAAAAGTCCCCTGCACCCCAAAAACTTTTAACCGCTACGCACTAAAGGGTAAAGACAATACGCTAAATCAAGCTTAATATATTTTCAAATCCTATCACGGTGAAAGCTCGTTTTTCACTTTATTGTCCAATACGCAGCGATTTAGCAGGAATCTGAAAGTTTTTTCTCACAATATAAAAAATTTGAAAATGCCTTTTCGCTTTTCAAAAAGCTATTTACTTTCATTTCTCCCTGTGATACAATGAAGTAAGAATTAAAAAGGAGATATTTAATTTGAGAAACCGAAATTATTCAATGCCTTCAGGGCTTATATTCAGAAAGCATTACTGCTGTCATTGCGGCACAAAGCTTGAAAAAGAAAGAACGTACCGCGTGGTTACCAAAGAAGACAGGGATTACCATGAATACAATTCAGAAAACCACTTCCCCAGAAATCCTGTTGAGGTATACAGCTACCATCTGAAATGTCCTTCTTGCCAAAAGCGTGTATCCTATGAGGAACAATGCATAATCGGGATGATTCAGAAAAAACAAGGACACTCGGTTTTATCCGATTCGGAAATAAAAGAAAATTACGGGGAATGTAAAAAACGACGTTCACAAAAAACTTTATTTCATTCAATTTTTGTATATGCGATTTTTTTAGCCGTTGGACTTTTAGTTTTATTCGACCCCTTCAGCAGTACACCAAAGCCCATAAAAAAAGAAATCCTCATATTCTTTGTTTTTGTTGTGATAGCGACGGGAATAAAGGTTGCCAAGCACAAGTTTGGTCACAATTCAAAATTTCACGGTTCTTATTCATACGAGCGCAAAGCGTTGATGGAAAAGCTACATACTTACAGCACGCACAACAGGGACTTGATAAACCTTTCTCAAAAATGTTACTGTTTTTCATGCAAAGCTGTTGTTAATCGCGAGGACGTAAACTACTTTGTAGATGACGGACAAACTGCAAAATGCCCTAAATGCGGAAAAGAAGCCATTCTTCCCGACAGCATCGAAGAAAACATCGACGAATCCGTCATTTCTGACATGAACGAATATTGGTTTTAACCAAGGGCTTTTTGAAAAAAGCCCCTGGACCCAAAAACTTCAATCGCTATCGCACCTAAATGAATGGTAAACCTCTATTTTCACTTCAAACCTTATCACAAAGATATAACGAATCAATTTTCTACTGAAAACTTTTTATAATTTTAGCAAAAATTTTCAGTAGAAGCTTGGCTTATAATAAATTCAAACTTGTTTATGTGGATCTTTCCAAAAATTTCTCATACTTCCAAACTCTTAATTGTTATGATCTAAAGAGCTTGATACTATACAAATCGTCTATCACAATATAAAATTCAGCCGTGGTTGAGCATTAACCACGGCTGAATTTTATCATGAATAAAAACCATTTATGTAATATCATAACCCCTTTAGGACATAGCAAATCAAAGTTTTTGGGGGTATGGGGGACTTTTTGAAAAAAGTCCCCCATAAATACAAATTTTATTTATCTTTCATCGCCTTCGCATTAACTTTCATTCTCGTTGCGTTATCAAGAATACGTTTTCTCATACGGATGCTCTTTGGAGTAACTTCGATAAGTTCATCGTCTGCAATAAACTCCATAGCTTCTTCAAGAGTCATTTTCTTAGGTGGAACAAGTCTGAGAGCTTCATCCGCACCTGTTGAACGAATAGCAGTAAGATGTTTCTTCTTGCAAACGTTAACAACGATATCAGTTCCCTTGGGTGAAAGTCCAACAAGCATACCCATGTAAACCTTATCTGCGGGGTCAACGAACATAATACCTCTATCCTGAGCGTTGAAAATACCATAAGAGGTAGCTTCACCATCTTCATAGGAAATAAGAGAGCCTGTGAAACGCTTCGTGACATCTCCGCGTTCTGCATCGTATTTTTCAAATACAGCACTCATTATTCCCTCTCCCTTTGTATCGGTAAGGAATTCTGTCTTATATCCGAAAAGACCTCTGGTGGGAACTAAAAATTCGAGCTGTGAACGGGAATCGCCTTTAGGCCCCATATCAATAAGAACGCCTTTTCTGTAGCCCATTTTTTCCATAACCACGCCAACAAATTCGTTGGGAATGTCAAAAACGGCTCTATCAATAGGTTCGCAAAGAACACCGTCAATTGTCTTGTAAATAATTCTTGGAGTGCTTACCAAAAATTCATAACCCGCTCTGCGCATATTTTCCATAAGGATAGAAAGGTGCATTTCACCTCTGCCACGAACGTTGAATGAATCCGTAGAATCCGTTTCTTCAACCTTAAGGGACATATCCTTCATAGCTTCCTTGAAAAGATAATCTCTTATGTGACGTGAAGTCACGTATTTACCTTCTTTGCCTGCAAACGGTCCGTTGTTAACAGAGAAGGTCATTTCCATAGTAGGCTCGCCTATCTTAACGAAAGGAATCGGGTCAGCGCCCCCTTCAACTGAACAAAGGGTTTTGCCGATAGTTACTTCTTCTGCACCCGATATACAAACAATATCACCGACGGAAGCAGTTTCTATGGGGTTTCTTGACAAACCCGAAATTGCATACATAGCAGTTATTCTACCCTTTGAGCTGTTTCCATCAACGTCGCAAACTAATATATCCTGCTTTACTTTAAAGGTTCCGCGCTCAATTCTTCCTATGGCTATTTTACCAACGTATTCACTGTAGTCAACAGCGGAAACGAGCATCTGAGCTTCACCGTTTTCATCCCCTTCGGGAGCAGGAATATGCTCAAGTATTTTTTCAAACAAAGGAGCAAGGTCAGTCCCCTGATGGTCTGGAGAGAAGGAAGCAGTTCCGTTTCTTCCGGAGCAGAAAACAACAGGGCTGTCAAGCTGTTCATTGGATGCTTCAAGATCCATAAGAAGCTCCAATACTTCGTCGCTTACTTCGTAAACTCTTGCATCGGGCTTGTCTATCTTGTTTACAACAACAATAATTTTATGTCCAAGCTCAATCGCCTTCTGAAGCACAAAACGTGTCTGAGGCATAGGACCTTCTGCCGCATCAACAAGGAGCAAAACGCCGTTTACCATTTTAAGAATACGCTCAACCTCACCGCCAAAGTCAGCATGTCCGGGGGTGTCTACAATGTTGATTTTCACGTCCTTGTAATATGCAGAGGTATTTTTTGCCAGAATGGTGATTCCTCTTTCTTTTTCAAGGTCGTTAGAGTCCATAACTCTTTCTTCAACTGCGCTGTTATCGCGGAAAGTTCCGCTGAATTTCAGCATTTCGTCAACCAATGTTGTTTTACCGTGGTCAACGTGGGCAATAATCGCTATGTTACGCAAATCTGTTCTGATCAAAATGTTTATTCTCCCAACAATCTTTCAACGTTTTTCAAATCTTCTTCTGTGTTAACACCGATAAATTCATCAATATCACCATAGCTGAATGCATCAACCTTAAGATTCATCTTTTTCATGATATGAGGAACGTCGGTTATATAATATTCGCCCGTAGCTCTGCTGGCGGAAACGTTTTTCAAAGCTTCAAAAAGCTTTTTGCTGTCAAAAACGTACATTCCCACGTTAAGCTCTCTTATGAGACGTTCTTCTTCCGTGGCATCCTTCTGCTCGGTTACGCATACGAAATTACCGTTTTCATCCCTTACGATTCTTCCGTATGGCATTATTTCGCCATCTTTTTGTGTACAAGTAAGAATCGTACAATCGTTTTTATTCGCTGTGTGATATTCTGCCAACTTTTCAAGAGTTTCTCTCTTTACAAGAGGCATATCACCATTCACTACCATAATGTCTCCGTCATAGTCAGCAAAAGCATCTGCTGCACACATAACGGCATGACCTGTTCCTTTCTGTTCAGCCTGATAAGCATGAGCCAATTCAGGATAAGCATCAAGAATTACGTCCTTCATAAAGCCGACAATAAGCACCTTATCTTCGTCTTTAATGAATTCTGTATTTTTTAAAATGTAATGAAGCAAAGGCTTACCGCAAGCCTTACGCATAGCCTTTGGAATACCTGTCGCCTCGCTGTTGAGACGTTTACCTTTTCCCGCCGCCATAACAAGAAGTTTCATAAATACTGTCTCCTGAAATTTTTTTATTTTTAGGAATCCATTTTCGGACGTCTTTGATGTATTTTGCATAAAATAAACCATAGATATCCTATCTTGTTATTATATCTAATCTTTATGCAAAAATCAACACCCAAAAATCAACAGTTTTTTTATATATTTTAAACTTTTTGATAAAAAACAGAAAATTATCACAAGGAGAACTGTCTTATGGAAACAAGACCTCACGTAGCTAAATATTTTGCAGGAACTTTAAGCGGGGGAGGATTTACAAATTTCCTACCCTCCGCCATAGACGGAATGAAAAAAATTTATATAATAAAAGGAACAGCGGGGTCGGGAAAATCCACGCTAATGAAAAAAATAGCCTCAGCAGCGGAAGCGGCGGGAGAAAACGTAGAACGAATATACTGTTCCTCTGACCCGAATTCCCTTGACGGCGTTGTCATTCCCGTACGCTCTTTTGCTATAGTTGACGGTACTGCCCCTCACGTTATGGAAGCATCATACCCAAAAGCTATTGACACCATAATAAACACAGGAGATTTTATATCAGAAAAAGAAATAGAAAGAAGCTCTGACGAAATAATAAAGTTATCTGATGAAAAAAAGGTCTTATTCCGACAGGCACAATCTTTACTTTACACAGCATCAGTTCTCAGTGGGATAGAAAGAGATTTGACAGAAGGCTGTTACGATAAAGCAAAAGGCTTCAGATTTTGCAGAAACGTTATTCTGAAAGAGCAAAAATTCAAAAAAGAGGGAGAAGTCTTGCAAAAAGTTTTCCTTGCCTTCGGCAAAAACGGTGTTTCATCTCTCTGTCCTACAGATTCAGATGTTAATATTTTTTCCATCGGGGAACGCTTCTCATCCTTTATTTTAGGAACTTTAAAGCTGTTGGCAACAGAATATAAGCTTTGCGCCGTATGCTCTCCCGATCCTTTGGAAACAACCCAAACGGGTGCAATTTATTTTCCAGAGTCAAAAAGATTTTACGTATCCTCTGCATACTACAGTGATGGAGAAAAAATATCCTCGAAACGTTTTGAGATTGCAGAGCTTTCCAGCAGAAACAAAGAGAAAACGAAGTTCCTCAAAAAAACAAAAGCTCTTATTCTTAAGGAAGCACAAAGCTATATCAAAGAAGCTATGATTTGTCACGAAAGCCTTGAAAAAATATACGTTTCAGCCTTAAACAAAGAGGGGCTTGACTGTCTTGCACAATCCATTATAATTTCTCTTTTCGGAAACTCTTAACCCCTTTCAAAAAAGCTCTTGAATTTTAGCTTCTTTGATGTTATAATGTACGCAGAAATCCTTGCTTCGCAAGTATTCGGGTTTCACCCTTGCGCACTTTGTGCGCCTGCGTCATTGAATCGGGTCGTAAAAACACCCTTGCAAGCAAGTGTTTTTACTCACGATATAATAGCAGAAATCCTTGCTTCGCAAGTATTTGGGTTTCACCCTTGCGCACTTTGTGCGCCTGCGTCATTGAATCGGGTCGTAAAAACACCCTTGCGAGCAAGTGTTTTTACTCACGATATAATAGCAGAAATACTCGATTTGCAGCAAAATCAAAAGAAGTAATTTCGGGAGGTACATTATGAACAATTACGTTATCACTGTGGGCAGAGAACATGGTTCAGGGGGACATATGGTCGCAAGAAAGCTTGCTGAGCTTCTGGGCATCCCATGTTATGATAAAGAAATGATTACCCTTGCCGCTAAAAAAAGCGGACTTTCCGAAGATATCATCAAGATGCATGAGCAGAAAAAAACAAGCAGCTTTTTATATTCCTTACAAATGTCAGTGCAGACCTTGCCTATATCCGATATGGTTTATATCGCCCAATCGAATATTATCAAAGATTTAGCAAAGACGGAAAGCTGTGTCATCGTAGGAAGATGTGCAGACTATATATTAAAGGATTTCGCAAACTGCTTCAACATCTTTGTTTATGCACCTTTCGAGCATAGAATGAATCGTGTCCGCGACCATTATGGCTGTGAAGAGAAGAATCTTGAACGTTATATAACCCGTAAAGACAGAGAAAGAGCGGATTACTATCAGTTTAACACCCATATGAAATGGGGAGATTACAAAAACTACGATTTACTCCTGAACAGTAAACCTGGAATCGATGCAACTGCAAGAATTGCCCAATTAGCTGTTAAAGAATTTTTCGCAGGAAAGATAGAGGTATAAATCATGGATATTCTCGTAACAGGTGCATTAAAGCTTACAAACGAAGAAATGAAAATTCTTGAATCCATCGCAGGAAACGTTACGTTTTTGCAGGACGAAAGATTTGAAACTGATATAGACGTTAGCATTTACGAAGCTGTTATATGCAATTCTCTTTTTGTAAATAACGATATAGACAAATTTTCATCCCTTAAATATATCCAGCTCACAAGCGCAGGAACTGACAGAGTTCCCATGGAAAAGGTTGTACGTAAGGGAATCTCCTTGCAAACAGCAAGAGGAGTTTACAGTATTCCCATGGCAGAATGGGCAATGTGCAAAGCTCTTGACCATGTGAAGCAAACGTCCTTTTTTGAGGAAAATCAAAAAAACAAAAAGTGGGAAAAAAGCAGAACGCTTACGGAGCTTAACGAGAAAAACGTTTGCATCGTAGGCTTCGGAAGCATTGGTGCAGAATGCGGAAAACGCTTTTCTGCATTCGGCTGCAAAGTTACCGCCGTTGACGTATTCCCCGTGGAATCTCCTTACGTTTCGAAATATCTTAACGTTTCACAGCTTGAAGAAGCCTTGAAGGATGCGGACGTCGTTATTCTCACTTTACCGCTTACAAGCGAAACCAAAGGTCTTTTTAACAAAGAAGCCCTCTCTATTCTCAAAGAAGGAAGCCTTCTTATCAATATGGCTCGTGGCGGACTCATCGACGAAGAAGCATTCATAGATGTCCTGAAAGAAGGCAAAATATATGCCGCATTGGACGTTTTCGAAACAGAGCCTCTTTCTGAAAGCTCTCCTCTATGGACATTTTCAAATGTTTCCGTTTCTCCGCATAATTCTTTTGTATCTGACGGCAACGATAAACGTCTTAAAAATCTTATTTTCGAAAATTTGAAAACGTACATGGAAAGACGAACAGATTATAAAGGAACTTGTATCCATGGTACTCATGGAGAATAACGAAATCCAAAGTTTATTCAAGGATAAGGCATGATTACTGAAATTATATCCAAATTAAAACAAGGCTTCGAAGAATTGGAAAAAGGGGAAGCTGAAAAATCAAAGCAATTATTTGAAGAAGTTCTACAAAAAGACTCAAAAAACGGTCAGGCTTATGCAGGATTGCTTCTTATAGAAAAGGGACTTTCCAAGCTTTCCGAGCTGGAAACCTTGGAAGAACCTTTTGATTCAAGTGAAAATTATAAAAAAGCCATGCTTTACGGTGGCAAGGATCTGACTGTTGCATTGGACCATTGTCTTATCCTCATAAATAAAAGGAACGCAAAGAAAGCAAAAGAATTTGAAGCGAAAAAAAATGCGGAAGAGAAAGCAAAAGCTTTAGAAGAAGAGAAAAGAAAAGCTGACGAAATTAAAAATCGAAAGAGCCCTTGGCAGAAAAATGCGGAAAAGGAACAAGAGCTGCTTGCTTCAAGCTTGAGAAACAAAACGCAAAAGAAAAAAAAGAACAAAAAAGTTTTTACTTTTGTTCTCGCTTTTATTCTTGCATTTTCATCTGTTTCTGCTTTGATTTTTTTAAAAATCAATCACGAAAAAAAGCGAGAAAAAGCGATAAGCCTTTTATATGATGGGAAATACGTTGAAGCCTACCATGCATTAAAGGAGCTTGGAGAAAGCACAATCTTATTAGAAAACAACGCGGCGCTTTATGCGTTATCTTTAGCAAACGATGGCAATTACGAAAAAGCAATAGAGCTTTTGGTTTTGACGAACAAAAAAGATTCATTTCTTTTCGAAGCTTTCCAAAACGTTTTAGCAGGAGATTACAAAAAAGCCGTAAATTCAGGGCTTACTTCATTGACGTTGCCTGTAGGAATAACCCATATTCCCGATGAAGCATTTTGCGATTGCACCGCTATAGAAAAAATAGTTATTCCCGAGGGAGTTACAAAAATTGGAGCTTTTGCTTTTGAAGGCTGCACATCCTTAAAAGAAGTCGTTTTGCCTTCCTCTATGAAAACAATTAGCGAAAATTCGTTTCTCGGTTGCTCATCGCTGACGGAAATATTGATTCCCAAAGACGTTACAACAATAGGAAGAAATGCCTTTTCAAAATGCAATCTTTCAAAAGCCGTCTTTCAAGATGGGAATAACTGGACGGTGGACAACGTTTCTTATTTTATTAAAGACGAAGCACAAACAGCTAAGGATATCTCGATAAATTATACGGGTACTTGGGAAAAAATTAAATAACCTTCTGGGATGTGAATAAAAATTTGCATCCCTTTTTGTTTTTTGAATCATTTCAATATTTTTCAAAATTAAATAAAGTATAATTATTTGTTCCGAGGGAAAATTATTTATAAATCCAAAGAGGAGAGATGTAAATGAAATCCACAAAAAATTGCATATTATTCGCATCAAGTGCCCTCGGAGCAATAATAGCTTTCGTATCCGCTTCTATGGCTTTATGCTTATTTGAAGAAAACGCAGACGTTTGCTATCTCATGAAGAAAAAAGCAAAAAAAGCGATAAAGCGGGTAGAAAACAAAATCGATGAAAAAATGTGCTGACTAAATATAATAAAACTTGTCGTAGAAATACGACAACCACTACATATAGTGTTTGCATTTTCAACAAATAAATGATTGTACACAATATTTTCTTTTTAGATCACATTTGTTTTATATAAGGCTTATATTCATTTTTCAACTCTTTCACATGCTTTTTTCAATAATATCTCAAAGCAGAAAACAATCTTTAATTTTCTTGAAATCTAAGAAAGTCATTTTCAAAAAAAAATTCAAAAGTCAAAAATAGAGTTTTATATAAGGTTTTTGTTTTTTATATACTGTTTTTTTGCTTTTTATTTGGATGCTAATTTCCATCATAGCCCTCGTTTTTTCTAAAAAATTCTGTCTTTTGTGCATTTTGACCATATATCAAAGAATTTTCCCTCGACAATCAGACAAATAAATAAAACTTTTTTAAAAAAACCTATTGACAAACCAATGTTTTTTTGTTAGAATGAAAATGTTAATTGAGTATAAAGGGATATATCGAATTTTCATCTTAATCAGAAATCGTTTTTTCCCTTGTATTATTGCAAATTACTATAAATTTTTGTAGATTGGAGGAGTGTGGTCAAATGATGCGCAAAGAGAACGGCTTACCGGCAAGCAAAACTCTGGGTTTGTCTGCTGAAGAATTCACGGTAATAGAATCTAAAAAAGCATATGAAAAGCCCACCCTTACTATAGTTAAATTTATGTTTGAAAGTGACATCACCCGAGGCAGTTTTGAAACAGGTCAAGGCGGGGATAATATATTCGATGGCGACGGTTGGTGGGAAGACTAAAGGTTTTTGCGCCAATCCTTTCAATTCATAATTAAAATTGCATATTATTTGCCATATCAATATTACAGCGAATCAAATGCATCTTGAAAAAACGGTTTAAGGCAATATTGCAATAATTGGATATTTTATTGTATAAATTTGTTGGAAAATTTGCGACCCGAATATGCTTAATCTAAGCTTATTCGGGATTTTTTAATATTATCAGGAATTTTAATTTCATCATGTATAAATCTTTCTATTCAGGAGAAAAATTATGAAAAACGCATTGACACAATACGAAAAATGGATTTCCTCTCCCTATCTGGACGAAGAAACAAAAAAAGCTTTACTTAAAATAAAAGGTAATGATGAAGAAATCGCCATAAGATTTGCCGCTCCCATGGAATTTGGTACAGCAGGCTTAAGAAGCGTTATGCGTGAAGGCATTTCCGGCATGAACGTATATACTGTAGCACAAACAACACAAGCTCTCGCTCTCCTTATAAAAGAGCAGAATGCAGAATCAAGAGGGGTTGCCATTGCTCATGATAGCAGAAACAATTCTGAACTTTTTGCAAAAATCGCAGCCGAAGTTTTGGCATTTTCGGGAATAAAGGTATATTTTTTCGACGATTTGCGTCCAACCCCCGAGCTTTCCTTCGCAATACTTGAATATGGTTGCATTTCAGGAATAAACATAACCGCTTCCCACAATACAAAGGAATATAATGGTTATAAGGTTTATTGGGAGGATGGAGCACAGCTTCCTCCTGCTCACGCTACTACTGTAAGTGAAAAGGCGTCAAAGCTTGATATTTTCGAAGATGTTCATAGAATAGATTTTAACGAAGGCGTAAAAGAAGGTCTCATAAAAATTATCGGAAGCGAAACAGACGAAAGATTTTTAGCCGAAATTATGAAATGCAGAATCTCCCCTGACGCAACGAAAAATTACGGAGATTCACTCAATATGATATATACCCCTGTTCACGGTACAGGTACAAAATTAGTTCCAGAACTCTTAAAGCTTTGCGGTATAAACAACCTCAAAGTTGTTGAAAGTCAAAGAATCCCCGACGGTAACTTCCCCACAGTTGCATCTCCCAACCCTGAAAACCCCGAATGTTTCAATGAAGCAAAAAAACTCGATAAAGAAACAGGCGGAAAATGTGAGCTTATAGTTGCAACAGACCCCGATGCAGACAGAACAGGCGTTACCATCAAATCCGCAAGTGGTGAGTATATCACCTTGACAGGCAACCAAATAGGTGCATTGCTGGTTGACTATATAATTAAAGGGAAAATAGAAGCAGGAACGTTGGAGAAAAATTCCGCCGCTATTCGTTCTGTTGTTTCAAGCCCCCTCTTTGATGCAATTTGCCAATCGCAAGGTGTTAAACCTATGTGTGTTCTCACGGGATTTAAATACATCGGAGAAAAAATCAAAGAATTTTTAGCATCAGGCGAACATACTTTTATTTTTGGATACGAAGAAAGCTTCGGATTCCTTTCAGGCGCATACTCAAGAGATAAGGATGCTGTAGGCGCAACTATGCTTATCGCAGAAATGGCTTCTTTCTTCAAAGCAAAAGGACTCACACTCTGGGATGTTCTTCAAGACTTATATAAAAAGCATGGCTTCTATGAAGAAAAAACCGTAAGTGTTGCTATCGGCGGAATCGATCCTATGAGCAAAATGAGAGAGATTATGGGAAGTCTCAGAAACGACCCGCCCAAAGCAATTTGTTCAATGCCAACCACAGCTCTTATGGATTATAAATCAAGAGTATCCACAGATATCACCACAGGAGAAAAAACTGCCGATACATCTTTGCCTGTAGCAGATATGCTTAAATTCACGTTGAAAGACGGAACCTCCGTTTTAGTCAGACCTTCAGGAACTGAGCCTAAAATTAAAATATATATCCTCGCTTCCCACGAAAATAAAAACACTGCAGAAAAAATGTGTGAGGACTATTCAAGCTTCATGAAGGATTACTTGCAGAAGATGTAAAGCGGGCAAAAAGCTCAACTGTAATATATCAAAGTTATTTTTGTTGAAATATAAGGGAATTGATGTCGCCTTGAAATATCCCCCAAAGATTATGCAATTTGGGGAGATGTCGGGCGACATCACCCTAGAACGAAAAAAAGCGGACCTCGCTTTCGCGAAATCCGCCTTTGGTGACCCGTAGGGGAATCGCTCTCGCCTTGGAATATCCCCCGCCAAACTCTGTTTTGCGGGGACCCCATTGTCTCAGTCAGGGTCGGCTCTGACTCTCCCCCGGAGAGTCATTCACTACCGACCCGTTCGATTCCCTTCTTTACTTTATTTAGAAATAAAAAACTGTTCCGTTTGCCTTCGGCAAACAAAACAGTTTTTGGTGACCCGTA
>SVRW01000006.1:0-16681 GCA_015064625.1 Oscillospiraceae bacterium | reverse complement strand
TCGGCTCTGACTCTCCCCCGGAGAGTCATTCACTACCGACCCGTTCGATTCCCTTCTTTACTTTATTTAGAAATAAAAAACTGTTCCGTTTGCCTTCGGCAAACAAAACAGTTTTTGGTGACCCGTAGGGGAATCGCTCTCGCCTGCGGGCTCGGTCAGGGTCGGCTCTGACTCTCCCCCGGAGAGTCATTCACTACCGACCCGTTCGATTCCCTTCTTTACTTTATTTAGAAATAAAAAACTGTTCCGTTTGCCTTCGGCAAACAAAACAGTTTTTGGTGACCCGTAGGGGAATCGAACCCCTGCCTTCGCTGTGAGCAAGTTAAAACAGCATGGTTGCTGTTTTAACGAAGCGATACCCCACAAAGCAAGGAGAAATAGAAGTGAAGCTATGCTTCGCGCGTATTTCGACTATGCGACTGGGGAGAGAGAGGGCGACGTTGCCCTCGAACGGTAAAAAATAGGCGGACCTCGCTTTCGCAAAATCCGCCTTTGGTGACCCGTAGGGGAATCGCTCTCGCCTTGGAATATCCCCCGCCAAACTCTGTTTTGCGGGGACCCCATTGTCTCGGTCAGGATCGGCTCTGACTCTCCCCCGGAGAGTCATTCACTACCGACCCGTTCGATTCCCTTCTTTACTTTATTTAGAAATAAAAAACTGTTCCGTTTGCCTTCGGCAAACAAAACAGTTTTTGGTGACCCGTAGGGGAATCGAACCCCTGCCTTCGCCGTGAGAGGGCGACGTCTTAGCCGCTTGACTAACAGGCCTTTCATTGAAGTCAATTTTATCACAAACTAACACGGTTGTCAATACATTTTTTTATTTTTATCTTATTTTACGTGAAAAATAACACATAAATTTGAAGAAAGGGCTGAACGCGGCAAACGCGTCACAAGCAAAGGTATTGAGCATGAACTTCACTAACCGACAAAAAAAAATGGTGCTTTTCCTTTTATACGCTGCTTTTGCAGGTGTTATAATCCTGCTGATTTTTGCCACAGGAAAATACGTTCTTCCTCTGATAACTCCGTTTATCATTGCGTGGGTTGTTGCTATGCTCCTTCAGCCTGGAATCAATTTTATGGTTAAGTACACGAAAATACCACGAAAAATTTCAACGTTGATTTTATTACTTGGTCTATCGGGAGCGATAGTATTTATCAGTTACGTTTCCATAAAAGAGCTTATTGGTGAATTAAGTTCTTTGGCAGACAGAATAACTGAGTTCCTTGAAGCTCTTAAAGCAGATGAAAACAAGGTTGCGGAGCTGATAAACAAAATCAATTCCTTTATTCCCATTTTTGACCTTTCCAAGCCCCTCAATGAATACTGGAACAACTTTGATCAGAACATAATTGAGCTTTTTGAAAAAATTGTTTCCAATATATCTTCCAATGTTGTTCCTTTTCTTTCAGGCACTATATCTGCAGTTGCGGATTTATTTATCGTCGTTATTATTTTTATAGTTGCTATTTACTATATTGCTGTAGATTTCAAAAAAATAAACAATTTTATTTCATACCAATTCCGCGGTGAAACAAAAAAATACGTAACTTTGGTAAAAGATCAGTTTTTCAGCACAGTATGGAGATATATTAAAGCTTATTCCGTTATAATTGTTATAACGTTTTCTGAGCTTCTCATAGCATTTTCCATTTTAGGTGTTGAATATCCTTACTTAGTTGCTTTAATAGCGGCTCTCGTAGATATTCTTCCTATTATAGGAACAGGAACAATTCTCGTGCCTTGGGGTATAATCTCCATTTTGAGCGGAGATGTTTTTACTGGAATCGGACTCCTTGTAACTTACGTTATAGTAACGGTAATAAGACAGATTATAGAGCCAAAAATAGTTGGCTCATATATAGGAATGTATCCTCTTATGACTCTTATTATGATGTATGCAGGTCTTAAAGCTTTTGGAATCCTTGGACTCTTTGCTTTCCCCATAATTTCTATTATACTCAAGAATCTTAACGACTCAGGAAATATAACCCTTTGGAGATATCCTGAAGGCGTTGGTGATGGAAACACACCGCAAAAAACAGGCTTTACCACTATAAAAGAGCATATAACTCAAATAAGTCAGGACATGAGAAGCAAAGATAAAGAAAACAAAGACTAAATTAAACTCATTTCTATTTTAACACATCATATTGTAAAGAAAAAGCTCCTCACGGAGCTTTTTCTTTACATATTTCAACAAAAGAAATAACGTATCAAATATAAGTGTTACACGTTTTCAAGGTTTTTCAGTTGGTTATGCAAACATTCCAACTAAAACGTTATGATCCTGTTTTTCATTATACGTTTGCTCCGCCTTGAAAACTTTCATAATCTACCAAAGCATACCCCTCTGGAACCTCGAATTTTATGCCATCTTCCATTTCTTCGAAGGTGATATCAAAAAGCATTTCCATTTTCTCTCCACTGCCCATATCCATGGTTATGGACATATACTTTATTTCGGATTTTTTTGTGTATATTCCAAGTCTTGAGCCGTCTTTCGCTATAAACCAGTCAGTTGTATAAATTTCACCCTTTACAATCTCATTTTTGGTAACAACTTTTTCAACGTTTTCAAACCCAATAAAAGAATCCGTTTCTTCCTCAGGAATAACACAATAAATTTTGTTTGTATCATCAATACCGTATTTGACGCCATCCAAAACAAGCTCTTTTTGAGACATTATAGTTTGTCCCATCCCAGAAAAATTCGCAATAGAAAGGGAATTTCCACTTTTTTCTTCGCCATACGTATCAACTGTCATTTCGAAAAGGTATCCTGAAACCTCAAGACGTCCTTTCATATTAAGGTGAATGGATTCTTTATATTTTTCGCCCATAGCCATAATGGCTTTGATCGATTCAAGATCTTTGTATTCTTCTAAAATCTCATCCCAGCTTTTATTTCCTGTAAGGTCGTCTTCGGAAGAAACAGTAGATTCTGAAGAATGTTCTTCAGAAACTTCACCAGATGTTTCAGGGGACTCATCTTCAGTAGAACTTTGTTCAGATGTTTCAACGTTTTCATCAGAAACAATCGAATTCTCGTCAGATACCGAATCAGTAGCAGACTCAAACAATGATGTTTCATCAGCTAAATCAGTTCCTGACTGTTCGCCATTTTTACAAGATACAAATGCAAGAGCTATTATAAGAATACAAATCAATAACATCAAAATTTTGTTGCTTTTCATATATACTTTTTCCTCATCTTAAACTATTACAAAATTCGAATATCTCTTCTACATCACAATTATACCATAGCACCATCTTTTTGTCAAGAATACAGAAAAATCAATACTCGCATTATAAAAACCACAATTTATCTCAAAATTTTTTCGTTTTTTTCAAAAAAGGTATTGACAAATAATATTTTATAGTGTATAATACGAAAGCTGTCTGTGAGGCAGCGACATAATAGAATCGGCCCGTTGGTCAAGTGGTCAAGACATCGCCCTTTCACGGCGGAGACACGAGTTCGACTCTCGTACGGGTCACCATCCTCTTGTTCGAAAGAACAAGGGGATTTTTTTATGCCGTTCAAGTAAGATTCGCTATTTTTTCATTTTTTATTAAAAAGCTATTGACAAATGGAAAATTATGTTGTATCATTGTATTAGTAAAGCAATACAAAAAACGAAAACGATTGAAAACACATAAATATTAAATTTCAGTTTTTCTTTCAGCCGACCAAAACAATAGTAAAGGAGGAAACGTTATGGCTTGGAGGTTTTCTCAAGACAGACCTGTTTTTATTCAGATAGGTGAGCAAATAAAAAAAGCCGTTGTTTCTGGAGAATATCCACCCGGGGCAAAAATACCGACGGTAAGGCAGATAGCTTTGGATGCGGCAGTTAACCCAAACACAGTCCAGCACGCATTTTCTGTGCTTGAAACGGAAGGGATAATCATTTCCAAAGGCACTCTTGGGAAATTCGTAACGGAAGACAAAGAAATTCTGAAAGCCTGCCGAAACAAAATGGCAATGCGGCTTACTGAAGAATTTCTTTTCAACATAAAAGAGCTTGGATTTTCTCCAGATGAAGCGTTAACGCTTATTTATACAACAAACAATTCAAACAATACAACAAAGGAGGATACTGCAGATGAATAATTTTTTAAACGAATTCAACGTTTTGGAATGCAGAAACCTTACAAAATCCTACAAAAAGGGAATACCTGTCCTTTGGAATCTGAATCTGGATATTCCGAAGGGGAAAATCATAGGTCTGTTAGGACCAAACGGATGTGGGAAATCCACGTTTATAAAGCTGATAGCAGGAATTTTACAGCCAGATTCAGGTGAAATTTTGCTTTGTGGCAACCCCATAGGCGAAAAAAGCAAAGCTCTTGTTTCTTACCTTCCTGAACGTCCGTATTTCAACGGTGGAATGAAGGTTTTTGAGCTTCTTAACTACTTCGGAGAATTTTATGCAGATTTTGACAGAGAAAGAGCAAACGGACTTCTCGCAGACCTCGCCATAGACCCAAAAGCAAAGCTGAAAACCCTTTCAAAAGGCACAAAAGAAAAGGTTCAGTTAGTTCTCGTTATGTCAAGGGATGCAAAGCTTTATCTGCTTGACGAACCCATAGCAGGTGTTGATCCTGTTGCAAGAGAATATATTCTAAGCACGATAGTCAGCAACTATAATCCCGAAGCGTCCGTTATTATAACAACTCATCTGATTACGGATATTGAACAGGTTCTTGATGACTTTATGTTCGTGTCTTTTGGCGGAAGAATCCTTGCATCGGGCAACGCCGAAGAAGTCAGAAACGAAACGGGAAAATCCTTAGATCAGTTGTTCAAGGAGGTATTCAGATGCTAAAGAAGCTTTTAAAATATGATCTCCGCTATATGTTCAAATTATGGTGGATAGGTGCAGTAACCGTTATCGGTCTTGCCATTATTGGCGGTTTCTGCATAAACAATATTATGCATCCAGAGTCATACAACACTTTTTTTGTGGTTTTTTCAGGAATTTTCCTCATACCGACAGTTTTAGGAATTTCCGCATTTTCCATGTATCCATTGATTGTTTCTTTTATAAGAATGTATAAGAATTTCTTTTCCGACGAAGGATATCTTACTTTCACTCTCCCCGTTAAGCTTACAACTCTTATAAATTCGAAGCTTATTTCTACAGTTATTTTAAATATATCATCGTATTTTGTAGTCCTTCTCTCCATATTTTTGATGATTATAGGTGCATCAAATAATTTTCTTGAAGATATAGGCGAAATTTCTTATTTTTTCAAAGATATTTTTGAATATTGCGGTATATATTCTCTCTTTTATATCGTTGAAATTATTGCAATCTTGATTCTTGCAACTGTTTTTTCCATTCTCTTCACTTTCTGTTGTATAACCTTCGGTTGCATCATTACAAAAAAAGCAAAGGTTATAGCATCTATCGGTATATATTATGCCGTTAATTCAGTAGTCAGCTTTTTATCTCAGATTTTTATAACCTTTGTTTCTCCAGGAATAGTAGCATGTATAAATGATTTTCCCGAAGGAAACACAAAGCTATCTGTTCTTTTGTTCGGACTTGTTGCAATAACGTTTATAGCAATTTTCTGTGGGCTTTTGTATTTGCTTCAGTATTATATGCTTGAACGCAAGCTGAATTTAGCATAGATTGGAGGATTTGAAAATGAAATTTGTAAAAAAATTATTTGTCCTTTTCCTCGTGTCCATGCTTCTCGCTTCCACGCTTTCCATTTCAGCTTTCGCTTCGGAGGAAAAAGGCAATTCCGAATCAAATGAAGTTCCAATTTTCAGAATTGATGAAAGCTTTACAAAGGTAACTTTAGGTGAAGAGAAATACATACCCATCGATGCTACGTTTAATTATGAAATTTACACTACTTTAAAAGTTGATTATTTGGGCAATAATGATATAATAAAATATGTTGATGTAAGGGCAACCAAGAACAAGCTTTTGCTTGACGTTAGCATCCACTTTGTAGGTGGAACTTCAATGAATGTTTTTTATATCGATTCCGATTATGCCGATGAATATTCAAAGCTTATTTCAAGCTCAGACATACAGATAGAAAATTTCCCATCATGGGATTCATACGACCCTTTCTGCTTCACCACAAACGATTTAAAAGACGCGACGTCTAAAAATACCGATTTCATACTTGAAGGTGATACTCTATTAAGCTGCGTAGAATATGCAATTGTCAAAAAGAACGATAATTTTACAATTATCAGAGGCTTTCTTATTATTGACGAGGACGGAAACTATTATTATGCAGATTGCGAAAAATCAGAAATATTCAACCCATATTATTTTTCCATTTACTCAACAGATAAGCTTAACGTTTACAAGTTAAAAGACAGTGAGCTTCTCTCAAGACTGAAATCTTTTGAATCCGAAAGACAATATGAAATGGATGGCACATCATCCGCCTTTGCTATAGGATTTCTTTCTATCTTCTGCGGAATCATTCCTTTGGTTATTGCAATCCTCTGTTTCGTATTCTCTTTCAATGCAAAAAAATCATACAAAAAGGTTTTACGTGTCATTTCTTTGCTTTGTATAGCAGAAATAATACTTTTAATAGCTGCTTTGGTTACAGCACTTTCTTAAACCAATTTAGAATTTTGAATAATATTGAAAAGCTCAATCCGAATCCTCGGATTGAGCTTTTCACATTTTTATCTACAATAGAAATATTTCAATGCGTAGAAAGTTTTTTGCTATACGTCATACTTAGCCAAAATCTGACTTGGCGTTTTTTTCAAAAGAAGCATAATGGGAATTACGCCGCAGAAAACGCAAAGAGCGAGCAACACTAAAAGAACGCAAAGGGCGTACCAAGCGGGGTAGAAGAACACACTTTCAAGCATTTTTGAAATTGAAAGACAAGCCCAGATAAACCCGCTTGAAAGTATATAGCCAACAAACACAGTAAGTGCAAATAGTACCACAGCCTCCACCATGAATTTATACACAAGGTTCTTTTTGGAAACTCCAATGGCTCTGTATATACCTACCTCTTTAACTCTGCTCATCAAAGAAGAACGCATTATAAAATACATACAAAGACTGCAAAGCAGTAAAATAACGCCCATGGAAATGATGTTTCCAATTATGGTTTCCTTATGCCCTCTTATTATTTCGTTAAAGAGAAAATCAGGTGTTATATATGGTTTATAACTTCCAACCGTTTCAATATTCGAAAATTCATTTTCAATCCAGGCTTTTGTAGCCTTTGGATTGTTTGAATGTATAGCTGTATAAATTATATTTGTTGAATAATCCATATCAACAACCACATCCGAAACGGCTATTTCTGCATATTTCTCAACTTTTTCAAACCCTGACGAATAACCGAATCCAGCCATTGCGGATTTATGAGTTTCACCCGTTTGTTTTGAAAATGCAACGTAATCCTTTTCATCAACTATATAAGTTACAGCACCGAGATATTCTCCCTTTTGTGAACCTTCAAATTCTTCCCTGTATAAATAGTCGTATTGTTCCATATCTACCTTCAGGGAATAATTCTTCAATGTGTTCAAATCGGGATATTCACCGTGAATTTTCTTATATTCCAATGCGGCATAATACCTGTCGTTTATTTTTAAAGGCGTTGCAATGTCAACGTTCTTTTCCACATAAAGCCAAAGGGTAAAATCATTTTTGTTGAAAGCGTACTGATATTTAAGAAATTCATCGCTTTCGGCATAAAAATACTCAAGGTAAAGAGCGTATTTTTCGTTATATATCTTCTCGAATTCTTCATTGAAATTCTCGGAAGTTTCTTCAACGGAAGGATTTTCGGCTTTAAGCAAATCTGTGAAAAATTCCGATTCGCTTTGCTTTTTTATTCCTTTTTGCAATAGCCATTCTTCATAGGAACAATCAGTATATTTTTCCTTCACCTTCAATTCAATTCCGTTAATTTTAACGGTTGAATTCAATTCGGGAAGGTTTTCACTTGTTTTTGCAATAAGAATACATTCTCCCTCTCCTACCTGGTATCCTTTGTCGGAATCAAGTCGAACGTTGAGGAAGGATTCAATATTCCCGACTTTTGCAACAGCAACGGAAGTGAGATATACTGCTGATTCATTACTTTCAACTATTCCTGCAATTTGAATATTTTTTCCGTCTATGGAAAGGCGGCGGGAAATGATTCCAAGAAGGTCTTTATATTCCTTTATGTATCCAAGAGAAGATTTTTCAAGCAATATATCCGCAACCTTTGTAGTAAGCACCATTTCCACGTTTTCAAGGTTTTCCTTTTTGCCTGCAACAAGAGGCAAATCCTTTGCCAAGGAAACGTCCAGAAATGCGGCATTTACCATAAACGTATTACTGTAATATTCAGAATCAAAGGTTTCAAAATTTCCCATCTGGAACATAAGGTTTGCACTTTGTTGAACAGAACCGTATCTCAGACTTACGTAATCAATTCCCAAATCTTTTGAACCTACAGCTTCGTTTATTTTAGCGGAAATCTCACCGTCTTTCGTGTAAACGAAGAACATATTGTGATTATAAAGATTTTTCGTATCGGAAAAAACGTCTATTATGTTTCCGAAAGCCGCACTTGAAAAAACAAGCAATGCGGCAAAGAGTCCCATACATTTCCGAAGAAGCTTCTTCCCCTTTTTCTGCTTTTTTGAAGCAACAGCATATCCGCTTTTCAATGAGCTCTTAAGGGAAAAAAGTGTTCCGAATTTATCTCCTGTTATTGGAGGTAAGGACGACATTTGCAAATGTTTATGTTCTGCGCTGTCATCTGCCTTTTTTTCGTACACGCCTTCTTTAAGCTTTATTTCACTTGTTTCATCCAGAATGCTCACGCCTTCGGTTTCAACCTTAATATAAAGCTTTCCGCCGTTGTTTATTATTTTCAGTTTTATTGGCTCGCTTAAAGCTTCTCCGTAATATTCCACTTCCGCCTTTTCATCGTTAAGGCAACTATTTTCAAGCTCTCCCAGATATATGGCGTTTTTATCCTTTGCGGAATATCCGTCAGCATTGCTGTTATTTTTTATACTTATAACCTTTCCGTCGGAAAGCTCAATTACAGTATCGCAGTAATAATCAACCAGATTTGCTTCGTGAGTAACAAGAAGGACAAGATGCTCCTTTGAAATTTCTTTCAAAAGGTCCATTATCATTATGGTATTTGCTTCGTCAAGATTTCCCGTTGGCTCATCGGCTAAAATAATTGGTGGATTTTTAACTATAGCTCTTGCTATGGCTATTCTCTGTTGCTGACCGCCTGAAAGTGTATCAGGTGTCCGCTTGGAATATTTATCCATATCAACGTTGGAAAGAGCCGCATTTACCCTTTCTTCTATAATTTTTTTATCCGTTATTCCGCAAAGATAAAGGGCATCTGCCACGTTTTCGAAACAGGTTTCTTCTTTATTCAGGTTATAATTCTGGAAAATATAACCCATATATTTGTTTCTTACAACGTCGGTTTTATCTCTTATATTCTCGCCTTTTACAGAAAGAGTACCCGAATGAAACTTGTCAAGACCGCCTATAACGTTAAGGAGAGTCGTTTTTCCGCATCCGCTTTTACCGAAAATTGCAACCATACCCTTTTCGGGAAGTTGAAGATCAACGTTATTTATAACGTGAATTTCGTTCTGACGGCCTTTATTGAAAAACTTGTTGAGGGATTGTATTTTAATCATTCTGCAGCCCCTCCTTTGAGAGATTTTTTAACGCTTTCATCAAAAAGCTTCTTTATCTGTTTTTTCGTTATTCTATACGTGAGAAGCATAACACCCACAAAAATTATCAAGTAATGCTCTGCATGAAGAAAAACGAAATACTGATTAAGCTTTGGCGATGTGAAAATATATATAGCAGAGCCAATAACGAAAATAAATGCAGGGATAAGAGAAACGAGCATTCTGACGTACATTCCAATACGGATTACCTTTACCTGAATACCCATAGAACGCATTATTGCCATATCGTTTTTTATTGCACCTAACGTTCTTGATAAACAAAGATTTATGAAAAACGCAAGGAAAACAATTGATAAAACCCAAACAATTCCGCTTATAATAGCAGTAACCACAGTGTCTATGGTTGTGGATTCATCAGGGGAATACGTGGTATTAGCAGGTACGGCAAGGTAACCTTTATCATTGAGCTTTTCAGCTACGGATTCTGCTTTTTCATCACTTTCAAAAAATACGGACCCTTGTCTATATGAATTTGAAAGAACTTCATTTGCTATATCGAAAAGCAAAGAAGGACTAACGTATATTTCAGGATATTCAAATGAGGAATTTGTTTTATCAGAAATAATTTCTTCCGTAAATTCCTTTGAAAAAACTTCATTTTTTCCGTAATTGTCATATCTGTCCAAATAATAATCATATTTGTAGTAGCTTGACATAAAACGGATATTTGTCTGAAATTCACCTTTATAATTTTCAGAGTACTTTCTATATCCTTGGTCGTTTATGTATATTTTTCCTTCTTCAACATCAAAGGAAGGAACGAAGCTGTAATATTGAAAAGAATCGCTTAACATACCGTCTTTACCATCTTTTGGCGTTACAGTAACCGTTACGTTCGTATTACCTCTTGACATAAGATAATAAACTGCCGTTACAGTTTCAAATCCTTCTTCAGTAAATAAGCATTTTCCCTTTATATTATTATCGTAATAATACTTAACACCTGATATTGTATATTTAAGTCCTCTGTATTCTATTTTATCTGTAATCAAAGAATCCTTACCAAAATAAGTGCTGTATGAAATAGGAAGATACAAGAATACTTCGTTTGCTTTTTCTGGGTATTTACCTATTATATCATCTCCAAAGGTTTCTCCGAAGGTACATTCAAATCTGGAAGACCTTGTATACCCTTCCTCATGGTCGAAAAACGAAAAATACTGTCCGTCCTCTTGGTCAAGAAGCAAATCATAATGAACGTATCCTTTTCCGCCATATTCGGAAATTATGTCCTCAAGTTCTTTTTCTGTTACCACCTGTCCGCTTCTGTGAGTAACTACAAGTCGGCCTTCTATGTTATTGAACATATAATATTCATCAAAAATATCGAAGGCTTCTCCGCAGAAAGAGGTCATGGCGAAAACACCGAAGGTTCCTAAAATCATCAGAAGACAAAGGAATAAAGAAAGCTTTGGCTTTGAAGTAAACATAGCACGACCTAAGGTTATGCCATTTTTAACTTCTTTTACTTTCTTGATTGATTGCTTTTTCTCTTTTATTTCTTCTTTACTTTCCGAAACAGCACATGGCGTAACAACGGTAGTATCTGCCTCAACCGCACCGTCGAAGAAACGAATGTGGCGTGTTGCGAATCGTTCAACTTCATCGTAATTATGGGTAACAACAATTAAAAGCTTATCCTTTGAAACCTCGCGGAGAAGCTCAATTATTTCTGCAGACGTTGCAGAGTCCAGATTTCCCGTAGGTTCGTCTGCAAGGATTATGGGACTATCCTTTGCCAACGCTCTGGCAATAACCGTTCTCTGCTTCTGACCGCCTGAAAGCTTACTTCCCTTATGTTTTATATGAGAAGTCATTCCAACACGGTCTATAAGCTCCAAAGCCCGTTTTCGACGGGCTTTTTTATCTTCAATATGCATAAGAGCAAGCTCAACGTTCTGAAGGACGGTAAAGCTTTCAATTATATTGTAATCCTGAAAAATGAATGAGATATATTTGCTTCTGTATTCTTCCCAATCGGGTTGAAGAAAGTGAGAGGTAGGCTCTCCCTCTATAAAGAGCTCACCTTCTTCAAAGGAATCCATTCCGCTTATAACGTTAAGCAACGTGGATTTACCCGAACCCGATTTACCCGTTACCGCAACGAATTCTCCCTTTTCAAAGGAAAGATTCACGCCTCTTATACCAACGGTAACGTTTCCTTCGGATACGTATATTTTTCCAATATCCTTTAATCTAAGAAAAGCCATACCTTTCTCCTTTTTTATTTTTTTCTTCTGAAAATCTTAACTATTTCCATAATAGGAATAATAACGACAGCAAGTCCTATGGCGATAACCAGGTCAACTACGGAAATTGCGGAAAGTCCGAAAGCGTTTCTGAGGAATGGGATAAGAAGAACGCCAAGGGTGAGAACAAAAGAGCCTGCCATTGCGCCTAAAAGCCAGAAATTCTGTTTTTTGATGCTGAAAATTGACAACGTGCGGGAACGCATATTGTAGGAGTGGAAAATCTCAACGAGAGAAAGAGTCAAGAACGCCATTGTCATACCTTCTTCACTATGACCAAATCCGAAACTGCCGAATTCCATTTTGTAACCGATAAAATAAGAAATCAACGTAAGCACAGTGATGAGAACGCCCTGAAATGCAACGTCAAAGCCTAATTTATCTGCAAAAATACCTTCATCGGATTTTCTGGGTGAACGCTTCATAACGTCGCTTTCGCTCTTTTCCATGCCGAGAGCCAAAGCGGGGAAACAGTCGGTAATAAGGTTTATCCAAAGTAAGTGAATAGGCTTCAAAATGGTAAAGCCAAGCATTGTCGCCGTAAAAATAGAAAGCACTTCCGCAAGGTTTGAGGAAAGCAAAAACTGAATTGCTTTTCTGATGTTATCGTAAATTCTTCTTCCCTCTTCAACAGCGGAAACAATTGTTGCAAAGTTATCGTCGGTGAGAACCATATCAGCAACGTTTTTCGTAACGTCCGTACCCGTAATACCCATGCCAACGCCAATATCTGCGCTCTTTATAGCAGGAGCATCGTTAACACCGTCACCCGTCATAGCGGTTATCATACCTTTGCTTTTCCATGCATTTACTATTCTTACCTTATGCTCAGGCTGAACTCTTGCGTAAACGGAATATTTTTCTATATCAGAGAAAAGCTGTTCATCGGAAATTCCGTTGAGCTCCTCACCCGTTATAGCAAGCTGACCTTCGGAAAGGATTCCAAGCTGTTTTGCAATAGCAACAGCCGTATCCTTATGGTCGCCTGTTATCATAATAGGACGGATTCCTGCCATTTTACATTTTGCAACCGCTTCAACCGCTTCAGGACGAACGGGGTCAATCATTCCCGAAAGACCAACGAAGCAAAGCTCATCTTCAAGATAGGAATCGTCGAATTTTTCAGGCTCCTTTTCCCATGCTCTCTTTGCAAGGGCAAGAACACGCAAGGCTTCGTCTGCCATCGCTTTATTCTGCTTTAAGATTTCAGTTTTCTTTTCTTCCGTAAGGGAAATAACTTTTCCGTTTTCGTAAACAAATTTGCATTTTTTCAATATTTCATCGGGCGCACCCTTTGTATACTGAATGAGCTTTTCTCCCGCTTTACATACGACAGACATCATTTTTCTGTCGGAATCAAAGGGAGCTTCCCCGATTCTTACGTATTTTGTCAAAGTTTCTTCAAGTCCTGCTTTTGCAAGGTCGTTAACCAACGCACATTCTGTAGGCTCGCCTACCGCTTCACCGTTTTCAAGCTTTGCATCGCTACACAAAGCCATTCCGGAAATAAGCTCTGATTCACCGTCTTTATCAAAGGTAAAATGCTTAACAACGGTCATTTTGTTCTGCGTAAGTGTTCCCGTTTTGTCAGAACAGATAACCTGAGTACATCCCAAGGTTTCAACAGCCGTTAATTTTCTGATAACTGCGTTTCTTTTTGCCATATTGGTAACGCCTATAGAAAGTACAACCGTTACAACCGTTGCAAGTCCTTCGGGAATTGCGGCAACAGCAAGGCTGACAGCAATCATAAACGTTTCAAGTATGGCATCGCCCGTAAAGTTGGGATAAATTTTTATAACGTCAACTGCAAAGATAACTGCACAAATAACAAGAACCAAAACACTGAGTATTTTACTGAGCTGTGCAAGCTTTTTCTGCAAGGGCGTTTCTCCGTCCGTTGCGGCAGCAATTGCTCCTGCAATTTTACCCATTTCAGTTTCCATTCCCGTTGCTGTTATAACTGCCATTCCTCTTCCATAAACAACGGTGCTTCCCATATAAACCATATTTGCTCTGTCGCCGAGAGGAACGTCACCGCTTGCGTTTGCCGTAAGAGTTTCAGAAGTTTTTTCCGAGGGAACAGACTCTCCCGTAAGAGCCGCTTCTTCGATTTTAAGGCTATGGCTTTCTATTATTCTACCATCAGCAGGAACTGCGTCACCTGCTTCAAGAATAACTATGTCACCAACAACCAATTCTTCGCTTTTTACAGTCATAAATGCTCCGCCTCTTATAACCTTTGAGGTTGCGGCGGCAATTTTCTGTAATGCTTCAATGGCTTTTTCAGCCTTTGTTTCCTGAAAAACGCCAAGAACTGCGTTTATAATAACTACGCTGAGAATTATTATAACGTCCGTAAAGGGTTCATTCGAATAAGCCGCTGTTATTCCCGATATTAAAGCGGCTATCATAAGAATTATTGTCATTGGGTCTGTAAGCTCGCCTAAAAATCTGCGAAGTAAAGAAACCTTTTTCGCACCCTCTAACTTATTTGCCCCATTTTCTTCAAGCCTTTTTGAAGCTTCATTTTTGTCAAGTCCCTCTTTTGAGGTTTTGAGATGCTGTAGCACCTCTGATGATTCTTTCAGATACTCTTTCACTAAAAATTTCCTCCTATAAAGTAAAAAATCCTTCCTGTCCGAACAAGAAGGAACGGGAGCCAACTTGTTTTGACAGACCTGCCCTTTCGAGCATTTAAGTCTTGTCATTTAAGGCATCACCACGGTTAAACCGGTGTTGACGGCGATACCGCACTTTCGTGCTGACTACTCCCTTGAAATTAGATTATCACATTTTTATCTGTTTGTCAAGGGATTTGTTTCTAATTTTCCCCATATGTATCAAAAAATACCAAAAATCGATTCAATTTGGAATGCAGAATTGGGAATTCGGAAAGCGGAAATACAATCCAATGCGGAATTAGGAGTTCGGAAAGCGGAATAATTGGAAAAGCACAGTATTCGAGTTTAACCTCAATACTGTGCTTTGATTATTTAAATCGTATTTTTATTCGATGCTTTCTGCTGAAGAGCCCACTCTGACATTATCACGGTCTTTTGTTTTAAGTAAGGTGTCATATTTTTCAAGAATATCGCCCTTGTCTTCAACCACATTACCTATATTTCCCGTCTCAACGTCATATTCGTAAACTGTTGTTTTGTTTTTAATAATATAATGCTCAATTTCTTTTTCTGCGCCTTTGGCGTCAGTAATAATTTCTTCAGTTGATTCATCCCAGCTTATATTATAATTTATTCTCACAAATATATAATATACGGTTTCTTCATCAAGATTTGCATACAGCTCCAAACATTTATTCGAGTCGTTGTAATATGTTGCTTCAACCCTGTATATATAATCGCTTTCCCCTTCCCATTCCCTGTATATACTTACTCCGGTTCCTTCAGAACACATACCGAATATAACTTTTTCTTCGGCAACCAACGCTTTTTCAAACATGGTTGAAAAGAATTTGCTTATCTTTTTACCGTATTCTCCGTATTCTTCAGCTTTTTCCGATGATTCCTCGGATACTTGGGATATTTCAGATAATTCTTCGGATATTTCTTCCGTAATATCATTCATACTCGCTTCAATAGAACTTTCCGTTTCTTTGCTTGAAATTTTTTCCTTTGATGTTTCTTTATCTTCACAGGATGCAAACGTAATAATAGTTGATAATGTAAGAATTAAAAAAAGTATTTTTTTCATTTTAATATCTCCTTTATTTTGGTATATTTGCTTTATTTTTCTTATCCTTTGAGCCACCGCCGAAGATATCACCTAATCCCTCTAATACCTCACCGCCTGAAATAATAATCAAAACGATAATTGCAATCAACATAAAAAATCCAAAGCTTCCAAAAGATATATCTCTCATAATATTACGATTTTCCTTGTTGGCAGTATACAAAAAAACGCCCGAATAAAAAGCAGATATAATAGCACAAAAAAATCCAAACATATATGACATATTATCATATTTCATCCATAACTCAAAAGATACTATAATCAAAGCAACGGATAAAATAATAAGAGCTACATTAAGTATACGTTTTCTTTTCTTTGACAGTAATACAAGCAACAAAATTAAGGTGAGAACAACAAATGAAGGTAAAACGCCTAAAATAAATTCCGATATTTCCGCCTTTAAATCTTTATGTGAAAGCAAAGCCGAAAAGCAAAATCCACCGCCAAATGAATTTAAAAATACGCTGATAACGTAAGTAATTTTTTTCTTACAACAATGGAGAGGAACTGCACAAGCCATTAAAGCGATACCTACCCAAAAAGCAACCCACTTGTTCAGATTATTTGAAATTATATTTGACGAAGTAAGGAAAATAAAGAGAGAAAAAAGAGAAAAACCGTATACAGTCAATGATCTTGATATAGAATTTTTATGATTCATAAATGCCTCTTATCCGAACTTATATCAAAAATACATATTACTCACCTGATTCATTATATAGCTTATTTTTAAAAATGTCAATAATTTGTTTTAATCATACATTTTTGAAAAATATTTTATAAAGTTGTGAAAAATCCCTCGCTCCGTAATGAAGTGAACCCAAAAGATTAGACAAAAATTAAATATTAAGTTTGTTGTGAATGAGCTCGGTATTGAACTGGGCTCATTCCTTTTAATTTGAGAGAAATTCTATCGTTATTGTAGTAATGTATGTA
>SVRW01000005.1 GCA_015064625.1 Oscillospiraceae bacterium | reverse complement strand
TACACAATAATAAACCGAGTGAACAGAAGTTAAATGGCATACTTTCGTAGGAATATTATCTCCACCCTAAAATTTAACCGTCTGCTAATTGTTTGCTAATCGGTCACCGCAAAATATCATAAAATCAGCGGTAACGGCGTAACACAAGATAACACATTAACCTTAAAAATCCCCTGACAGCAGGGGATTTTTAGGTATTATAAGGGACAAATTTTGTATTTACCTCGGTATCTCCTAAGGGTTAGTTATGGGTTCGATTCCCGTTGCGGGTGCCAAAAAAGTACTGCTCTGGCAGTGCTTTTTTCATATTGAGTTGTTACATTGTTATGAGGAAGGGATTCGCTCTCGCCTGCGGGCTCGGTCAGGGTTGGCTCTTAAATCACCCCATAAAACTTCGTTTTACGGGGACCCCGATATTGCCACTGGCAAGTCATTCACTACCAACACTTCGAATCCCTCCTCCTTTCTGATGCAAAAAATAACGGATACCTTTTGAGATAGTGCTGTCTCTGCGGAAAAGAGGGATTCGGTCTCGCCTGCGGGCTCGGTCAGGGTTGGCTCTGACTTGCCACTGGCAAGTCATTCACTACCAACCCGTTCGAATCCCTCCTCCTTTCTGATGCAAAAAATAACGGATACCATAAGGTATCCGTTATTTTTTGGCGGAGGAGGAGGGATTCGAACCCTCGAACCGCTTTTGACGGTTACACGATTTCCAATCGTGCGCCCTCGACCAGGCTAGGCGACTCCTCCAAGTATTCATTATTAGGCTCACTCTCTTGAACCGCAAGCTATTATATCATAGAGATTTAGGTTTGTCAAGATATTTTTTTGCTTTTTTTCGTTTTTTTGCATTTTTTATTTGCTTATTCTATTGATTTTCTATCTGTTTTGGTATATAATTCATATTGGTTTTGTGTATGCTTTTTCTAAGTAAAAACAAAAAATGAATTTGATTTTCTCCCTTCATATTTAAATGGTGTATTAAATGATAAAAACTTCAATGCTTCCTGCCTCTGTGGCAGACTTTCTTCACACAAAAAATATTGATTTGGAAAGCGGAGCAGCTTTTTCTGCCGATTATAGCGAAGCTCTTTTCAAAAAAGACGTTTGGGTAGTTATCACAAACGAACAGCTCGTAGTTGCAGAAGGAACTTCTACTGTAAAAAAAGGAACGGACTCCCCTGTTTCCGTTTTTGAATGCGACAGATTTTGCCTTCTTTCTGCAAAGGACGTAAAGGAAATAGTCTGCGTTGAAGAAATATCAACACTGACGGTTTCTGCCACACTGGAAGATAAAGAAGTTTTGCTTTTCAACGCTTCTTTCGCATCAAAAGATGATGCTTACGATTTAAAGGAGCTTCTGGCAAGCAAAGATGAAGAAGGAAACCTTGATTCAAAGAAGCTCAGAGCCTTTACTTCTGCTGAAGATTATTGCCCAAAATGCGGAAGAAAATATGCAGATAAGGGCAGAAAATTCTGTCCCGCCTGCGTTGATAAAACGGGTCTTGTCAAACGTCTTACTGTTTTCTTTAAAGAATTTAAATTCTACATATTTTTAATTTTCCTCACCGTTGGTATCACAACCACACTTGGACTTATAGCACCTTACGCAAGCACTAAAGTGTTCTACGATGACGTTCTTGAAAAAGGCGGAAAGTATTATGGAATGGTTTTAGGTATCGTTGGTGTTATAGCAGGAATTCGACTTATATCAATGTTTGCCAATATGCTGAACGGTGTAATAACCGCAAGGGTTTCCGCAAGAGTCGTATTCAGCTTGAAAATGACCATTTTCCGTTCAATCAACAATTTAAGTCTTAGCTTTTTCACAGGGAGACAAACGGGCGGTCTGATGACTCAGATAAACCGAGATGCCGATTCTATATATCATTTTCTTTGCGACGGCTTCCCATATCTTATAACAAACGGAATACAGTTGATTTCCGTCCTCATTATTTTATTCTGTATAAACCCTCTCCTTGCTCTTTATTCCTTTGTTACAATACCGATTTTCTTTTTCACTTACAGATTTTTATTAAAGCTTTTTCGGAAGCTTCACACAAGGAATTTCATAAAAGCCATATCCTACTCATCATTCGTCAGCGATATAATCACAGGAATGAGAGTTGTTAAAGCTTTCTCCAAGGAATCAAGCGAAGAAAAACGCTTTTCCAAAGTTTGCGAAGAAGCAGAAGAATGCGGTGCAGAGGTCTCTATAAAAAGCAATAAAATTTATCCAGTTTTAGGCTTTATACTCCGATTCGGCGTTTATATTGTCTGGGCATTAGGCGGTATAGAGGTTATGCAGGGAAAAATGAATTATGGCGATTTTCTTGCGTTTATTGCATATATAGAAATGGCATTCGCCCCCGTTCAGCAGATATCTCACGTTTCAAACTGGTGGTCAGACTCACTTAACGCATTGAGTCGACTTTTTGAGATTCAGGACAACGTTTCAGACGTACCTGATACAGAAAATCCAGTCCATTTAGAAAACATAAAAGGAGACGTTTCCTTCAAAGACGTTTGCTTTTCATATTCAAAAGGCAGAGATATTCTCAGAAATATATCTTTTGATATAAAAGCAGGAGAAACCATTGGCGTCGTGGGTAAAACAGGAGCAGGCAAAAGCACCATAGCAAACCTGCTTATAAGATTATACGACCCCGATTCAGGAGAAATAACCGTTGACGGTATAAACACCAAGAACATCTCCACAAAAGATCTCCACGGCGCTATCGCTATTGTTTCCCAAGAAACCTACCTTTTCAGAGGAACTATTCTTGAAAACATCAGATATGCAAAACCCGATGCAACGGATGAAGAAGTTATTAACGCCGCGAAAGCGGCTTATGCCCATAAATTCATTATGGCATATCCCGACGGATACGAAACAATGGTCGGGTTTGGTCACAAGGATTTGTCAGGTGGTGAAAGACAGCGCATCTCAATAGCAAGAGCAATACTGACAAACCCCAAAATACTTATTCTTGACGAAGCAACAGCCGCAATGGATACGCAAACAGAGCATCAAATTCAAAAAGCTCTGGACAAGGTTACGGAAAACCGAACGACCATAATAATTGCCCACAGACTTTCGACGCTAAAAAATGCAGATAAGATAATAGTTATAGAGGATGGAAAAATAGCCGAACAAGGAAAACCTGCAAAGCTCCTTTCCGAAAAAGGAGTTTATCACAGACTTTACACATTGCAGGCTGAAGCGTTCAGAACCATAGGAATTGGAGAATAAACATGGAAATTTCAGGAATTACATATTTAAACGAAGAAAATGCGAAATTCTATGACAAAGACGGATTTCTTGCGCTGAAAGCATTTATTCCTCCCAAATCCGAATATGATTTGGAAGAAGAAACTGTAAAAGAGCCAGAATGGCAAGACCTTGGCAGAGTTTTTCTCCACAGAGCTTTTCCTTTCAACAATCCTGACAAGTACATTTCCGTCGTTGATATTTCAGGGTATGAATACGGAATGATAAAAGATATTGCAGAGTTCAGCGAAGAATCAAGAAATCTGATTATGAAATCTCTTGATAGAAAATATTTCATGCCAAACATTGAAAAAATCATATCCATAAAAGAGCAGTTTGGATTTTCCTTCTGGAAGGTTCAGACAGACAGAGGAGAAGCGGAGTTTACTGTTAAGGATACGTATAAAAGCATCGTCAAGCTGAGCGAAAACCTTGTCGTTATACTGGATTCAAACGACAGTAGATATATGATAAAAGACATATACACTCTTGAGCCTTCAAGCTACAAGAAAATAGAGCTTTATCTGTAAAGCGGGGTATTTCAATGATATTTAGGAAGAAAAAAGAAACTGACGTATACAAGTCAGTAAATCTTTCCCTCGCCGCTGCCGTCCCCAATTTTCCGAAGGATAATCCAACCTTTAATTTTAATATTGGGAAAAACGGTGAATTCTGCAAAGGCGCAATTACTTTCTTAAAGGGAAAGCTTTATTTACTCGAAGAGGGTGAAAAGACCCCCGCTATATACGAATTATCACAAATTGAAAAAGTATTTGTCCGCGAGTATTACGCTTCAAACGCTGTTGAAGCTACAATAGATGGACATGAAACAGAGCTTTTCCGTTTAGGACTTTCTCTCACGGAAGACTTGAAACGTCTTACGGACATTTTCGCTGACGAAGGAATTTCAGTAGAAGGACTTTTTAGCAAAAGTGCAGGAGAAAAGCCAAAAGATGCAGAACTGCAAGAGCGCAAAGGTCCACCACACGGTGGTCATCACGGTCCTCCCCCACACATAGCTGGAAAAGGGCCTCACGCTACAAACGGAAAATGTCAAAAATGCGGAAGAAGACTTCCGCCACGAGGTGGAGTTTGTCCCCATTGTTCAGAGAAAAAACCTTTACTTACATGGTTATGGACATTCGTAACCCCGCATAAGCTTAAGCTTTCAGGCGCGGTTTTACTGTTTTTTGCAGTAAGTATACTTCAGCTTGTAGCTCCGCAAATCAACCAGATAATGATAGATGATTATCTTAAGGCAGACGGAGCAAGCGAGGGGAGTTATCTTGTTTTTGTTGCTGTTATGGCACTGACAGCTTTTACAATTGTAATAGTTCAGATTTTTCGTTCCATACTGATGACGAGAATCGGACAAAAAATCTCAGTCAGCATGAAAAACGCCATTTTCCAGAAAATACAGAAGCTTTCAATGGCTAATATCAATAACAGAATGGCGGGGGAATATATATCAAGACTTTCCAATGATACAAACGTTGTAAAACAATGTATCCTTGATATCGTTCCCCAAATATTACAGCAAGGGCTTGTGTTTATTACAATAATTCCCGTACTGTTTATAATAAATCCCTTAATGGCACTTTTGATACTTATCCCCGTTCCCCTTATAGTTATGGGATTTTACTTCATCAGATCGTATATCAGAAGAATTTATCACAGACAATGGCAAGCCTCCACAGAATCAAGCAACGTTCTTCACGATATATTCCAAGGAATAAGAATAGTTAAAGCCTTCGGAATGGAAAAAGCAGAAGAAAAACGCTATTGCGACGCTTCTGCCAAGCAAGCCAGAATCGAAGAACAGAATGAAAAAATGTGGAATCTCCTTTTCCCAGTGATAAACTTCTTTATGGCATCAGGAGAATACGTTGTTCTCATTTTTGTAGGCTATAAGGTTTTAAGCGGAGATATGACTATCGGTCAGATTTCAAAGCTTTCCGCATACGTTTCTCTTGTATACGGACCTCTGCGTTGGATGGCAATGGTACCACGTCAGCTTTCACGAGCGCTAACATCAGCGTTCAAGCTATATGAGATCATTGAAGAAAAACCCGCCGTTGAGGAAACGGGAATGAACGTTGAAAAGCCCATAAAAGGTGACATCACATTTGAAAACGTTCATTTCGGATACGATGAGTACAAGCCTGTATTGAAAGGAGCAAACCTTACTGTAAAAGCAGGCGAAATGGTGGGACTTGTTGGAAGAAGCGGTGTGGGAAAATCCACAGCTATAAACCTGCTCATGCGCCTTTATGATGTGACAAACGGTGAGATTCTTATTGACGGTGTCAACATTAAGGATTATTCACAAAGCTATCTGAGAAGCCGAATAGGTGTTGTTCTCCAGGAAACGTATTTATTCAAAGGAACAATAGAATCCAACATCAAATATGCAAAACCCGACGCAACATTTGAAGAAATTATAGCCGCAGCAAAGGCGGCTCGTGCTCACGAGTTTATAATGAAGCTCCCTGATGGGTATAATACGTATATCAGCGAAAAAGGAATGTCACTTTCGGGTGGTGAACGACAGAGAATCGCTATAGCAAGAGCTGTTCTTCGTGACCCTGACATACTTATTCTTGACGAAGCAACAGCCGCTCTTGACATCGAGACAGAAAAGCTAATTCAGGAAGCTCTTGCAAGAATAACCAAAGGAAAAACAACTGTAGCCATAGCTCACAGACTCTCCACCTTACGAAACGCAAATAAAATAGTGGTATTTGACGAAGGCAAGGTTGAGGAAGAAGGAACTCATAAGGAGTTACTCCAAAAGAAAGGCAGATATTACAAGCTTGTATCAGCCCAAAGGCAAATGGCAGAGTCATAGCGGACGGATAATGCGCTGCGCGACATTGATTTAAAGATTTTTATCATGAGGTCTGGCTTAAAAATAAAAAGCATAGCAATTAAAATTTTTGGGGTCTGGGGACTTTTTGAAAAAAGTCCCCAGTAACAAATAAAATAAAATAATAATAAATTCAGAAAGGCGGGCATCAGCCGGATGTCCGAATGGAAGAAACATGAAAAACACAGAAAAAACAATGGAAAAGATCGTTGCGTTTTGTAAAAACAGAGGTTTCGTTTACAGCGGTAGCGAAATCTACGGCGGTCTTGCAAACACTTGGGACTACGGTCCTTTAGGCGTTGAATTCAAAAACAACGTTAAAAAAGCATGGTGGAAAAAATTCGTACAGGAAAGCCCCTACAACGTGGGTATCGACGCAGCACTCCTTATGAACCCACAGGTTTGGGTAGCATCAGGTCACGTTGGCGGATTTTCCGACCCACTTATGGACTGTAAAGACTGTAAAACACGTCACCGTGCAGACAAACTTATTGAAGATGCAGGGTACGAATGTGCAGGCTGGTCCAATGCTGAAATGAAAGCGTTTATTGAGGAAAAAGGCATTGCCTGCCCAGACTGCGGAAGCAAAAACTTCACAGATATCCGCAAATTCAACCTTATGTTCAAAACTTTCCAGGGCGTAACTGAAGATGCTAAAAACGAAATTTATCTCCGTCCTGAAACGGCGCAAGGTATATTCGTAAACTTTGCAAATATCCAGAGAACTACAAGAAAGAAGCTTCCTTTCGGTGTATGTCAGGTAGGCAAATCCTTCCGTAACGAAATTACTCCCGGTAACTTCACGTTCCGTACAAGAGAATTCGAACAGATGGAACTTGAATTCTTTATAAAACCAGGTACTAATATGCAGTGGTTCCAGTATTGGAGAAACTATTGCTACAACTGGCTCCTTTCTCTTGGCATGAAAGAAGAAAACCTCAAGCTTCGTGACCATTCACAGGAAGAACTTTCTCACTATTCAACGGCAACAACAGACATCGAATTTATGTTCCCATTCGGTTGGGGCGAGCTTTGGGGAATTGCTGACCGTGGCAGCTTCGACCTTACACAGCACTCTAACCATAGCGGTAAGCCACTTGAATACTTCGACCCCGAAACAAACGAAAAATACATTCCTCACGTTGTTGAACCCTCCCTTGGTGCAGACCGTGTTGCTCTCGCTTTCCTTTGCGAAGCATACGATGAAGAAGTGATTGATGCAGAAAAGAACGACGTCCGTGTTGTTCTCCACTTGCATCCAGCACTTGCACCCTTCAAAGCTTGCGTTCTTCCGCTTTCCAAAAAGCTTGGCGAAAAAGCAACGGAAGTTTACAATATGCTTCAGAAAAACTTTATGGTTGACTACGATGAAGCTGGTTCTATCGGTAAGCGTTACCGCAGACAAGACGAAATTGGCACTCCTTTCTGCATTACTTATGACTTTGATTCCGAAACAGACAACGCAGTTACAGTAAGAGAAAGAGACTCCATGGAACAGGTTCGTATTCCTATTGCCGAGCTTGAGGCTTATCTCGCTGAAAAGCTCAAGTTTTAATTTGAAATATGAGTAAAAGAATTATTTTATTGCTTTTGTTATTCTGCGTCATCTGCCTTGCATCCTGCGGGGCAGATGAAAGCGTAAGCGAAGATGTATCCGAAGGAAGCGAAGAATCTAAGGTTACCACCTCCGAAGATGCTTTGGGGCACGAAAGTGCGTATCTTTCTGTAGATTTGTTTCAATTCAGCCTTCAGATAGATGAAGAAGTTTACAAGCTTCCCATGCTTCAAAATTCCTTTATTTCAGACGGATGGAGCATTTCAGGAAATGACGTTCAGACGTTGAAAGCAGGATATATCGAAAGCGCTACTTTGTCCAAGGGAGAAACCACCTTTGACATTCAGGTAATCAACCCTACAAAAAAAGAATTATCCTTTGCAGAATGTCCTGTTGGAAGACTTTCATACGATTTTTCGGGAACAGCTCAGATTTATATAGCTGACAATTTCTTGCTTAACGATGCAACGAAAGCTTCAATAACCGAAAAATACGGAGAACCCGAAACAACAGAAACACATTCGGATTTTTCCGAAATAACTTACGGAAGCCGTAAAACAACAGGAAACTACGCAAAATATCTTTTCAGATTCGACAAAAGCGGAAAAATTATTTATTTCAGCATTGTAAATCATTATATGAGTGATTAAAACCCAACGGGGCTGTTGAATTAAGCAACAACCCCGTTTTTGTTTTACCAATTATTTTATCATTTTTTCAAAAGGTTTCAAAGCTATACCGCTATTTAATAAAAAAGCGTTTAAAGTTTTTGGGTCTGGGTCTTTTTTCAAAAAGACCCAGTAAGAAAAAAGACCAGTAAGAGACTATGCCTGAGATGACTCACTCAAATCCCCGTCTGTATATCCTTTGGGTATTTTGAAATCTTCAGCAGAGATATCATCGCCGTACTCTATTTTCATATCAAATCTGATTTGTCTTTCTCCTACCGTTTCATATATGCTTATATACGATGCTTCTCCATCTTTAGATAAAATTCCCCAAGGAGAGCCGTCTTTAACGGCAAACCAATCAGCAGTGTATTTAACTCCTTCAACTGTTTCTTTCTTCGTTTCAGAAGACGTTACATTTGAGAATTCAAGCAAAACGCCAACTATATTTTCGGGAATCTCCATATCCAAATCATAGTATTTTTTGGCAGGATGGTCAAACTCATATTTTTCATCTCCCAAAACCAAGGTTTCTGAGATGATCTCATTTTCAACAGACTGTCCTTGGATATCAAACTTTAAAACCATGGAAATGATGCTCGTTTGCTTTTTAATATCGCCTGTGTAATCAAAATAATATTCCATTTCCATACAGACAGAGCCGTCCTTAGTGACGTATGACTGATCCACACCTATAATACCAGCAATTTCTGACGATGTCAAGCTTGCCTCATCATACATTCTGATATAACTTTTTTCTTTGTGTTTTTTCTGGATTTCTCCAATAGCTTTTACGCCTTCAAGCTTCTTATACTGTTCTGGAACGCTTTTCAAAATGTCTACGTATAAAGAATCATCCTTGTTCGTACAAGAAACAACGAAGGATAAACATAAAATCAAGCATATAAGAATTGAAACTTTTTCAATTACTCTTCTTTTCATTTTAACACCTATCACCATAAAAAAGAGTGTGCGGAGCCGTTTTTTTCGGCTCCGCTTTAATTTAGGTAATTATCCTCTTATTCTTCTCTTTTTAGATTGAAGAACTGCCATTCCGAATGCAGATACTGCTGCAAGAATGGAGAAGAAGAATATAGTACCCATATCGCCAGGTTTAGCAGGTGCTTCAAATAATGCTACGATATCAACTCTTTGATTGAGGTTTTCTTCGGTTATCGTACCTGAAGCATTTTCTGCTTCCACTCCGTTATAGGTAATGGAAACGAGATTTTCAAGAGAATCTGTGGAAGCATAAACCGTATAAGTTTCGCCACATTCCATTTCTATTACGAAGGAATCACCGTCTTTTACTGTGACTGTTCCGTCTGTTGTTTCGTAAATCACTCCGTTTAGGCTGTATTCACCAACGTAAGCGTTGCCGCCTATCTGAACGTTAACCGTTACAGACTGGTCATCGGCATCATTTTCAGATTTATAAGTAACTGTAAGGCTACCCTTTATCTTCTTGTTGATAATCGCTTTTCCACCATTTACAGCAACAGTTTCGCCTTCATTCTTAAGAAGAACTGTGTATTCCGTGCTATCCATTTCATAGCCGTTTATACCCTTTGTTTCCTTAACAATATAAACTGTTCCTTCAGCGTTCTTTATAGGAAGTGCTTTGGATGTTGCAACACCGTTTGCATCTGTTACAAGTACTTCAACAACAGCACCGCTGTGAGTATAAACTGTAAATTCAACTCCGGCAAGAGGTTTGCCGTTTTCATCCGTCTTCGTAAGAGTGATGTTACCCACCGTATAGTAGTTAACTACAGGACTTGAAGTAAGACTTTCTGTCTTGCCGTTTTCTGCAAGAGTTACTGACCATACTTCATATACGGGAACATAAGGTGCAACAGCCTTTGTTTCTTTAACATAATAAGTTCCAAGCTTGAGAGCAGAGCTTATTCCCTTGCCGTTTGCATCTGTTGTTATCACTTCAACAACGTTTTTACATTCTGCATCTGCATAAATTGTGAATTCAACTCTAGCAAGAGGTTTGCCTTCTTCGTCTCGTTTTTCAAGAGTGATATATCCCTCTTTTACTTTGTTTACAATGGGTTCTCCGCCATTAAGCTCGAAAATCTGATTATTTTCTGTGAGTACTGCTTCAAACGTTGTATCATTGATAACTACGTAATCGGGAGCGTAAACCTCTTTTACTGTGAAACGGTTTTCAGTTCCAAGAACTATAGAAATTGCGGAAGATATTGCTTTTCCGTTTTCATCCGTTACAATGGTTTCTACAAGCTCGCCCGCAGCGTTTCTGATTTCGAACTTAACGCCTGCCACTTTGTTTCCATGGCTATCTACCTTTTCGAGGGAGATATATGCGCCTGTTTTTACGTTATATACTGTTTCGCTATATACTTTTCCGTTTTCTGTAAGCTCAAACGTGTATACTGTTTCGGAAACGATATACGTTTTATCAGGGTTGGAAATTTCTTTTACGTAGTAAGTACCAAGTTTTAGTGCTTTGCTTACTGCAGTGCCTTTCGCATCTGTTACTATTGTTTCAACAAGGTCTGTGCATTCCTTATCAGCATAAACTCCAAACACAACCCCTTCAAGAAGTGCATCGTTTTCGCCTTTCTTGAGAATTGATATCTGAGCACGTTTATAATAGTTAACTATAGCTTCGCCTGCGTTTATTGCAACTATTTCACCGTTTACTTTAAGTACAGCTTCATACTTGGTGTTATCGAGTATATAACCGTCCAAAGTTGCGGTTTCAACAACGTAATATTTTGTTCCGTTTACTCCGTCCTTAATTATAAGGTTGCAAGTCGTAACTTTTCCGTCTGCACCGGTATAAACGGTAGATACATGATTCATATCTGAATCATAAATAGTAAATTCAACTCCTGCCAAAGCTTTGCCGTCTTCATCTTGCTTGATGATAGAAATGCAACCCATTGCATGGAAGTTTACTATAGGTCTTTCAGAAACAGGAACGTAAAGCTTTTCATCTGTTACTTTTCCGTTTTCCTCGTTAATTTCAACTGTGTGTATTGTAGTATCAATTACGTATGCTTTATCAGGGTTTGCTGTTTCCTTAACGTAATATGTTCCGAAAGGAAGATTTGTGCTTACGCCCTTGCCGTTTGCATCCGTTACTATTGTTGCTACAACGTTCGTAAGTGCTTTGTCTGAATATACTGTGAATTCAACGCCTGAGAGCTTTTCGCCCTTTTCGTTTTCTTTTTCAAGGGTAAGATAGCCTTCTTTTACCTTGTTTACAATAGGTTCTCCGCCGTTAATTTCGAAAATCTGATTGTTTTCTGTGAGTATGGCTTCAAAGGTTGTATCATTGATAAATACGTAATCGGGAGCATAAACCTCTTTTACTGTAAAGATGTTTTCTGTTCCGAGAGTAATAGAGATTGCGGAAGATATTGCTTTTCCGTTTTCATCCGTTACTATGGTTTCTACAAGCTCGCCCGCAGAGTTTCTGATTTCGAACTTAACGCCTGCCATTTTGTTTCCATGGCTATCTACCTTTTCGAGGGAGATATATGCACCTGTTTTTACGTTATATACTGTTTCGCTATATACTTTTCCGTTTTCTGTAAGCTCAAACGTGTATACTGTTTCGGAAACGATATACGTTTTATCAGGGTTGGAAATTTCTTTCACGTAGTAAGTACCAAGCTTGAGTGCTTTACTTACTGCAGAGCCTGCTACGTCTGTTACTATTGTTTCAACGAGGTCTGTGCATTCCTTATCAGCATAAATTCCAAATACAACCCCTTCGAGAAGCGCATCATTTACGCCTTTCTTTGAAATAGCTATTGTTGCTTTCTTGAAATAGTTACGAATTACACGATCTCCGTCATCTGCAGCAATTCCTACGTTGGAATCGGGAGTGAGCGTTACTGCGAAAACGTCTTCACGAAGGATAAAGCCTTCTGCGGCAACTGCTTCAACTACATAGTAAGTTGTGGAAGCACCGTAAATAGTAAGATCTTTCGTTTCAGCGTATCCGTTTGCGTTTGTAGTTATAGTATCAACTAACGTATCAAGAGATTCATCTGAGTATACGTTGAATACAACACCAGAAAGAGTGTTTCCGTTTTCATCAACCTTTGTAAGAGTTACTTTTCCTGTCACTCTGTTGTTTGTAACGTCAAGAGTAATTACGTTTGCGCCGTCACCAATAGTTACGTTTTCTACGTAAGAAAGAGCTACAAAACCAGGGTTGGGGTTGGAAAGTTCTTCAACTGTATATGCACCGTAAAGAACCTTGCCTGTTGAAGCAAATCCTGATGCATCTGTAACTATAGTTTTGCTGAATCCGTTGGGACCTGTTACGAGGAAGGAAACACCTTCAAGAAGAACACCGTCGTCGGATTTTTTAACTATTTTTATTTCGCCGTATTTGAGATAGTTTATAATAGCGGAATCTGTAAGTGCAACTGTTTTGCCCGTATCTTCATTAGTGAGAGTTACGCTGTAAACCTTTTCGTCAAGAGTATAACCGTCACCGGTTTTAGTTTCCTTAACGAAGTAGGTAACGTTATTTGCGTAAAGATCTGAAGAAATCGCGTATCCTTTTTCGTTTGTAATTACTGATTCTATAGGATTCTTGCATTCCTTATCGGAATAAATTGTGAATTCAACACCTGCAAGAGGAGCAGTTGTACCGCCAATATTTGTTTCGCCTTCTTTGAAGATGGCGATATTTGCGTAAGATTCTGCCGTCCAGATAATCCAGTTAGCAGTATTTTTGCTGTCGAGAAGTCCGAAGCTTCCATTTGAAACCGTTGTAAATACACGGTTTGTGGAATGAACCTCATCAAGACCTACCATTTTGAACGTTCCTTCGTCAAAACCGTCAGCCATGAACTTATCGAAGTTACGATCGGTTCCCGTTCTTACACCTTCACCATTCTTATAGAAATAATCCGATGTGGAAGTTTCTATTGAATCACCCACGCTCGATCCGTCCATGAACGAGGTTACGTAAGTTCCTGATTTCTTTTCGCCTACAAGATGAAGGTCACATTCACCTATAATTTTACCATAAACCGTAAGGATTGCTGAAACTTTTCCATTTGCTTCAATTTCTTCCTTATCCGTAAGGGTTCTTGCCATCATGGAAATTGCACTTCCCTTTTCAGCGTTGAACGTTGCAGGAAGAACATTTGTTTTAGCTGTGCTGTAAATACCGCCTTCTGTAAATGCAGAGCAAATAACTGCTTTCGAAGGAAGCTCCAACTTTGAATCGGCATCAAGATTCAAAGCTGTTATACCTGTGAAATATTCACCCTCTGTACCAACGAAGGTGAGGTAGGAATCTATAACGTTAACTTCCGAGAAATTACTTATTGATTTAACTGAACCACAGCCTTCAAAGGTTTTGCCGTCAAATCCATAGAATTTATTGAAGTTAAGAACGTAAATGCTTCTCGCAGTGAAATTGGAAGCTATTTCGCTATCATCCGCGGGAGACTGAGGCAAGCCGTTTATATCACCCGAAATTTCGAATGTGAAATCATCTTCCGTACCGCCTACGTTGATTTCAACTCCTGCGGAATAACCGTTTATACCGCCACCGTAAATGCTATTTACAAAACCTGAATTTACGTTTATTGTTGCTTTGGTAACATTTCCGCTGTTACCTGCGCCATATACGTTACCGCTGATTACAGTGCTACCGAGCACGTTTACTACAGTATTTTCTGCAGTGCCTGCTTCACTTCCACCGAAAACTGAAGTTCCGATTTTGGAATCGGTAACGTTTACCGTTGTATTTCCAGCAGCAGAATTTTTGCTTCCACCGTATACTGAACCTTTTACGTCTGCGCCAAAGAGGTTAACTTCAGATGACAAGCTGTTCGCATAAACAACGGAGTTTTCTTTGTTGCCACCGTATACTGATTCTTCAACGTGAGAATTATATATATTAACTGTACTTTTACCATAAACGCCGCCATATGAGCTTCCGCCGTATACGCTGCCGCCAACCTTAGCTTGCTTTACAGTAATTGTGGAGTTACCCGTATTATATCCGTAGTTACCGCCACCGAAAACGTTACCAACTGTAACGTTACCTTCAATAAGAACAGTGGTGTCAAATGCTTTACCGTATTCATTTGTTGTGTTTACGGTTGTAGCACCCTGACCGCCTCCGTAAACGTCGCCTTTAACCGTTGCATTTCCTTTTACAGTAACGTTTGTGTCACCGTAAACACCTTTTCTGAGAGAACCGCCATATACGTTAAATTTAACGAATGCAGAATCAAAAATATTTACGTTTATTACTTTCTTTCCGAAAATCTCGTTGCCTATACCAGAATTAGCAACGAAAGCACCACCGTTAACGCTTCCTTCAACCGATGCGTTTCCATAAACGTTGATAACGATATTGGAGTTTGTAACCTTGCTTGTGTTCGTACCGTAAATATGAGCGTTTGTAGTTCCGTTCGAAACGAGCTTTGCGTTACAGAAAACGTTTATAAGAACGTCTTTACCTGTGGTGGAGGTTGCAGGTCCGTGTCCTATACCGTAAACAGAACCTTCATTTCCAGATTTTACAACTGCGTTTCCGCAAACCGTAACTGAAACATTTGCCTTGTAATCGCCAGTCTTGCCCGTACCTGTTACGGGGGCGTTCAACGTACCGCCGTTTATGAGAGCATGGCAAATACCTTCGGAGATTCCATCACCGTCACGATCGCCTTCAACTGTTCCTTCAAGGCCGCCGCCGAATACTGCGCCGCTGGGAGCTTCGTCTGAACCGCCAGACAAGGAATCTGCAACTGCATTACCATTGACTATAACACAAGAGCTTCCTTTAACCAAGCCTCTTCTTGAACCGCCCATAAGCTGATAATAGGTATGTGCAGTTCCGCCAAGGTAAACGTAAGTATTACCGTATACAGTTCCGCCTTCTTCGTTACCGCCTCTAACGAGATAATAGTCTCCGCTGAGAAGAACAACTCTCGTATCACCGTAAACGTCCGTGCTGGCAGAGCCGCCGTAAATTCTGAATGCATTGGAATATTCCTTAATATATCCCTCTGAAAGTTCATTTCCCCATGAACACGTAACTCCGGTTCCGAAAACGAGGTCGTTTCCATTTGCATAGATACGCTCTTTCATAGCGTTCTTTGTTCTGAGATGTATATCCTTGAACATAAGATCGCCGTTCACGTAGAATCTGTAGCTGAATTCAAGAACTGCGTTAGGGGTATTACCCTTTATAACAACCATACCGCTGTGAGCGGGTTCAGAGAAATATGAGTCGCTATAGTTGTCACCCATACTCTTTACGATAGTAAGCGAAGGGTCAAAATCTCTGTCACTTACGAAATAATCGTAATGATCGTTGATAATTATTGTACCGCTTCCGCCGTTTTGATTAATGTAATCATAAGCGGCTGTAAGATTTGCGAAACCGTTTGTACCGCCAACGAATGCAACAGCATCACTGATTACGTATATAGTAATAAAAGGAACGGAATATGCAGCGATTTTGAAATCGAGAAGCTCTGGGGACAAATAATATTTATCCGTTTCAGCGATTTCAGCTTTAAAAGCATGTTTAGAGCCGATATCTGTAAACGCTCTCGTAACTCCGCCTTCAACCGTTTCCATAAATGAAACCCAGTTAACCTTAACGTTTGTGGCTTCCGTATCGTTTCCGACAAAAGCTTCAACCGTTGCAGGTAACGTTACCTGTTCGTTGGGAGTAACCGCTTTTGCAACAAGGTCAGCAGAAATCTCTTTGAAGCCCTTGATGCAATATTTGCCCGATGAAACCGCTACTGAAGGCAATTCTACACCTTCGGAAATTTTAGCGGGAACAGAGCTTGCAGCAAGGCGGAAAACGTATTCCGTATGCAAAGCCGTTGCCTCAGAAAAGTCGTCACATTCCCAAAGTGCATCAAAATACACTTTCTTTGAAAGTCCGTCTTTTTCTACTACTGCCCCGATAACTGAGGGCAATCCTATTTTATCCTGAGTTATTCCTGCGTCAACTTCAATTTTTTCCGTAGGAACGTCTAAAAATGAGGTTATAACGCCATCAATTGCTGCTTTTGCATCTTTTCCAAAAATCCCGTCAAAACCAAGGTTCGTTGTGAGAACCGTTGTCGCGAAAACGGAAAAGAGCAAAACGACTGCTAAAAGCTTTTGAACAGCCGTGTACTTGGCTACCATCGTGTTCATGATATCCTCCTTTAAAATACGGTAAATTATTTTGTGATGCTAATACTTATGCTTATGAGTTTTATCATTTTATCACAAACGGTTATATTTGTCAACCATATATCAAAAAAATATTTATAAAATAAAAACATTTTTTTAATCCGTAATTTATTTAAACATAAAATAGAAACTTTCTAAAAAACGCAAGACACGAGGGACAACCATGTTCAAAAACCTCATTATATTAACGTTTTCCACAGTTTTAAGCGTGCATTCTACTGTCGGTAGAGTCCATATTTTCCAATTCTACCAGACACATTTTAATCAGTAGAGTGAAAAAACGCAGCTGTTCAGTGACAAACGGGAAATTTTTGGTTATAATACAGCCAAGGCAGGTGTGAAAGCACTTGCTTCCGTTTTTTTATTTTTTTGACGCTCATCTGTTTACAAAGAACTGTTGCGGGGTTTTACCTACAACTCTATTTTTTCAAGAAAGGAATAATCAGATATTTATGAACAACACAAAAGCTAATTACTTTATCAATCCGCAAATTAAAAAAACGAAACAATTCAGAACGCCTCTTAAGGACAGAACTCTTCCTTTTTACACGAAGGGCGAGGAAATAATAAACACTGTATCACATACTTTAGGTGCAGCTTTGGGAATCGCCGCCTTGGCTTTATGCGTTGTTTTCACAGCGTTAAGAGGAAACGTGTGGGGAGTTGTTTCAGGTTCTATATATGGTGCTTCACTCGTTTTATTATACACAATGTCAAGCGTTTACCACGGAATAAGGCATGAATTTGCAAAAAAAGTCATGCAAGTAGTTGACCATTGTACAATATACTTTCTCATTGCAGGCTCATATACTCCCATCGCTCTCTGCGCTATAAGAAGCATCGCTCCTATAACGGGTTGGGTTTTGTTTGGCGTAGTCTGGGGATTGGCTATTGTTGCCGCAACTCTTACCGCTATCGACTTGAAGAAATTCAAGGTTTTCTCCATGATTTGTTACATCGGAATGGGATGGAGCATCGTTTTTGCCGCTAAAACAGCAATAGCCGCCATTCCCGAAACGGGACTTTGGTATCTTCTTGCAGGCGGTATTTCATATACAGTAGGTGCAGTTCTTTACGGTCTTGGCAAAAAACATCGCTATATGCATTCAGTTTTCCATATTTTCGTTGTAGCAGGAAGCGTTTTGCAATTTGTATGCATTTTCTTCTATGTCTTATTATAATATCTCTGGGGACTTTTAAAAAAAGTCCCCAAAATACTTCAATTTTTTCGGATGATTTTTTAAAAATACATATTTAGTGAGGTAATCAAAAATGTTAGACATGTTAGGAATTGGTTTCTTTATCATACCTGCTCTTTCAGTGGTTTTATTTATAGTAATCCTGATTTATTTTTTCATTGTAAAACACAAGATGAAGAATTCTCTAAAAAAGGTTACACCTGAGAAAATTCAAAACGCACGTATTTTTCTGATTATATCTTCAGCTATTGCAGGGATAGTCGTTGCTTCTTCGCTTTTAATTATGTGGGTCGTTCAAGGCATAATTATAAATATGTGAAACGGGGATTTATATATATGAAACAAAAAACCTTTGCCGCTGTCATATTGACCGTAACGGCTCTTTGCGTTATTTTTACGTTATTACACGTAATTTACGCTTATAATGCTTATAATCATTGCTCCATAATTTATTTTATAGCAAAGGAGCTTTGGTAATTATGAAGGTTAAAACAAAAAGCCTGATAAAGCAGTTTATTTGTATTCTTTTAGTGATTTCCACGTTTTCGGTTTTCAACCTCAGCGTTTATTATTTATTTACGATAAGGCTTGGAAACAATTTCAGCGATACAAGTCAGTCTAAAATGATTGACGTTGGAAAATACCTTCCTCACAACGAAAATTCCCAGCTTGCCCGAATAGATTCTTCCTTCAAGCTTACAGAGGATTTGCCCGTCCTTGACGGGGCGGCGGCACTTGTTCCCGTTTATGCCGCTTTTATAAATGCTGTCTATCCAGAAGGCTCTGTTACCTACGAAGGGGGAAGCTTTTCTGATGATAATTATTACGGTGAAAATTTTGCGAAAGACAGCAAAATGCAATACAAAAACACTGTGAGAGGATATAAAGCCATTGTAGACGGAGAAACGGACATTCTGTTTTGCGCATCCCCTTCTGCGGAGCAAAAGAAGTATGCGGAAGAACAGGGAGTTGAGCTTGTTTACGTTCCCGTCGGACTTGAAGCGTTCGTTTTTTTCGTAAACAAGAACAACCCTGTTGATAATCTTACTGCGGAGCAAATAAGAGATATATACGCAGGAGATTACACAAATTGGTCACAGCTTGGCGGTGTGGACAGAGCAATCAACCCCATTTCCCGTTATCCAGGAAGCGGAAGCCAATCCGCCATGAATGCATTTATGGGAGATAAAAAAATCGGTGAAAAGTCTTTATTCGCTGTCACTGGTGCTTCTATCGGTTTTTCTTTCCGATACTATATGGACGGAATAGTAGAAAACGAAGATGTGAAAATGCTTTCCATGAACGGTGTTTATCCAAGTGCGGAAAACATTCAAAATGGAAGTTATCCTATAATTTCAGAATTTTATGCCGTTTACAGAAAAGATAACACAAACAAAAATATTCCTGCTCTGATAGATTGGATATTATCCGAAGAAGGTCAGACCATTATCGAAGAAAGCGGATACGTACGCATAAACTATTCATAATAAAAAGACATTCAACGAAGCAAAAAACGGCTTAAAATTCTACTTTTTCTGTAGTTTCGTACCTTTCCCCTGTGCCGAGTACCATAGCAGGATGCAAAAATTGTAAATAAACTGTAGTTTTTTTCAAAAAAAGTGTAAGATTTTGGTTTTTTTCTTGACTATATATATGAAGGGGTAAAAAAGCCATTACACAAAAAGGAGATCTTACGATGAAAAAGTTTTTATGTTTATTATTGATTCTCAGCACGTGCATAATATGCAGTTGCAGTCAGGAAGCAAAATATCAGGATCTTATGAAGAACATCACTCCCTCTGCCGTTTCTCCGGAAGAAAACATCGAGGGCGAAAACAAAGCATATACTGAATTCGCGGTAGAACTTTTCAAGAAAAGTCTTTCCGAAGATGGCAAAAACACCCTTATTTCACCCCTTTCAGTTATATATGCATTAGGACTTACTGCAAATGGAGCTGACGGAAATACACTTTCACAGATGGAAGACGTTTTAAACTTCAATGTTTCCGATTTGAACAATTATTTATACTCCTACGCAAAGCAAAAAGCAAAAGACGAATCCGCAACGCTCAGCATTGCAAATTCAATATGGTTCATAGATGACGAAGAAAGACTTAAGGTTAACCATGATTTTCTCCAAAAAAATGCGGATTACTACAACGCCGCCGCTAACAGAGCAGATTTTTCCGACCCTGACACCGTGAAAGACATAAACAACTGGGTCAAGGACAACACAAAAGGAATGATTCCGGAGATAGTAAGTGAAATAGAGCCTGACAACGTTATGTTCCTTATAAACGCACTGGCTTTTGAAGCAGAATGGGAGGAGAAATACAAAAAAGGTTCAATCAAGGATGGCACTTTCACACTTGAAGACGGTACAAAACAGAAGGTTGAATTTATGCATTCCGATGAATACAGATATATAGGTGACGAAAATTCCAAAGGATTCATGAAGAATTACAAAGGAAAATACGCTTTTGCCGCTTTACTTCCAAACGAAGGCATAAGCATTGATGAATTTGTTTCAACCCTTTCGGGCGAAAAAATCACAAATATTCTCACTACCTTGGGTTCAAGATACTGTATTACTTCCATGCCCAAATTCGAAACAGAATATAATGTTGAAATGGCAGAAATCTTCAAATCTCTCGGCATGACGGACGCGTTCATAGAAGGTGTAGCGGATTTTTCAAAAATGGGAGAAGCGAAGGAGCTTCATATAGATAATATAATCCACAAAACCTTCATTTCCGTTGGAGAGCTTGGAACAAAAGCAGGGGCAGCAACAGCAGTTATTATGTCCGACGGGGGGATGTTTCCATCTGAAATCACTGAAATTCATTTAAACCGTCCTTTCGTTTATATGCTCGTTGATACCGAAAACAATATTCCTTTATTCATGGGAACTTTGATGAGCGTAAAGTAAAAATATTAAAATATAACGTAAAGGAGAACTCAAATGAAAAAATTGTTATGTGCACTTTTAATTTTTGGTATAATTCTTGTAACAGGTTGCGGAAATGACGTTACGGACAACGAATATAAAAGTCAACCAGACGTAAGCGACACACAAACCATAAGCAAATCTGACGAAAGCCAAAGCTCATCAGAAGACGGCGTAATTCATGAACCGAAATACAAAAATCTTATGTCAGGTATCACTGCCTCAGACATAGCTGTTCTTGAAGATATGACAGAAGGCAACAAGTCTTATACAAATTTCGCCATGGAGCTTTTCAAGAAAAGCCTTTCCGAAGACGGCAAAAACACCCTTATTTCACCTCTTTCAGTTATATATGCATTAGGACTTACTGCAAACGGAGCTGACGGAAACACACTTTCACAGATGGAAGACGTTTTAAACTTCAACATTTCCGATTTGAACAATTATTTATACTCCTATGCAAAACAAAAAGCACAAGATGATTCTGCAACCCTCAGTATCGCCAACTCCATATGGTTTACAGATGATGAAGGAATGCTTAAAGTAAATCATGATTTTTTGCAAACAAATGCAGATTACTACAATGCCGCAGCCAACAGAGCGAATTTTGCCGACCCCGACACCGTAAAAGACATAAACAACTGGGTTAAGGAAAACACAAAAGGAATGATTCCTGAAATCATAAACGAACTTGAGCCCACGGACGTTATGGTTCTTATAAACGCATTAGCTTTTGAAGCAGAATGGTCCAAAGAATACGAAAAAGGCTCTATCAGAGAAGGCGTTTTCACCCTTGAAGACGGGACGGAGCAGAACGTGGAATTTATGCATTCTGAGGAGCACAGATATATAGGTGACGAAAATTCCAAAGGATTCATGAAGTATTACAAAGGAAAATACGCCTTTGCCGCTTTACTCCCCAATGAAAACATAAGCATTGATGAATTTGTTTCAACCCTATCCGGCGAAAAAATCACCAATATGCTTACAACCTTAAGCTCAAGAACCTGCTATACGTCCATACCAAAATTTGAAACGGAATACGACGTGAGAATGGTTAATATTTTCAAATCCCTCGGTATGACGGATGCATTTTCAGGCGGTACCGCTGACTTTTCAAAAATGGGAGAAGCAGATGGGCTTCACATAGGAAACATCATCCACAAAACATTTATTTCCGTTGGAGAGCTGGGAACAAAAGCAGGAGCCGCAACAGCAGTTATTATGAAAGCGGAATGTTCTCCCACGGACGTTGTTAATATTAACTTGAACCGTCCCTTTGTTTATATGCTTGTTGATACCGAAAACAACGTTCCTTTGTTTATCGGAACGCTGATGAACGTAAAATAACTTCTTTTCTCTTTCCGTGAAAGAGAAAAGAAGCAAAAGAGAAAGCAAACGTTATTGATAAATATATTTTTGAAATATTTTCTTATGAAATAGTACAACTTTCCGCGAAAGAGAAAAGAAGCAAAAAAGAAAGCAGATTGATGTTTTCATAGTCCGAGGTATATTTAACAAATCAAATGCGATAGCGATTAAAGTTTTTGGGGTCTGGGGTATTTTTTCAAAAATACCCCAGGCTTTTTTAATTTTCGTATTTACTTTTTGTTAATTAAATGATATACTCTAATAAAAACGGAGGGAGATAAAAATATGAAACTTAATTTTAACGTTAAAGGAAAAACTCAGCCAGACCCATACGTTTTCGAAAACGATGGAAAATTTTATATGTACGTAACCTGTGTAAAAGGCGTTGAAGCCTATTCCGCTGATGATCTTTTCGGTGAATGGAAATATGAGGGTATAGTTTGCACCATAGGAGGCAGACATGAATATTGGGCACCTTGTATTATTAAATATGAAAATGAATTTTATTTATACTTCTCCTGCGAAGCCATAGAAAGACCGCAGACAAAGGATTGCCTTGAATTTCTTTTCGTTGCAAAATCAAAAAATCCTTTAGGACCTTTCACAGACGCAAAACAGCTTTACGACCGATTCACCATTGATGCGCACGTTGTTGAGACAGAAGCAGGTCTTTTCCTGTTCTATTCCGAAGACGATACAGATTGTGAAAGAATTGGTACGAGAATATACGTAGACAAGCTCCTTGACCCATACACCCCTGCTAACCTCAAAGTTGAAGTTGTTTCCCCCACCTTCGATGAAGAAATTTTCCAAAAAAACCGTTTTGGTGACGGAAAGGATTGGCACACTATAGAAGGTCCATTCTGGTTTGAAGAAAAAGGTTATCAGTATCTTATGTATAGCGGTGGTTGCTATCTGAACGATACATATCATATTGGCTATGCATCTGCAAAAAGTACAGAACGCGATCTTACAAAAGTTGAATTCAAAAAAGCTGTAAGATGCAGAAAGTTCTGCCCCGTTATAATCAAAAACGAAATTGAAGAAGGAACGGGACATCACAGCGTTATCAATTACAAAGGCGAATGGTATGCTGTATACCATGGCAGAGATATCAAAGCAGAAGAAAATGCCGAATACCATGAAGAAAGAACTGCAAGAATCTGCCGTCTTATAGTGAAAGACGGAAAAATAAAAGCAGAACGATAAAAATTTTTTTGAAAGTTTTTTTAGTAGTATAACACAAAATTAAAAAAGGGCAATACCTTCGGCTTTTTTAGTTTTTTCACGATTTTTTCATTCATAAACGCATACTATATATAGTATGCGTTTTCTTTTTAAAGACTCAAAAATTACAATATATCGTATTTTCGGCATTTTTCGCTATTGACAAACGTTTTTTTGTGTGATATACTCAATCTCGCCCCGATAAAACAGAAAACAAAGGAGAAAAATATGTATCAGGTTACAAAAAGAACGGGTAAAGTTGTAGATTTTGATTTAGGAAAAATAAGGGATGCTATAATTCTTGCTTTCGAAGCTTTAGAAAAAGAATATCACCCTTCAGTTATAGATTTTTTAGCTCTTAAGGTTACAGCAGATTTTGAACCCAAAATAAAAAATTCCCTCGTTGCCGTTGAAGATATTCAGGACAGCGTTGAAGCTGTTTTGGTTCAGAGCGGTTATGCAGACGTGGCAAAAGCATATATTCTTTATCGCCGTCAGCATGAAAAGATGAGAAACATCAGCGGAACAGTTCTTGATTACAAGGAGCTTGTTGACAACTACGTTAAAATCAACGATTGGCGCGTTAAGGAAAACTCCACCGTTACTTATTCGGTTGGCGGACTTATCCTTTCAAACTCTGGTGCAATAACTGCAAACTATTGGCTTTCTGAAGTTTACGACGATGAAATCGCAAACGCTCACAAAAATGCAGATATTCATCTTCACGACCTTTCAATGCTTACAGGCTACTGTGCAGGTTGGTCATTAAGGCAACTTATCAAAGAAGGCTTGGGCGGTGTCACGGGAAAGATTACCTCCTCCCCTGCAAGCCATCTTGCAACCCTTTGCAACCAAATGGTAAACTTCTTAGGTATTATGCAGAATGAATGGGCTGGTGCTCAGGCATTCTCCTCATTTGATACATATCTTGCTCCATTCGTAAAAGCGGACGGACTTGATTACAATCAGACGAAGAAATGTATCGAATCCTTTGTTTACGGTGTTAACACTCCCAGCCGATGGGGAACGCAAGCTCCTTTCTCCAACATTACACTTGACTGGGTAGTTCCTGCCGACCTTGCAGAACAAAACGCCATAGTTGGCGGTAAGGAAATGAACTTCAAATACAAGGATTGCCAGAAAGAAATGGACATGGTAAATAAAGCCTTTATTGAAGTTATGATTGAAGGCGATGCCCATGGAAGAGGATTCCAGTATCCTATTCCAACGTACTCAATCACAAAGGATTTCGATTGGTCCGAAACAGAAAACACAAAATTGCTTTTCGAAATGACAGCAAAATATGGAACCCCTTATTTCTCTAACTACATCAACTCCGATATGGAACCCAGCGACGTAAGAAGTATGTGCTGCAGACTTCGTCTTGACCTTCGTGAGCTTCGAAAGAAATCTGGCGGTTACTTTGGAAGTGGTGAAAGCACAGGTTCAATAGGAGTTGTAACCATCAATATGCCAAGACTTGCTTACCTTTCAAAAGACGAAAAAGACTTCTACGCCCGTCTTAACCGTATGCTTGACATATCCGCACGTTCACTTAAAATCAAACGTGAAATCATATCCAAACTTCTCGATGCAGGTCTTTATCCCTACACAAAACGTTACCTTGGCGGATTCGATAACCACTTCTCTACCATCGGTCTTGTTGGTATGAACGAAGCATGTCTCAACGCAAAATGGCTCGGAAAGGATCTCACTGAAAAAGAAGCACAAGATTTTACAAAAAAAGTTCTTACACACATGAGAGACAGACTTTCCGACTATCAGGAAAAATATGGTGACCTTTACAACCTTGAAGCAACACCTGCAGAATCCACATCATTCAGACTTGCAAAACACGATGTTAAACATTTCCCCGATATCATAACTGCGAAAAACGGAAGCAACGTTCCGTATTACACAAACAGTTCTCATTTGCCTGTTGGCTTCACAGAGGATATCTTCGAAGCTCTCGACATACAGGACGAATTACAGACTCTTTACACATCAGGTACAGTATTCCACGCGTTCCTTGGAGAAAAGCTTCCCGATTGGCGTTCTGCCGCAACGTTGGTAAGAAAGATAGCGGAGAACTACTCTCTCCCCTATTACACACTTTCACCCACTTATTCCGTATGCAAAAACCACGGTTATATTTCAGGTGAGGTTTACGAATGTCCAGACTGCGGTGAAAAAACAGAGGTTTACAGCAGAATTACTGGTTATTACCGCCCTGTTCAAAACTGGAATGATGGTAAATCTGCAGAATTCAAAGAACGTAAAACGTATGACCTCGATTCTGCTCTCAAAAAGGATTTGAACGTAAAAGCAGAAAAAAAAGAATGTTGTGAAAAAGCGACAAAACTTCTTCTCATAACCACAAAAACCTGCCCTAATTGCAGAGTTGCAGTTTCTATGTTGGATAAAGCAGGCGTTTCCTACGCAAAATACGTAGCAGACGATAATCCCGAAATAGCAAAGGAATACGGCGTAAATCAAGCACCTACGTTGATTGCCGTATCCCAAAGCGGATTCAAAAAATACGTTGGCGTTGCAGGAGTTAAAGAATATCTTTCAACTTTCTGAAACTGAAATTGGAGAAAATTTATGGCAATTTACGATTCTGTTATAATTGGTGCAGGACCCGCGGGAATGACCGCCGCTCTGTATCTGCTCAGAAGCAACAAAACCGTTGCTATAATTGAAAAAAACACGTTTGGCGGCAAGATTGCTCTTGCTCACAATGTTGAGAACTACCCTGGAAAAATAAAAATGTCGGGAATAGATTTTTCCGACACGCTTCTTGAACAAATAACCGAGGCAGGATGCGACTTCATTTACGACGAAGCCTTGAGCATAAAAAAAGAAGACGGCACATTCACCGTTGAATGCACTTCTGAATCGGCAACGGGAAAAACAGTAATTCTTGCCGTTGGAACTGAAAACAGACCTTTAGGTGTTGAAAACGAAGAAAAATATATTGGAAAAGGCATATCATATTGTGCCCTTTGTGACGGTGCATTCTACAAAGACAAAACCGTTGCTGTTATAGGCGGCGGTAACACTGCAGTAGGAGACGCTTTGATGCTTTCTGAAATTGCAAAAACTGTTTATCTGATACATCGCAGAAACGAATTCAGGGCTGAGCCCAAAGTTGTTGAAAACGTAAAAGCTAAAGAAAATATAAAAATCGTTACCCCAGCTAAAGTAACTAAACTCAACGGAGAAAACGTTCTTGAAAGTATAGAAATCGATGTAGAAGGAAAAGCCGAAACAATAAGCACAAACGGTGTTTTTGTTGCAATAGGGCTTGTTTGCTCTCTTTCTCAATTTGCCGAAAGTATAGACGTTGACCAAGGTGGTTATGCAAATTCAGAGGAAAATTGCCTTACCAAAACAGAAGGCTTGTTTGTCGCAGGCGATTGCAGAAAAAAAGCAGTCCGCCAGCTCACCACAGCCGTATCCGACGGAACAGTCGCAGCTATAGCGGCATATGAGTATTTAAACAGATAATTCTTACAAAAGCTTTTTCATATTAAATCAAAACAGCACCTCAATCGGTGCTGTTTTGATTTTTATTTGATTGTTCAAATAGCTCATTTGCTTTTTTTAAAAGAGGGTCTTTTTCATTTGGTATTTTTTCAGAAACGACTTCTGAAAGCAAGGTGTTTAAAATGTCGCCCATTATTCTTCCCTTTGGGATTCCCAAACAGAATAGGTCTTGTCCGTTTACGGCAAGGTTTTTAAGGCTTACACATTCTCCATCATGTTCAATTTCGTCAATGAGAGAAAGGTATTCTTTTTCAAGTTTTTTCGACATGGCGTACTGTGGTGCATGGGCTGACATATCTCCGAATTTAACCTTGACAATAAGTCTCGCTTCATCAAATGAAACCTTTGTTAAAAACTTTTTCATAGACTTCTTTGTCGGTTCAAGCTTATAGTCATGGTATTTAACCAAGGTTTTTACCCGTTCCAACGTTTTGTTGTCACATTTAAGATTAAGAAGGGATTTTTCCGCCAGCTCCGCACTTTTTTCCGGATGTCCGAAGAAATGTCCGCATCCTTTCTCATCTTCGCTATAAACGAAGGGTTTTCCACAATCGTGATAAAGAAGTGCAAGACGGACCAAAAGGTTATTTTCCGAAGCACTTACAGACTTAGCTGTGTGAGTATAAACATCATATATGTGATATTTATTATTCTGCTCAAAGCCAACGCATGACGATAGCTCAGGGACAATCCGAGTTATAATTTCAGAAAAGTCTGTTAAAATCTTAAATACGTTTTTCCCGCATACAAGCTTTTTCAGTTCTGAAAAAATACGTTCCTTCGAAACGTTGTCCAAAAGATACGAAAGTTTTTTTGCACTTTCCGCCGTATCTTTTTCTATTTCGAAATCCAATGTTGAAGCAAAGCGGACACATCTCAAAATACGCAACGCATCCTCACTAAAACGTTTATCCGCACCTCCAACAGCACGAATAACCCCGTTGTTCAAGTCATCGACGCCACCGAATGGGTCAACTATTCCAATTTTGGGGTTATACGCCAAGGCGTTCACAGTAAAATCACGTCTTGCCAAATCGTCCTCGATATTTCTTGTAAAGGTTACGCTTTCGGGATGTCTGTTATCCGAATATTTTCCGTCTATACGGTAGGTTGTAATCTCCAAGGGTTCACCGTCAAACATAACGGTCACAGTTCCGTGCTTTATTCCAGTCTCATAAACGTTAAAATCTTGAAAAACTTTCTTAGTTTCTTCGGGAAATGCAGAAGTTGTCAGATCAAAATCGTTAACTTCTTTTCCAAGAAGGCTATCTCTCACGCAACCACCCACGGCAAAAGCCTCGAACCCAGCATATTCCAACATGGAAATTGCAGACAGTACGTTTTTTGGAAGATTTATCATATTCAAATCCCCGATTTCTAAAAATCAAACAATGAAAGTTGTGCAGATTCAGGCATATTTTTAAGGCAACCTGCATTTCTAAGAGTTTCTATCAAGGTTTTGGAAATGCCTGCAACATTTTTCAACTCCTCAACTGTCGTCGCTGCACCACTTGACACCGCTTCTCTTATTTTCTTTGCGGCATTTTCACCCAAGCCTTTAAGAGAAGAAAGTGGAAGTCTTATTTTTCCGTCTTCGGGCACAAAAGCGAAGGATTCGGATTTATAAACGTCAACGGGCAAGAAGTCGATTCCTCTTGCATACATCTCGATAACAAGTTGCATAACCGCCAAAAGTTCCTTATCCTTTGCAATAAGGTTTGGCGTTGATTCCAAGGTTTTGACAAGAGTTTTCAGGTTCTTCTTATCAAGGGCAATTTCTGCATCAAATCCTGATTGCTTTACGGTGAAATGGGCGGCATAGAATGCAATCGGCTTATAAACCTTATACCATCCCAGACGCAAAGCTGAAATCATGTATGCGGCGGCGTGCGCCTTCGGGAACATATATTTTATCTTTTTGCATGATGCAATATACCATTCGGGAACGTTATTCGCCCTCATGGCTTCTTCAAATTGCGGAGTAAGTCCCTTACCCTTACGAACGGATTCCATTATTTTAAACGCAAGTCCGTTTTCAACGCCTTTGTTGGCAAGATAAAGCATAATACTGTCACGAGTACCGATAATTTCGGAGATAGTACAAGTTCCCGCTTTGATAAGTTCTTCACCGTTACCGAGCCAGATTCCCGTTCCATGTGAAAGACCTGAAATCTGCAAAAGGTCAGAGAAGCATTTAGGCTGTGCCGCTTCCATCATCTGACGAACGTATGAAGTTCCGCATTCGGGCATTCCGTAAGTTCCTATTGTGCTGAAAATATCGTCGGGAGATACGCCGAGAGGTTCAGTAGACGTGAAAAGCTTCATAACCTTGGTATCATTTGTTGGAACTGTTCTGACGTCTATTCCCGTATAATCCTGAAGCAATTTATATTCCGTCGGCACATCGTGACCGAGAATATCAAGCTTCAACAAAGTATCATGAAGATATTCAAAAGCAAAGTGAGTAGTAATAACGTTACTTGTGCTGTCATCAGCAGGATGCTGAACGGGGGTGAAATCGTAAATTTCGTATTCCTTCGGAATAACAACGATACCGCCAGGATGCTGACCCGTTGTTCGTTTTATACCCGCAACACCTGCAGTTAGACGGTTTTCTTCAGCTCTTGTAAGAGTTATATTTTGTTCTTCCAAAAACTTTTTAACAAAACCGTATGCTGTTTTATCCGCAATTGTTGAAACCGTACCTGCTCTGAAAATGTTTTCTGCTCCGAAAAGAACTTCCGTGTATTTATGAGCTTCGCCCTGAACGTCACCCGAAAAGTTAAGGTCTATATCAGGGGCTTTTTCACCATGGAATCCGAGGAAGGTTTCAAAGGGAATATCATGACCGTCGCAGAGCATATTTTTTCCGCATTTTGGGCAAGGCTTGTCGGGAAGGTCATATCCGCTTCCTACTCCTTCTACGAACTCAACCACGTGACATTCTTCGCATCTGTAGTGAGGAGGCAAAGGATTAACCTCTGAAACGCCAGAAAAGGTTGCAACGGCAGAAGAACCTACAGAACCACGGGAGCCTACGAGATAACCATGCTCCTCGCTGTTCTGAACGAGTCTTCTCGCAATAATATACAAAGGAGCGTATCCATTTTTTATAACAGATGAAAGTTCCCTGTCGAGTCTGTTTTTAACGATATCAGGCAACGGATCACCGTACATCTTTTTAGCTGTTGCGTAGCAGATATCCTCAAGCTCCTTATCTGCTCCAGGTACATCTGGGGAAAAAGAACCGTTTGGAATAGGCAGAATACGTTCCACCATATCCGCAATTTTTCTCGTATTCGTTACAACAACCTCAAAGGCTTTTTCTTTTCCAAGGTAAGAAAAATCCTTCAGCATTTCATCGGTAGTTTTAAGATACAGAGGAATATGACGCATTGCATCTCTGTATTTCATACCGAAACACATAATCTGTCTGTATATTTCGTCCTCTGGCTCAAGGAAGTGAACGTCACCTGTGGCAACTACCAATTTATTCTGCTTTTCACCGATTCTTATTATCTGTCTGTTTATATCGGAAAGCTTATCATACGCTTTGTTTTCATCATCGCCCAATTCGCCCTTATCAAACAAGAACCAGTTATTTCCATGGGGCTGTATTTCAAAATAGTCATAGAAATCCGCTATTTTCATAATATCCCCATAAGCTCTACCGCCCAAAACGGCTGTATAAAGCTCACCGCTTTCGCAGGCAGAACCTATAATAAGTCCCTCTCTATGCTCTGCAAGTAGGGTTTTTGGTATAAGAGGATGACGATGGAAATAATCCAAGTATGATTTCGATATAAGCTTGTACAGATTTTTAAGTCCAACAAGATTCTTAACAAGCAAAGTAATATGGTAAGGTCTCAGCTTTTTAGGGTCTGATTTTTCTTCCATAGCGGTAAGAACCTCGCCTATTGTACGAACACCCATCTTGGAAAATTTCTGACACATACATTCAAAAATTTTAGCAAGCATTTTAGTATCGTCACTTGCTCTATGGTGATTAAATTCACCGAGCTTGTAATATTCAGCAAGCAAGTTTAGCTTATGTCTTGACAACTCAGGATTTATATATCTTGAAAGGGCAACCGTATCAATAAATGGATTGGAAAAATTCAATCCATGTTGCGTGGCAACCCTTCTGATAAAGGACGTATCAAAGTTCGCGTTATGGGCAACCAGAACTCTGTCACCGCAAAAATCAAGAAAATCGCCAACGGCGGTCTTTTCGTTTGGAGCATCCTTTACCATTTCGTCAGTTATACCCGTAAGCTCCGTTATATTTTTCGGAATTTTCATACCAGGATTGACGTATGTTTCAAAAACCTCCAATATTTCACCGTTTTTGTATTTAACTGCACCAATTTCCGTAATTCCGCAGTTAACGGCAGAAAGACCTGTTGTTTCCAGATCGAAAATTATATATTCATCATCAAAAAGACTTTTGGATTCATATCCTTTGTAATCGTATACAGCTCTTTCCGTATCGTCTACCAGATATCCTTCCATGCCGTATATAGGCTTTACGGAGCTTTTCTTTGTGCTTGACATAATAAGCGGATAAGACTGTGCGTTTCCGTGGTCAGTTACCGCAATAGCTGGCATATTCCAATACTCAGCCGTAGATATTACCTTTTCAGGCAGACAGAGACCATCCGTCTGGCTCATATTCGTATGCAAATGAAGCTCAACTCGTGGAGTTGGATGGTTATCGCGTCGAGGTACTCTTTTAACAACAGCTATTGCATATGCACGAACTACAACCTCATCCTCGAATTTATCATATTGGGCTTTCCCCTCTATGATTATAGCCTTCCCCTTTAATTTTTGTGGCTTTTCAGAGGTAAATCTGACGGTTACAGAACATTCCATATCCGTAACGCCTATTTTATAATTTGTAGCGTCCCCCGTTTTCGTGTCTTTTCCATCAGATGCATAAACAACACAAGGAAATCTGACACTTTTGCCGTCTTGTATTTTCTTTATTGTGGTAAGTCTGTTGGGAGCAATTTTTATAATTTCTTCAGTTACAGCGTTTCCTTCTTTATCTGTTTTTTCCACAGACGTCTTCTTAATGCCCTTCATTTCACCGAAAACGCAATCAAGGGAAGAAACGTCGAAAACTATACGTCCTGCCTGAACGTGCTCCTTTGAAGCATCGATTATCTGTATTTCCCCATCGCCTTCCATAGGAAACAGAGAGTTTGACTTTTCCGCTTTGGCAGGAGTTGACATTCTCGCTTCGTAAGCGGCATAGCTTTTCATTGTTTCAAGCCTCATGGCTTCTTCGTCGGCTGATACGTAATCCGCCGCAGTTTCGCCTACAAAGTCTGTTTCAACCGCACGCCCGTATTCTTTTGCGGAGCATTCCTTTATGAAATCACCAACACTTGAGAAATACAAGAATTCAGAAGAAAGGTTTTCACGGAGATGAACGGTAAATTTACTCTCTGCTTCATTCCATTCAATACGTGAATCCTCGAAAAAACCTTTTGAAACCCCGCTTTGATATTTTTTTTCCAAAGTCAGAATTATATCGTAAAATACGTCTTCAGAAAAAACTGCATTTTCAAAAGTGCATACGATATCAACAAAATCAATACCGTACGCCTTTTTAATTGAATCCTCCGCTTTAAAAATGAGCTTTTTGGAAACTACGCCGTCAAAAACGGCTTCTATTCTCATTCCCTTTACGGTATCGTTCTGAATCTTCACAGAGAACCGTTTTAATTTGTCAAAAATCGCCGACTCGGTTTTAGTCGGCGCATATTTTGAGAATTTTTTCAAAAACAATTCTTTAACTTGTTCCATTATGTAATCCTTAAATACTTAATTTTCTTCAGCTAACTTCTTTATTTCCGCAAGCAAGGTTTCTTTTATTTCTTCCTCTTTTATCTTTCTGACGGTTTCACCGTTTTTGAAAATAATTGCCTCACCGTTTCCTCCAGCCGCACCAATGTCAGCTTCTTTTGCCTCACCTGGACCATTTACAACACATCCCATAAGAGCGGCTGTAATCGGCTTATTTGTATGAATCTTATTCAGTTCACTTTGCAAATCCTTTGCTATAGAAATAAGATTTATTTTACATCTTCCGCAGGTGGGACAAGAAACAAGAGTTACCCCTGGGATAAGCTTCAGCGCAAAAAGAATCTCTCTTGCAGCTTCAACCTCCTCCACCACGTCCGCAGTAAGAGATACTCTTATAGTATCCCCGATTCCGTCAGCAAGGAGAGAACCTATTCCTATGGCAGATTTATAGATTCCCTTTTCCTTCGTTCCCGATTCCGTGACACCTAAGTGTAACGGATATGGTAACGCCTCTGCGGCTATCCTGTTTGCCTTTATAGTGTCTGCAACGGAAGAAGATTTAAGGGACAGAACTATATTGTCAAAATCGAATCTTTCCAATGTTCTGACAGCATTTATACCGCTTTCCGCAATAGCTTCAGCAGTTGGACTTCCGTATTTTGCAAGCAACGGCTTTTCAAGCGAGCCACCGTTTATCCCTATTCTTATTGGAATATTTCTTTTTCTGCATTCATCAGTCACAGCCTTGATTCTGCTGTCTTCACCGATGTTACCTGGGTTTATTCTTATCTTATCAATTCCTGCCGCTGCAGCTTCAAGAGCAAGCTTATAATCAAAATGAATATCCGCAACGAGAGGAATTTTGGAATTTTCTTTATAATATGCAATATTTTTAGCGGCATCCAAAGTATTTACAGTAAATCTTACGATATGACAGCCTGCATCCTCAAGGGCTTTTATCTGTGAGAGAGTTTTTTCTCTGTCAGCCGTGTCAGCATTTGTCATAGACTGAATGGCTATAGGATTGTTACCGCCTATTTTAACGTTACCTATTTGTATTTCTTTGGAAGTTCTTCTCATAAAATTCCCCTCTCAAGCTCTAAAACAGAGCTACTATATCTTTCAACGCAACTGCAAACATCAAAAGTAAAACCGCCGCCATACTTACCGCCATTATAGCGGATTCAATTTTAGGATTCAAAGGTTTTCTTCTTATAGCTTCCACCAAGAAAAGCACAACTCTGCCGCCATCGAGAACAGGCAACGGCAACAGGTTGCAGATTCCAAGGCTTAAAGAAACAAGAACCATAAGTGTAAGAAGGTTCTGAATTGGAAACTCACTTTTTACCATTTCCCCTACCTGACCGCCAATACCTATTGGTCCCGAAAGTGCTTCAACGCCATAGCGTCCTGAAAAAGTATCGGTTATTGAAGCAACCGTCATTCTGAGAGTTGATATGCTTTTGAAAAAAGCTTCATAAAGAACGCTTCCCGCATTTTTTTCTTTTCTGAATACACGAAAATCGCTTTCACCGAAAAGTACGTTTTTATCAGAATATTTAGGGAAAATAACATTTTCAACCACAGTTTCTTTTCCGTCTCTTTCAACTGTTACGGAAATAGGCTTTATAGCAAGTCTGGCTATCTGTGATGACATATCTGTATAAACGTAAATGTTTCTTCCGTCAATTTCAACGATTTTATCCCCTGGCATAAGGTTACCGCTCAAATCGAGTCCTGAAGCATCGGGTAAAACAGGATTTTCTATATCAACAACGATATTTTTTCTCATAACCTTAACGGTTTTTGGCGCTCCGAATTTCTTTATTGTATCCTCTAAGGAAAGTCCATTTCCATTGAAATTCTCGCCGTCAACGCTCACGATAACGTCACCGTTAAGGAACCCCTTTTCGTCCTTATTATCCGTTTCAGTTATATACAGCATATTGTTCCCGCTTGTTACGTAACCTGTGCTTGGAGTAAGCTCAAAGTCCGCAATCTTGAGAGAGCCTATTACATCTGTATTCAAAACAAGGCAGAACATAACGACAAGTCCAAGCAAAATGTTCATAAAAGGTCCTGCAAGAACGACCAAAAGTCTTTGCCATATAGGCTTTTCATTGAATGGAGGCTTATTTTTGTCCTCCTCAGACAAAGTTTCGTCTTCTGTTCCATATTCTCCAACCATATTTACGTAACCGCCGATGGGAAGGAGTCTTATTGAAAATAAATTTTTCTTTCCTTTCCACGAAAAAATCTTCGGTCCCATTCCGATGGAGAATTCGATGATTCCGACGCCAAAAAGTCTTGCCACAATATAATGTCCGAATTCATGAATCGTTATAAGAATACCGAACATTAAAAGTGTTAAAATTACCGTTCCTGAAGTTGATAAAAATGATGCCAAGATTTTACTCCTTTCCGAGTAGAAAAACTACTGTATACGGCTTTTTACATATTCACGGGATGCCGTATCTGTTTCAAATATTTCCGTTTCTGTTGGGTCTTTTATATATTTTGCATTTATAGCCGCTTCTTCCACAAGGTCAAAAATTTGCAAATATTTTATTTTCCCTTTAAGGAAAAGAGAAACTGCTTCCTCATTAGCTCCATTCATAGCGGCAGGAATATTTCCGCCACGCTTGAACGCATTCACTGCAGTATCAAGCAGAGTGAACGTTTCTCTGTCGGGTTTATGAAAGGAAAGAGTTCCTATTTCTGAAAAGTCAAGAGGTTTTACTGATGAAGGTAATCTGTCGGGGTATGTTGCCGCATACTGAATACAAAGTCTCATATCGGGAGAGCCAAGCTGTGCAAGAATTGCCCCGTCACAAAATTCAACCATGGAATGAATTATGCTCTCTCTGTGAACAACAACCTCTATATCATCGGGTGACATACCAAAAAGGTGTGCCGCTTCTATTATTTCCAAGCCCTTATTCATCATTGTTGATGAATCTATAGTAATTTTTGCGCCCATGCTCCAATTAGGATGCTTAAGCGCATCTGCGGGGGTTATGTTTTCAAGGTCTTTTTTCTTTTTACCGAAGAAAGGTCCACCCGATGCGGTAAGCAATATTTTTCTCGCCTTGTTTCCGCATTGAAGGCATTGAAATATAGCGGAATGCTCGCTATCAACGGGTAAGAGAACCGCTCCGTTCTTTTCAGCCTCTTTCATTACTATATTTCCTCCTGCAACCAAGGTCTCCTTGTTTGCAAAGGCAATTTTCTTCACGCCGCCCCTCAAAGCAGCCAAGGTTGGCTTCATACCTGCGATTCCCATAACAGAGTTATAAAGCACATCTGAAGTACACTCATAAGCCATTTCGGAAACAGCTTCTTCACCTGCAGTGACAACAGTATCCGTATCTGAAAGTGCGGTTTTAAGATCACTGTAATATTTTTCCCCGATACATACTTTTTTTATTCCAAATTTTCTGCATTGTTCTTCCGCAAGGCGCACGTTGGAATAAGCAGAAATGCCTTCTACCTTATAGCCGTAACGTTCTGCAACGTCAAGGGTCTGAACGCCTATAGAACCTGTAGAGCCTAAAACTGTTATGGTTTTACTCATTATAACGCATCCTTTTAAATTGAATATTAAGCAAAAGATGCTCAAATCGATATTGATTGAATCTCTCTTTTGTCAAACCAAAGCGGGACACGAAGGCGTCAGTTCAGACACCGCGCATCCCGTTTTCTCATAACGGGGATTTTTCATACCCCGATTTTATACTTTTAAAAAATCATAAAAATCTCTTTACATGCAGTAAGGAAGATAAATGCGCAGGCAAATGAAGCAAAAATACTGTCAAATCTGTCCATAATTCCACCATGACCGGGAAATAAATTTCCAAAATCCTTGACACCGCTGTTTCTTTTCATGAGAGAAGCAACCAAATCGCCATACTGTCCCACAATGGAAATTAAGATTCCTGCGACAACGAGGAAAACAATGTCAAATCCATTTTTCAAAATCAAAAATCTCACCGCACCGTAAAGAATTGCACCCACAACACTTCCAAGCACACCCGAAATTGCACCTGCAACTGTTTTATGCTGGCTTACTGCGGGACAAAGCTTTTTGTTTCCAAAGTATTTTCCACCGTACAAAGCGAAAATATCCGTAAAGCAGGGGCAAATGATAAGAAGCAAATAATCAAGTCTCGCTCTTTCTTTGATAAAAGGAATGGAAAACATGGCAAGAGCTATGTACAAAACACCTACGCACGCATAAGTAATGTCGGAAAAAGCAATTTTTCTGTTAAACGTCACCGCTATGAACAAAAGGTACGCCGCAAACGCAGGGAAAGCCACAACTAAAAAATTATAGTTATGAGATTCTAACACAGGAAACCAATCAGTACCTGAAATAAAAGGACAAAGCATAACGAAAAGCACAGAAGGAATCATTATATAAGGCTTTTTATGAAGCCCTCTTATGTATAAAATTTCTCCTGCCGCAATCCCGCCCATCAAAGCAATTACAATGGGGAACGCCAAGGTGTCCGAAAAAATAAGCACGGGTATGAAAATTGCTATCATAACAATAGCAGTAATTACTCGTTTCATATACAAACAACCGCCTTTTATCAGTTTTCTTTTCCATAACGTCTTTTACGGGAAGCGAAGGATTCAAGCGCATCCGAAAAAGCTTTATCGTCAAAATCAGGCCAAAGAACATCCGTAAAATAATATTCAGCATACGCACTTTGCCAGAGCAAAAAATTGGATACGCGTTTTTCGCCACCAGTTCTGATAACCAAATCGGGATCGGGCACTCCCGAAGTGTAAAGACATGAAGACAAATCTTCCTTGGTTATCTCTTTCTTTCCTTGCGCCAAAAGCTTGTTGACGGCATAGACAATTTCATCTCTGCCACCATAGCTGACACAAATACCCAAAGTCATCCCCGTATTGCTTCCCAAAAATTCCTCACTTTTTAAAAGCACTTCACGGGATTTATCATCGAATCGGGAAAGGTCACCGAAAAGCTTCAAACGAATGTTCTTCTTTTTGAGCATAGGAGAATATTTTTCAATATATGCATGCATTATTTTGATAAGACCGCCTACTTCATCTGCACTTCTGTTCCAGTTTTCCGTAGAGAGAGCGTAAACGGTCAGATATTCAAGTCCTGATTCGTTGCAAGTATCAACCAATTTTACAAATGCTTCTCCCCCTTCGGAATGACCGAAGGTTCTGGGCATCAGACGTTTTTTTGCCCAACGTCCGTTACCATCCATTATTACAGCTACGTGTTTAAGTCCCTCGGGGATTATAACCTTACCCATTTTTCAACCACCGTTTTAAGTTTTTTTAAAAAATTAGATCTCCATGATCTCTTTCTGTTTCTTTGATGTGATATCATCTACCAACTTGATATACTTATCGGTAAGATCCTGAACATCTTTTTCGCTCTGCTTCTGTTCGTCCTCTGTCATTTCAGAAGCTTTTTTCATATCCTTGCATTTATCATTTGCATCTCTGCGGATATTTCTGAGAGCAACCTTTGCGTTTTCTCCAAGCTTGGATGTGTTTTTAGTAAGCTCTTTACGGCGTTCTTCTGTAAGAGGAGGGAAAGAAAGTCTTATACATTTTCCGTCGTTGGCAGGAGTGATACCGATGTCAGAAGCCTGAATAGCCTTTTCAATAGCTTTGAGAGATGTTGCATCCCAAGGAGTGATAACAAGAGTTTTAGGGTCTGCAGCCTTAATTTCTGCCATCTGGTTAATAGGAGTTGGTGTTCCGTAATAAAGAGCCTCAACCTTGTCAAGCACCTTTGCGTTTGCTCTGCCTACACGAATTGATGCAAGTTCTTCTTCATAAGAAGCAATGCTCTTTTTCATTTTCTCTTCATACTGTTTTACTTCAAGTTTCATTTTAGTTTCGTCCTTTCACGATAGTTCCCACGTCTTCGCCCATAACAGCCTTATAAATGTTTTCAGGAGTTTTAAGCGCAAAAATGAGAGATTTTATATTATTTTCAATTCCTAAAGATGATGCGGCGCTGTCTATAATTCTGAGATTTTTCTCAAGCAGCTCCTCATAAGTTACAGCTTCATATTTTACGGCTGAAGGATTTTTCTTAGGATCGCTGTCGTAAACACCGTCTATATTCTTTGCAAGCAAAGCAACGTCAGCATGTATTTCAGCTGCACGAAGAAGTGCGCCAGTATCAGTTGAGAAGTAAGGATTGCCTGTTCCGCAGGCGATTATTACGGTTTTACCCTGATCAAGATACTCATTTGCTTTATATTGGGTGTAGCTTTCTGCAACCCTCTGCATATCAAGAGCTGTCATAACGTGAGCCTCAACGCCACATTTTATAAGCATATCCTGCATAGCAAGAGAATTGATAACAGTTGCAAGCATACCCATATGGTCGCTTCTTGAACGTTCAACCTGAACGCCAACCGCTCCTCTCCAGATATTGCCGCCACCAATAACTATGCCAAAAGCAACCCCCTCGTCAGAGCAACGCTTTATAACCTCAGCTATCTGTTTCACAAATTCAAAATTGATTATTCCGTCTTCACCGCTCATAGCCTCTCCCGAGAGCTTGAGCAACACGCGCTTATATTTAGCCATCTTTTTTGTCCTTCCCGTATTATTTAATTATGAACTTCACTTTATATTAACATATTTCACCTCTTGGTTCAATATGCCTTTTTTCAAAAATGCCTGATACAAACCAATACTTTACCAATTATTTCAGAGCTTTTTTCTTCTTCATATTCTTCAATTCCATCAATAGAAGCAAGCTCATCAAGCTCGTTGCCAAATTCTGAAAAGCAAGGAGTTCCAACCGTCAAGTCATCATAAACAACCAAATCGTCTTTATCCGCTTCCTTGCACGATTTCACAATAAGAACGTCACCTTCAAGAACCCCTTTTTCATAGAAAGCGTTTTCGCTTTTCACAGCAAAAATTCCTTCTCTGTCCTGAATAAGGCTTTTTGGAACGTCTATCATTCCAAAACCGCATTCTTCTCCTTTGCGCGTCATAAGAGGAATACTGTATACGCCTTTTTCAACGGAAACACCCATTATAACCGTACTTCTGCTCTGCCCGCCATCACGATTTATGTACCCTTTCTGCTCCAGCTTGTTCAAAGCATCGTGAACCGTTGAGGTCGATTTTATATCTGTGCCTTTGGCAATTTCCCTTACAGTAGGTGGATATCCGTAATTGTTCAGAAAAGCTTTGATAAATACCAGAACTCTTCTTTGAAGCATACTTAAATCGTCCATAAACTCACCAATCAATCGTATATTGCATCAAAAAGCTCTCTTGCCCTGTCCGTTTTTCCTGACAGATAAAGATATCCGAAAACAGCTTCAAGACCTGTTGCTCTATGATAATCTTTAACGTTGGCGCTTCTCGGCGTATTGTGGATTCTCGTGTTCTTCCCCCTCCGAAAAACGTTTGCTTCTTCCTCGGTGAACAGCTTCTCTGCCCTCTCGGAAGCAATACTCTGATTCGTTGCCGTAACGTATTTTCTGCATTTTTCATTAAGGACGGAAACTTGCGTTTCTTCCTCTCTTACAAGGCGTTCTCTCGCAAGAAGCTCTATAACAGCATCTCCTGCATAAGCTAAAACCAAAGGACTGTATGAGCCTATACTCGTTTCCATTTAGCACCTTGTCTTGTGTCTTCAATGACAACGCCCATATCCTTAAGAATTTCTCTTATCTCGTCAGCTCTTGCAAAGTTTTTGGATTTTTTTGCTTCCGTTCTCTCTGCAACCAGTTTTTCTATTTCTGCGTCGTCATCATTTGACTTGTTATTCTTCTTCTCAAAGCCCAAAAGGGATAAAAGCTCAAAATAAGCATTATATGCTGTTTCGCAAAATTCTGCAGAAAGCTTTTCTTCATTAAGGAGAGAATTTATCTTTCTTGCCATTTCGAAAACACAACCTAAAGCGTCCGCCGTGTTGAAGTCCTCATCCATAGCAGAAATAAAGTCTTTTTTCTTTTCCTCTAAGTAGGAAAGGCATTCTTTCTCATTATCAGACATAGGAATGTTTTCTGCCGTCTGTTTTCTGAATGTGAGATTTTCCTCACAGTTCTGAAGTCTTTCAACAGCTGCCGCAGCCTGACGGAGAATGTCTGCGCTGTAATTTATAGGGCTTCTATAATGGGAAGCAAGAACAAAATACCTTACAGCATCATATCCAAATTCCGCCGCCGCATCGCGAACCATAAAGAAGTTTCCTGCGGACTTGGACATTTTTTTATTATCAACGTTTATATAACCGTTATGAAGCCAGAATCTTGCAAGAGGCTTACCCGTGGCACATTCCGTCTGTGCAATTTCATTTTCATGGTGAGGGAAAATAAGGTCTGGTCCGCCACCGTGGATATCAATATCAGAGCCGAAAAGCTTATCTATCATAGCTGAGCATTCAATATGCCAACCTGGTCTGCCCATGCTCCAAGGAGCTTCCCAAGCTATTTCGCTTTCTTCTTTTCTTGCTTTCCAAAGGGCAAAATCGAAGGGATGGCGTTTTATATCGTTAACGCTTATTCTTGCTCCCGCTTCAAGATTATCGGAATCAAGATGTGAAAGCTTTCCGTAATCCTTATAGCTTTCTGCTGAGAAATAAACGTCACCGTTTGAAGCTACGTATGCGTGACCTTTTTCGATAAGTTTTCCTACCATAGCTATAATTTCATCCATAGTTTCAGTTGCTCTCGGATGGTACGTAGCTTTTTTTATTCCAAGGCCTTCCGCATCGATGAAATATTCATTTATATATTTTTCTGCAAGTTCTGGAACGGTTGTTCCTTCTTCAGCCGCTTTTTTGATAAGCTTATCGTCAACGTCTGTGAAATTCTGTGCAAAAAGCACTTTTACTCCTCTGTACTCCAGATACCTTCTGAGCATATCAAAAACAACGAAACAGCGTGAGTTTCCTATATGGAAGCGGTTGTATACCGTAGGACCGCAAGCATACATTCTCACAGTGTTGTCTTTGATTTCAAATTCCTCGAGGGAACGGGTAAGAGAGTTATAAAGTTTCATTGGGATATATCCTTTCGTGTTAAGGTTTAAAAATCAAGGTTTTAATTTTTTGCTTTGAAAAGCTGCGAAATCGTTACTCCGCCAAGCATCAAAGCTTTAAAGTTTTACCGTAATACGCCGATTTTCAAAATTTACGGTTTAATTGCGCTCCAATAGCTCTTTAAATAAATCATACCAGAAACAATGGAGCTTATTGCCGCAAAGCATACTGCAACTATACTGAAATACATTCCGCCTCCAAGGAAACCACCTTCAATCCCTACAAGAAGCAGAATATCGTCAAGCAAACTTTCAGCCAGCGTTACAAGCGTTGCAACTATCTGGGATACTGTTTTCATCTTTCCCCAAATATTAGCAGGAACAACTATTCCTGATTCGCCTGCAACAACGAGTCTCATGGTTGTAACCGCAAGCTCACGGAAAATTATTACAAGTCCGCACCAAAGGTAAAAATGCTTAAATACAATAGAACTTTCTCCAATATAACCTGAAGCAAAAATACCAATCATAGCGCAGAAAATCATAAATTTATCTGCAAGGGGGTCAATAAATATTCCAAACTTAGTTATTATGTTGTCACGTCTTGCTATTTTTCCGTCATAATAATCCGTAAGAGCCGCCGCGCCAAAAACAGCAGCAGACAAAAGCGTACTTATAATATGGGCGATATGACCGCCGCCAAAGAAAGAATATACAAGGAACAACGTGAATACAGGCGTAAGAACAACTCTCGCTATGGACAGTTTATTTGGTGTATTCATTATTCCTCCTTAACTGCCTTACCTACAAGGTCGTAATCAAGCACTTCGGCAATTTTCACCTTTATCATTTCGCCGTCCTTTATTCTTCTGTAGGACGTAAAATATATTTTCCCGTCAATATCAGGAGCGTCTGCATAGCTTCTGCCATAATAGCTTTCCGCCGCCTGATCGTACCCTTCGCAAAGAACCGTCAGCGTTTTGCCAACGAGAGCATCGTTATGTTCTTCATGAATCTTCATCTGAGCACGCATTATTGCATCTCTGCGGCTCTTTTTCTTTTTAGGATGAACCTGCTCAGGCATATCGAAGGCTGCTGTGCCTTCTTCTTTTGAATACTCAAAAGCACCAAGACGTTCAAATTTTGCTTCTTTGACGAAAGCCAAAAGCTCATTGAATTCCTTTTCCGTTTCCCCCGGAAAGCCCGTAATAACAGTTGTTCTGATAACAACATCGGGAATACGGTCACGAAGCTTTTTAATTACAGTTTTTATAGATTCTGACGTATCTCTGCGATTCATACGACGCAAAACGTCACTTGATATATGCTGTATTGGCATATCAATGTATTTTACAACCTTTGGATTAGTTGCAATTTCTTCGATGAGGGAATCAGTTATTCTTTCGGGGTAACAGTAAAGTATTCTTATCCATTCGATACCGTTAATTTTGGAAAGCTCCTTAAGGAGAGAATCAAGGGCGTAAGTTCCGAAAATGTCCTTTCCATAAGCCGTCGTATCCTGTGCAACGAGAACAAGCTCCTTTATTCCCATAGCTGCCAAATCTTCCGCTTCCTCAATTATATCAAGAATGGGACGGCTTCTGAAGCTTCCTCTGATGGAAGGAATAACGCAATATGCACATTTATTGTCGCAGCCTTCCGCTATTTTCAGATAAGCAAAATGTTCAGGTGTTGTAACAACTCTGCTTCCTTCAAGAGGAATGTCGGAAGGATTGGGAATAAATGAATACTTTTCTCCGTTATAAGCCGCAGTCACGGCTTCAACTATTTTCAAAGCACCGCCAACGCCCACAACAGCATCAATTTCGGGAAGCTCTTTCATAACTTCCTCACCGAAACGCTGAACAAGGCAGCCCGTTACGACTATACCTCTGAGCGTGCGGTTTTTCTTCAACCACGCTACATCAAGTATATTATCGATAGCTTCCTGCTTTGCATCCTTTATAAACGCACAAGTGTTGATAACAACAACGTCCGCATCAATATCTTCGGGGACTACCTCAAAGCCCGCTTCAGAGAGCTTATAAAGCATTATTTCCGTATCTATAAGATTTTTGGGGCATCCAAGGGATACAAAACCAACTTTTATTTTCTGTTCAGCCATTATTTACATACTCCAATTTTTGCTATAGAGATAATTATTCCTTAAAATTACTATGTAGTGCCTAATACAAAATTTTCAGAATGCTTCTTGCGTCTTCAAAGGAATAACCCCATCTGACAAGATATTCGAGAGCCTTGGGTTTATCAGTTTCAGAAATTTCTTCTCCATATTTCTTTCGCAAAAGACTTTTCATATTCTCATAAACCGTTTCTTCAGAAAATTCGTATTCCTCAAAAATCTGCGACAGCGTATCACGGGAGAAACCTTTTTCATAAAGCTTTCCCCTTATCTTTGCGGGTCCCATAAGGCTATGCACAAAATATTCTTCGCACAAATCAAAAGCCAATCGCAAATCGTCAATATATCCGTTACCCTTCAATATTTCAAGAGATGCATCAATAACCTCACGGGGAAATTTCCCATGAAGCTTCATCCGCAGCTTTCGCTCGGACATAGGGGCATACTCAAGATGCTTAAGGGATTTCTGAATACACAAAAGCTTTTCAGAGCAAAACTCAAGCTCCTCTGCTTCATCATCGGACAAAACGTTTCCTGCAAAGAGAACTTCTTCTCCGATTCTTCTGAAGTCAGCACCCGTTAACGTGTATTTACATTTATTCGTCTGTATTACGTATTCAAGTCCACCATGAGTTGGAAAAACATTTTTTATACGCAAACCGAAATCAAGCTCCAAGTTTTCCATGTTTCAAAAAATCAGAACAAATCCCCGTCGCCCTCGTCTTCATCTGCTCTTTCAAACAAATCATCTTCGGGCTTCACAAGGTCTATGGAATTTCTTCCCTCTCTGATTTTTGCCTCAATTTCGTTTGACAATTCCTTATCCGACTCAAAAAGCTTTCTTACGGATTCTTTACCCTGACCGAGCCTGTTGCCCTCGTAAGAGAACCATGAGCCGCTCTTTTCAATAATACCAAGTTGAGTTGCAAGCTCAACGATTTCGCTTTCCTTGGAAATTCCCTTTCCGTAAAGAATATCAAATTCAGCCTGCTTGAAAGGAGGAGCAACTTTATTCTTTACAACCTTACATCTTGTATGGTTTCCGATTATTTCACCGCCCTGCTTTATAGCATCAGCACGTCTTATATCTATTCTGACAGAAGCATAGAATTTGAGCGCAACACCGCCTGTTGTAACCTCGGGATTACCGTACATAACACCGATTTTCTGTCTGAGCTGGTTTATGAAAATAACCGTACATCCGGACTTTGAAACAACGCCGCTGAGCTTTCTCAAAGCCTGGGACATAAGTCTTGCCTGAACGCCAACAGAGGACTGTCCCATATTTCCTTCAAGCTCACTTCTGGGAACAAGAGCCGCAACGGAGTCGATAACGATAATATCAACAGCTCCCGATCTTGCAAGAGCCTCTGTTATTTCAAGAGCCTGCTCACCGCAATCGGGCTGTGACACGAGGAGTCTGTCAAGGTCAACACCCAAAGCCCCTGCATAAACAGGGTCAAGAGCATGTTCAGCATCAATAAATGCCGCTTCTCCGCCTGCCTTTTGCACTTCTGCTATAGCATGAAGCGCGATAGTTGTTTTACCTGATGATTCAGGACCATATATTTCGGTAATTCTCCCTTTTGGAATACCGCCAATTCCCAAAGCCAAGTCAAGGGTAAGAGAGCCCGTGGAAACGCCTACAACTTCCATTTCAGCCGCTTCTCCAAGGCGCATAATAGCTCCTTTTCCGCATTCTCTCTCTATCTGCATTATACAGGCGTTAAGAGCCGCAGTTTTTTTATCCTCAGGAGTTTCCGTATCCTTCTTCTTTTTAGTTTCTTTTGCCATTTTTATCTATCTGCGGACAAGCCGCTGCCTTTCTGAAAGCTTTTATATTACTCCACTAAACATAATAACACAGAATGTATATTTTGTCAATATTAAAGTTTGGATGTATTTTAACAATGAAAAGAAAAAATAGATTCAAAAATTTAAAACCTTTGATAAGATTTTCCGTTGACAAAAGCCGTATTTTGTTGTATAATCTGCATGTGAACCGAGTTCATTCCGTGGCGTTTTTCCGAAAAAGAAAAATTTTCATCGGATTAGAGCTTATATTTTGTTGATTTTTACGATGTACAAATACGACAAAATATTGTAAAATATGACCGCACACAAGCAATCTCAAATTAAATAATCTTTGTATCTGACGGAGGACTGTTTAAATGGCAGACAAAATTGAGTTTTTCAATCATGGTGACTTGGGCATTATTGTAATGGACAGCGCAAAAGATCTGGGAGAAAAAATCAACCGCAACATCGCTTTACTAAGAGGTGATGAAGGCGCAAACTACATAGTTCCCACAACCGAAACCCGTTTCCAGAACGGTGAAGGTAAAGTCAGACTTGACGCATCTGTAAGAGGCAAGGATATTTTCATTATATCCGACATTGGTAATTATAGCTGTACGTACAAGATTTACGGTTATGAAAACCATGTTGGTCCAGACGAGCATTTCCAGAACATTAAAAGAGTTATAAGTGCAATAGGCGGAAAAGCGAACCGTGTTTCAGTAATTATGCCTCTTCTTTATTCCTCCAGACAGCATAAGCGTCACGGAAGAGAATCTCTTGACTGTGCAATGGCTTTGAGAGAGCTTGAGTCTCTTGGCGTTAATACCATTATTACGTTCGATGCTCACGACCCTACGATTCATAACGCTATCCCCGTTGCTTCCTTTGAAAACGTTTTCCCAACGTATTCGATAATTAAGGAATTCATCCGTAGAGAAGGCGTTAAACAGATGACCGAAAACATGGTGGTTATCAGTCCTGACGTAGGAGCTATGGAAAGAGCTGTTTATTATGCAACAATTCTCGGTCATGACGTTGGCGTTTTCTACAAGAGACGCGACCTTGATAACGTTGTTGACGGTAAATCACAGATAGTTCAGCATGAATATATCGGCAAACCCCTTGATGGCAAAAACGTTCTTATCATCGACGATATGATAGCATCAGGCGGTTCTATAATCGAGGTTATCGAAAGACTTTCACAATACGATATCAAAGACGTATATTCCATTGTAACTTTCCCTCTCTTCACCAAAGGCGTTGCCGCTTTCGACAAGCTCTACGAAGAAGGAAAGCTGAAGAAGCTTTATTCTACCAACCTGACGTACGTTCCCAAGGAAATAGTAGACCGTCCTTGGTTCGAGCAGGTTGACCTTTCAAAATATATTGCAAAGATAGTAAACACCTTGAATCATGACCATTCCACCTCAGGACTCCTCGACGCTCAGTTGAGAACAAAGGATATGGTTCAAAGAGCAATAAAAGCAGACGCACAGAAAAACGCGAAATAACTTCTTTGTGAACAAATTGTAAAAACTAAATCCCGATTGATTAAAAGCCATATTGGCACTTGACAATCGGGATTTTTTTTGTTATAATAACCAGTAAGAGGCCTTAAATGGTTTTCTCCTTGGAGATACACAAAAAATGCAAATAAGCGCAATTTGTATCTCTCATTTGTCCGGAAGGAGGTGCAATCAAAGTGGAAAAGAGAACAGGTTTGTACGAAACGACCTTCGTTGTCAATACCGCCCTCGGCGAAGAAGCAGTTAACGCTTTGAAAGAGAAATTCACTTCTCTTATCGCTGAAAACGCAACGGTTGAAAAGACCGAAGAATGGGGCAACAGAAAACTTGCTTACCCTATTGACGACTATACAGAAGGTTACTACGTATACGTTAAGTATACCTCTCCCACAGCTTTCCCTGCAGAGCTCAAGAGAATTCTTAACATCACCGACGGTATTCTTCGTTCACTCACAATCAAGTGCGAAGAATAAGAACCACTATTTAAGGGAGGAGTTTTAAAATGGCATCTTTCAATAAGATAATTCTTATAGGCAACCTTGTTGCTGACCCCGAATTGAAACAAACGAATACAGGCATCAGTTATTGTTCATTCAGAATCGCTGTAAGCAGACGTTTTTCCAAGCAAGGAGAACAAGCTACGGACTTTTTTGAAGTTACTTGCTGGCGTGAAAAAGCTGAATTCGTAACGAAATTCTTTACAAAGGGTAAATCCATCCTTGTATGTGGCGAAATGCAACAGCGTACATGGACAGACAGCACAGGAGCAAAGAGATATTCTTATGCAGTAGCAGCAGACGAGCTTTCGTTCGTTGAAAGAAAGAATGCAGATTCCTCCGATTTCAGAGGTTCAACCCCATCTGTTCCGTCTTACGGCAGCTCTGCTCCCGATATGGGCGCATTCGAAGAGCTTTCCACAGACGACGAATTGCCGTTCTGATTTTAAATTTCAGAACAAAATCATTATAGGAGGATAACAATGGATAAGGAAATCAAAGAAGTAAGAGAACCCAGAGATGCTCAGAAAACTTTCCGTCCTCGCAAAAAGAAGAAGGTTTGCTTCTTCTGCGCAGAAAAGATTGAGCATATCGATTACAAAAACGTTGGTAGCTTCAGAAAGAATCTCTCTGAACGTTCTAAAATACTTCCCCGCAGAATTACCGGTACATGTGCAAAGCATCAGCGTCAGCTTACAATTGCTGTAAAACGCGCAAGAGAGCTTGCATTAGTTCCCTACATTTCTGACTAATCGTTTCAAATCAAGCCGTGACGTGTTCGCGGCTTTTTTCTTTATTTTTCAAAGGAGATGCGAAATGGAAAACAGTTCTCTTTGTAAGCTTTTCGAAGAAGAAAAAATAGAATATTTCTCTATCCTTCCCTTTTGTTCCGACGACGTCATAAACATTCGTCTGTTACCGGAAGCCGCTTCAAGCGTCATAGTATTTCTTATTCCATACAGAACGGACAGAGAAGAAAAAAACCCCTTGGCTCATTTTGCAAGGATAAGGGATTATCACGGATTTGCTAAAGAGCTGTTTTTAAAGCTTATTCCAAAGCTTTGCTCTCTTTATCCCGAAAGCGAATTTCACGGATTTGCCGACCATTCTCCATTTAACGAAAGGGCCCTAGCGAAAAAAGGCGGATTGGGAAGCATTGGAAAAAACGGGCTTTTGATAAATGAAAAATACGGCTCGTACGTTTTTATCGGTGAGATAATTACAACTGCAAAGCTTGAAAGTCGTATTTTACCGCAAAAGGAGCTTTGCTCCAACTGCGGACTTTGCGGAAAAGCGTGTCCCAAAAAAGAAGAATGTATTTCCGCTATATCTCAAAGGAAGCGGAAAACAGAAGAAGACCTGATGCTTCTCCGAGAAACGAATACCGTATGGGGCTGTGACATATGTCAAGAAATATGTCCTTTGAACAAGAAGGCATTCCTTTCACCCTTTGAATATTTTTACAAGGGTAAAATTTCAGATTTTTCGGATATAATAACAATGGACGACTCCGCTTTCAACTCCTATTCATTTTCTTATAGAGGAAGGAAAACAATAACCGAGAATATACAAAACATTTCAAAAAAGGATATTGACTAAAAGACCGAAATGTGATAAAATTCTTTCAGGAAACAAAATAATTTTTTTCGATAAAAAGGCTATGGAAAGGCGGTTCGACCATGAAATCAAACGGTACACCCGAACAGGTTGTTTTGCTTAAAAAAAGAATAGAATATTTAAGAGAAGTTCTTGATATGTCCGTGGAAGAAGTAGCTTCCCGCGTTGGTATATCCCCCGAGCTTTACGTTTCTTATGAAAGCGGTGACGAAGATATTCCTATAAGTATTATATATACAATTTCTTCTGTATTCGGTGTTGACCCAACGGAAATTCTTACAGGCGACACACCAAAGGTTGAAGAATTCAGCGTTACCCGCAAGGGAACAGGAATCAAAGTAAAGAGATACGAAGGATACGATTTTGAATCTCTCGCTTTCAACTACATTGGAAGAAACAAAGAGCCTATGCTTGTTACAATCTCGCCAACCGATGAAACTCCCGATTTGGTTTCACACAGCGGTCAGGAATTTAACTTTGTTGTTTCGGGTAAAATAGGTGTTACTATCGGTTCAAAAACTCTGTTTCTTTCCGAGGGCGATAGCATTTATTTTGATGCAAATGCACCTCACGGTCAATTTGCCGTCGATTGCGAATCAAAATTCCTCACGGTAATAGATATTGCAGAATGAGCTTCGTAAAAAAGAAAAAATATGGGCAAAATTTTCTGACGTCCGATAAATTCCCTTTGAGAATCGCTCATGAAAGTGGAATTGAAAAAGAAGACGGTGCTTTAGAAATAGGAGCAGGGTTCGGAATACTGACAGAAAAACTTGCAAATGTTGCAAAAAAAGTTGTTTCCGTTGAAATTGATGAAGAGCTTCTACCTATACTCAATGAAAAATTTGCAGACAGAAATAATATACAGTTTATAAATTCGGACATACTTAAAGTAGATGTCAAGGAACTTGTAAACGAACATTTTCCTAATATGGAAGTGTGCGTTTGCGCCAACTTGCCTTATTATATAACGACGCCTATTTTAGAAGCTCTTTTTGAAAGCGGTGTAAAATTCAAAAGCATAACAGTTATGGTTCAGAAAGAGGTTGCGGACAGAATATGTTCAAAGGCAGGAAGCGCGGAATATAGTTCTTTCACTGCTTACGTTTCATATTTCGGTGTGGCCAAAAAGCTTTTCACCGTCCCTCCTTCCGCTTTCTCACCTCCGCCTAAAGTGACTTCTGCGGTAATTCAAATAATCCCTCATAAAGAACCGCCCGTCAATCCTAAAGACGTAAAACTTTTCTTTAAGGTTTTAAACGGCGCTTTTGAGAACAGAAGAAAAACTTTGGTTAATTCCTTATTTACAGCCTTTTCAGGCAAATATTCAAAGGAAATATTGACAGAAGCGGTGGAAACAGCAACGGGGAACAAGGATATAAGAGGCGAAGCCTTGGATATTCAAGGCTACAGTAGAATTGCTGATATACTTTACGAAAAATAATAAATAACACGGGTCGATTGAAAAAGTCAAATTTAAAATTCAATACCCGCTTGACTAAATAAAAAGCTCATTTGTTAAAGAATAATTTTTTCTAAAATGGGGTGCCACGCTAACTTTGTTTGTGTGACACCCCATTCGATTTTGATGAATTTCAAACGTTTTCATAAAATGTTATTATTTTTTCAACAAACACATTGACAAATACAAGAAAACGTGCTAATATAAACTTGTCTAAAACAATAAACGTTTTAATCGAGGTGTCTTATGGATAAAAGAACAAGTTTGTCGAGCAGAAAAAAACTTTACTTTTGCGGATTATCAATAATTGTTTTGGGAATTGTGGATTTTATTAAATCGGTTGCAAACGTTATATTTAACATGTATACCGGTTATTTTGACACATTGATTTCAAAATTTTCTCCCGAATATTCAGATATAGCAAAAGGAACGTTTATTTTTTTATATATATTTGCCTTTTTTATTATTTTTATTTCAATATTACCTGCAATACAGGGTATACGTATAAGCAAAAATCCATGTGAAAAGAAAGGTTATATAAAAGCAGCAAAAGTTTTATTTGTTGTTTACATATTACTTTCTTTATCGAGCTTTAAAACTTTATTTTCCGTGTCATATCGCTATCTCGCAGAAAGCATTTTGAATGTGGTTGTCTTAATTTCACAATGTGTAGCATATTATATGTTTATTAAATCAGCCAAAGAGGTTCGAAACGAATTCCTATCACAGAACCAAAATTCAAAATCCTCCAAAAAATCATCTCAAAGCAAATATAAAAAATCCAAATAACCTTTTAAATGTAAAATCACCCGACAAAGAAACTTATTTTCTCTATCGGGTGATTTATTTTTGCTGATTATTCAATAATTTTCTCTCGTTCAACGACGATTTTTACCACTTTAGTATTTACGTTATATATTACGGTTACGGTTATTTCGTATTCTTCATCCTTGGGAGAGGTTTTAGAAAGGGAGACTTCGTCCTCGGATTCGTCCATATTCAACATTCCGTTATAATAAAAATCTTCCTCTCCTGTCAAAAAGTCAATATACTTTTCTGCGTCGCCATAGGCGTCTACAACGTTTTTGTAGGAATAAGAAATGGTCTGAACTGCGTTTGTCATCTCAATTTTCTTTGTATTTACTTTCCTGTCGCCAACTACCTTTGTGAAAGAGGTTACAACGTCATCTCCGTTAAGCTCATAATAATCAGGAGCTTTCACCAGGTCGCAAGCACAAGAAAAAACAACTACAAATGTGAGAAGCACACACAACACTATTCTGTTTTTAATTTTGCTCATAATAAGTATCCTTTCAAAATATATTTATTTTTTTGAGTATCCAAATGGATATTCAATTTTATCAAAATTATAACTTCCATCGGGCTTCACTTCAAAGATATCCACAGGAAGTTTTCCGCCAGGGGTCATACCGCCAAGAACACACTCAACTGCAACCACAACGTTAACACCATACGCTTTATTAGTATTCAAGTCACTTGCGGCTTCCTTTGACATACCTTTGGGGCAATAGCAAAGGAGTAATGCGTCTGCATCCTTATAAACAGGAGCATCATAAGGTAGGAAAGAACTGATAACAACAACTTTTTTGCCCGTTTCTTTGCAATATTTGCAGAGAGATACAGGGAAAGATACGTATGGTTTATCGAAAGCAACCGGGGCTTCCGTTTCAGTAACCACTATTACGTAATCCGTTTTGTCAACCTTCTCTTTCAGTTCATCCGTTATGGCTGATTTACCGTTATACGTGTAGGTATCGTATTCAAATTTCTTGATTTTTCCTTCAGAAACAAGGCGTTTTACTGCATACTCAAAGGAAGTTGTTTTGTTGGAATACGCTGAAACGTAAAGAACCTTTTTATTATCCGAAAGATCAAGGGGAAGAACACCGTTATTTTCAAGAACGGTTATGCCGTCTGCAGTTATCTGACGTTCAATTTCTCTATGTTCCTTGCAACCTACAACGGCTTTTGCATATTCCAATTTTTCCTCAAGGGATTTTTCTTCTTCATCAAAAAGCCCCATCTTGATTTTCAAATCAAGAACACGTTTTGTGGATTCGTTAATTCTGTCCATTGAAAGCTCACCCGTTTTAACAGCGGCGGTCAATGCAGTAAAAACGTCTGCAAGCTTGTATTCATCCTCAAGGTTTCTGAGGGTTATAAACATAAGCAAGATATCAACGCCTGCGTTTATAGCCTTTATCAAAGAAGGATGTGAGCCCATATGAGTTGAAATAGCCTGCATCTGCATAGAATCAGTGATAACAACACCTTCATACCCCAATTTATCTCTGAGGATATCCGTAAGGAAGGTTTTAGAGAGCGTTGCAGGGGCAGTCATTTCCTTACCTGTCTGTTTGGAAACATATCTTTCTTTAGCAATAAGAGGGAACGTCATGTGGGCAGTCATATACATATAAATTCCCGATTTTGACGTTTCTATAAAAGGAATAAGCTCTGCTTCCATAAGCTGTTCCAGAGTTTTATTTACAACAGGGAGTCCCGTATGGGAATCAACGTTTGTGTCACCATGCCCCGGGAAATGCTTGCCCGTTGCAGCAACGCCTGCGTCCTGCAAACCTTGAGCCATTTTAACTCCATAAGGAGAAGCATACGTATGAGAGGACGAAAATGAGCGGAGATTGATAACGGGATTAGCAGGATTATTGTTTACATCTATTGAAGGAGCAAAATCGCAGTTAATACCAACAGCTTTAAGCTCTTTTCCGATTATGTACCCGTTTTTATATGCATTTTCAGCATCATCCGTTGCACCAACGCACATATTACCAGGCATTGAACATCCGTCATTCATTCTGACGACTCTGCCGCCTTCTTGATCCACACCTATAATCATAGGAATACCGTTGACAACGGAATTTTTCAATTCGTGGTTAAATTTAACTATCTGATCGATATCAGCGAAGTTTTCCGCAAAAAGAATAACGTTACCTAAGCCATATTTTCCGATAAGCTCTTTAACCTCTGGAGAAAACACCTGATGGTCACTTTGTTCCTTATCATCCTTATTCTTCCATCTGCGGAAATCAAGCATAAACATCTGGCCCAGCTTTTCTTCAAGGGTCATAACAGACATGAGGTTTTCCGTAGTTATTTTTTTACCTTCAAGTCTTTTCACAATGTTTTTCATAGCCGTCCTCCAAAATTATCATACGTTTATGAGTATTTTATCTCTTAAACCGCCAATATTTCCTTCGTATATCAGCTTAAGTTCATCCATTTTCAAGAAATCAACGGGTCTGAAAACAGATGGATGCTTTTCTATGGGCAACGCGCCCGTTTTCTTCAATATATGCGACACAAACTCAGAACAAAAATACTTGTTTTTTCTCGTTTTTTCGATACCTAAGCCGCAAAGAATAAGCCCTAAATAATTATACTTATACTGATGCTGTTTTTCGTACATCATGTTAACTTCTGCGTTAACACTTTCAAAAACGTCCGTTGTAACGTCAAAGTAAAAAAGCGCGCAAGGGGTCTCAGGGTCTTTTCCCAAAAAGCCTCTATCAATTTTCTCTGTGGTAAAGCATCCTGGCAAAGGCAAGCTCTCATACTTTCTCGCGAAGCTATAAAGCTGCATACAGTCCTCGGAAAATCCCAGCGAGGAATGAGTATATTTTGCTTTAGTAAAGAATCTTATAAGCATTGAAGGAACACTTCTTGAACGTATCAAAAGAACGTAAAGTCTTTTAGTCGGCTGTTCCATATCATCACCCACGGGTCTGACCGTTTCCAACTACAATATATTTAACTGTTGTCATTTCGGAAAGTCCCATTGGACCTCTTGCGTGAAGTCGCTGGGTTGATATACCGATCTCTGCGCCGAATCCAAATTCTTCACCATCGGTAAATCTTGTTGATGCATTAACGTACACCGCGGCAGAATCAATATTCGCTGTGAAATAATCAGCCGCTTCTGTATTTCTTGTGATAATTGCTTCGCTATGTCCCGTACTATGTACGTTAATATGCTCAACCGCTTCCTTATAACCGTCAACAACCTTAAGTGACATTATATAATCGTCATATTCCGTAAAGAAATCTTCCTCCGTAGCCGATGCAACATCAATTATTCCAACGGTTTCCTCGCATCCACGAAGCTCTGTTCCCTCTAAAACTTTTTTTATTACGGGAAGAAAATCATTTGCAATTTCTCTATCAACAAGAAGATTTTCTGCCGCATTACAAACAGAAGGGCGTTGCATTTTTGCATTCTTTACAATCCTTGCTGCCATTTCCAAATCAGCGGTTTTCTCAACGTAAACGTGGCAATTTCCCGCGCCCGTCTCAATAACAGGGACAGTTGCATTATCCACAACGGAACGAATAAGACTTTTTCCGCCTCGTGGGATAAGTAAATCCACGTAACCCGAAAGCGTCATCAGAGCTGTTGCGGTTTCACGGGAAGTATCATCGGGGGTCTGTATCAAATCGCCCGAAAAGCCCGATTTTTCCAATCCCTCTCTGAGAGCTGAAATTATAGCCGTATTGGAGAAAAACGCCTCTTTTCCCCCTCTTAAAAACACAGTATTGCCGCTCTTTATACAAAGGCATACCGCATCTGCCGTAACGTTGGGGCGGGATTCATAAATTATTGCAATATTCCCCAGAGGAACTTTAACTTTTCGTATCATAAGTCCGTTGGGGCGAGTCCACACCTCGCCGGAGCCAAGCGGGTCAGGCAAAGCGGCAACCTTGCGCATGGCGTCAGATATCCCTTTAATTCTTTGGGAATTAAGCATAAGTCTGTCAACCATCGCTTCTTTTATGCCGTTTTCCTTCGCTTTTTCTATATCCTTAGCGTTCGCCTCAAGAATCAATTTTTCATTTTTCTCAAGGGAATCTGCCATAGCAAGAAGGGCGTTATTCCTTGCTTCTCCCGTTGAAACTGCAAGAAGCTTTCCCGCCTTCTTCGCCAATACACATTTATTTATGAGATTTTCTTTTATATTGTTCATCATGTAACCTCACCAAATTTTAATACCATCCGCCATTGACGGACAAAACTGTTCCCGTTACATAGCTCGCTTTGTCAGAAGCGAGATATAAAACTGCCTCGGAAATATCTTCACTTTTTCCGATTCTTCCAAGGGGGACTTCTTCTTTTATAGAAGAAAGTGCTTCTTCTGAAAAATGAGCAGTCATCGGAGTTGCAATAAACCCAGGGGAAACGCAATTCACTCTGACACCGCTTGGAGCAACCTCTCTTGATAACGCCTTAGTCAACCCGATAAGTCCCGCTTTTGTAACGGAATAGTCAACCTCACAGGAAAAGCCCATTTCCCCGCAAATAGAAGCGTTCATAATGATGCTTCCGCTTTTTTTATTTATCATAGGAGGTAAAAACGCTCTTGCACAGTTGACCGCTCCAAACAAGTTGGTTTTATAAAGGCGTTCCGTTTCTTCTTCTTTTGCCAAATGAAAAAGTCCGAAATATTCTATTCCACTGTTGCAAACAAGAACGTCAACCTCACCTAAGTCTCTCTCTATCTGTTCCTTCATTTTTAGAACCTGAGTCATATCGCCTACGTCACACTGGTAAATACCAAAAGCGCCACCGCCCGTGACCGACTTTGATGCATCAATTGCGCCTTTTTCGTTGGTAAAATAGTTTATGGCAACGTTATACCCCTCCCTGCCGAAAGCGGCAACTATAGCCTGACCTATTCCACCCGAACCACCTGTTACAAGCACGGTTTTATTTGAATTTATCATAATGCCACCGACATAATTATGGGGATAACCATTGGTCTGCGCTTCGTCTGTTTGAAAATGAAGCCCGAAATCTCCCCTCTTATTTTTGATTTGATAGTTGAAAAATCACAATATCCCTTATCAAGACATTTTTCAATAACTTCAGCAGCAAGTCCGTTAAGCTGTTCCGTTATTTCTTCTGCTTCGCCCACGTATGCAAAGCCTCTGGAAATGGTTTCGGGACCTGAAAGTATGGAATTGAACTCAGAATCCAAAGTTACTGTAATAATAACAACTCCATCCTCTGAAAGCTTCATTCTTTCCTTAAGAACACCGCTTCCCAAATCACCGAAGCCTGCACCGTCAACGTAAAGAACACCGTTTGGCACGTTACCGCGTTTTTTCATGCCCGATGGCGAAAGCTCTATAATATGACCTTGTTCGGGAATAAAAATATTTTCCTCATCCATTCCAAGCTCTTTTGCCAGCTCCATATGGCGAATAAGATGCTTATATTCACCGTGAATGGGAATAAAATATTCAGGCTGTGTAAGTCTATGCATTATTTTCAATTCTTCACGGCTTGCGTGTCCCGAAACGTGAACGTCTGAAACAGCGTCGTCGTTAAGAACAGTTGCTCCTCTTTTCAGAAGCTCGTTTGTTATATTGCAGATAAGCTTTTCATTTCCGGGGATTGGGGACGATGATAAAACAACCAAATCATCCTTACCCAATTTAATCTGTGCATGCTCACCGTATGCCATACGATACAAAGCACTCATCGGCTCTCCCTGACTTCCCGTCGTTATAATAGTTATCTGATCCATATTATAACGCTTCATATCGCCAACTTCTATTAAAATGCCTTCTGGAATCGTCATATATCCAAGGCGGGATGCGGCATTTATAACGTTAAGCATACTTCTTCCCGTTATGACAACTTTTCTCCCGAATTTTGCCGATGCATCTATTATCTGCTGAACTCTGTGAACGTTTGAAGAAAAGGTCGCGATTATAATTCTTTTATCAGTATTGAACATTATACGTTCAAGAAATGCGCCAACAATTTTTTCGGACTGAGTAAAGCCAACTCTTTCCACGTTGGTCGAATCGCAAAGCAAAACGTCAAGACCTTCGCTTCCTATTTCCGCAAATCTTGCAAGGTCCATAGTCTCTCCGTCAATTGGAGTAAGGTCAATTTTAAAATCTCCCGTAACAAGAGCATTTCCCGCAGGAGTATATATGTGCAGAGCGCAGGAATCCGCTATAGAATGGTTAACGTGGATAAACTCCACGGCAAAGTTTCCGTCTTCAACAACGTCTCCCGCCGCAACCTCTACAAGCTCACAAACATCTCGCATATTATGCTCAATAAGCTTGTTTTCAAGGATTCCCAAGGTAAGCCTTGTAGCGTACACAGGAACGTTTATTCTTTTGAGGAAAAAGGGAATCGCTCCAATATGATCTTCGTGACCATGGGTTATAAATATTCCTCTCACCTTTTCCATGCATCCTTCGAGATAGGATATATCTGGGATTACAAAATCAATACCCGGGGTATCTACCTCTGCAAAGGATATACCGCAATCAACAACTATTATATCTTCACCGCATTCAAACACGGTTATATTTCTTCCGATACCGTCAACGCCGCCAAGAGGAATTATTTTCAGTTTGCTTTTTTTAGCTTTAGCCATAATTCTCTGAAATCATCTCCTTTGTTTTTTCTATGTAAAAGCCGTCTTTAACATTATACGCATAAAACGTATTCTTCTATTCTTTTTTATAAAAATTTATGACAGCAGAAAACAATTCACAATATTCCATATTAAATATATATCCATATTTAATATAGCACAACATAGCACATTTGTCAAGTTTATTATGTCAACGTGCAGAGTTTACGACAAAAAATCTCCCCCGATTTTCGAGGGAGATTATCCTTTATTTAATTTTTAAAATATATTTTCAAAAACGTATATTTTTAATATTTGTGACTAAAAATTATGCGTAAATATCAATAATTCCAAGGAAGTGTGATTTGAGCTGCATATAGTCAGTTCCATCAATGCTTCCAGAGCGATCAACATCTGCAGCCGTGAAATATACGCCTTCAAGATTCATAGTCTTAAGGAAGTACTGCTTGATTCTGAGATAGTCTGTAGCGGTAAGTTCTCCATCGCCATCAACGTCACCGAGAACAATTACAACTGCAGTTTCTTCTGTATCGGAAGCAGAAACAACACATCCCGTTCCAACGAAGTCGGATACTTCAACTTCTTCCCCTTCTGCATTTACAACCTTAACGTTTTCGTTTTTGAAGTTAAGTGCAAAATCTTCAACAGTAGTTGGAGCTTTAATACCACCTACGATAAAGGCTTCAAGAGTATAAGTGCTTTCGCCTGTAAGTTCAAGATTTACAACGGGAGGTTCTACAACAGGAGGCTCTACAACAGGAGGCTCTACAACAGGAGGTTCTTCCTCTCCCTCGCGAACAATTCTGAACTGCTGTTGGGGGTTAGTCTCACCGAACAAATATATCTGAACGTTATTAGTTTCAGCATAAACGTCAAGAACTCTATCGTTTTTGCAATGAACAGGGGCAATATAATAATTTCCGTTAACGTCATAGAAATAAAATCTCTGACAATCGAATCCATTATCGTCCCAAATCATAATGTTTGTTCCGTCATCGCTTCTCATAGAGTCAGTATCAAGACATCTGTTATCAAGATGGTTTATAAGCTTATATTCGTTTTTAAGACCTGTTTTAACAAAAGTCCACGTCTGTGCATCACCGAAATCTGCTTCTGCAGCGATAACGTTGGATTCTCCTGTGTTCGTAAGTGCCAAACCTGTGGGAATATGAACAATGGAAGCAACGAAATCTGTACCCATATCAACGGGATAGAAGCGACCGTCGAGCATGTAATTGGGAGTTGAAAATGCAAGAGACTCAATAAGTCCGTTGGCGATATTGGAAGCAAGATCTTCGAAATATGTATCAAAAACAGCGTTATCGTCGGGATTGCTTATGAAAAGGGTTTCAACAAGAATAGAGTTTGTTAAAGTTTCACGCAAAACAACGTAGTTTGCTGTTTTAGTTCCTCTGTTTGCAATCGCAGCAGGTGTTTTCATTATGTTTTCAAGAACTTTAGCTGCAATACGACCTGATTCCGAATCTGCAGAAAGGGATTCATGATAATAAACTTCAACGCCCGTTGCAGTAGGGTTATCATAGGAATTTCTATGCAAGCTGCAGAAAATCTTATAATTACCTGAGTTTGCTATAAGAGGACGGTCATACAAATCTACGGTTTTGTCTGTAATTCTTGTGTAAGCAACAGTTTTTCCCTGTGCTTCAAGATACTCACCAACCTTTAATGCTAATCTGAGGTTATCATCATCTTCTTCACGACGAGCACCGTTTTCATCATCAGGGCCAAGAGCACCGGGGTCCTCGCCACCGTGACCTGGGTCAAGAATAATGTCAGCTTCTGTAACTACCGATCCGTCAGCCGCATAAGCCTCATAGGCTGCACTTGCCGTAAACGGAATAGAAACAATTACAGATACGCAAAATACCAAAGAAAGAACTGCGGATAAAATCTGTCTGCTTGTTGTTTTTTTCATGTCAGTCTCCTTAAATTTTGTTATTTTTTTATTGCGTTTTTTATATATTATCACAATTTTTTTCTTTTGTCAATCTTTTCTACACATATAATAATTCTCTTTTGTAGAAATGTCAATAATCGGTTACACTTTAAAGCAATCGCCGCAGGATATCCTGCGGCGGCTTTGATTATATGCCTATTATCAATTTAAGCAATTATGATCTTCTTATTTTTTTGAAAACCACTATAGCCGAAAGGGAGATAACTGCGAGAATAACAAACACAACGATACCTGCATCACCGGGGGTTGCAGGAGCATCTGAGGAAGTTTCATCCGACGGCTTCGAAGGCTCTTCAGATGAGGATTCTTCAGGCAAAGGCTCTTCGGATGAGGATTCTTCAGACGAGGATTCTTCAGGCAAAGGCTGTTCTGATGAGGGTTCTTCCTCTTCACCTGGAACAACAATCGCAAATTGCTGTTGAGGGTTATTTGCTATATATTCATATATCTGAACATTATTTGTTTCTGAATAAACGTCAAGAATTCTATCGTTCGTGCAGTGAACAGGTCTGATGCAGTAAGAACCATCAACTTCATAGAAATAATATCTCTGGCAATCAAGTCCGTTATCGTCCCAAATCATAACGTTAGTTGCATTTTCCGTTTTTGCGGAGTCAATATCGAGACATCTGTTATCAAGATGGTTTACAAGCTTGTATGCGTTTTTGGAATTGGTTTTAACAAAGGTCCAAAGCTGAGCATCGCTGAATACTGCTTCTTCAGCAACAACGTTTGAAAGACCTGTGTTCGTAAGTGCCAAGCCTGTGGGTTTGTGAATAATGGCTGCGACGATTCCGTCTCCTACGTCAACAGGAGAGTAACGGTCGGCAAGCATAGCGTCAGGGTCCGTAACGACTGTTCCGCCGGTGGCATAAGCAACGTTAGATTCGTTTGCCGAAAAAAAAGCGAAAGCGATTGCAGATACGAAAAATACCAAGGTAAGTACAACAGCTAAGATCTGTTTTCTCATTTTTTTGTTCATTTTGGTCTCCTTTGTACATTAATTTTTTTATATATTATCACAAATTTTTTCTTTTGTCAATCTTTTCCCGTCACATAATAATCATTTTTTCTAAAAAGCTATTGCAATTTGGAACAAAATATGATACAATGCTGAAAGAGTCGAGATTCAAAGCATGGCCGCACTAACTGGGGAGGTAGCGGTGCCTTGTTACCTGCAATCCGCTGTAGCAGGGGTGAATGCTTCTTTGAGGGCCTGGCTGTGTGGCTGCGCCTATTCCGAAGATGTTGAAGAACGGGTCTTGCGCGATCAAAAGCTGTGAACCATGTCAGGTGGGGGACCAAGCAGCATTAAGCAGTATCTTTGATGTGTTGTGAGGTTGCCTGTTTGGAGTTGGAAGATAGGTTTCCGCGCGTGGCTTCGGTTCGATGGAAGCTGTGCGGTCATGCTTTGAACCTCGGCTCTTTGTTTTTAATTTTTTCAACTGATAGGTGGAAATATGTATCAGGCATTATACCGAAAGTGGCGTCCGTCAACCTTTGACGAAATGTGCGGACAGGCACATATTATCGATATATTGAAGAGACAATGCAAAACGGATAAGATATCCCATGCATACCTTTTTTGCGGAACAAGGGGAACAGGTAAAACCTCTGCGGCAAAAATTCTCGCAAAGGCGGCAAACTGCTTATCTCCAATAGACGGTAACCCTTGCGGTGAATGTGAAAACTGCAAAGCTGTCTCCAAGGGAAATGCAACGGATATTTTGGAAATCGATGCTGCAAGCAATAACGGTGTTGACAATATCCGTGACCTCAGAGACGAGGTTTTATATCCACCTGCATATTTAAAAAAGCGTGTGTACATCATAGACGAGGTTCATATGCTCTCGTCAGGTGCATTCAACGCCTTGCTCAAAACCTTGGAGGAACCACCCGAATACGTTATTTTTATTCTTGCAACAACAGAATTGCATAAAATTCCGCCAACAATTCTTTCAAGATGCCAGAGATTTGAATTCAGAAATATTTCATCTGAGGAAATAAAAAACCGTCTTCTTTTCGTGGCAAAGGAAGAAAACATCTCCCTTTCGGAAAAAGCGGCAAAGCTTATTGCAAATTTGGCTGACGGTGCAATGCGTGACGGTCTAAGCCTTTTGGAAAGCTGTGTTTCCGCAAATGCAGGCGGTGAAATAACAGAAGAATCTGTAACAAATCTTTTAGGAATAACGGAAAACGAAACGGGACTTTCCCTTTTCGAAGCTATACGTGAAAACAACGTTGCAAGAGCCGTGGAAATCATAGACGAGGTTAATGCTTCAGCCGTCGATATTGTAACGTTCCTTGAAGACCTTTCCTATCTAACAAGAGATATGATTGTAACAAAGCTTGGAACGTCAGGCTCTTTGAACGAAAGATTTGTCTATTCTGAAGACGGTGAAAAAAGGCTCAAAGCATTGGCCGAAGGCTTCTCCGATGAAACGCTGTTCAGATACGCAGAGATATTGGACAACGCCCAAAGCAAAATATCAAGGCTTGCCATAAACAAACGGCTCATGGCTGAAATGGCTGTTATTAAGCTTTGTACGCCTACAACGTCGGGAAATAGCGGAAGCTCTGCAATGGACAATTCGGTTTTTGAAAGAATCGATAGATTGGAAACCAAAATTTCGGCATTGGAAAAAGCACTTGCTTCTTCCCCTGCCCCTGTAAGACATACAACTCCCGCCCCCGTAACTCCCGAACCTGCAAAACCCATACAAAAGAAGGCGGAAGGTTCATCGGGTGTATCGGGTATTCCGTACAGCGACCTTTTAGACTTTTTAAAGGATTAAAATACATCTAACAAGAAAGGATTTTCAATATGAAAGCAAGATTACCACAAGGAATGGGCGGTGGCCCTCAGAATATGAACCACGTTATCCGTCAGGCACAGAAAATGCGTGAAGATGCTGAAGCATTGCAAGCTGACCTTGACGAAAGAGAATACGAAGTTTCCGCAGGCGGTGGAATGGTAACTGTTAAAATCAAAGGAACAAAAGAAATTTTGGATATTGCCATTTCTCCCGACGTTATCGATCCCGAAGATCCCGAAACCCTTCAGGATATCCTCATTGCAGCTATGAACGAAGCTATCCGCAAGGTTGAAGATACCAACTCTGCTGAAATGGAAAAAATCACAGGCTCGCTTAGTATACCCGGTCTGTTTTAATTTGGAATTCGAAACAATATTGAAAAGCACAACTTTTAAGGTTGAACTACAAGTTATTGTTTTTTCCTGTTCCACATTCCGCATTCATAATTCCGCATTCATATAAAGGTAGGTATACCATGTCTCTCACTCCGTCCCTTGAACGATTGGCAGGCGCTATTGCTTCTTTCCCGGGGTTAGGAAGGAAAAGCGCATCAAGAATTGCTTATCATATATTAAATATGACAGATTCGGAAGCTACAGAGCTGATAAACGCAATAAACAGTGCAAGGGAATCTATTTCCCGTTGCAGTAAATGTCAGAATTTGAGCGAAACGGAAATATGTCCTATATGTTCAGACAGCCGACGTGACGTTACTACGATTTGTGTAGTTGAGGATGCAAAGGCGGCAGAAGTCATTGAATCGCTGCATGAATACAAAGGACTTTACCACGTTTTGCACGGCGTAATTTCTCCTCTCGATGACATAGGACCCGACGATATAGCCATAACGGAGCTTCTTGCCCGCATCGACGGTTCTGTTAAAGAAGTTATTCTTGCAACAAACCCAAGCACAGAGGGTGAAGCCACCGCAATGTATATAAAAATGCTTCTATCACCATTTGGAGTAAAAGTTACCCGCCTTGCATATGGACTTCCCGTGGGTGCTTCCCTCGAATTTGCCGACAGCGTAACGTTGCTTCGAGCATTGGAAGGCAGAAGCGATATATAATCAAATAAAAATCACAGAGCCTATATCTCCAAATCACGAGATACAGGCTCTTTTTCTGACTATTTTTAACTGGGGTCTTTTTGAAAAAAGACCCCAGCCCCCAAAAACTTTAATCGCTATGCATTAAACGATTAAAACATTACGCATAGAGTTATTTAATTCAAACTTACACTAATCACATGAACGGCTTTAACTTTTTAACACACTAAAGCAAAATAACCGCCTAAAAAACACCCATGCTCACAAAAACTTTAATCGCTATTACACTTAAGTTTTAAATTTGCCAAATATATTTGTAATAAATTATTTGCTTTCTCTTTTGCTTCTTTTCTCTTTCACGGAAAGAGAAAAGAAGGTCACTAAGACCCCAAAAGCCCTTCCGCAAAAACGGAAGGGCTTTTAGGTAAAAAGAAAGGAAAAAAATGAAAACAAACACAAAACTCTCGCTTTGTGTGGAAGAATTCAAATAATTTTTAATACAATTCGTATTTATTTAATCATTTCTTAAAAATATTATATACGCTTTTTTCCTTTTTGTCAACCCCTAAAACACAATTTGCAAATATTTTTATTTTTTATTTTAAGTATGATTTAAAATATTATTTGCAATTCTAAATATTATTTGAATAAATCAAAAATCATATAAAAATATCCGCTTATTAACCTAATGCTTCCGTAAAGCTCAACGGAAAATCATAATAAACGTGTCCCGAATCGAAGAAATCTCCATCAACAGTAAAGTATACCTGTTTCACGTCATAATACAACACTAAAGTGTTGACAAAAGAACCGAGAATCATCCTTTCAGCCAACGTTCCCGTTGCAATTGCAAATCCAAACTCTGCGGAAAGATCAATTCTGATAGTATCACCTTCAATTTCAAATGAGTTGACTTTAACATCTTCTGAAAACAGCTTTTCTTTCGCAAGCTCATTTATAATTCCATCTATCGTTCCGTCAAACGTTACTTCTTTATATTCAAAATTCATATATTCATCATCGGGAACACAAAGCTGTAGTTTATTTGAAGCCGTTTCCCCATTGCTCGTTTCAACAGAAACCTCGTCCAAGCTTTCTTCATCTTCCGAGGTAAATTCATTTTCGGAAACGTTTTCATCCTTTGAAAAATCCGATTCATTGTCTGAAACACTTTCTTCTGAAACGACGTCAGAAGCTTCTTCACTTTCAACGCTCACCTCTTGCGAGAATGGATCCATAGAAAATTTACCGCTTGATTCTGTCCCATCATCCTCAATACATGATGAAAGCAATAGAACGGAAACGATAAACAAAGTAAAAATTTTAAAATTTAATTTATTGAACATGAAGATACCCCCGACTCATTTTAAAGTATTTTCCATTCAGCTATATTTTATCACACCTATTCAAACGTTGTCAATATGCTTACAGAAATCTTTGAATACATCCTCAAAATATTCAATCGCAAGAAATAACGCCCCGCAGATATACGCAAGGCGTTATTTTAAACTCAATTTTACTCTGATTCATCTGTTTGTTTCAGTCATCCATTCTTCAACAAAATCTTTCGCTACACAGCTTAATCGTAGTCTGATTCCTTTAAATGCATCGCCTTCATTGAATTCTTTTTCAATGGCTTTAACTTGATTTTCAGTAACGTATGACACAAATATGCCATAATCAATTTTCTTTGCTTTTATTCTTAACTTCAGAAGCTCATTCAAAAAATCATCCTCTGAATACACCGAAGAATTTCTCACATCAATACAAACGTAATAATAGACTGCAGTAGTATTCTCCTTACTATCTCCTTGGGTCGCTTCACTCTCAAAAAAAAGCGACATTGAATTCACGAATTCCGAAACTTCTCCAGAATTTACGATTTTAGGAACAGTATTTTCACCGTATACTATTTTATATGTTCCCGATGGGAAATACTGTAAGTCAGACGTACTAACAATGTCCGAAACAGCTTCAGAAGAAGTTATTTCATCCGCAGAATCATCTTCAGATGACTTTAACTCATCATTGGAAACATCTTCAGAAGATTGAAAATCGCTTTCCGAATTTTCTTCAGAATTTTCTTCGCTGACATTTGGTACAGCTTCAGACTGCAAGTTGTCTTCGCTCATCAGAACACCATGATCGCTTTCAAAATTTATATATTCAACGCTCAAAGACACGGCAACTGCAATACACAAGCAAGCTACAGCGGCGACCCAAGGCTTGAAAAAGGTTTTTCTTCGTACAAGCTCAACGCCTGTTTTTTCCTCAACACGTTTTTTGATTCTTGAGGTTATTTCGTGGGAAAGTCCTCCCTCAATCTCAATTTCTTTCAGAAAATCGTCCAGCTCCCCGTCTTGAGCCTTATAAAACGCATCTTTAACACTTTTTTTCATTTTTTCCACGCTCCTAACGTCTCTTTTAATTTTTTCAATGCTCTGTGAGTTCGAGTATCAACGTTGGAAACACTCAACCCTAACCGCCTGCCTATTTCTTTAGATGGTTCTCCAAAATAAAATTTCAAGAAAATTATGCTTGAATCTGGCTCACCTAAAGACTTTACGGCTTTCAAAATATTTCGTCTCTGTTCGTTTTCCAAAAGGTCTTTTTCAACGTTTTCACCATCTCCAAGTTGAAACCGCGTTTCCTCGTCGTCGAGAGAAACGTCATCTATTTGTTTTCGCCTCGATTTATAAATATCGACAGATTTATGATTGGCAATCGCACACAAATACGCTTTAATACTTGACTTTTCAGAATTATAATTTGAAAGACCTATGTAAAATTCGCTGAATACGTCTGCCACACATTCTTCCACCTCGGAAGATACGCAAACGTCACAAATTTTGTTTTTAACAACGGTGTAAATAAGAGCAGAATACTGATTTATCAATTGTTCCATTCCCACGTTGGGATTGGTTTTCAACAATTCCAACAACGTAGTATCATCCATTTTTACATCCCCTTGAATCGATTCATTATATAATTCAATAAAAATCGTAAAATCTTACACTTTTATATTACTTTTTTTATTAAAAAAATCAATAGCTTACAAGAAAATATAAAAATTAACTTCTTTCAAATACCTTTTCTCGCCAAAACGCCCCGCGGATTTCTCCGCAGGGCGTTATACAAGGATTTATATAATTGTTTCAGATGCTTACCAAAAGAACTCTTATATACTAGTTTCAAACACAGTATAAACCAAGCTCAACTATTTTTTTTGCAAAGCGGAAAATCAACTACCCCATTGTAAAACCCATGTGTGTTTTCATATATCCATTCTTCCACAAAGTTTTCCGGAACGCAATATAATGCGAGGAACAATTGCTTAGTAGTAGGGTCTTCGCTAAACCCTTTTTTGAGAGTAGAAATTTGCTCCTTGGTTACGTATGCAGTATACATGCTGTTCGTCCTATATACACAATCGGGAAATTCTTTCACATTTGTAAAATACTTTTCAAGTTCTTTTTTAATCAGGTCAAAACATGAATAGTCACAATCTTGATTCATAAATAACCCATAATCAGTATTTCGAGTATCAATGCAAACATAATAATATGCCTCCTCATTGTCCGCCTCCTCAAGAAAACGGGACACGCTCAACCCGCGTAAAATAGCATCCACTGTATACTTAGAAACTTCATCTTCGCCATAAACAATTTCTGCTCCATCGGGTGGATAAAAAGATAATTCCCCGCTTTCTTCATTATCAATGCTTTCTGTAGAAGATTCAGCTAAATTATTTTCAGATAATTCTTTCAAAACAATTTCTTTTGCTTCTGCTTGTTGCAAAACATGTTCCTCCGAAACGGTTTCTTTGGCATCCGATTGTTGCAAAACTCGTTCCGCTTAAACAGTTTCTTTAAATCCAACTTTATCTTCGTTCGCACCGCAGGAAGTTAATAAAAGCGAAGAAAGAATAAGACATACGAGAATTCTTGAAATCAATTTTTTCATAATGTGCCTCCTTTGCACCTTTTACGTTTTGTTTTCAGGCTTTCTTTTTACCTTTCACTATATAATTCATTTAAAATCCCAAAATCTTACACTTTTATATTATTTTTTATAAAAAATCTGCATTTTACAAGAAAATATAAAAATTAACCTATCATAAATACCTTTTCTCGCAAAAACGCCCCGCGGATTTCTCCGCAGGGCGTTGTCTTAAAACTAATTTTCACTCGAATTCATCCATCTATATTCCTCAGTTGTCCATTCTTCTACGAAGTTTTCCGTTACGCAACACAGCCTTAGAAAACGATATTTGAGTTCTTCGTCTTCATTGAATCCTTTTTCGAGAGATATAATTTGTCTCCCAGTTACGTATGCCACATATATAGCAGGAGTAACTTCTTCCACTTTTATCCCGTATTTTTCAAGTGCTTTTTCTACTGGCACTTCACTGCTTCCAGGCCAAGAATTTCGAGTATCAAAACAAACATAATAATACACTTCATTATTTTCGTTTCCGAAAAAATCGATCATACAATTTGAAAATCCCCTGAAATAACACGCATTCATATAATGAGAAACCGAATTTTCATCAGCGTAAACAATTTCTGCTCCATCGGGTGGATAAAAGGATAATTCCCCGCTTTCTTTATTATCAATGCTTTCTGTAGAAGATTCAGCTAAATTATTTTCAAGCGATTCTTTCATAACTATTTCTTCCACTTCCGCTTGTTGCAAAACATGTTCCTCCGAAACGGTTTCTTTTGCTTCCACTTGTTGCATAACTCGTTCCGCTGAAACAGTTTCTTTAAATTCTACTTTATCTTCGTTTGCACCGCAGGAAGATAAAATAAGCGAAGAAAGAATAAGACATACGAGAATTTTTGAAATCAATTTTTTCATAATGTGCCTCCTTTGCACCTTGTGATTTAGTATTCAGGCTTTTTATTTACCTTTCACTATATAATTCATTTAAAATCCCAAAATCTTACACTTTTATATTATTTTTTATAAAAAATCTGCATTTCACAAGAAAATATAAAAATCAACTTCTTTCAAATGTCTTTTCTCACAAAAACGCCCCACGGATTTCTCCGCAGGACGTTTTTTGAAAAAATTTCATTATGAGCATTCAACGTAATATTCCCATTTGCTAATAAGATTTATTTTGTCGTATTTTGTTTCTCCATTTTATACATTCAATCTACTTGTTTGCTTTATCTATTTCAGGTGTTTTTCCAAAAATATTATAAACCTTATCTTTAAAACAACTATAATACCTTGTTTCAAAGGAATTCTGACTTACTTTTTCGCCTATATATCTGTCATAAGCGGCAACAAAAACTTGAGGAACAGAATTCAAAAAATAAAACTCGCTTATATTTTTAACCTTCGTAAAATCGTCAGAAAACATCGGGAAAAAGAAAAGTGAACAGAGTTCAGTTCCGTTTACAGAAGCATCTTCAAGTATTTCTTTGTATCGGCTACCCATTATAGCGAGATCGATTATATATTCTTTACCTATTTCCGTCATTGGGAAAAAATGTGCTTCATTTTTTTCTTTAAAACCGTCATCAAGGTATGTTAAAAGCACTTCATCTTCCTTCACAATAAATGGTACCAAAATTTCAACTGTTTCGTTTTCTTCAATACATCCGTTCAATTCACCGAAATAATATATTTTATTTATAAAGATTGTAGCAACACTCAACTGTTCATCTGTTATTTTTATCTGAGTTTGAGTCCCGCCGTTAACCAAAGTTCCATACTTAGTATACGTTCCAAGGGGTTTTAGATTCTTCAAAGTGACAGATACCCATGCTCGATCATAAGCTCCCTCTCTGTCAAGGAAAAACTCCACAGAGTTAAAATACTTTTTACGTCCTTCTTCATCTTCTTCAGCTGACCAATTTACACCTTTCATAATTTCGTCTTCAAAAACTTGTTCAGACACATCTTCAGACCCCTCTTCACTTTTATTTGGCATTGATTCTGACCTCAAAGTATCCTCGCTAGAAATTATTTCGGTAGTGTTTTCAAAGTTTAACTGCTGAAAGCACAGAGATACCGCAACCGCAACGCACAGGCACGCTGCAGCGGGAAGCCAAAGTTTAAAGTTAAAATTTTTCTTCTTTACAGGAGAAAGTCTTGTTTTATCATACACTTTTAATTTTACATTTTTCAACATTTCTTCGGAAATGCTTGATTTTTTATTATTTTCTATAAATTCTTCTATCTGATCGGGATTTGCTTCTCCGATTGTTTTCTTTATGTTGACTTTCCTTTTAAAATCATTATTCACCGTATTTCCCTCCTAACGTTTTACGCAATTTATTCAAAGCCCGAAACGCTCTTGTATCTACGTTTGAAACTGTCATATTTAATCTTTCGGCAATTTCCTTGGATGGTTCGCCGTAATAATATTTTCTGAAAATGATACTTGAATCAGGCTCACCCAAAGCGTTTATAGCATTAAAAACTTCTTTGCTTAATTCGAATTTTAAAACGTTTTCCTCCACGCTAAATCCGTCTGACAATTGAACCGTTAATTCTTCATCATCCACCGAAATGTCCATTCTTTGTCTTTCCCGTTTTCTGCAAAGGTCAATAGCGTTATTTTTAGCAATACGGCAAAGATAAGTTTTTATGCTTGATTCCTTGGGGTCATATTTTGATAACTCTAAATAAAACTCGCTGAAAGTGTCGGATATGCAATCCTCAATATCGGAAGACATACAAACAAAATCAGCCAAAGTATTTTTGACTACGGCATAGACCAAGCCCGCATACTGATTCATTAACTCTTCAATTCCTTTGTTCGGGTTGCTATGTAACAGCTTTAATAATTTAGCATCATTCATTTATACACCTCCTTATGTTGAATACCGCACAAGGAAAATAGTCTTGATTCGTCGACACTTTTATAACCTTGAATCGATTCACTTATATATGCGTTTGATTTTTCAAAATCTTACATATTTCCAAAAAATTTTTTGAGGGACTTTATAATGATAAAAACATTCCGTTTGTATTTTTAATTTAGTATATATCATTCAAAACTAAATCTCATTAGAAGGAATTTCGAATTTATCTTTCTTTCGTCATATTAAAGTAAATTAAACCCTATGAAAAATACCGCACAGAAAACTGTGCGGTAAAATTTCAAATATTAAGAAGTGATTAGTCTTCTTTCTTTTCTTCTTCTTTTTTAGCTTTCTTAGCTGCTTTTGCGTCTTCTTCAACTACTTTATAGAGAGAATCAGCGTTCAAAAGCTTGATGATTGCCATTTCAGCACCGTCGCCACGACGGGGACCGAGCTTATAAACTGCAGTATAACCGCCGTTTACGTCTTTGTACAAAGGAGCAATCTCGGAAAAGAGCTTGTAAACTACTTCTTCCTTCTTAAGGAATGCGAAAGCCTTTCTCTTGGCTGCCAAATCATTTGCCTTACCAACGGTAATCATTTTTTCAGCCAATGCGCTGACTTCCTTAGCGCGTGTATATGTTGTTTCGATCTGACCAACTTCGAAAAGATATGTTACCATGCCTTTGAGCATAGCCATTCTATGGTCAGTTGTTCTGCCTAATTTTCTTGTACCCGGCATTTGAGCTGCCTCCTTCTATTATTCTTCAGTCTTCCTGAGGGTGAGTCCCATGGAATCAAGCTTATGAATAACTTCTTCCAAAGACTTCTTACCCATGTTTCTTACTCTCATCATTTCTTCTTCAGTGTAGTTGATGAGGTCTTCAACGGTATTTATGCCTGCTCTCTTCAAGCAGTTGAACGAACGAACAGAAAGTTCAAGATCTTCGATCTGAAGTGCAAGATCTTTCTTTGCTTTTTCTTCTTCGCCATCAACGAGAACGTCCATATTCTTTGCTTCGTCAGAAAGTTCTACGAAGAGAGAAAGGTGGTCATTCATAATTTTTGCAGCGAGAGAAACCGCTTCATTAGCGGAAATTGTGCCGTTTGTTTCAACAGATAAAGTAAGCTTGTCGTAATCCGTTATGTTACCAACTCTTGTATTTTCAACAGTGTAATATGCACTGTATACAGGAGTGAAAATGGAATCAGTATAAATTGTACCGATGATAGCTTTCTGAGCCTTCTCCTTGTTTTTAGCAGAAGAAACGTAGCCTCTGCCGTGGTCAAAGGTAAGCTCCATAACGAAGCGTTCGCCTTCTTCAACGGTAGCGATACAATGTTCGGGGTTACATACTTCCAAATCCGCATCGGAAATAATGTCGCCTGCTGTTACAATCTTAGGGCCCATAACGTCGATAATAACAGTCTTGGGTTCCTGAGAATGAAGCTTTGCAACTACTCCCTTAACGTTCAGAACGATTTCAGTAACATCCTCTCTGACGCCTTCTACAGTAGAGATTTCATGAAGAACACCGTCGATTTTAATATTCGTAACGGCAACACCGGGAAGGGAGCTGAGAAGAATTCTTCTGAGAGAATTTCCCAAAGTTGTTCCATAACCTCTTTCAAGAGGTTCTACAACGAACTTACCCTTTCTTCCGTCTTCGCTCATTTCTTCAACTACGATATTAGGTCTTTTTATCTCAAGCATTTGTTACCTCCTAAAATTGCGAATTTCGCATTCAAAACTATGTTTAGCGTCATTAAGCCGCGCAAACATTACTTGGAGTACAACTCAACAATAAGATGTTCTTCAAAGGGAAATTCAACATCTGCTCTCTTAGGAAGTGCTACAACAGTTGCAGATACTGTATCCTTGTTAACATCCAACCAAGCGGGTACTGACCTGTCGGAGATAGCCTCGACAAGCATTTTAATTTTAGCGGAATCAAGGCTCTTCTCTCTGATGGAGATAACGTTTCCTGCTTTTACCAAGTAAGAAGGAATGTTAACCTTTTTGCCGTTAACGGTGAAGTGACCGTGAAGAACGAGCTGTCTTGCTTCAGCACGGCTGGAAGCCATACCTGCACGGTATACAACGTTGTCCAAACGTCTTTCGATCATAGCGAGAAGGTTTTCACCAGTTTGACCTTCCTTCTTATCTGCTTTTTCGAAATAGTTCTTAAATTGCTTTTCGAGAATACCATAGTACCTCTTTGCTTTCTGCTTTTCTCTAAGCTGCAAGCCATATTCTTTTACTCTTTTACGAGCGTTAGCTGCGCCATGTTGTCCGGGAGCAGATTCTCTGTGTGAAATTGGACATTTGCTGGATGTGCATTTGTCGCCTTTAAGGAAAAGCTTTGTGCCTTCTCTGCGGCAGAGTCTGCAAACGGGTCCTGTATATCTTGCCATACGTCTGATTACCTCCGTTCTCTAATTAAACACGTCTTCTTTTAGGCGGTCTGCATCCGTTGTGAGGGATGGGTGTTACGTCTTTGATGAGTCTTACATCAAGACCTGCAACCTGAAGGGCACGAATAGCAGCTTCTCTGCCTTGTCCGGGTCCTTTTACATATACCTCAACTGTTTTGAGACCGTGTTCCATAGCTGCTTTTGCTGCAGTTTCGGAAGCCATCTGTGCCGCAAAAGGAGTGGATTTTCTTGAACCTCTGTAACCCAACTCGCCTGCGGATGCCCAAGAAATAGCATTACCTTTAAGGTCTGTAATTGTTACGATCGTGTTGTTGAAGCTTGAGCAGATATGAGCTGCGCCTGCTTCAATATTTTTGCGTTCACGACGCTTTTTGATTGTCGTCTTTTTTTGAGCTTTCGCCATTATTTACTCCTCCGCTTACTTCTTCTTGTTAGCTATTGTCTTAACGGGACCTTTTCTCGTACGAGCGTTTGTCTTTGTTCTCTGTCCTCTTACGGGAAGTCCTTTTCTGTGTCTGATGCCTCTGTAGCAATCGATTTCAATCATTCTCTTGATGTTGAGAGCAACTTCTCTTCTGAGGTCGCCTTCTACAACATAATCGTTTTCGATAACTTCACGAAGCTTTGCAACATCGTCTTCTGTTAAATCTTTAACTCTGATGTCGGGGTTGATACCCGTTTTTGCCAAAATTTCATTGGCGCGGCTTCTGCCGATACCGTAGATGTAGGTCAAGCCGATTTCTACGCGTTTTGCATTTGGAAGGTCAACACCTGAAATACGTGCCATAGAATTTTACACCTCTTTCTTATCCCTGCTTTTGCTTATGCTTAGGGTTCTCGCAAATAACCATCACTTTGCCTTTTCTTTTGATGACTTTGCATTTTTCGCAAATCTTTTTTACAGAAGGTCTTACTTTCATTTAATACACCATAAACCTTTCCGACTCACTGATTTTGTTCTTCGGTGAAAGTTCTGTGTGAGCCTTTCGAACATATCACCGTACCATAAATATTTATATTAGTTGATTATTTCATTCTGAATGTGATTCTTCCCTGTGTCAAGTCGTAAACAGATACCTCAACCGTTACTCTGTCACCAGGCAATATTCTGATATAATGCATACGCATCTTACCTGAAATATGTGCGGTAATAATGTGACCGTTGGTGAGCTTTACTTTAAACACAGTGTTGGGTAACACTTCCGTTACCACGCCTTCACACTCAATTACATCGTCTTTAGCCAGAACTATTCCTCCTCTCGGCAATGTCCGTCCGCCTTTTTCATTTCTGTTGGGCTCATATCCTCACGGAATTGGCGAACAGCCCGTCTCAATCGCCCATCAGTTATAGGCGTACCAAAAGATATATACTCACAAAGTTTATTCTCAAAGAAGCATTTGATATGCTTCTTTTTCTTCTTTTTAGGAGCTTCCGCTTTGCGTTCTTTACCGTTGGCAAGAAAAACATATTTTTCGTCTTCCGAAAGCACTGCGTAAACAACACCAGCATCATGCCCCTTGAGAGAAACTGCAAAACATCCTGAGTAAATCTTTTTCATAATCACCTTGGGTCCGTTAAAATAACAGGACCGTCATCGAGAATTGCTATTGTATTTTCGTAATGTGCTGTAAGCGAGCCATCGCAAGTCACAACAGTCCAATCGTTTGAAAGAACCTTTATCTGATATGAACCTATAGCTACCATAGGTTCAACTGCAATGGTCATTCCCTTTTCAAGTCTGGGACCTCTTATTTTTGACGCATAGTTTGGAACTTCAGGAGATTCATGAAGGGCTTTGCCGATTCCGTGACCGACGTAATCTCTTATAACTCCGTATCCAAAGCTTTCAACGTAATTCTGAACAGCTGCAGAAATATCACCGATTCGGTTTCCAATAACCGCCGCCTTCATGCCTTCGAAAAAGCTTTGCTTCGTTACGTCAATAAGCTTCTGGGCTTCTGGGCTTATGGTTCCCACGCCATAAGTTCCTGCGCAGTCACCATGAAACCCTTTATATTTAGCACCAACGTCAATTTTAACAACGTCCCCCTCTTGCAGTACACGTCCTGACGGAATCCCATGGATCAGCTCGTCATTAACGCTTATACATGCAGAAGCAGGGAAACCTGCATATCCCAGAAAAGATGGGGTAGCACCGTATGACTGAATTACACGTTTAACAGTAGAATCGATGGAGCGAGTTGTGACACCAGGCTTGATACATTCAGCCGCAGCCTCACGAGCGAGCGCGGCGATTCTACCCGCCTTTCTCATCAACTCCAACTCGTCGTCAGACTTAATATATATCATACCATTTTCCGCCACTGTTTTTACAGAGGCGACTCTCCTTTCGACCAATCACGATATCGGTCATACGTTATGAAGAACTACGCCAAGAGCTTCTAAAGCTCTTTTTGAAACGTCTTCCACTGTTCCTTCACCGTCAACAACAACCAAAAGATTCAACTTTGAGTAGAACTCCTTCAAGGGTTCTGTTTCGCGGTGATAGGTGAGAAGTCTGCTTTCAACCACGTCTTTGCGATCATCCTTACGGATTATAAGCTCGCTTCCGCAAGCGTCGCATTTTCCTTCTTCAGCAGATGGTGCATACACTGTATGATAGGATGCACTGCAAGCTGAACAAAGTCTTCTGCCGCTCATACGGTCAACAATGGCTTTATCAGAAACTTCAAACGAAATTACCTTTGTTATCTCGACTCCCATTGAAGCGAGAGCCTCTGCCTGAGGTATAGTTCTCGGGAATCCATCAAGGATGAAACCGTTTTTGCAATCATCTTCAGTCAAACGCTCTTTGATGATGCCGATTACAACCTCGTCTGGAACGAGAGAGCCTGATTCTGTGTAGCTCTTGGCTGCCAATCCCATAGGAGTGGAAGCCTTTATAGCTGCACGAATCATCTCACCCGTTGATATAGCGGGAATCCCGAACTGTTTACTAATAATTTTTGCTTGAGTCCCTTTACCCGCACCGGGAGGGCCAAACATTATAAGATTATACATAACCTTACCTCGTTTTTCCTCTTAGCTGAGGAATCCCTTGTAGTTACGCATTGTAATCTGGCCTTCAAGCTCACGGAACGTTTCAAGAATAACGCCTACAACGATGAGTAATGAAGAACCTCCGAATACCATGCTTGCCATTCCTGAATTAGGGAAAAGCCAGTAAATAACCTGAGGGAATACTGCGATAAATCCAAGGAACAATGCACCGATAAAGGTAATTCTGTTAAGAACCTTAACGATGTAATCCGTTGTGGGCTTACCAGGACGGATACCTGTTATTGTACCGCCGTTTTTCTTAAGGTTATTCGCAACTTCAACAGGGTTGAAGGAAATAGTAATGTAGAAATATGAAAACGCAATAATGAGCGCAAAGTTAACTGCAACGCCGATATATGATGTCATGGAGAAATACTGGAAGAATCCACTATCTGTTTTCCAACCAAATATCAAAGCGAGAGTTGAAGGAAGCGTAACGATGGACTGAGCAAAAATGATAGGCATAACACCACTCATGTTAAGCTTTATAGGAAGGTTAGTGCTTGTACCGCCGTAAACCTTTCTACCCATCTGACGTTTTGCATACTGAACGGGTATGCGTCTTTCAGAGTTTGTAATCCAAACTACGAAGAACACAATAGCAACCATAATTACTGCGATTGCTACAACGGAAGCAATATACTGCTTGCCGCCCTCTTTAACAAGGTTAATAGCACTGCCAAACATAGAAGGCAAGCTGGAAACGATGTTAACAAAGAGTATCATTGAGATACCGTTACCGATACCGTTATCATTTATTTTTTCGCCGAGCCACATAATAAGTGAAGCACCAGCACAGTAGGAAGTAACGATTACAAGTCCTGCGAACCAACCATCAGATGTCAAAGCACCTCTGGAATCGAGAGCTCTGTAATATCCGTAAGCTGTAACAAGTGCAAGAGCAACGGTTACGTAACGAGTAATCTGTGTTATTTTTTTCTGTCCTTCAGGGCCTTCCTTGCTCATTCTTTCAAGAGCAGGGATTGCTACAGCAAGGAGCTGCATAACGATTGATGCAGTAATATAAGGTGATATCGAGAGCGCAAACAACGTTGCCTGTGAAAAGGCCTCGCCGTTAATTACACTAAAATAACCAAGAAGGTTATCTGCGTTACCGGAGAACCATTCTGCGATTGTTTTACTATCTACAAAAGGAACAGGGATTGCACATCCAAGACGGTAAAGAAGCAAGATTATACCTGTAAAGATAAGTTTTCTTCTTATTTCGTCAACTCTCCAAGCATTCTTTAATGTTTGCAGCATCTTATACCTCCTCTGCCTTTCCTCCGGCGGCTTCAATCTTTTCCTTAGCGGATGCAGAGAATATCTTTGCTTTTACTGTGAGGGACTTTGTAAGGTCGCCAGTACCGAGAACCTTAAGTCCATCAAGCTCCTTACGGAGAATTCTTTTTTCAACGAGCATTTCCAAGGTTACCTCAGTGCCGTTTTCAAAGATTTCCAAGTCGCCAACATTGATAATTGCATAATGTTTTGCGAAGTGGTTGGTGAAGCCTCTCTTGGGGAGTCTTCTGTATATGGGAAGCTGACCGCCTTCGAAACCAGGTCTTACACCGCCGCCTGAACGAGCGTTCTGGCCCTTGTGACCTTTACCGGCTGTCTTTCCGTTACCGCTACCGATACCTCTGCCCTTTCTGTACTTGGGCTTCGTTGAACCGGGTGCAGGTGAAAGCTCAAAAAGCTTCATAATTGGTTTCCTCCTTAATCAAAGTTTGTTTTAAACTTCTTCAACGCTAACAAGGTGAGAAATAACGTTGATCTTGCCTTTAACGCTATCGTCAAGTGCAATTACTTTAGAATCGCCTATCTTACGGAGTCCGAGAGAACGTGCTGTAAGAATCTGCTTTTCCAAACGACCGATCAAACTCTTTTTAAGGGTAATCTTAACGTTTGCCATTATATCTCTCTCCTTATTTCAAAATTTCTTCAACTGTCTTTCCGCGAATAGCAGCAACCTCTTCAGCTGTTCTGAGGGCTTTCAATGCTTCGAAAGTAGCCTTAACAACGTTTGTGGGGTTGTTGGAACGGAGAGACTTACCACGGATATCACGAATACCTGCAACTTCGAGAACGGATCTCATTGTGCCGCCTGCGATGATACCAGTACCAGGTGCGGCGGGTTTAAGAAGAACTCTGCCTGCGCCGAATTCACCGATAATTTCGTGAGGAATCGTAGTGCCCTTGAGGGATACGTGAACGATATTCTTTTTTGCTTCATCAAAAGCTTTTCTGATTGCATCGGGAACTTCAGCTGCTTTGCCGAGACCGTAGCCTACATGTCCGTTTCCGTCACCAACTACTACCAATGCAGAAAATCTTCTGATTCTACCGCCCTTAACTGTTTTGGAAACGCCCTTTGTGTGGATAAGCGTTTCTTTGAGTTCGAGAACGCTATAGTCTATTTTATTATTTTTGATAGCCATATTATACATTCCCCTTTCTCAAAACTTAAGGCCTGCTTCACGCGCAGCTTCTGCCAACGCCTGAACACGTCCGTGATAGAGGTATCCGCCTCTGTCAAATACAACTTCGGTAATTCCCTTCTGAAGGGCTCTTTCTGCTGCAAGCTTACCGATTGCAGCTGCTGTTTCTTTATTACCGGGAAGAGCTTTATATTCTTTTTCGGTGCTGCTTGCAGAAACTAACGTTACGCCTGCTTCATCATCAATGATCTGTACGTAGATATTGTTTTCAGAACGGTATACGTCAAATCTGGGTCTCTGTGCTGTACCGAAGATTTTGCTTCTGACTCTCTTATGTCTACGGAGTCTTTGTTTATTACTGTCAGAACGACTAACCATTTATCCTGTCCTCCTATATTACTTGGACTTACCGGACTTGCCGGCCTTACGTCTGATTGTTTCATCAACGTATTTAACACCCTTGCCAAGGTAGGGTTCGGGAGGTCTGTAGCCTCTGATTTCAGAAGCAACCTGGCCAACCTGCTGTTTATCTGCACCTTTGATTATAACCTTCAAAGGAGAAGGAACCTCGAATGTGATTCCATCGGGAGTGTCTATGTTGATAGGATGTGAATAACCGAGGTTGAGAACAAGCTGTTTGCCCTGAAGAGCTGCTTTGTAACCAACACCGTTGATTTCGAGTTCCTTGGAAAAGCCTTTGGATACGCCTTCTACCATGTTGGCAAGAAGAGTTCTTGTAAGACCGTGAAGGGCTCTGTGTTCTTTGTTGTCTGTGGGACGGGAAACTGTGATTTCAGTTCCTTCCTTGGAGATGATCATGTCACCGTGAAGCTTGCGAGTCAAGGTTCCTTTAGGACCTTTAACTGTAACAAGGTTACCTTCAGCGATAGTAACATCTACTCCGGATGCCAATGCTATGGGCATTTTTCCAATTCTTGACATACGTATCTCCTCCTTACCAAACGAAAGCCAATACTTCGCCGCCGATACCGGCTTTGCGAGCTGCTTTGTCTGTCATTACGCCCTTAGAAGTTGATATGATAGCGATTCCCAAGCCGTTTCTTACCTTAGGAAGATCTTCGCTGGAAGCGTAGATTCTAAGACCAGGCTTAGATACTCTGCGAAGTCCGGAGATGATTCTGGACTTGCCTTCGCCATATTTAAGAGCTATTTTAATATTTCCCTGTTTTCCGTCTTCTTCTACTTCATAAGACTTGATATAGCCTTCATCAAGCAGGATCTGAGCGATAGCCTTTTTAAGATTGGAAGCAGGTACGTTAACGCTTGCATGTTTTTCCGAATTAGCGTTGCGGATTCTTGTAAGCATATCTGCTACAACGTCTGTAACTTGCATTTAATTATCTCCTCCTGTTTGAAATTACCAGCTGGCCTTCTTTACGCCAGGAATCTGTCCACTATAAGCCAAGTTTCTGAAACAGATACGGCATATACCGAACTTGCGGAGATAAGCATGAGGTCTGCCGCAAATCTTGCATCTGTTATATTCTCTTGTGGAGAACTTCTGAGGTCTTTGCTGTTTGATTTTCATTGCTGTCTTTGCCATTTTGCAGTACCTCCTTATTTCGCAAACGGCGCACCGAGAAGCTTGAGAAGTTCTTTTGCTTCTTCGTCTTTTGTCGCCGTAGTAACAAATACTATATCCATACCTCTGATCTTGTCGATTTTATCGTACTCGATTTCGGGGAAGATAAGCTGTTCTTTAATACCCAAGGAATAGTTGCCTCTGCCGTCGAAAGCATTGGGGTTGATTCCTTTGAAGTCTCTTACTCTGGGAAGGGAGATGTTGAAAAGTTTGTCAACAAATTCATACATTCTTTCGCCTCTGAGAGTAACCTTTGCACCAATCTTAGAACCTGCTCTCAACTTGAAGTTGGAGATGGATTTCTTTGCTGTTGTTGCAACGGGTTTCTGACCTGTGATGATGCTCAAATCGTTAATTGCGCTTTCCAAAGCCTTGGGGTTATCCTTAGCTTCGCCTACGCCGATGTTAACAACTACTTTATCAAGCTTAGGAATTTGCATAGGGCTTGAGTAGTTGAATTTCTTCATAAGAGCATCTTTAACTTCGTTCTTGTAATATTCGTTTAATCTTGACATTTCAAACCTCCTGATTAAAGGCTTTCGCCGCATTTTGCGCAGAAACGGCCTTTTGCGCCTGTTTCTTTGTTGATGTGACGAACTCTTACGCCCTTATCACATTTGGGGCAGTAAAGCATAACTTTGGATGCGTAGATAGCACCTTCTGTTTTTACAATGCCGCCTGTTTCGCCCTGTCTGCGAGGTTTAACATGCTTTGTAACGATATGAACGCCTTCAACAATGATCTTGCCTTCTTTTTTGGAAACTTCAAGAACCTTGCCGATAACGGGTTTGTCACCGTTAGCGTATTTACCGGAAACTACGATAACCTGGTCACCGGTTTTAACGTGCATTTTAGCTGTGTTTGCAGCCTTTGTCTTTTTACCAAACATATCTCATGCCTCCCCAATTATACAACTTCGGGAGCGAGAGAGAGTATTTTCATATAGTCTCTGTCACGAAGCTCCCTTGCCACAGGCCCAAAAATACGGGTTCCTCTGGGGTTCTTGTCTTCTTTAATAAGAACTGCTGCGTTTTCATCAAACTTTACGTAGGAACCGTCTTCGCGTCTGATGCTCTTTACAGTTCTTACAACAACAGCTTTAACAACTTCGCCTTTTTTAACGTCGCCGCCGGGTGCTGCTTTCTTAACGGAAGCAATGATAACGTCGCCAACGCCGGCATATCTTCTGCCTGTGCCGCCGAGTACGCGGATGCACATAAGCTCTTTAGCACCGGTGTTATCGGCAACCTTCAAAAATGATTGTTGCTGTACCATGAATGTACCTCCTTACTTACTGCGGCTTATTTAGCCTTCTCTATAATTCTTACAAGGCGCCATCTCTTTTCTTTAGAAAGGGGTCTTGTTTCCATAATTTCTACTTTGTCGCCTACACCGCACTCATTCATTTCGTCATGAGCCTTATATTTAACAGTACGTTTGATAAACTTGTTGTAAAGTCCATGCTTAACGTAATCTGTCATAGCAACAACGATAGTTTTATCCATTTTTGTACTTACTACTGTACCAACTCTTGTTTTTCTGAGAGCTCTTTCCATTCTTCGTTACTCCTTTCGTAAGTTACTCAGCATCGTTCTGACGTTCACGAAGAACTGTGAGGATACGAGCTATTGTTTTCTTAGTTTCCGATAACTTCATGGGGTTTTCCAATTGGTTAATGGAATGTTGGAAACGAAGGTTGAAGAGTGCTTTTTTCTGCTCCATCAACTCTTTTTCGAGCTGAGTTGAAGACATTTCTCTGATTTCTGCTATATTCATTGATTACTGCCTCCTAATTACTCAGCGTCCTTAACCATAAACTTACATTTGATAGGAAGTTTATGGGATGCAAGACGCATGGCTTCCCTTGCCTGTTCCTCGGTAATACCATCCATCTCAAAGAGAACTCTACCGGGTTTAACAACAGCTACCCAGTATTCAGGGCTACCTTTACCGGAACCCATTCGAGTTTCAGCAGGTTTTTCTGTTATAGGCTTATCGGGGAATATTTTGATCCAAACGTTACCGCCTCTTTTAACGTATCTAGTCATAGCTACACGGGCTGCTTCGATCTGGTTGCTTGTGATCCAAGCGGGTTCCATTGCTACGAGACCGAATTGACCGTTGCTTATGGTGTTGCCTCTCATGGCTTTACCTGTGAGACGGCCTCTTTGAACACGTCTGTATTTAACTCTCTTAGGCATTAACATGATTATTTACCTCCTTCGGTGTTAGAGGTACGTTTTACTTCGGGGAGAACCTCGCCCTTGTAGATCCAAACCTTGATGCCGATTTTACCGTATGTGGTGTTTGCTTCTGCAAAACCGTAGTCGATATCAGCTCTCAATGTCTGAAGGGGAATTGTACCTTCGTGATACTGTTCGCTTCTTGCGATTTCAGCACCGCCCAAACGGCCGGAGCACTTGATTTTAATACCTTTTGCGCCTGCTTTCATTGTTCTGCCAATGGACTGTTTCATTGCGCGACGGAAGGAAATACGTTTTTCAAGCTGAGTTGCAATGTTTTCTGCAACGAGCTGGGAGTTCATATCAACTGCTTTAACTTCAGCAACGTTAACTCTTGTGGGAACACCGGTCATAGCCTGAATAGCTACCTTGAGCTTTTCGATTTCGGAACCTTTAGGACCGATTACGATACCGGGTTTTGCACAGTAGATTGTAACTTTGATTCTGCTGTTGTCGCGTTCGATTTCGATTTTGGGAACGCCTGCAGCCTTAACTTTTTCTTTGATGAATTTTCTGAGCTTGTAATCTTCAACGAGAGTGTCGCCGAAGTTTTTATCGTTTACAAACCAGTGGGAATCCCAATCTTTAATTACACCGACTCTGAGGCCGTGAGGATTAACCTTCTGTCCCATTCTTGACTTCCTCCTTTACTTCTCTTTCCTTAAGCGCTATGGTGATGTGAGAAGTACGCTTAATGATTCTGTAAGCTCTTCCCTGAGCTCTGGGCATGATTCTCTTCATTCCCTTGAGCATACCGGGCGTTACGAAGCATTCTGCAACGTAGAGCTTGTCAACGTCCATTTCGAAGTTGTGTTCTGCATTTGCTTTTGCAGATTCAAGAAGCTTGCCTACACATTCGCAAGCTATTTTATTTGTATTCTTGAGGATTGCTGCAGCCATAGCTACGTCTTTACCTCTGATCAGATCAAGAACGATTTGAACTTTTCTGGGTGATATACGAACTTGTCTGAGATAAGCTTTTGCAACTTTAGTCTTTTCCAAGATTATTGCCTCCCTTACTTACCGTTGTTAGACGTTTTGGAGCCTGCATGGCCTTTAAACGTACGTGTCAAGGCAAATTCGCCCAATTTATGTCCAACCATATCTTCTACGATATAAACCGGAATATGCTTCTTTCCATTGTAAACAGCTATTGTGTGACCGATAAATTCGGGGAAAATTGTGGATGAACGGGACCAGGTCTGAAGAACTTTCTTATCACCTGAGGCGTTCATGGCAGCAATGCGGTCATACAGCTTCTTTTCCACGAATGGACCTTTTTTTGCGCTTCTGCTCATTTTTGTTACCTCCTAATTCCCTTACTTATCGTTTCTACGTTTTACGATCATGTTGTTAGTTCTTGCCTTCTTCTTTCTGGTCTTATAACCAAGAGTAGGCTTACCCCAAGGTGTTACAGGTGTAGGACGACCGATAGGTGAACGGCCTTCACCACCACCGTGAGGGTGATCGCAGGGGTTCATAACGGAACCGCGTACTGTAGGACGAATGCCCAAGTGACGTGTTTTACCTGCTTTACCAAGCTTAACGTTTTCATGATCAAGATTTCCAACAGTACCGATTGTAGCGGTGCAGTTGAGTCTAACGTATCTTACTTCGCCGGAAGGAAGTCTTACCTGAGCTTTGCCGTTTTCCTTAGCCATAAGCTGAGCTACAGCACCTGCGGAACGAACAAGCTGTCCGCCCTTACCAGGATAAAGCTCGATGTTGTGGATAAGAGTACCAACGGGGATAGCAGAGATAGGAAGAACGTTACCGGGTTTGATATCGGAATCAGCACCTGAGTAGAGAACGTCGCCTACTGTTACGCCGTGAGGAGCGAGAACGTAGCTCTTCTTGCCTGCTTCATCAGCAACCAATGCAATGTATGCTGTACGGTTGGGATCGTATTCGATAGCGGATACGGTTACAGGAGAAGTGTTGTTTCTCTTGAAATCGATGATTCTGTATTTGCGTTTGTTTCCGCCGCCGTGGTGACGAACGGTGATTCTGCCGGTGTTGTTTCTACCAGCATGTTTTTTCAATACTGTTACAAGACTTTTCTCAGGAGACTTCTTTGTGATTTCTTCAAAAGAAGGAACCGACATATGTCTTCTGGAAGGTGTTGTAGGCTTATAAGCTTTTATTGCCATAATTGGTGTCCTCCTTTCGATTACATCAAGCTATCGAAGAATTCAATTGTTTTGGAAGCTTCTGTGAGCTTAACAATTGCTTTCTTCCATTCGCCTGTGTATCCGTAATACATTCCGAGTCTCTTGGGTTTCTTAGGCATTTTAATTGTAGTTACTTTTTCAACTTCAACGCCGAAAATTTCTTCTACTGCCTTTTTGATTTCGATTTTGTTTGCATCTTTAGCAACCTTGAAGGTGTATTTCTTTTCCTGCATGTTATCCATGGATGCTTCGGTAACTACAGGTTTAAGAATTATATCGTATGCTGTTTTCATTTACCATAAACCTCCTCGATAGCTGCTACTGCATCCTTTGCGATAACGAGTTTGTCGAATCTGAGGATGTCATAAACGTTGATTGCGTTGGAAGGTGTTGTTTCAACGCCTGCGATGTTGCCTGCAGAGCGATATACCTTTTCGTCAGCAGCCTTTGTTACGATAAGTGCTTTTCCTTCAGCTCCTACAGCTTTAAGGAAATCAACGATTGTCTTCGTTTTGTATTCATCAACTGCGATGGAATCAACAACGATCATTTCATTTTCTTTAACTTTAGCAGAGAGAACGCTGAACAAAGCAAGTCTCTTAAGCTTCTTGTTAAGGGTTACTCTGTAGCTTCTGGGCTTAGGACCGAGAGCTATACCGCCTTTGAACCACTGAGGTGATCTTGTGGAACCCTGTCTTGCGCGGCCTGTACCCTTCTGTCTCCAAGGCTTTCTACCGCCGCCTCTTACCTCTGTTCTGGTAAGCGTGGACTGTGTGCCCTGTCTCTTATTTGCAAGCAATGCTTTAACTACAGCGTGAACGGCATATTCATTAGGTTCTATACCGAACACCTTCTCGCTAAGGTCATAAGTGCCGCAGGCTTTGCCCTGCATATTTACTACATTGATTGTTGGCATTTCTTATTCTCCTTTCGCCTATTTAACTGTGTTACGGATGAACACTATTCCGCCACGTGCGCCGGGAATTGCTCCCTTGATTGCCAAAAGGTTGTTAGCGGCATCTATCTTGACTATTTCCAAGTTCAAGGTAGTAACCTTTTCGTTACCATATTGTCCTGCCATCTTCTTATTCTTCATAACTCTACCGGGATCACTGATGGCGCCCATAGAGCCTACCTGTCTGTGAACAGGGCCTGTACCGTGGGTCATTCTGAGTCTGTGTCCGCCCCATCTCTTGATAAAGCCGGAGAAGCCGTGTCCTTTGGAGATGCCTGTTACGTCGACCTTTTCGCCTTCAGCGAATGTATCGGCTGTAATGATATCGCCAACCTTCATGTCTTCTGCGTTATCGAGACGGAATTCTTTAAGGTACTTTTTGAAAGAAACGCCGTTCTTTGCAAAATGTCCTTTTGCAGCTTTGTTGAGCTTTCTTTCGGGAATATCCGAAAAACCAAGCTGTACTGCGCTGTATCCCTCTTTAGCAAGGGTTTTGACCTGGGTTACTACACAAGGTCCTGCTGCGACAACTGTAACGGGTGTTACTTTGCCTTTGGAATCAAAAATCTGCGTCATGCCGATTTTCTTTGCGATAAGTCCTTTTTTCATTAACTGTTTTCCTCCTTACGGTCATTGGTTGAGTTTTCCCAACTTAACCTGTTATAATGAAAAGCTTACAACTTTATTTCGATATCAACGCCTGCAGGAAGCTCAATGGTCGTGAGCGCATTTATTGCTTCTTTTGTGGGGTTGATAACATCGATGAGACGTTTGTGCGTGCGAAGTTCAAATTGCTCTCTCGAGTCCTTATATTTATGAACGGCACGCAAAATTGTGATGATTTCCTTATCTGTAGGAAGGGGAATAGGTCCGGAAACGGAAGCACCGCTTCTTCTTGCTGTTTCTACGATTTTTTCTGCGCTCTTATCAATAAGAGTGTGATCGTAGGATTTGAGCTTGATTCTTACTGTTTTCTTTGCCATGTTTGATGTTGCCTCTTCTTTCTTTTTTTGTTTATTTTTTGCTTTACGGCTCCCCCGCTTTATTCAGTCGGTCACGAGGTCGGATTTTGGTTTATACTTTTTCGGGCGTTTCAAACTCCCGCTTTAAAAATACGGTCCGTTTTCTGACCTGAAACCTTGAGAATATCGGGTTTTGCGCCCGATTATACCGCGTTTTTTTGCATTTTCTGCAAGGCTTGGCAAAACCTCTTTCAAACGCGGATGACGGACATACTCCACGGAAACTACCTGCAAAATCGCAGCAACCTCCCGCTTCATCGCACATCAAGCTCGGCTATTTTACCATATAAATACTATATTGTCAATATATTTCGCCATCTTCAATTGTAAATTATTTGTAACTGAATTTTCGACATTTTATTGCTGTTTATAACTATTGACAAAAGGCATAAGCTGTGATAAAATCGGGGTAATGAACACCCAATTTGTTCCATATTTGTCATTTATATATAATACATATTCAAAAGGAAGAAAAAATGAAAATCAAAGGAAAAATCACAGGCACGCTTATAGCGATTTTGATAATTGCCGCATCATACTATTTTCTTTTGCCCCCAATCAATATACACAGCAGTGAATTCTGGTCATTCTTAGCCTTTTCTGCAGTGCTCCTCGCGTTGCCGTTTGGATTGACGAAAAACGGCTTTAAACATTTAGGCGCAAAAATAAATGCCACACCTGCGAGAAATCGTAGCAAAGTCTTTTTCAAAGAGTTAAGGATCGTTCCGGTTATCGCAATCCTCTTGCCATTAGTTGTAATAGCTTTAGGAGAAGTTTTTTCCTCAACGTTCTTCAACGCAAAATCATACGCAAGCGTTATAACAGTGACAAATGCAGTATTCGAGGAAGATATGCCTGAATGCGAGACGGTAACAAATATAGCTCTTATGGACTCAAATTCTGCCGCAATAATCGGTAACCGTACATTAGGATCGCTTTCTGAAGTTGTTTCCCAATATGAGATAAGCGGAACTTATACACAGATAAATTACCAAAGAACTCCTAAAAAGGTTGCAAATTTAGAATATGCCGATTTCTTCAAATGGTATAATAACAAATCAAAGGGCATACCAGGGTATGTTATGGTTGACCCTGTAAACAACAGCGCTGAATACATTAAATCAGAACAATCCATAAAATACGCTGAAAGCGGTTATCTGGGCGACTACCTCACAAGAAAATTAAGATTCTCTTACCCCACCAAAATATTCGACACGCCCAAATTCGAAGTTGACGATAATGGCGCGCCTAAATACATCGTTCCCTGTATGACGGCTAAAGTTATGCTTTTCGGTGCAATGGACGTTTGTGGTGCTATAATTTTCGATCCATGCACGGGTGAATCCCAATATTACGACGTTAAAGACATACCATCCTGGGTTGATATCGTTTATGACGGATATCTCGCCACAGAAAAATACAACTGGCAAGGAACTCTTTCAGGTGGATACTGGAACAGCGTTATAGGAAACGTTGATTGCAAGGTTGCAACAAATGATTTCGGATATATAGTCATCGATGACGACGTTTGGTATTTCACAGGTGTCACCTCCATAACAAGTGACGAAAGCAACATTGGTTTTATTCTCACAAATGCACGAACAGCAGAATACAAATATTATCCCGTAGTCGGTGCTGAAGAATACTCTGCAATGCATGCCGCCGAAGGCGAGGTTCAAGAAAAAGGATACGTTGCATCCTTCCCTTCGCTCATCAACGTGTCAGGAGAAGCTACGTATATTATGGTACTGAAGGATTCGGGAGGACTTGTAAAGCTTTATGCTCTTGTCAACGTAGAAAATTACAGTATCGTCACAACAGGAACAACACAAACGGAAGCCCTCACTTCCTACCGAAAGCTTCTTGCAGAAAACGGAATATTAACAGACGGAGAATTGTCCGAAGGTGCTCCTTCTGCAGAAATCGCAGTAAAAGATATACGCATTGTTCTTTTGAACAATGAATCCGTAGCATACATCACCGCACAAACAGGCGAAGTATACAAAAAAAGCATTTCAGCAGATGAAAGCCTCATGCTCATATCCGAAGGTGATATTATAACTGTTTATTATTCAGAAACGCAGATAGATGGGATAAGGGAGCTTATCTCCTGGGAGAAAAAATGATAACAAAATTTCCTTTTTGGAAGGATTTAACAGAGGAAGAAAAAGCATACACAGCAAAATGTTGTGTGACAAAGGATTATCCTAAAGGCTCCTATATTCACAGCGGACGCGAGGATTGCCTTGGGCCATCTATAATAATTAAAGGCGAAGCAAGAGTATGCCTTTTATCAGAGGAAGGACGCGAGATAACGTTATACAGGCTTTATCCTGGGGATTGCAGCATTTTGTCCGCCTCCTGCATTATGGACAAGATAACCTTTGATACGCATATTATAGCGCAAACGGATTGCACCTTACTCACAATCCTGCCAGGCGCATTTAAGAAGCTGAGTGAAAACAATCTTCACGCAAGATGTTTCGTTTACGAGCTTGCAACAGAACGGTTCTCATCGGTTGTATGGACTATGCAGAACATTATATTCAAAGGGTTCGATCGAAGGCTCGCAGGGTTTCTGGTTGAAGAATACGACAGAACAGGAAAATCAGAAATCAAGCTTACTCACGAAGCTATAGCAAACTATATCAGTTCTGCCCGCGAAGTTGTCGCACGAATGGTAAAACGTTTTGCAGAAGAAGGACTCATTGAACAAAAACGCGGTTCTATAAAAATTATCGACATAGACGCACTACGAGATTTAGCTTAAATTTTTTTCTCTTCTTTTCTTCTTTAAAAAGAAGAAAAGAAGCAAAAGAAGAAACTAATCATTTTACCATTTTTGTTTCCGACGTTCCACCTCAGAGTTTCGGGAAGCAGTAATCAAAATAAGAACCCAATAATTCAAAATCAAATTTAATCCGATAAAAAACGAATGCTATCCGCGAGCGGATAGCATTCGTTTTTTATAAATGTTTCGGTATTAGTAATTTTCAGCGTGGATTTCGAAGTAGCTCTGAGGATGTGCACAAGTGGGGCAAATTTCAGGAGCATTTGTTCCAACAACGATATGACCGCAGTTACGGCATTCCCAAACTTTAACCTCGCTCCTTGAAAATACTTCTGCAAGTTCAACGTTTTTGAGAAGTGCGCGGTAACGTTCTTCATGATGTTTTTCAACAGCAGCAACGAGTCTGAATTTTTCTGCCAATTCATGGAATCCTTCTTCTTCTGCAGTTTTTGCAAAACCGTCGTACATATCTGTCCACTCGTAGTTTTCACCTTCTGCAGCAGCTGCAAGGTTTTCAGATGTGTTTCCGATTCCTTTGAGTTCCTTGAACCACATCTTTGCATGTTCTTTTTCGTTATCAGCGGTTTTGAGGAAAAGGGATGCGATCTGTTCGTAGCCTTCTTTTTTTGCTACGGATGCGAAATAGGTGTATTTGTTTCTTGCTTGAGATTCACCTGCGAATGCAGCTTCAAGGTTCTTTTCGGTTTTTGTTCCTGCGTATTTGCTTTTCTTTTCAATTATCTCGATTTCTTCAAGATCAGAACCTGTTGCACCGCAAACAGGGCAAACAGCCTCTTCGCCAGCGGGAACTTCGAATTCAACATCGCATAACAAGCATTTGTACTTCATAATTTTGTCTCCTTAAAAATGATTTATTTTTGTTTTTTCATTACATATATATTTTACCAATTAAGATAAAATTATACTGTGACACAGTCACATTATAACAAATTTTTTTGATTTTTCAAGAGTTTTTATTTTATTTTTTCGATTCCCTTCAAAATTTCCGCTTCTGAAACGTTACCCTCTGTTGCATATTTGACAACTCCATCTTTCACAAAAACCAAAGTTGGTAAAGTTGACGCTTTAAGAGCTGCAGCAAGGAACGCTTCTTCATCTGAATCTATTTTATAAAAATCAATAGAATTATATTCCTCCGACAGCTTCTCAACCACAGGAAGCATTTTATGGCAGGGTTTACACCAATCGGCATAAAATTCCAAAACGACAGAGGAGTTTTCTTTTCCCACAACTCTTGCAAAATCTTTTTCCGTAAGATTCAATACAGCCATAATAATAACCCTGTTTTAATTTGAAAATCTTTTGAAAATCCAATGTTCTATTTTAAACTTATAATTAGCCCAAAAATTTAGTTTCTTCTTTTGCTTCTTTTCTTCTGAAAATCCAATGTTCTATTTTAAACTTATGATTAGTCCAAAAATTTAGTTTCTTCTTTTGCTTCTTTTCTTCTTTTCAAAGAAGAAAAGAAGTTAAATATATCCGTACTTTTTACGCTTGGCGAATATAAAGATAGAGGATACCAGAACAGCCATTGCGTCAGAAGCCACTACAGACCACCATATACCATCAGTTCCCCATATCATAGGCAGTATCAGCACCGCACCCACTTGGAATACAACCGTCCTGAGAAAGGATATGACAGCAGATGTCAAACCGTCGTTAAGCGCGGTAAAGAACCCTGATGAGAAAATAGAAAATCCCGCTAAAAGAAATACAAAAGAATATACATTGAACGCATTGCAAGTCAACTCTAAAAGCTCTGCATCATACCCTACGAATAATTTTGAAAGAGGTGCAGAAAAAGCATAGCAAGATGAAACCATAACAACAGCTCCAACGCTTATTATGCAAAGGCTCTTTTTGAAAAGCCCCTTAAGTTCTTTCTTATTTCCCGACCCGAAATTAAATCCTACAACGGGAGCTATACCAACAGAATATCCGATAAAGGCGGAAAGGAAAATAAATCCGACATACATAAGTACACCATACGCGGAAACACCATCCTCACCTGCGTATTTAAGAAGTTGAACGTTGTATAACATACCAACCAATGACATTGATACGTTACTCAAAAGCTCGGAAGAGCCATTGGTGCAAGTCTTTAGTAATGCCTTGCCGTCAAAATTGGTTTTTCTGAGTCTGAGTAAGCTCGAATTAGGACGGGCAAAATAAAAAAGCGGAACAATTCCACCAACCGCCTGGCTTATAGCAGTTGCAACCGCCGCGCCAATAAGTCCACCCTCGAGCACTCCAACGAGCAGAGCGTCCAACACCATGTTCGTCACTCCAGAGGCAACAGTTACAAAAAGTCCAAGCTTTGGCTTTTCCGCAGTTACGAAAAGACTCTGGAATTCCATCTGAAGCATAAAAGCGGGAAGCGCTACCAGAATTATACGTCCATAAATCACACAATTTTCAAGAAGCTCACCTTCAGCCCCAAGAAGCTTTGCTATTGGTCTGATAAAAACAACGCCAAGAATTGCTACAATTATTCCCACAGCAATAGAAACGTATAAAACCAAGGAAAAAATCTTGTTCGCCTTCTCCTTGTCGCCCTCGCCCATAGTCTTTGCAACGAGTGCGCTTCCACCCGTTCCAAACATAAACCCGAGAGCTCCAAGCATCATAAGGAAGGGCATTATAAAATTAACTGCAGCGAAAGGGACTTCTCCTGCAAAATTAGATACGAAAAATCCATCCACAACACCGTATATAGATGAGAAAATCATCATACAGATAGATGGCAAGGTAAACCTTAAAAGTTTACCGTAAGTAAAATGCTCCGATAAGCCGATTTTCATATAGTCTCCAGATCATTCTTCGTTTTTTGTTCTTTTCAAAAGGTCGTAAAATTCACGAATTGCTCCGTCGCCACCTTTTTTCGTGGAAACAAAATGAGAAACCGCCTTAACCTCGTCTACTGCATCAGAAGGACAAACTGCAATACCGCATTTTTTCATGCATTCAAGGTCTATAATGTCATCTCCCGCATATGCAACGTTTTCAAAAGTATATTCTTCTCCCGTTTCAGCAGACAGCTTTGAAAGAAGTTCTTCAAGCTTTTCTATCTTGTTAGATACACCTTGATAAATATGTTCAATTCTAAGCTCTTTACAACGCATCTCAACAATTTTCGACTTTCTTCCAGTTATAACCGCAGGAATAACACCGAAATTTTTGAAGCAATATATTGCGTGACCGTCTTTAACGTTGAAGGCTTTCATAAGCTCACCGTCAGCGCCCATATACACTTTACCATCAGTAAGCGTTCCGTCAACGTCCATAACCATAAGCTTTATCTTATCGATAGCTTCTTTATTTATTCTCATATTCTTTTATCTTCCTTTCTGTATATCTGAACAATGCTTCTTCAGCATCAATTCCAGAATTGTCGCATCTTGAAGTCAGCTTAAAAAGAAGCTCTCCAGCTTCTTCTTCAGTGAGAGGCATATCATCAAAAACGTTGCCTGTACGCTTTCTTATCTTCTTGCAAACCTTTTCGCTTCTCATAAGAGCGGGAAGCGAGGAAGAAATACTTGACAGCTCATCCGAAAGAGTTTTGTTTTCTTTTTCTTCCTTCTTAATATTTTCCCAATTCTCAAGGACCTTATCCGTTGTATCTGCATAAACCTCTGCAAATATATGAGGATGTCTTCTGATAAGCTTTTTGCAGACGTCAGTCATTACGGAATAAACGTCGTATTCTCCATCTTCCTTCCCCATAATCGAGTGGAAAACAACCTGAAGCATAAGGTCTCCCAATTCTTCTTTCATTATTTTGGGATCGTTTCTATCTATGCCTTCAACAACCTCGTATGCTTCTTCAATAAGATTTTTTCTTATTGACGTATGCGTTTGCTCTTTATCCCAAGGGCAAAGCTCGCGAAGAATCTCAACCGTTTTCACAAAATCCTCAAAGCTGAATTCCTCCAAGGAATTAAGTCTTTTTATATCGTCTTTATATTTTTCCATTTTTCAACTCTCCTTTTCACAATATTTTACCCTATATCTTATATAATGTCAAGAAAATAAAGCTGTTTTTTTCAAAAATCCTTGAAATATATTTATTATCGTGATAAAATAAAAGAAATCCAACTATTATATTATTGGAGGCAAAATGAAATTCACGAAAATGCAGTCCTTCGGGAATGATTACGTATATATAGAGCTGTTGACTCAGAATATGAATGACCCTTCAAGATGGGCAAAATTTTTATCAAAACAGCATTTCGGTGTTGGAAGCGATGGGATGATTCTCGTTTGCCCGTCTGAAAAAGCAGATTTCAGAATGAGAGTATTCAACCCTGACGGAAGCGAAGCAGAAATATGCGGAAACGCCATAAGAAGCGTTGGTAAATTAGTTTACGCAAAAGGCTTTACAAACAAAACGGAAATACTTATTGAAACCTTAGGCGGAACGAAGGAAATAACCCTTCACGTTAAAAACGGTGAAGTTGAAAACATAACGGCGCGTTGGGGATCACCCATTCTTGATTACAAGAAAATTCCCCTCGCTGAAAACGACGTTGTCGAACATCCGTTGGAAGCTCACGGAAGAATATTCCGCATGACGTCAGTTTCCATGGGCAACCCTCATTCAGCAACCTTTGCCGATGACGTTGAAACGTTGGATCTAAAAAAATACGGTTCCTCCATTGAATGTAACCCATTTTTTCCGCAAAAAGCGAATATTGAATTTGTCAAGGTTTTAGACAGACAAAACCTTTTCCTCAGGACCTGGGAAAGGAACTGCGGGGAAACGTTGGCTTGCGGAACAGGGTGTTGCGTTTCAACCGTTGCAGGTGTGCTCACAGACAGATGCGACAGAGAAGTAAACGTTCATCAGCTTGGGGGCATCACAAAAATAAAATGGGATGAAAAAGAAGATTGTCTTTATATGACAGCTCCATCGGAAATCGTTTTCGACGGAGTCGTACCTGACGGTGCTATAGAAAAATTCGAAAAATTATACGCAGATAAAGGAGAAAGGTAATGGAGCTTTGCCGTCTTTTGAAATCAATAAATGCGGAATGTCAATCGAAAAAGGAAATAACAAAGCTTTGCAACAATTCAAAGCTTGCAGATGAAAATTCGGTTTTCGTTTGCATAAAGGGTTTTTCCGCAGACGGACATAAATATGCCCTGTCCGCTTATGAAAAAGGGTGCAGAGTATTCGTGGCATCAGATAAGCTTTCTCTGCCTGAAGATGCCGAGGTCTTTTATTGCGAAGACACGAGAAAAGCCATGGCGCTCCTTGCTGCTGAAATAAACGGAAATCCTGCAAAAAAATTGACGCTTATCGGAATAACAGGAACAAAGGGAAAAACGAGCATAAGCTACACTTTAAAAAGCATCCTTGAAAAGCAGGGCAAAAAAGTCGGGTTGATGGGAACTGTTGGTATTCTTTACGGAGATACTTTGATAGAATCCCCAAATTCAACCCCCGAATCCACTGTTATCCACGAATACCTTAAAAAGATGCTCGATTGCGGAATTGATACGGTTATTATGGAAGCAACCTCGCAAGGCTTCAAGCTCCACAGAACATACGGTATAACCTTCGACGTTGGAATTTACACAAATCTTTCTCCCGACCATATAGGGCCAAACGAGCATGAAAGCTTTGAGGAATACAAAGAATGTAAAAAAATGCTTTTTTCTCAATCAAAGGTGATTTTCGCCAATGGTGATTGTGAACACCTTTCCTACATGAAAGAAAATTGCTCTGTTCCCGTATATACCTTTGGTTTCGGAGACACGGATAACAAAGCAGAAAACGAAACATATTCAAAGGACGAAAAAGGGCTTTTCACCGCTTTTACTTGCGGAAGCCAAGAATACAAAACGTACATCCCCGGCAAATTCTCCATTTACAACGCCCTTGCCGCCATTGTTACAGCAAGGCATTTGGGAATTTCCGAGGATGCAATAAAATTGGGATTGGAAGCTACTCTTGTTGAAGGTAGAATGGAATCAATTCCACTTCCCACAGGAGCAGTTGCAATTATAGACTACGCTCACAACGAGCTTAGCACAGAAAACCTTTTTGAAGCCTTGAAGCTTTACAAGCCATCAAGAATAATAACCGTTTTTGGTTGCGGTGGAAACCGCTCAAAGCTGAGAAGGTACGGAATGGGTGAAATAATAGCAAAAAATTCGCAGCTTTCCATTGTTACTTCAGACAATCCCAGAGATGAATCTCTTGACGATATTATAGCTGATATTTACGTTGGTATAAACAAAGCCGAAGGTAAATCAATAGTCATAAAAGACAGAAAAAAAGCTATAGAATATGCGGTTAAAAATTCAAAAGCTGGGGATTATATTCTTGTAATAGGAAAAGGTCATCAGCATTACGAGGAAATAAAGGGAGTTCATTACCCATTTTTTGAAGCAGAGATTATAAAAAACGCTATTTCTCAAAAGTAGCTTCAAGATAATTTATGGTAAAGCCTTTTGCAGAAAAGTTTTTCTCGTATTCAGTTTCAATGTTGTCAGCCATCATAGGACTATTATGCAAATCAAAGCATACGTTTTCAAGCTCAAAGCCTGCTTCTTCAAACTGTTCAAGGGAAAAATCAAACAACGGACGGTTGTCCGTCTTGAAATAAATTCTTCCTTCGGGCTTTAAAATCTTTTTGTATTTTTCAAGGAACGGTGTTGCGGTAAGTCTCCGCTTCGCCGTTCTTGCTTTTGGCCAAGGGTCAGAAAAATTTAGATAAAGCACGTCAACTGAATTTTCGGGAAGCAACGTGTCAACAATAGTTGCATCGCAACGGTAAAACCTAACGTTTTCACAATTCAAATTGCTACATTTTTCCATAGCCATAAGCATAACGTCGGGGGCAAGCTCCAAAGCAAGTAATCTGTCGTTAGGAAATTTTTTCGAAAGTCCAGAAATAAATGCTCCTTTTCCGCATCCTATTTCAAGACGCAATGGAGCTTTGCGAATTTTCTCTTCGTAAGAACCTTCAATATCTATAACGTATCCCTCGCCCGTTCGGCGCATTACCTCGGGGAGAGTGCATTTTTCATCAACATTTACCAAAGCAAGATATTCATTTACCGTATTCATTCTTTCTTGTCTGTGTTTTTTAGGTCTTGGGCGCATACAATTCCTCTTTCAATCATAAAAAATCTTTTGAATAAAAAAACAAAATCTGCAAAAAATAGCTATCAAGGAGAGGAGATGAAATAATGATAGACCGAATATCCTTGATATTAACAATTATCGGCGCATTAAATTGGGGCAGCATCGGACTTTTTCAATTCGATTTAGTTGCTTGGCTCTTTGGAGGACAGGATGCAACATGGAGCAGAATCGTCTACACGTTGGTAGGTCTCTGCGGTCTTTGGTGCATTTCCCTTCTTTTCAGAAAAAGAGAAGTTATCGAAGAAGAAACCAGATAAATTCACGCGCGATAATCAATATTCTTAATAAGGCTGTAAAAACGAGTTTTTTACAGCCTTTTACATTCCCCGTTTGCATATTATACTATCCATTTTTCTTTTTGTCAATTAAATCTCATAAAATAAATTATTAAAGCTGTTTTCTTTTTACCCTTGAAAAAGAATCGACCTTATGGTATACTTTATTAAATGAAATTCTATCTCCCGAAAGGAGAAAAAAATGAGCATACTTACGGTTAACAACGTCTGTCTTTCATACGGAGTTTCAGACGTTCTGAAAAACATATCCTTTTCTGTTAACGAAGGTGAAAAGGTTGGTATAATAGGGGCAAACGGTGCGGGGAAAACCTCGCTTCTTAATATAATAAGCGGAACAGCTCAAAGTAATTCGGGAACTGTAAACATAAGAAAAGGTACGAAAATCGGTTTTTTACGTCAGCACGTAAACGATTATTATGAAAACTGTACCGTTCTCGACGTAATTTCGTCAACCTTACGAGAAGAATACAAAACGAAAGCAGAAGGTGTTTTGAAGAGCCTTGGAATCCCTACGGAGCTTCATCATCTCCCGCTTGACACTCTTTCTGGTGGGCAAAAAACACGAGTTGCACTTGCTTCCGTTATGATGGGTGATTTTGATATAATCATACTTGACGAACCTACAAACCATCTTGACGTAGAAAGCCTTACGTCTCTCGAAAACATGGTCAGACTTTCGAAAAAGACCTTTCTTATAGTCAGCCACGACAGATATTTTCTTGACAGAACAACGACCCACACTCTCGAAATCGAAAACTGCGAATGTGCAATGTATTCGGGAGGCTACAGCGTTTTTTCAGAGAAGAAGCGGAAGCTGAGAGAGGATGCATTAAAGCATTATAATCTGCAACAAAAGGAAATTGCAAGAATAGAAGCTTTTATTGCTAATCAACGGAAATGGAACAGAGAAAGAAATATCATTGCCGCAGAAAGCCGTATGAAAGCTCTCGACAGAATGGAAAAACTTTCAAAGCCTAAAAACGCCCCGAAATCTATTTCATTTGGATTCAACGCCAAAGAAAGCGGGGAAGACGTTTTGAGCGTAAGAGAACTTTCAAAAGGTTATAACGGAAATGAGCTTTTTAAGGTATCATTCGAACTAAAAAAAGGTCAACGTCTTTTCATTTTAGGCTCAAACGGTTGCGGAAAATCAACGCTTTTGAAGATTCTCACAGGGCGTGAAATACAAAACAGCGGAACTTTTGAATATGGATATAATCAAGAAATAGGGTATTATGACCAGGAAATGCAAAATCTTGACGAGGAAAACACAGTTCTCGAAGAGGTTTATGAAATTTGCGGAGATATGGGCATAACAAAAACCCGTTCTCTCCTGGCATCCTTCAACTTTTTAGGCGACGATGTTTTCAAGCCAATCTCTGCTCTTAGCGGTGGTGAACGTGCAAGACTTTCGATCTGTAAAATGGTGTTAGCTGAGAAAAGCCTTATTATACTTGACGAGCCTACAAACCATTTAGATATCCCATCAAGAGAAATTCTGGAAACCGCTCTTTCCGAATATAGCGGAACCGTCCTTTGTGTTTCACACGACAGATATTTTATAAAATCTCTTGCAACTCATATTTTAGAGATAAACAAAAACGCTTACGAAACTTCCTTTCATTATTTCGCAGAGAATTATGAAAGATATTTGAACCTTCGCCAATCCTTCTTCAAGGAAGAATTTGCTCAAGTGAAGGAAAAGCCCGCAAACAGCGCATACGAAAACGCAAAGAAGCAACGCAATCAGAAGCAGAGAGATGAAAAACGCTTCAAGCTTTTGGAGAAGCTTATTCCCGAAACGGAAGAAAAAATTAAATTTCTTGAAGAAAAAATATCCACCGAATATGCAACGGATTACGTTAAATTAGAAGAAGCTACCACGGAAAAAGATTCCTTGGAAGAAAGTCTTTTAGAGCTTTTGGAGGAATATTATACCCTTTCCGAATCTCTTGGAGATTTTTAACTCAGGGTCTTTTTAAAAAAAGACCCCGAGACCCCAAAAATGATATGCACCCCAAAAGTTAGACACTTTTGGAGGTGCATATTTTTATGTCAGGAAAACAGAAAAAGTACTCGTCAGAATTTAAACTATGTGTTATAATGGATATGCGAGAACACCACCTTGGA